>JACQFX010000035.1 GCA_016199835.1 Nitrosomonadales bacterium | reverse complement strand
TTACTTTACCCAGTAATTTCATGGTGATCATCTCCTTGGTTTCTCCATTCCGAAAATCGGAACGGAGGAGGTTAATCACCTGGGTAATTTTCAGCGCGCAGAACCTAGAATTTCTGGGTAATATTCATCGCGTACCAACACCTGTATTGCACATGGTAGTGTTTGCCCGGAGAGGGCGACTTGCCAAGCGCCAGAGCTGTTCGTGGTTGTAGAGAGAGCACTCCCTGCTGCGCAACTCACGTTTAACGTGCCATTTACAATTGGAGTACCTACGGCAGCAACACCCGTCAAGTTGATAGTTGCTGGCGCGCTGCTCCCTCCGCTACCCCCTCCTCCGCCGCAGCCAGAACAAACTAATGTGGCGACAACCAGTGCTAAAAATCCAAGCTTTTCTTTCATCACGTAGATGCCCAACGTAGAAGTGAGCGGCCTGCGCGGCTTTTTGCGCAGGTCCGCTCGACTGCCGGGTTGGGCGTCTTTGGCATGGCCCCTACTTTCTCAGCAACCGAGCCACTTCACCGAGGACAACGTCAAGCGACTGTTTGAAGTCGACCTGGGTAGCAGTAGGCAGGCTTTCCGTCTTGCGAATGTGCGAATGGAGAAGACCATCAGCAATTTTCCTCGATGACTCGTCAAGGTGTTTTGCCGTCGCCATAAAGGACTTGGTGCCTGCGTAGTTGTTCGCAACCTCTTTGAAGTCGCGCATACCGAAGATGGGTGGGACGTGATCAATCAGTGCTCGCACGAGAACGGCGGTGGCAATGTGGCATTGGCGTTTCGAAACGATGTTCAATTCTTCGCACAGGCGTAACACACGAGATAGGTCGTAGGCCGACTGAGCAGCAACCGACCGTAGCTCTTCGATCCGTTCCGGCGAGACAAACGGCGCTCCCTCCGGCAATTCTGTTTCGCCAAAAGCGCTCAGGGCTTTGACCTCAGCGTCATGAATGTCCTTGGTCATTAGATCAAGCACGTCCGTAGCGAGGCCGAATCGAAGGTGCCTGTTGATGTCGTCGCGGTGGGGCAACGTGTGCTGGGGGAACTGCTTCTTCCAGTGGCGTTCGAGCGCATCGACTGCCCGCGAGATGGGCTGAACATTGAGCTTTCCACCCTTTGAAAGGTCACCGTCGTTGAGAGCGTCGGCGCAGTGAGTTCGAAACTCGCGCAGTCTTTGAAGGAATTCGATGTACCAACTTGCGGACATATCAGCTCCGGCGCTCAAGACGCCCAACGTTAAGTACGCCCCCTAATTGATGCAAAACATTGCATCAGTCGTTTTATTTCTTTGCCCCCATCCCCAGCGCTCTCAATCGTCCCTGTTCTAACGCCACAATATCCGGCTGATCCAGCCAGCCGTGCAGGTTGTCCTGCACGATGTCGGTCAGCGTGCGTATCCAGTCATCGCGTTCGTTGAGGCAGGGGATGTAGTGGTATTCACCGCCGCCCGCATGCAGGAAGTCCTCGCGCACATCGAGTGCGATCTCTTCCAGCGTTTCCAGACAATCCGCGACGAAGCCGGGGCAGACCATGTCCACGCGCCGGGTTTTCTGTTTGCCGAGTTGTTCCAATGTGGCGGCGGTGTAAGGTTTGAGCCATTCGGCCTTGCCGAAGCGTGACTGGAAGGTGATGAGATATTGCTCTTTGCTCAGCCCCAGTTCTTCCGCAATCAGGCGTCCGCTCTTCTGGCATTCGCAGTGGTAGGGGTCGCCCTTGTCCAGCGAGAACTGCGGCAGGCCGTGGAAGCTCATCACGAGTTTGTCGGGGCGGCCATGCAGTGTCCAGTAGTCGCGTACGCTTTGCGCCACGGCCTTGATGTAGCCGGGATGGTCGTGAAAATGTTTGATGGTGCGCAACGCAGGCGTGTTGCGCATATTCTGCAATGCGGTGAACACGGCGTCGCAGGCCGTGGCGACGGTGCTGGCGGCATATTGCGGATACATCGGTACCAGCAGGATGCGCTGGCAGTTCTGCGCCTTGAGTTTTTCCAGCACGTGCGCGATGGACGGATTGCCGTAGCGCATGGCGTAATCCACCACGATGCCGCGCACACCGCGTTCGCCCAGATAACCTTGCAGCAGCGCGGCCTGGCGTTCGGTATGGATTTTGAGCGGCGAGCCTTCCGGCATCCACACGCGCGCATATTTCTCTGCCGATTTTTTTGGCCGCGTGTTGAGGATGACGCCGTTGAGTACCAGCCACCAGATGGCGCGCGGTATTTCTACCACGCGCGGATCCCACAGGAATTCCTTGAGGTAGGTACGCAAGGCTTCTGCGGTGGGCGCTTCCGGTGTGCCAAGATTGACCAGCAGCACGGCGGTTTTTTCCGGTGTGCCATGAGTGTATGCAGGTTCGGGTTGGTAGGGCATATTGGTGTTGGTTTAAAGGTTCTGATTCATCAATGTTGCGATAGCGCATTGCCCAGCAGGCGCGCGGTCACGTCCACTATCGGTATCACCTTCTCGTAGTCCATGCGCTTGGGCCCGATCACGGCCAGCGTGCCGACGATCTGTCCGTTGCTGGCATAGGGGGCGGTCACCACGCTGCATTCGTCCAGCCCGGCCAGTCCCGATTCGCTGCCGACGAAGATGTGTACGCCGGGCGCGTGACGGCCCGCATCGAGCAGGCGCAGCAGTTCGGTCTTCTGCTCGAAGACGTTGAACAGGCTGCGCAAGCGGTTCATGTCGGTGGAGAGATCCTGTACGTGCAGCAGGTTGCGTTCGCCGCTGATGACGTAGTTCTCCTGCTTGCGCGCGATGGCTTCGTCGCCTGCGGCAATGGCAGCGGCCATCAGCGCGGTCATGTCATGGTGCAATTGATGCAGTTCGCCCTGCACACGCTGGCGTATGTCCTGAAACGAGCAGCCCGCATAGTGCTGATTGAGAAAATTGCCGGTCTCGGTGAGCTGGGATTGCGTGTAATCCTTTTCGGTGAGCAGTACGCGGTTCTCCACTTCGCCATCCGGCATCACGATGATGAGCAGCACTTTCTTTTCCGACAGGCGCAGGAATTCGATCTGGCGTACCTGGATCGTGGTGCGGTTGGGCGTGGCGACTACGCCCGCGAAATGCGTGAGTTCGGAAAGCAGGTTGGAAGCCTGAGCCAAAAGGCGCGAGGGATTGTCCGGCTGCAACTGGTGTTCCAGCCGCTGCACGCGCGCCGTGTCCAGCGGTTGCACCACCATCAGGGTGTCGATGAACAAACGATAGCCCAGCGCGGTAGGCACGCGTCCGGCTGAGGTGTGCGGGCTGGCGATCAGTCCCATCTCTTCCAGTTCGGCCATCACGTTGCGTATGGTGGCGGAACTCACATCGAGTCCGGAGAACTGTTGCAGCGCGCGCGAGCCAACCGGCTGGCCATCGCTGATGTAGCGGTCCACCAGAGCCTTAAGCAGGATTTGCGCGCGGTCGTTAAGCATGGTGCGCATTCTAGCACTGCGGCATCGCATGTTGTCCGGGGTTGGCGTCGGCGACCATTCCATAATTCCGCTGCAATGGTTTATCATGTGCACCGCAGTACAAAACTATAAAATCCGCTGGCCGTATGGGCGGATCCAGGAGGCGCAGTAAAGTTGGTCAAAAATGTAGCAGGTGTGGCTTCCTTGATAGAGGCGGCGCAACTTAACGTCCTGTTCTCCAGGGCGCGGTTGGTCTTTCTGATCAATGTGGTCAATGCCAGTATCGCAGCAGTTTTTCTGTGGGGCGTGGTTCCGTCCGGCTTGCTGCTGACCTGGTGGCTGGCGATCGCGGGTATCACGGTCGCAAGATTCCGTTTGCTGCTGGATTATGAACGGGATGCAGCCCGTGCAGAGCGCATGGTGTACTGGAAGCGTATCGCCGTGTGGGGCGCCGGAGTGTCCGGGGCCATATGGGGCGCGGCCGCGATCATCCTGTTTCCCACGGACTTGTCGCATCAGGCTTTCCTGCTGGTCGTTATCGTCGGCATGTTGGCCGGGGCAGTGGTTTCCTGGAATGCCTGGTTTCCCGCTTTCCAAGCTTACTTTCTGGCGGTGGCATTGCTTACCCTGATCCGTTTTGCTCTCGGGATATTTGCGGGGGATGAGAACAGGGACATATTCGCTGCGTTGGGCGCCATGTTTATGGTGTTCACCATAGGCTTGTACATCCTTGCGCAGAAATCGAACCAGATGCTGTCCCAGATGCTGTTCGCCAGGTTCGAAAAAGAACAGAGCGATGACCGTTATCGCACTTTGTTCCTGCGCGCCAGGATTCCCATGCTGCTGATTGATCCGTCCGACGGGCAAATTATGGATGCCAATGCGGCGGCGAGCGACTATTACGGCTATCCGGTGGCGCAGATGGTGGGCATGAACATAGACCGGATCAATACGTTGCCCCGCGCAGAGATCGCGGAAAAGATGGACAGGGCAAATCGGCAGCAGGAAAACGGATTCCATTTCAAGCACCGCCTAGCCAGTGGCGAAGTGCGGGATGTCGAGGTCTACACCGGCCCGATCAGAATGGGGGAGCAGCAACTGCTTTACTCCATCGTGCATGACATAACCGAGCGCATGCAGGCCGAAAAATCCATGGAGCTCGCCGCCTTGATCTACCAGGCAAGCAGCGAAGCCATTATGGTGACAGACGAGAACAACCGCATCGTGGAGATCAATCCGGCCTTTACCCGTATTACCGGATATGAACTGGATGAGGTCATCGGCAAGGATTCTGGCATGCTGAACTCCGGCGTGCATGACCGCGAGTTTTATCGCTTGATATGGCAAGACATGCTGGATGCGGGATATTGGCAGGGTGAGATGTGGGAACAGCGCAAGAATGGCGAAATTTTTGCGAAGTGGACCAGCATCAGCGTGATCCGCCATCCGGATGGCAGCGTGTACCGCCACGTGGTGCAATTCTCCGACATTACCGAGAAGAAGCAGAAGGATGAAATTATCTGGCGGCAGGCCAACTATGACATGCTGACCGGCCTGCCTAATCGCCGGCTGTTTCGCGACCGGCTGGAGCGCGAGATCAGGCAATCGCGCCGCACGGATGAATCGCTTGCCCTGCTGTTCATCGACCTCGATCACTTCAAGGAGATCAATGACACCATGGGGCACGATATGGGCGATCGCTTGCTGGTGGAGGCCGCGCTGCGCATAGGCCGGTGCGTGCGTGAGACGGACACCGTCGCGCGCCTGGGCGGGGACGAATTTACGGTCATCCTGTCTGCGTTTGGCAATTGCGGTTGCCTCGAACGTATCGTGCTCAACATCATAGGCGAGCTGTGCAAGCCTTTCATGTTGGGCAGCGAGGCTGCTTATGTTTCGGCCAGCGTTGGTATCGCACTGTGCCCCGAAGATGCGCAAGGCTTGGAAGAACTGTTAAAGAAAGCCGATCGGGCGATGTATGGAGCCAAGGCGAAGGGGCGCAATTGCTTTGCCTATTTCACCGAATCCATGCAGAGCGAAGCGCAGGAAAAACTCGTGCTGACCAATGACCTCAGGGGGGCGCTGGCGCGCAATGAACTGGAAGTCTATTACCAGCCCATCGTGGAAATGGCGGGCGGACAAATTGCCAAGGCGGAAGCATTGCTGCGCTGGAAGCATCGCGAGCGCGGCATGATAGCCCCGGATTTGTTTATCCCGCTGGCCGAGGAATCCGGCCTGATACTGGAGATCGGCGAATGGGTGTTCGGGCAGGCGGCGGATAGCGTCGGGCGCTGGCGCGAAAAATTTGGCGAGATTATTCCGGTCAGCGTGAACAAGTCGCCGGTGCAATTCATCGCGAAAGCGGTGGGCGAGGAATGGCCGGACCGGCTGGCGAGCCAGGGTTTGCCACGGAACAGCATCGCCGTGGAGATCACCGAGGGCATGCTGCTGGAGGAGTTGCCCATGGTGAAACAGCGTTTGCAGATATTCCGCGATGGCGGTATCGAAATCGCTGTGGACGATTTCGGAACCGGCTTCAGCTCGCTCTCCTATCTCAGGAAATTCGATGTGGACTACCTCAAGATAGACCGTTCCTTCATCAGCAACCTGGCGGAAAATGAAAGTGACAAGGCGCTGGTCGAGGCGATTATCGTGATGGCGCACAAGCTGGGTATCCGCACCATAGCCGAGGGCGTGGAAACGGAACGGCAACACGAGCTTCTGGTCTCATTCGGCTGCGATTTCGCGCAAGGCTATCTCTACTCGCGCCCGGTACCGGCGGAGGAATTTGAAAGGCTGGTTGAAAAGCAGATGGGTGCAAGTCTAGGGGAAACCTTGATTGACGATTCCCGCATATCTGGCTACGATGCGCGCGCAAATTCACCGCTGCTGACCAAGGCGGCCGTGAATTATTAGGCTACCCGGAGCCGCACCGCACACTTACAAGGAGTCAATCTAAATGCGTATCCTGTCACTGCGCAACGAGCAACGAGCAACGAGCAAGGGACGCGGCTCTCTTTTTTCCAGTCTGGGCAAGGTATTCGCGCTTGCCGGGCTGGTGTTGGGGCTGGCTTCCTGCGGCGGCGGGGGTGGTGGTGGAGGGGGAGGTGGAGGTGGAGGTGCATTGTCGTCAGCCAAAGCCATTACTGCGTTCTCTTTGTCGGGAAGCACGGGCTCTATTGATGAAGCGAACAAGACCATTGCGGTTACTGTTCCGGCTGGTACCATTGTCACAACACTGGTTGCTACATTCTCTACTACAGGTGCCAGCGTCAAGGTAGGTACAGCCACGCAGATTAGCGGCGCTACCGTAAATAATTTCACCAGCCCGGTGAGCTATACCGTTACCGCTGCAGATGGCACAACTGCCACCTATATCGTGACTGCCACGGTAGCCTCCAACTCTGCCAAGGCGATTACCGCCTTCGCGTTGAGTGGGGTAACTGGCGTTATCGACGAAACGAACAAGACTATCGCCGTCACCCTGCCGTATGGCACCAGCGTCACAGCACTGGTTGCCACATTCTCGGCTTCGGGAACCAGCGTCAAAGTCGGCGCAACCACGCAGGTTAGTGGCATTACTGCCAATAATTTCACCAGCCCGGTGAGCTATACCGTTACCGCTGGAGATCTTTCAACTGCCACCTATACCGTGACGGTTACCGTGACTCTCAATCCTGCCAAGGCGATTACCGCCTTCGCGTTGGGTGGGGTGGCAGGCGTTATCAACGAAACGAACAAGACTATCGCCGTCACCCTGCCATATGGCACCGGCGTCACGTCACTGGTTGCTACATTCTCTACTACGGGGGCCAGCGTCAAGGTCGGCGCAACCACGCAGGTTAGTGGCAGCACTGCGAATAATTTCACCAGCCCGGTGAGCTATACCGTTACCGCTGGAGATGGCACAACTGCCACCTATACCGTGACGGCCACGGTAGCCTCCAATTCTGCCAAGGCGATTACCGCCTTTGCGTTGAATGGGGTGACAGGCGTTATCGATGAAACGAATAAGGCTATCGCCGTCACCATGCCGTATGGCACCAGCGTCACGGCACTGGTTGCCACCTTCACTACTACGGGGGCCAGCGTCAAAGTCGGCGCAACCGCGCAGGTTAGTGGCAGCACCGCGAATAATTTCACCAGCCCGGTGAGCTATACCGTCACTGCTGCAGACAATACAACGGTTTCCTATACCGTGAGTGTGACAGTTGCCGCATCAGCAGGTCTGCTTCCCGACACGGGCATTACTGCCAGCCAGTGTTATCAGGCAGGCAGTCCTGCCCTGGTTTCTTGCGCGAGCTTGGGTGCGACCAGCCTTAATGCCAGCCAGGATGGCATGGTGGGGCGCGACGTCAGCAGTCCCGGCAATAGCGATGGCAAACTGGGCTTCAGCTATAGCGCGGTCAGCGGCGGTTGCGTCAAGGACAATATTACGAACCTGACCTGGGAAGTCAAAACGGTAGGCAATATGAATGCTACCTACACCAACTACGACGATGCCAGCAAAGCACAGAAGTGGGATGGGTCGAACCTGGTCAATCCCAGCTTGGGCGATATTGCGGCTGCAACCAACACGATCGGCTATGTGGCATCCGTTAATACTGCGGTGCTGTGCGGCTATAGCGATTGGCGCTTGCCAACGGCAGACGAGTTGCAGGGCTTGATGGACTATGGTGTTGGAACGGCTCCTGTCATAGACACGACGTGGTTCCCGAATACGGCGGGCGGCCTGTATTGGTCTTCGTCTGCCGATGTGGGGGGGGCGCACCGCGCCTGGGCTCCCAGCTTCCTCGACGGCAGCCTTACTGGCGGCAGCACCCTGCGCTCCTCGTCCCGTTATGTGCGGCTGGTGCGCCCTTAGTGCGCCGTCGCACGGCGCGGATTTTGACTTACGATAGAGAACCTTCAAGGAGATCGCCCATGAACATCATGCTGAAATGCTTTGCCACGATCATAGGCCTGTTACTCGCGATCCCTGCGTTCGCACAAGTCCGCTACACAGTCAATGGGGCGGAAGTGACCGACCAGAATACCGGATTGATCTGGCGTCGTTGCAGTGAGCCGCAAGGCTGGAGCGGTTCGGCTTGCACGGGCACAGCCCTCACTTATACCCACGAGCTGGCATTGACGCGAGCCCAAAGTCAGACTGGCTGGCGCTTGCCGTCGGTGAAAGAGCTGGCCAGCATTGTCGATCGCGGCCTGTCCAATCCTGCGACTGATTCTGTGACGTTCCCAGGTTTGCAAGCTGATTGGTATTGGTCCTCAACTCCCTATACGGGGGCAAGCAGCCTTGCCTGGGGGGTGACCTTTCGGGATGGCTCCGTCGCCGCCACTGCCCGCACCTCCACCTATTATGTGAGGCTGGTACGCTAGATCCCCAGCCTGCGATTTGGCGCGAGGTCTTGCCGGCACGTCGTTTTTTGGTTTATGCCGCAGACCAGCCAGGCGCATAATTTGCGGACAGGGCAACGAGCTTTCTGGAAGTTTCGTTTCCTGTCCCGCCTTCCGGTATTGATGCACTCTCTCATTTGAGTCGGTAGATCGGCTGCGGCTTTGTCATCCCTGCTCCGATATGGTTTAATCGCGGGCATGAAATTTCCTTTTCAGACCATCGCCCTGATCGGCAAATACCAGACGCCGTCGATTGCCGAGCCGCTGCTGCATTTGGCCGCGTTCCTTGCCGGCAGAGGTGTGGCGGTGGTGGTGGGCAGCCGCACTGCCGAACACCTGAAGGATCATCCCTATCGCGTGATGGCCTTGGGCGAGATGGGCGGCGTCGTGGACCTGGCCATCGTGCTGGGCGGCGACGGCACCATGTTGAACATCGCGCGCACCCTGGCACCGTTCGGCGTCCCGCTGGTGGGCGTGAATCAGGGGCGTCTGGGTTTCCTCACCGACATTTCGCTCGACACCATGCTGCAAACCATAGCCGCCATGCTGGAAGGCGAGTTCGTCACCGAGCCGCGCATGCTGCTGTCCACGCGCGTGTTGCGCAACGGCGCGGAAGTCTGCGCTGAACTGGCGCTGAACGAAGTGACGGTGCACCGCGATAACGCCAGCAACATGATCGAGTTCGAGGTGCGCATAGACGGCGAATATCTCTACAACCAGCGCGCCGACGGTCTGATCGTATCGACCCCGACCGGCTCTACTGCCTATGCCTTGTCGTCCGGCGGCCCCATCCTGCACCCGGGGCTGGACATCATCGAACTGGTGCCGGTGTGCCCGCACACCCTGAGCAACCGTCCCATCGTGGTGAAGAGCGAGTCGGTGATCGAGATCGGCATACAGATGTATCACGCCAGTTATGTGCGCGTGCGTTTCGATAGCCACAGTTCTTTCGATCTGCAGGCCAAAGACCGGCTGGAAGTGACGCGCTATTCCAAGCCCATCCGTTTGTTGCATCCGGTTGGGCATAGTTATTACCACACACTGCGCGAGAAGCTGCTCTGGAATAAGACCCTGTAATGTTGAAGTTCCTCAGCATCCGCGATTTCGTTATCGTTGAATCCCTCGAACTCGATTTCTCTTCTGGTTTCACCGCGCTCACCGGCGAGACTGGCGCCGGCAAATCCATTCTGATCGACGCCTTGTCGCTGGCTCTGGGCGAGCGCGGCGATGCGGGCATGGTGCGCGCGGGCTGCGCGCGTGCCGAGATCAGCGCGGAATTCGACATCTCGAAATTGCCCGCCTTGCAAAACTGGTTGCGCGCGCAGGAGCTGGAAGGCGACGAGGGCGCATGCCTGATGCGCCGCGTGCTGGACGCCAATGGCCGTTCGCGCGGTTTCATCAATGGCAGCAGCGCCACGCAGCAACAGATGCGTGAGGCGGGCGAATATCTGCTGGATATCCACGGCCAGCATGCGCACCAGTCGCTGTTGCGCCCCGATGCGCAGCGCGAATTGCTCGACGGTTACGCCGGCTTGCTGCGCGATGCGGAAACCGTGGCAGGATGGTTTCGCGACTGGCAGGCCATCCATCGCCGCCGTGTGCAACTTGAACAGAACGCCGGCGCGGTGGCCGCCGAATGCGAGCTGCTGTCGTTCCAGAAATGCGAACTCGAGACATTGAATTTCAGCGCGCAGGAATGGGCCGTGTTGCAGGCCGACCACGCGCGTCTGTCCCATGCGGCCAGCCTGCTGGAGACGGCGCAGTTCGGTGTTGAAGTGTTGAGCGATGCCGACACTGCGTGCCTCGCGCAACTGAATGCATTGCTGGCGCGCGTGCGCGCAGGCATCGAGTTCGACATGGCCTTGCGCGACACACTCGCCATGCTCGAAAGCGCGCAGAACGAATTGCAGGAAGCGGTGTATGCCTTGCGCCATTACCAGCAGAAGCTCGACGCCGATCCTGCATTGCTGCGCGAGCAGGAGCGGCGCATCGCGGACATCGTGGAAGCGGCGCGCAAATACCGCGTGACGCCCGAGCAGTTGCCGGAAGCCATGCAAGGTATTGTCGCGCGGCTGGATGAGCTGGGCGGCGCTGCCGATCTCGCCGCGCTGGCGCAGCAGGAATCCACTGCGCGTGCAAGCTATCTGGCCGCTGCAAGGAAACTCGGCGCGGCGCGCACGAAAGCCGCGCAGAAACTCGCGCAGGAGATTACCACCGCGATGCAGGCACTGGCCATGCAGGGCGGCAGTTTCGCCGTGGCGCTCACGCCGCTGGAGGAGGGCAATGCGCATGGATTGGAAACGGTCGAGTTCCAGGTCGCGGCGAATCCCGGCACACCGTTGCGCAACCTGGCGAAGGTGGCATCCGGCGGCGAATTGTCGCGCATCAGCCTGGCGATACAGGTCGCCGCGATGCAGGTCGCCAGCGTGCCGACCCTGATCTTCGACGAAGTGGATAGCGGCATAGGCGGGCGCGTGGCGGAGATCGTCGGGCAATCGCTCAAACGTCTCGGGCAGCAATATCAGGTGATGTGCGTCACGCATTTGCCGCAAGTCGCGGCGGCGGCGGATGCGCAGTGGCAGGTCAGCAAATCCGTACGCGATGGTGTGACGCTGAGCGGCATCCGCGTGCTCAAGCCGGACGAACGCGTCGAGGAAGTCGCGCGCATGCTGGGCGGCGTGAAAATTACCGAGACCACGCGCAAGCACGCTGCCGAAATGTTGGGCGCTTGAGGTATCATGCCGCAGTTTTCTGTTGCGTCATCCCCGCGAAAGGGGGAATGACAGTAAGTGTGTCAAGATTAAGTAAAGGTCAATAATGCGTATTGCACTTATCGTTTTTTCCATCCTGCTCGCCGCGTGCAGCACGCCTTTGCTCGCTCCGCATAAGGTCGAGGTGCTACAGGGCAACCTGATCACGCCGGAGATGCGCGCGAATATCAAGGAGGGCATGACGCGCCTGCAAGTGCGAGTCGTGCTGGGCACGCCGCTGATCAACGACCCATTCCATGCCGACCGCTGGGATTATGTGTATTCATTGACGCAGGAAGGCAAGCTGGTGACGCAGCAGCGCCTGACGCTGTTTTTCGACGGCGACAGCCTGAAACGTATCGACGACAGCCACATGCCGCCGCCAGTGTCGGCAGAAAAGAAATAAGGACGAGCAGCGATGAGCAAAATAAAAGTGGCGATTGCGGGTAGCGCCGGACGCATGGGCAGGGCATTGCTGGAGGCGGCGGTGCAGGCCGACGATTTCGTGCTGCATGCCGCGCTGGAACATGAGAGCAGCCCGCATGCCGGCCGGGATGTGGCGGACTTCGGTGGTGTGCGCGGCGTCGCCATCAATAGCAATGCGGCAGCGGCGCTGCAAGGCGCGGACGTGCTGATAGATTTCACGCGCCCGGAAGGTACGCTGCATCATCTGGAGATTTGCCGCCGTCTCGGCGTGAACATGGTGATCGGCACCACCGGCTTCAACGCGCAGCAGAAGGCGCAACTCGGCGCAGCGGCGCAGGACATCGGCATCGTATTTGCGCCCAACATGAGCGTAGGCGTCAATCTAGTGTTCAAGCTGCTGGAGACGGCTTCGCGCGTGCTGGCGCAAGGCTACGACATCGAAGTCATCGAGGCGCATCATCGCCACAAGGTCGATGCGCCGTCTGGCACCGCGCTGGGCATGGGGGAAGTCATCGCCAGGACCTTGGGGCGCGATCTTTCGCAATGCGCCGTGTATGGCCGCGAAGGCGTCACCGGCGAGCGCGACCCGTCCACCATAGGTTTCGCCACGGTACGCGGCGGCGACATCGTCGGCGACCACACCGTGCTGTTCGCGGGCACCGGCGAACGCATCGAGATCACCCATAAAGCCAGCAGCCGTGCCACCTTCGCGCTCGGTGCACTGCGCGCCGCGCGCTTCCTGCGCGCGAACAAGGCCGGTTTGTATGACATGCAGGATGTGCTGGAGCTGAAGTAGAGCGTTTCGGTAATACTGTTTCTGGCGGCAAAGCCAATAAAGCCGCCACATTTGATACACCCCTCGCTATCGGCTATAATGCGCGCCAATCCAGAGCGGGATGAACGAACGGTTCGTCCCGCTTCTTTATGTCATACCTCTCGGGAGCATTTTGTGTCGCAGACGAATCACGCCATCCTTGTTTTAGCCGATGGAACGGTGTTTCGCGGCATTAGCATCGGCGCGTCCGGCAGCAGCATCGGCGAGGTGGTGTTCAACACCGCGATGACCGGCTACCAGGAAATTCTGACCGACCCGTCTTACTGCAAGCAGATCGTCACCCTGACTTATCCGCATATCGGCAATGTGGGCGTGAACGCCGAGGACGTGGAATCGCGCCAGGTATTCGCCAGCGGTTTGATCATCCGCGACCTGTCGCTGACCGTGAGCAATTTCCGCAGCACGCAATCCCTGCCCGATTACCTCAAGGCCAACAATGTGGTCGCCATCGCCGGGATAGATACGCGCAAACTGACGCGCATCCTGCGCGAGAAGGGCGCGCAGAACGGTTGCGTCGCCAGCGGCGATGACGTGGAGGCGGCGCTGGCTGCTGCGCGCGGTTTCGCCGGTTTGAGCGGCATGGATCTGGCGCAGGTGGTGAGTTGCGAAAAGACTTATGACTGGACGCAGCGCGAATGGGCGCTGGGGCAGGGCTATCGTGATGCGAGCGAGACGCAATTCCACGTGGTGGCTTACGACTTTGGCGTGAAGCGCAACATCCTGCGCATGCTGGCCGAGCGCGGTTGCAGGGTTACCGTGGTGCCCGCCAGAACGGCGGCGGAAGAGGTGCTGGCCATGAAGCCGGACGGCGTGTTCCTGTCCAACGGTCCCGGCGATCCCGAGCCATGCGATTACGCGATCAATGCGACGAAGAAATTCATCGAGGTCGGCGTGCCGCTGTATGGCATCTGCCTCGGTCACCAGATTATGGGACTGGCCGTGGGTGCGAAGACGGTGAAGATGAAATTCGGCCATCGCGGCGCGAACCATCCGGTGCAGGACTTGCACAGCAAGCGCGTGATGATCACCAGCCAGAATCACGGTTTCGCGGTGGATGCGGCGACGCTGCCCGCGAATGCGCGCGTGACCCATGTCTCGCTGTTCGACGGCACGCTGCAAGGATTTGAACTGACCGATAAGCCGGCGTTCTGCTTCCAGGGACATCCCGAAGCCAGTCCGGGGCCACATGATGTGGATGGGTTGTTCGATAAATTTATTGAAATGATGCAACGTAGGCTGGGTTAGGCGCGGTTTTGCGCCGTAACCCAGCGGATGCAATGTTGGGTTACGCGCTGCGCGCCAACCCAACCTACATTATTAAATTATGCCAAAACGCACAGACATAAAAAGCATCCTGATCATCGGCGCCGGCCCCATCATTATCGGGCAGGCGTGCGAGTTCGACTATTCCGGCGCGCAGGCGTGCAAGGCGCTACGCGAAGAGGGCTACCGCGTCATCCTGGTGAACTCGAATCCGGCCACGATCATGACTGACCCGAACATGGCGGATGCGACTTACATCGAGCCCATCACCTGGCAGATCGTGGAGAAGATCATCGCCAAGGAAAAGCCCGACGCGATTCTTCCCACGATGGGCGGGCAGACCGCGCTGAATTGCGCGCTCGACCTGGCCAGACACGGCGTGCTGGAAAAATACAAGGTCGAGATGATAGGTGCTTCGCGCGAGGCGATAGACAAGGCCGAAGACCGCGAGAAGTTCAAGCAGGCGATGACAAAAATCGGTCTGGCATCGGCGCGTTCGGCCATCGCGCACAGCATGGAAGAAGCACTGCAAGTGCAGCAGGTGATGGGCTATCCCACGGTGATTCGCCCGTCGTTCACCATGGGCGGCAGCGGCGGCGGCATCGCCTACAACCGCGAAGAGTTCGTGGAGATTTGCGAGCGCGGACTGGAGGCTAGCCCCACCAAGGAACTGCTGATCGAAGAATCCCTGCTCGGCTGGAAAGAGTACGAGATGGAAGTCGTGCGCGACCGCAACGACAACTGCATCATCATCTGCTCGATTGAAAATCTCGACCCGATGGGCGTGCACACCGGTGACTCGATCACCGTGGCGCCCGCGCAGACGCTGACCGACAAGGAGTACCAGATCATGCGCGATGCCTCGCTGGCCGTGTTGCGCGAGATCGGCGTGGAGACCGGCGGTTCCAATGTGCAGTTCTCCATCAATCCGAAAGACGGGCGCATGGTGGTGATCGAGATGAATCCGCGCGTGTCGCGTTCCTCGGCACTGGCGTCCAAGGCCACAGGTTTCCCGATTGCCAAGGTGGCAGCCAAGCTGGCGGTGGGCTACACGCTGGACGAACTCAAGAACGACATCACGGGCGGTGCGACGCCTGCCTCGTTCGAGCCGACCATCGACTATGTGGTCACCAAGATTCCCAGATTCGCTTTCGAGAAATTCCCGCAGGCCAACGACCGCCTGACCACGCAGATGAAGTCGGTGGGCGAGGTGATGGCGATAGGTCGCACCTTCCAGGAGTCGTTCCAGAAAGCCTTGCGCGGCCTCGAAGTCGGCGTGAACGGGTTGGATACAAAGTACACCGAGCGCGAGGCGATTGTTTCCGAGATGGGCAATCCGGGGCCGGAACGCATCTGGGCGGTGGGCGACGCCTTCCGTCTCGGCATGAGCGTGGAAGAAGTGTTCAACGTCAGCAAGATCGATCCGTGGTTTCTGGTGCAGATCGAAGACATCATTCGCCAGGAAAAGTCGTTGCTTGGCCGCACGCTGGAAAGCCTGAACGCCGACGAGTTGCGCACACTGAAGCGCAGCGGTTTCGCCGATGCGCGTTTGGCGAAGTTGCTGGAGACGGATGATGCCGCATTGCGCGCCTATCGCCATGCGCAGGGCGTACGCCCGGTGTTCAAGCGCGTGGATACCTGCGCCGCCGAATTTGCCACCAACACGGCTTACATGTATTCGACCTACGAGGAAGAATGCGAATCGCAGCCCACTCACAAGCAGAAGATCATGGTGCTGGGGGGCGGGCCGAACCGCATCGGGCAAGGCATAGAGTTCGACTATTGCTGCGTGCATGCCGCGCTGGCGATGCGCGAGGATGGTTACGAGACCATCATGCTTAACTGCAATCCCGAGACCGTGTCCACCGACTACGACACTTCGGACCGTTTGTATTTCGAACCGCTGACGCTGGAAGATGTGCTGGAAGTGGTGGCTGTCGAAAAACCTGTCGGCGTGATCGTGCAGTATGGCGGACAGACGCCGCTCAAATTGGCGCATGGCCTGGCCAAGAACGGCGTGCCTATCATTGGCACCACAGTGGATATGATAGACATGGCGGAAGATCGCGCGCGCTTTCAGGCCATGCTGCGCGAATTGAATTTGAAGCAGCCGCCCAATCGCACGGCGAGCAACGTGGCCGATGCGGTGGCTGGTGCGGCCGAGATCGGCTATCCGCTGGTGATGCGTCCTTCCAATGTGCTGGGCGGTCGCGCCATGGAAATTATTCATGCGCAGCCCGATCTCGAACGTTATATGCGCGATGCAGAGGAAATGTCCAAGACCTTTCCGGAGCGCATGCCTATCCTGCTCGACCGCTTCCTGAATGACGCGATCGAGGTGGACGTGGATGCGGTATCGGATGGTAAAGAGGTCGTCATCGGCGGCATCATGGAGCACATCGAAGAAGCGGGCGTGCACTCCGGCGACTCGGCTTGTTCCTTGCCGCCGTATTCGCTGTCCGTCGCGATGCAGGACGAATTGCGCCGCCAGACCAAAGCGATGGCGAAAGCGCTCAATGTGGTCGGCCTGATGAACGTGCAGTTTGCCATTCAGGGCGAGACGGTGTACGTGCTGGAAGTGAACCCGCGCGCCTCGCGCACCGTGCCGTATGTGTCGAAGGCCACCGGCGTGCCGCTGGCGAAAATCGCCGCGCGCTGCATGGCCGGACAGACACTGGCGCAGCAGGGCGTGAGCAAGGAAGTCATCCCGCCGTATTATTCGGTGAAGGAAGCCGTGTTCCCCTTCATCAAGTTTCCCGGCGTGGACACCATACTCGGCCCGGAGATGAAATCAACAGGTGAGGTGATGGGGGTAGGCGAGACATTCGCCGAAGCCTTCGTCAAGTCGCAACTGGCGGCGGGCGTCAAGCTGCCCGCGTCCGGCAAGGTGTTCATCAGCGTGCGCGAGGCTGACAAACCCGGTGCGGCGGAAGTCGGACGCTCGCTGGTGCAACTGGGATTCACCGTGCTGGCGACGCGCGGCACGGCAGCGGTATTAGGCGCGGCAGGCGTGGCAGTGACGGTGGTGAACAAGGTTGCCGAAGGGCGTCCGCATATCGTGGACATGATCAAGAACGGCGAGGTCAATCTGATCATCAACACCGTGGATAGCCGGCCTTCCGTGATGCGCGATTCCTATTCCATCCGCCATGCGGCGTTGCAGGGGCGCGTGACCTATTTCACCACGCTGGCCGGCGCGCGCGCTGCCTGTCTGGGGATGCAGCACATGAAGGAATTGCAGGTATACGATGTGCAGGCGCAACATAAACGATTAACAATGTAGGGTGGGCTTTGCCCACCATGTCGGGCGTAGCCCGACCTACGCTCTATAAATTTCAAGTTCGGAAAAGCCCAGGGGTGCAGCATGAGTAAAGTTCCATTGACCGTGATTGGCGCAGAATTATTGCGCAGCGAATTGCACAATCTGAAGACCGTGCAACGCCCGGCGGTGATCGCCGCGATCGCTGAGGCGCGCTCGCATGGCGACTTGTCCGAAAATGCCGAGTATGACGCAGCCAAGGAACGCCAAAGCTTCGTCGAGGGGCGCATCGTGGAATTGGAAAGCAAGCTGGGCAGCGCGCAGGTGATAGATCCGAAGACGCTGAATGCCGATGGCCGCTGCGTGTTTGGCGCGACCGTGGTGCTGGAAGACACCAACAACGGCGATGTGATGACTTACCAGATCGTCGGCGACGACGAGGCCGACATCAAGCAGCGCAAGATTTCCATCAGCTCGCCCATCGCGCGCGCGCTGATCGGCAAATACAGCGGCGATGTCGCCGAAGTGCAGGCGCCGGGCGGCATACGCGAATACGAAGTGGTGGACGTGCAGTATATCTAGCTGCGGTTCCCCAACTGCTTCTTGGTGAGTACCTTGCCTTTGCGTTTCGCCGGTTTTTTCTCGGGCTCATCCGCCAGTGGTTGGTATACAACAAGAATTTTGCCGATGTGTTGCACCGGAGCGGCATTCAGTTTTTCACATATCTCCAGCATCATGGCGTCGCGTGCTTCACGGTCGCCGCTCATGGCGCGAATCTTGATGAGTTCGTGACTTTTCAGGCTGCGGGCAATCTCTTCCAGCACGGATGGAGTCAGTCCGGCGTTGCCGATGATGACGGTGGGATTGAGCGGATGGGCGCGCGCCTTGAGGTTTTGGCGCTGCAATACGGTAAGCGTTAACATGTTGGCCTTTCGTTGTGAGGCGCGGATTTTAACCCAGAAACAGAATTAACCACGGAAAACACGGGTGACACGGAAGACGCAAAAATCTGTGGAGTACATTTGCTCTTCAGGTTTTCATTCCGTGTCATCCGTGTTTTCCGTGGTTGCAAAAGGTTTGCATAATGAAGCGTTCCAAAACCAGCAAACAGTGGATGCACGAGCATGTGACCGATCCTTATGTGCAGCGCGCGCAGAAAGAGGGTTATCGTTCGCGCGCCGCGTACAAGCTGCTGGAAATAGACGAGCGTGACCATCTGCTCAAATCCGGCATGGTAGTGGTGGACCTGGGCGCGACGCCCGGCGGCTGGTCGCAGGTGGCGGCCGCCAGAGGATGCAAGGTGATCGCGCTCGACCTGTTGCCTCTGCATCCGATACATGGCGTGGAGTTCATTCAGGGCGATTTCCGCGAGGACGAAGTGCTGGCGCAACTCGAAGGGAAGCTGGGGGGCAAGCCGGTCGGGCTTGTGATTTCAGATATGGCCCCCAACATAAGCGGCGTAGACATGGTTGACCAGGCGCGCGCCATGCATCTGGTGGAACTGGCACTGGATTTTTCGTCTAACCATTTGCAGCCGGGCGGCGCACTCCTGGTGAAAGTCTTTCAGGGCGTGGGATTCGAGGATTTCGTCAAACTCATGCGTGCCCGGTTCGGGCGCGTGGCGACGCGCAAACCCAAGGCTTCGCGCGATCGTAGCAATGAGGTGTATCTGCTCGGGCAGTCTTTTCTGGGGCGGGGAGAGCTTGAGTAATAAGGCCGGACAGTGTTTAATGCAGGTTCATGAAGTAGTTCGGCGCAGGCCGGTGGAGAGTAATTTTGAACAATCTATTTAAGAGCATCGGAATCTGGCTGGTCGTCGCGCTGGTGCTGATGACGGTATTCAACCAGTTCAACTCGCGTCAGCCCTCGGGCGGACAGGCGCAGATGGACTATTCGCAGTTCCTGGACGAGGTCAAACAGGGCCATATTTCCAAGGTAACGATGGAAGGGCGTGTGCTGAAAGCGGTCACCGCAGATGGCAAGCACATCACGAGTTATGCGCCGCAGGATCTGTGGCTGGTGTCCGACCTGATCAAGAACGGCGTGAAGATCGAAGCCAAGCCGGAAGAAGAGCCTTCCATGCTGATGAACGTACTCGTGTCGTGGTTCCCCATGCTGCTGCTGATCGGCGTGTGGATATTCTTCATGCGCCAGATGCAGGGCGGCGGCAAGGGCGGCGCATTTTCTTTCGGCAAGTCGCGTGCGCGCATGCTGGATGATTCCAAGGAGCGCGTGACCTTCGCCGATGTGGCGGGTTGCGACGAGGCCAAGGAAGAAGTGAGCGAACTGGTGGATTTCCTGCGCGACCCATCCAAGTTCCAGACGCTGGGCGGACGCATCCCGCGCGGCGTGCTCATGGTGGGCAGTCCCGGCACCGGCAAGACCTTGCTGGCCAAGGCCATCGCGGGCGAAGCCAAAGTGCCGTTCTTCTCCATCTCCGGTTCCGATTTCGTCGAGATGTTTGTCGGCGTAGGCGCCGCGCGCGTGCGCGACATGTTCGAGCAGGCCAAGAAGCAATCGCCGTGCATCGTGTTCATTGATGAAATCGATGCGGTCGGTCGTCAGCGCGGTGCAGGCATGGGCGGCGGCAACGATGAGCGCGAGCAGACGCTGAATGCGCTGCTGGTGGAGATGGATGGTTTTGAAGGCGCTTCCGGCGTGATCGTGATTGCCGCGACCAATCGCCCCGATGTGCTCGACCCGGCGCTGTTGCGCCCCGGTCGTTTCGACCGCCAGGTGGTGGTGCCCTTGCCCGACATCCGTGGCCGTGAACAGATATTGACGGTGCATATGCGCAAAGTGCCAGTCGCGCAGGACGTGAAGGCGGACATTCTGGCGCGCGGCACACCCGGCATGTCCGGCGCCGACCTCGCCAATCTCGTGAACGAGGCCGCTCTGTTCGCCGCTCGCCGCAGCAAGCGTTTTGTCGAGATGGAGGATTTCGAATCGGCCAAAGACAAGATCATGATGGGCACGGAACGCCGCACCATGATCATGCCGGAAGAGGAGCGCAAGAACACGGCTTATCACGAGTCCGGTCACGCGGTGGTGGCAAGACTGCTGCCCAAAACCGATCCGGTGCACAAGGTCACGATCATTCCGCGCGGGCGCGCGCTGGGTCTGACCATGCAGTTGCCGAAAGAAGACCGCTACAGCATGGACAAGAATCGCATCCTCGACACCATCGCCGTGCTGTTCGGCGGACGTATCGCGGAAGAGATATTCATGCACCAGATGACGACCGGCGCCTCCAACGACTTCGAGCGCGCGACCCAGTTGGCGCGCGATATGGTGACGCGCTACGGTATGTCCGATGCTCTGGGGCCGATGGTGTATGGCGAGAATGAAGGCGAAGTATTTCTGGGTCGTTCCGTGACTACGCACAAGAACGTTTCCGAATCCACCATGCAGAAAGTGGATGAGGAAATTCGTCGCATCATAGATCAGCAATATGGCCTGGCGCGCAAGCTGATCGAAGAGAATCGCGACAAGATCGAGGCCATGACTGCTGCGCTGCTGGAATGGGAAACCATCGATGCGGATCAGATAGAAGACATCATGTCGGGCAAGCCGCCGCGCCCGCCCAAACCCAGGCCGAGCAGCCAGCCGCCGCAGCCGCCCCAGGATGCGACGCCCACGGCTCCGGCGGCTACCGCTACGCCTGCACCGCCGCCAACACAACCGGCGCAGGAAACCTGAAGTCGTTAGTCGTTAGTTGTTGCAGCTAACTGGTGGCTAACGATTAGCGACTACCAACTGTTTTTATGCTTCTCCGCTGCGGTTCCTTCCACCTCAACCTCTCCTGCCCATTAGTCATGGGCATCGTCAATGTCACGCCAGATTCCTTCTCCGATGGTGGACGGCATTTGCGCTCTGAGGCGGCAATCGAGCATGCCCATCATCTGATAGCCGAAGGCGCTTCCATGCTCGACATCGGCGGCGAATCCACGCGCCCCGGTGCGCTGCCGGTCAGCGTGCAGCAAGAACTGGATCGCGTGCTGCCGGTGATTGAGGGTTTGCATGGCGTACCGGTTCCGCTCTCCATAGATACCTGTAAACCCGAAGTGATGCGTGCTGCCCTGGCGGCGGGGGCGAGCATGGTCAACGACATTAACGCACTGCAACAGCCCGATGCACTGGCTGCGGTAGCCGCGAGCGATGCGGCGGTGTGCCTGATGCACAAGCAGGGAACGCCGCAAACCATGCAGCTTGAACCGCAATATCAGGACGTGGTGCGCGAGGTGCGGGAATTTCTGCGCGCACGCATCGCGTCAGTCGAAGCGGCAGGTATTGCGCGCGACCGCATCGTGGTCGATCCGGGTTTTGGCTTCGGCAAGACGCTGGCGCACAATCTCGCCCTGTTGCGTGACCTGGCTGCGCTCGAAGAGCTGGGTGTGCCGTTCCTGGTGGGGCTGTCGCGCAAGTCCATGCTGGGCGCGATCACCGGGCAGGATGTGGAGCATCGTGTGCATGCCAGCGTGGCGGCAGCGCTGCTGGCGGTGCAGCGCGGGGCAAGTATCGTGCGCGTGCATGATGTGGGTGCTACGGTGGATGCGCTGAAGGTCTGGCAGGCTGCTGTTCGATAGCTCGGTCTGGATAGATTTGCTGCGCGACGCCCTGCTCCACGATGATCGCGATTTTGAAGCGATAGCGGAAGTGGAGCCGCGCCTCAAACTATTTTCGCTCGCTTGATCTGCGTGGCTCGTGGCGGCAATAATCAACTCGGCGAACACCTGGTTTCCTTCGACACCGATTTCAAGAAAATGCTGAAACGGACGCAAGTGATAGTGCTTGATCGCGAATAAAGAATTGGCGGCTTCGTGCCAATAGCGGACGGTCAGTGTTCAGTTCTGATTGGCTCGCCGAACTACGTCGCCTCTAAAATTTGTTGCGCTTTTAATGAAAAAAGATTTATCATCCGCCGCATGTTTCTGATTGATTTTCAAAAAACACGTAGAGAAGCCTTCCTCCATGGTTTTGTAAAGGGGCTGGGTGCCCCTGCTTTGCTATATCACCACGAGAGCGTCCCGAGTCTGCCATCGGTTTTTCAAGTTAGCGTTCCTCTTATTCCTATTGATCAAGCGTTGCTTGGGGATTGGTATAAAATCGGAAGTGACATGAGAGCCGTCGTAGTTCGCCACGAAAACCAACTTTCGACTAAAGAAGATCGTACAGTAACAAAGAAACATGGCAGATCATCCAAAGAATCCACCACAAAAAAATCCCGTAGCAAACGCCGTTAGTGGGATTTTTAGCCAACCACAAGTTCAGCCCATTAACATAGCGGCTGGGACTCAAACTCAAGTCTACCAAGGTCCAATTCCACCACCGGAAGTGTTGCGCGGGTTTGATCAGCTAGTTCCTGGCACAGCAGAGCGTTTGATTAATCTTGCTGAAAATGAATCAACCCATCGACGCCAGATGGAAAAACAGGCCATGGACGCGAATATAAGCGCACAACAAAGCCAATTGAGGATTGGTGAATATCAAAGTAAAGCTGTATTTCGAAGCGATACTATCGGCCAAGCTGCGGGGCTGGTTGTTTCTCTCGCGTGTATTGCAGGAGCTGTCTATCTGGGGGCTAATGGCCATGAGGTGACGGCTGGCGTCTTGGCCGCAATTCCAACTGCTGCTGTAATTAGAGCATTCTTTGTACCAAAATTAGGTGATCAATCTCGACAGCAAAACTCTCCAAAGTAAGTGAGTCGCAACCGGTTTATGGTTTTCTTAACAAAAGCCTGCCGATATGCACAGGACAGCAGTTGAGCTTCGCCACATCCAGTTAATTTCTTGGGCATATCCGTTATATCTGGACAGAAACAATTCATTTACCAGATTCGTCCGACCCGGCGAGCCAGCAAGAACTTCAATTCCGGATGGCTGGTTTCGGGAAAGCTGAAGGGCAGCAACGAGTCGTTAACGGAAGTTCGTGTTTTTCCCATTGGGATGCCAACACAATTCATTAGGAGTTTGTGGCTCAGGCTGCGAGTGTTTTTATCCGTGTGTATCAGTGTTAATCTGTGGTTGGTTCTTGATTTAAAAATGAGTGGAGTAACAGTGTGAGCAGAAAATATTTCGGCACCGATGGTGTGCGCGGCAAGGTGGGCGAGCATCCCATCACGCCTGAGTTCGTGATGCACCTCGGTTATTCCGCCGGCAAGGTGCTGGTCTCCGCCGACTGGCATCTGGCGCAGGGCGAACGTCCGGCGGTGCTGATCGGTAAGGACACGCGTATCTCCGGCTATTTGCTGGAGTCCGCATTGCAGGCGGGGCTTATCGCAGCGGGCGTGGATGTATATCTGGCCGGGCCGGTGCCGACTCCGGCGGTGGCGTATCTCACGCGCGCACTGCGTTTGCAGGCGGGCGTTGTTATCTCCGCTTCGCACAATCCATTCGAGGACAATGGCATCAAATTTTTCTCCGGCGACGGCAGCAAGTTGCCGGATGAGACCGAGCGCGCCATCGAAGCGGGACTGGATAGCCCCATCGTCACCATGTCATCTGACAGGCTGGGCAAGGCCAAACGCCTGGACGATGCGGCAGGGCGCTACATCGAATTCTGCAAGAGCAGCTTCCCTTATGATCTCGACCTGCGCGGCATGAAACTCGTGGTCGATTGCGCGCACGGTGCGGCCTATCACATCGCGCGCCATGTGTTCCATGAACTCGGCGCGGACGTGACTGCCATCGGCGTGGAACCAAACGGCCTCAACATTAATGACGGCTATGGCGCGACCAAGCCCGCCAATCTGCAAAAGGCCGTGTTGGAGCATAAGGCCGATCTGGGCATCGCCCTGGACGGCGACGGCGACCGCCTGGTGATGGTGGATGCGGCAGGCACTTTGTACGACGGCGACCAGTTGATGTACGTCATCGCCAGACACCGCCACGCGCAGGGTTTGCTCAAGGGCGGCGTGGTCGGCACATTGATGACCAATCTCGCCTTCGAACACGCCATGCGGCATCTCGGCATACCGTTCGCGCGCGCCAAGGTGGGCGACCGTTACGTGATGGAGTTGTTGCAACAGAATGGCTGGCAGCTCGGCGGCGAAAATTCCGGCCACATCATCTGTCTGGACAGGCACACCACGGGCGACGGCATCATCTCTGCGCTGCAAGTGCTGCACGCCTTGCGCGCCAACCAGCAAACGCTGATGCAAGCCACTGCTGGTTTGGTCATGTACCCGCAGGTACTGGTCAATGTGCGCGTAAGCAATGCCATGGATTGCATGGCGCACGCAAAAGTGTGTGCCGCCGTGACCGCTGCCGAGGCCGCGCTGAACGGCAAGGGTCGCGTGCTGCTGCGCCCTTCCGGCACCGAACCGCTGCTGCGCGTGATGGTGGAAGGGGAAGATGGAGTGCTGGTCAGGCAGTCGGCAGAAACGATTGCGGGGGCGGTGAAAGAGGCGGCCTAGTTTTTCCGCCTGCTCCGTGCCTGTGCTTTCCTCGTAATACTTCCAGCGCCGCTCTCCTGTATCATTGCGCCCTCAAAATTTTTAGCAGCCAGTTGCAAAACCTGACCCGATGACATCCGAAAATTCCCTTTATCTTCCTCCCTTGCTGAGCGCGCAAGGCGCAGTCCGCCTGCCCGGTTCCAAGAGCATTTCCAATCGCGTGCTGCTGCTGGCGGCGCTGGCCGAAGGCGTGACCGAGGTGCGCGACCTGCTCAAGTCGGACGATACCGACCGCATGCTGGATGCGCTGCGCACATTAGGTGTGAGCGTCGAAGCGCTGGGCGAAAATGCTTATCGTGTGACGGGTTGTGGCGGGAACTTTCCAGTAAAGGAAGCCAAATTATTTCTCGGTAATGCGGGCACGGCATTCCGTCCTTTGACGGCGGCACTGGCCTTGGCCGGTGGCAGCTATGAATTATCCGGCGTGGCGCGCATGCATGAGCGGCCTATCGGCGATCTGGTGGATGCATTGCGCCAGTTAGGTGCGGACATTCATTATCTTGGCAATGAAGGTTTCCCGCCATTGCAGATATCACCAGCCAAGGTTGAGGGTGACACGGTAAAAATTCGTGGCGATGTGTCCAGTCAGTTTCTTACCGGCCTGTTGATGGCATTGCCGTTGTTAAATCGCATACCGAAGATTGAAGTTGTAGGTGATTTAATTTCAAAACCCTACATTGAAATTACGCTGGCGATGATGGAGCAATTTGGCATAAAGGTGCTAGGTGGTGAGTGGCGAGACCCTGAAATGCTAGGGGGGCATTATCGTTCACCCGGAGTGATTTATGTCGAAGGCGATGCTTCATCTGCGTCGTATTTCCTCACGGCAGGCGCTATCGGCGGCGGGCCGGTGCGCGTGGAAGGTGTTGGGCGCGATAGTGTTCAAGGCGATGTGCGTTTTGCCGAAGCGCTGGCATGTATGGGGGCGCGAATTATCATGGAGCCGAACTGGATGGAGGTGCGTGCGCCGGAGTCCGGTAAGCTGAAAGCCATCGATCTCGATTGCAACCACATTCCCGACGCCGCGATGACGCTGGCCATAGCTGCGTTGTTCGCCGACGGCACGACCACGCTGCGCAACATCGCGAGTTGGCGCGTGAAGGAGACCGACCGCATCGCGGCGATGGCGACCGAGTTGCGCAAAGTCGGCGCGACGGTGGAAGAAGGCGCGGATTGGATTAGTATCACGCCGCCTGTCGAAATCAAACATGCAGCGATAGACACCTACGACGACCACCGCATGGCGATGTGTTTCTCGCTCGCCGCATTCGGCAGTGCGGGTGTGTGTATCAACGATCCCGGATGCGTGGCAAAAACCTTTCCTGACTACTTTGCCGAGTTTGCCAAAGTGACGCAGGCGGTGCCGGTGATCGCCATCGACGGCCCATCCGCTTCCGGCAAGGGCACGGTGGCACAGCGCGTGGCGCGCGAGCTGGGTTATCACTTCCTCGACAGCGGCGCGATGTACCGTTTGCTGGGACTGGCGGCGCAGCGGCGCGGCATCGCGCTGGATGCTGAAACGCAACTTGCAGAACTGGCCGGGCAAATTGATATTCGTTTCGAGGGCGACAACATCTGGCTGGATGGCGCGAAGGTGAGCGACGAGTTGCGCACTGAGGAAACCGGGGCTGCTGCCTCGAAAATTGCGGCTTTGCCCAAGGTGCGCGCAGCGTTGCTGGATCGGCAGCGCGCTTTCCGCCGCGCACCGGGGCTGGCCGCCGACGGGCGCGACATGGCGTCGGTGGTGTTTCCGGACGCAGTGCTGAAGGTGTTTCTGACGGCTTCGGCCGAAGCGCGCGCCGAGCGCCGATATAAACAGTTGATGGAAAAAGGAATGGGTGCTAATATCGCCGCCCTTTTGCAGGATATACAGGCGCGCGACGAGCGGGATACCCAACGTAATGCGGCTCCTCTGCAACAGGCTCCGGGTGCAGGTCTGCTCGATACCACGGCTTTGAGCATCGAGCAGGCGGTAAACGAAGTGCTGACACGCTACCGTAGCGTAAAGTAGTAACAAGGCCCTGTAACGAACCCTTCGTTCGGGATCATTAACTAACCTCCCGCCCCCAGCGGGTTTGTACTGGAAATTCATGATGACTGCAAATGCTGCCGTAAACGATATGGAAAGTTTCGCCTCCCTGTTTGAAGAAAGCTTGACGCGCAAGGAAATGCGCGCGGGTGAATTGATTACTGCGCAAGTCGTGCGCATCGATCACAACGTGGTGGTGGTGAACGCCGGACTCAAGTCCGAAAGTTTTATTCCCGTTGAGGAATTCCTCAACCCCGCAGGTGAAGTCGAAGTCGCGCCTGGCGACTTCGTTACCGTAGCGATTGAATCGCTGGAAAACGGTTATGGCGAGACCAAGCTGTCGCGCGAAAAAGCCAAGCGCCTCGCCGCATGGCATGATCTCGAAATCGCAATGGAAGAAGGCAAGATCGTCACCGGCTTCGTCAGCGGCAAGGTCAAGGGCGGTCTCACCGCCATGGTCAACGGCATCCGTGCCTTCCTGCCCGGCTCGCTGGTGGATATCCGTCCGGTCAAGGACACCACACCTTATGAAAATAAGGAAATGGAATTCAAGATCATCAAGCTGGATCGCAAGCGCAACAACGTGGTGGTGTCGCGCCGCGCCGTGCTGGAAGCCAGCGCTGGCGCCGACCGCCAGTCGCTGCTGGAAAACCTGAAGGAAGGCGCGATCGTCAAGGGCATCGTCAAGAACATCACCGACTACGGCGCATTCGTGGATCTGGGCGGCATCGACGGCCTGTTGCACATCACCGACCTGGCATGGCGCCGCGTCAAGCATCCGTCCGAGGTGCTGGCTGTGGGCGACGAAGTCGAGGCGAAGATCCTCAAGTTCGACCAGGAAAAGAATCGCGTCTCCCTCGGCATCAAGCAGATGGGCGACGATCCGTGGAATGGCCTCGCACGCCGCTATCCGCAAGGCACCCGTTTGTTTGGCAAGGTAACCAACCTGACCGACTACGGCGCATTTGTGGAAATCGAGCAAGGCATCGAAGGCTTGGTGCACGTGTCCGAAATGGACTGGACCAACAAGAACGTACATCCGTCCAAGGTTGTTGCGCTGGGCGATGAAGTCGAAGTCATGATTCTGGAAATCGACGAAGCACGCCGCCGCATTTCGCTGGGCATGAAGCAGTGCCAGTCCAATCCATGGGACGACTTCGCGCTGAACCACAAGAAAGGCGACAAGGTTAAGGGCCAGATCAAGTCCATCACCGACTTCGGTATCTTCATCGGCCTGGATGGCGGCATAGATGGCCTGGTGCATCTGTCCGACTTGTCCTGGACCGTGCCCGGCGAAGAAGCCGTGCGCAACTACAAGAAGGGCGACGAGCTCGACGCAGTAGTGCTGGCGATAGACGTGGAGCGCGAGCGCATCTCTCTGGGCATCAAGCAGATGGATGGCGATTTGTTCAGCGGCTACATCACTTCCCATGACAAGGGCAGCGTAGTGAGCGGCGTGGTCAAGGCGCTGGATGCCAAGGGCGCGACCATCACGCTGGACGGCGATGTCGAGGGTTACCTCAAGGCTTCCGAAGTATCTTCGGACCGTGTCGAGGATATCCGCAATCACCTCAAGGAAGGCGATACGGTGAAGGCCGTGATCATCAACGTGGACCGCAAGAACCGTGGCATCAACCTTTCCATCAAGGCGCTGGACAAGGCCGAGGAAGTGGCTGCGATGCAGAAGTTCAGCGCGGAAAACAGCGGTGCTTCCGGAACCACCAATCTGGGCGCGTTGCTCAAGGCCAAGATGGACACGAACAAGGCTGAAGCACAGTAAGGAGACGGTGCATGACTCGTTCTGATCTCATTGCCAGACTGGCGGAACGTTATCCGCAATTGCTGGCCAAGGATGCCGAACTGGCGGTGAAAGTGGTGCTCGACACCATGGCGGGAACATTGGCGCGCGGAGGCCGCATCGAGATTCGCGGTTTCGGCAGCTTCGCGCTGAATTTCCGTCCACCGCGCGTCGGGCGTAATCCAAAGTCCGGCGACAAGGTGCATGTGCCGGCCAAGTACGTGCCGCATTTCAAGGCGGGTAAGGAGTTGCGCGAGAGGGTGGATTACCCGTTGCCGTAAAAATTGTAGCGTGGGTGAGCGGCTCCATCGCGTAACCCGGCTGCATCTGCAATAAGAAAATTGGCGGCCTGTCGCAAGATGGTGCCGCCAATTTTTTTCCCATTCGTGTTATTGTTGCGGCGGTATTTTTTGCTGGGTGGATCATGCGTTATCTGGGTTGGCTGTTGCGCGCCGTGTTGTTTTTTATACTGCTCGGCTTTGCCGTGAAGAACGATCAGCCTGTGGTGTTGCGCTATTTTTTCGGCTACGAGTGGCAGGCTTCGCTGGTGGTCATCCTGTTGGTGTTTTTTGCCCTGGGCGCGAGCATAGGCGTGCTCGCCGTGCTGGGCAAGGTACTGCGGCAACGCAGGGAAATTTCCGCGCTCAAGAAAGAATTGCGGCTGAAGCACAAGCTGGATGGAGCCAGCGACAACTCATAAATCTCATGCAATTTTCTGAATCTGGCCTTTAATCGTTTATGGATTTCGAACCGTGGATGCTGCTCATCTTCCCGCTGTTTTTCGGCATGGGATGGTTGGCGGCGCGCATAGACATCAAACAACTGGTGGACGAATCCAGCGCCTTGCCGCGCTCGTATTTCGAAGGGCTGAATTTCCTGCTCAACGAACAGCAGGACAAGGCCATAGATGCGTTCATCGAAGTGGTCAAGGTCGATCCGCAGACTGTCGAACTGCACTTCGCGCTGGGCAGTTTATTTCGCCGTCGCGGTGAGGTGGATAGAGCCTTGCGCATGCATCTGAACCTGGTCGAACGTGCCGATCTGGATAAGGACAAGCGCCAGCAGGCGCTGTTCGAATTGGCGCAGGATTACCTCAAGGCGGGGATACTGGATCGCGCCGAGAAACTGTTCCAGGAATTGCAGGACACGCCTTATGCCAAGCCCGCCCTGGATTTCCTGCTCGAGCTGTACCAGAAGGAGAAAGACTGGCTCAAGGCCATTGGCGTGACACAGCAACTGAATGTGATTTCGGGGACGGCGCACGACAAGGAGGCGGCTTTCTTTTATTGCGAGCTGGCCGCCGCCGAGCTGTCGCGCAAACGAGTGGATACGGCGCGCGATTATTTGCAACAGGCATTATTGCAGGATCCGCATGCGGTGCGTGCCACCATCATGCTGGGCGACATGGAATACGCGGCGCAGGAACCGGAACAGGCCATAGCGATATGGCGCCGCATCGAGCGGATGGATGCGCAGTATCTGCCGCTGGTGGCCGAGCGCCTGCTGGAGGCTTATCGCCAGAGCGGCCGTATGGATGCGGGCATCGCCGTGTTGCAGGATTACCTCGCCCAATATCCTTCGCTGGATATGATGAACGTGCTGTTCCATGCCATCCTGCAACGCGATGGTGCGGAAGCGGCGTATGCGCTGGTGCGCAATGAGCTGCAACGCAATCCGACACTGCTCGGGCTGGATAAATTGCTGGAAGCGCGCTTGCTGGAAATATCCGACGACCGCCGCGACGACGTGGAACTGGTGAAGAAGCTGGTGCATCAGCGTACCCGCCAACTGGCAATGTACCGTTGTGGCAATTGCGGTTTCAAGGCGCGCCAATTTTATTGGCACTGCCCGGCCTGCCATGGCTGGGATACCTATTCGCCGCGCAGAAGCGAAGAGAACGGATTGACGATATGATCCTGAAATCCATAACTCAAGCCACAGAGATCACAGAGAAAATCAGGCGGTTTGAACTAAGGGCGGGCTTACCTTGTTTGGCTAATCAAGAAAGCGAGAGGGATCGCCAATCTCTCTGTGTTCTCTGTGGCTAATGTTTTTTCCGGAATGACAGTTATAAATATGCATGATCCCCGAATAATCGTCGCACTCGATTGCCCCTCAGCCGTGCCCGCACTGGAATTGGCGGCGCGTCTGGAACCTGCATTGTGCCACCTCAAGGTGGGCAAGGAATTGTTCACGGCGGAGGGCCCGCAACTGATCGAGCAATTCATGCAACGCGGCTTCGAGATATTTCTCGATTTGAAATTTCACGACATTCCGAACACCACGGCGCAGGCGTGCAAGGCTGCCGCTACGCTGGGCGTATGGATGGTGAACGTGCATGCGCTGGGCGGACGCAAGATGATGGAGGCGGCAAGTGCGGCGGTGGCGCAGGCGGCGCATCCGCCGAAGCTGATCGCCGTGACCGTGCTCACCAGCATGGCGCAGGAAGATTTGTCCGAGCTGGGACTCGCCGCTACGCCTGCCGAAATGGTGCTGCGTTTGGCTCAACTGGCGCGCGACAGCGGGCTGGATGGCGTGGTGTGTTCCGCGCAGGAGGCGCCCCTGTTGCGCCAGCATTGTGGCAAGGAATTTTGTCTGGTCACGCCCGGCATACGTCCGGCTGATGCCGCTGCCGACGATCAGTCGCGCATCATGACGCCGCGTGCCGCACTGGAGAATGGCGCGAGCTATCTGGTGATCGGACGGCCCATCACGCGCGCTGCAGATCCCTTGCAGGCCTTACAACAGATTTCACAACAGATCGGAGGAATGGCATGAGCAGCTTGCCATCGTTTGCAGGAGCGCGCGTACTGGTGGTCGGCGATGTGATGCTGGATCGCTACTGGTTCGGCGATGTCGAGCGCATCTCGCCCGAGGCGCCGGTGCCGGTGCTCAAGGTCGCGCGCGTGGAAGAGCGTCCCGGTGGCGCAGCCAACGTGGCGCGCAACGTCGCGGCGCTGGGGGCGCAATGCACGCTGCTGTCCGTGGTGGGCGGGGATGAGGCGGGCGATTGCCTGGACAGGTTGATGAATGCACAAGCCAATGTGCAGGCATTGCTGCACCGCGATAGCACCATTTCCACCACCATCAAACTGCGCGCCATCGCGCGCCATCAGCAATTGCTGCGCATAGATTTCGAGACGCAGCCCAGCCACGAAGTGCTGAATGCCAAGCTGGAAGATTTTCGCGCACAACTGCCGCAGGCCGACGTGGTGGTATTGTCCGATTACGGCAAGGGCGGGCTGGCGCATATCGCCGAAATGATCCGGCTGGCCCGCGCGGCGGGCAAGCAGGTGCTGGTCGATCCCAAGGGCGAGGACTACGCGCGTTACCAGGGGGCTACCCTGCTGACGCCGAACCGCAGCGAGTTCCGCCAGGTGGCGGGCGGCTGGAAGGACGAGGCCGAACTGAGCGCAAAAGCCGAACAGTTGCGCGCCACATTGCAACTCGATGCATTGCTGGTGACGCGCAGCGAGGACGGCATGAGCTTGTACCGCGCGCACGAGGTAGTGCATGAGGCGGCACAGGCGCGCGAAGTGTTTGACGTGAGCGGCGCGGGCGATACCGTGATCGCCACGCTGGCGACCATGCTGGCGAGCCGCGCCGATCTGCCGTTCGCGATGCACGTCGCCAATGTTGCTGCGGGCATCGTGGTGGGTAAGCTGGGCACGGCAGTGGTGAGCAGGGAAGAGATCGTGCAGGATATGGGATTAAAGGCGTAAGGCTCAGGGAGTAGGTCGGGCACCGCCCGACAGCTTGATCTGGCGGGCAAAGCCTGCCCTACGACTGTCTAAGGGAGAAAGCATGTACTACATCGTTACCGGCGCAGCCGGATTTATCGGTTCCAACCTGGTCAAGGCGCTGAACGAGCGCGGCATAAGTGACATCATCGCCGTGGACAATCTCAAGAAGGCCGACAAGTTCAAGAATCTCGTGGATTGCGAGATCGCCGATTATCTGGATAAGGAAGATTTCATCGAGCGCTTGCGCGAGGGCTATTTCGATGGTTTGCTGGCTGCCGTGCTGCATGAGGGCGCGTGCTCAGACACCATGGAGAGCGACGGGCGCTACATGATGGAAAATAACTATCGCTACTCGCTCGAGTTGTTGAACTACTGCCAGGAAGAAGAGATCCCGTTCCTGTATGCCTCGTCCGCCTCGGTGTACGGCATGGGGCCGGTATTTACGGAAAGCCGCGAGCACGAAGCGCCACTTAATGTGTATGCCTATTCCAAATTCCTGTTCGACCAGGTGGTACGCCGCCGCTGGAGTCGGCGCACGTCGCAGATCGTCGGCCTGCGCTATTTCAATGTCTATGGCCCGCGCGAGACGCACAAGGGGCGCATGGCATCGGTGGCTTACCACTTCTTTAACCAGTATCGCGCCGAAGGTTATGTGAAACTGTTCGAGGGTTGTGATGGCTATGATAACGGCGGACAGTTGCGCGACTTCGTTTCGGTGGAAGACGTGGTCAAGGTCAACATGCATTTCCTCGACAACCCCGGAAAATCCGGCATCTTCAATCTGGGCACGGGCCGCGCGCAAAGTTTCAACGATGTGGCGGTCGCCACCATCAATGCCTTGCGCGCCAAGCAGGGCGAGTCCGCGTTGACGCTGGCCGAAATGTGGCAAAAGGAGCTGCTGCGCTATATCCCGTTCCCGGAACAGCTCAAGGGCAAATATCAGAGCTACACCCAGGCCGATATGGATGCGATGCGTGCCGCAGGTTATACCGCGCCCTTCCTCGATGTCGAGCAGGGTACCGGGCGCTATGTGAATTATTTGTTAAAGGCGTCAACCTAGATACGCCTCGTCCGTTTTTCAACGCACGGTATGTGCCGTTTTATTTTTTGCAAAGGGAGCACCATGAAAAAACTGTTGTGGGTATTGATCGCATTCTTCGCCTTTTTCAATATGGCATTCGCCGCCGTGAATCTGAATACCGCCAGCAAGGAAGAACTGGATTCCGTCAAGGGCATCGGCCCGGTGAAGGCGCAGGCCATCGTTGATTACCGCAAGAAGAACGGTTCGTTCAAGAGTGTGGACGATCTGAAGAACGTCAAGGGCTTTGGCGACAAGACCGTGGAAAAGATGCGTGCCGACCTGAGCGTGGATGGGGCTGCTGCGCCTGCCAAGGCAGACAAGAAAGCCGAAGCCAAACCTGAAGCCGCTAAAGCCGACAAGAAGGCCGAAGCTGCGAAGGCCGAGAGCAAGCCGGCCAAGGCTGAAGCCAGGAAGGAAGAAAAAGCTGCTGCCAAGGCTGAGACGAAGAAGGAAGAGAAGCCAGCCAAGGATGAGACCAAGGCTGACAAGAAGAAAACCAAGGCTGAAAAGAAAGCCGAGAAGAAAGCTGCCAAGGCTGAAAAAGCAGAGAAAGCAGACAAGAAATAAAGCAACCGTATTTTCGCTAACCCGCCCGGCAAGCCCGGCGGGTTTTTTATTGCTAACTGATCTTTGTGCTGTATCCGCAACAGCCACATGTAACGCCTTGCGTACCCTCTTCATTTCCAGCAAAATCCTTCCCCATCAAGTTGCAACCGGGGATACGGCAGCCTCCCCGACCAAGACGCTCTGCGTCCAAGGCCTGCTCCAACTTTGGGTATGCATACCAGAAGGAGAGCGTTCGTGGACACCATCGGCAATCAATCAACACAACCATTATTGGCCCCGGAGCCTGTGACTCTGGTGCAGGCTTTCGTGTATTGGCTCAAGCTCGGTTTCATCAGTTTCGGCGGGCCTGCGGGGCAGATCGCCATCATGCATCACGATCTGGTGGAGAAGAAACGCTGGATTTCGGAGCGGCGCTTTTTGCATGCGCTCAACTATTGCATGGTGCTGCCCGGCCCCGAGGCGCAGCAGCTTGCCACTTACATCGGCTGGCTGATGCATCGCACCTGGGGCGGCATCGTCGCGGGCGGTTTGTTCGTGCTGCCTTCGTTTTTCATCCTGCTGGCTCTGGCCTGGATCTACATGGCTTACGGTGCAGTGCCTGCGGTGGCGGGCGCGCTGTACGGCATCAAACCGGCGGTGGTCGCCATCGTGCTGTCTGCCTGTTATCGCATAGGTTCGCGCACCTTGAAGAATGGGCTGCTGTGGGCGATCTGCACGCTCGCCTTTGTCGCCATTTTTATTTTTCATCTGCCGTTCCCCGCCATCGTATTGGCGGCGGGAGCGATCGGTTATTTCGGCGGGCGCATCGCGCCGCAACACTTCAGGGCGGGAGGCGGACATGGCGCGAGTAGAAAGGATTTCGGCCCGGCGCTCATAGATGACGATACGCTTACGCCAACGCATGCGCTGTTCAGTTGGGCGAGGCTGGTGCGTATTCTGATCGTCGGCGTCGGCATCTGGCTGGCGGTGATGGCGTTGCTGATCGCGCATTATGGCTGGGACAGCGCGTTCACGCAGATGGGCTGGTTCTTCACCAAGGCGGCGCTGCTGACTTTCGGCGGCGCGTATGCGGTGCTGCCTTATGTTTATCAGGGCGCGGTGGAGCACTACCACTGGCTGACGGCGACGCAGATGATAGACGGGCTGGCGCTGGGCGAGACTACGCCGGGGCCGCTCATCATGGTGATCACTTTCGTCGGTTTCGTCGGCGGCTGGAGCCAGCAGGTGTTCGGAGCCGATGCAGTGTTTGCTACGGCCTTCATCGCTGCTACCGTCGCGACATTTTTTACTTTTCTGCCCAGCTTTGTTTTCATTTTCATGGGCGGACCTTTCATCGAGACTACGCATGGCAATCTCAAACTTACCGCGCCGCTTACCGCCATCACGGCTGCCGTGGTGGGTGTCATCGCCAGCCTGGCTTTGTTCTTTGCCTATCATGTGTTCCGGGCAGCAGGATTCGGCAATGCGGTGGACTGGTTTTCCATCGCGCTCGCAACCGCAGCGGCGCTTGCGATATTCCGCTTCAAGGTCGGGGTGATCGCTGTCATTCTGTCGTGCGGTTTTTTAGGATTGGCGTGGCGGCTAGTGGCTTGATGCGCTGAACAAATCCGCGCTTGACCTGTCGAAATTACAGGTATGTAATAGTGGCGCGGAGGGCAATGCCATGGCAATCTCCATACAACCGGTAGCCGTAACGGGCGGGGCGGCGACGATCAGTCCGCTGTACCTGTGGGGCAGCATGACACAAACCGCTCAAGCCCGGTTTTCGGCACAAGCCGTCCCCAGTTTTATCGCTACTCTGAATTCTGGCTATACGGTTCCAGTGACTTACGATGCTATTAGTGCGCTGCAAAATTTCTTCTCCCCGGCAGTTCCTGCATCGGGGCTGAATATCGAGCAGCAAAGGGACTTGGCTGCGGCTTTAGGGGTGAATGTGCAGGCGGGAAGTTCTGGCGTGCTGAATGCCATCAACACGCTGTTGATGCCTGCCAATGCGTCGGGGGCGTTGATCAATGAACTGGTGGGCGCGGCCAATGCGGCAGCGGCAGAAGCTAGTCCCGCAATTTCAGGCTTGTATAACGGGCAGGGCGTCATCGAAGGTGTGCCGGGCGACAGCATAAGTCAGGCGCGCGATGCGGTGCTGGCAACGTTGTTGGGCACGGGTGCCGGGCCGATCGAGAATATTCCCAATCCCGTTACGGGCAGTACCAGCGGTGCGACCGAAAACCCGTTTGCCGCTGTTGCAGGTGGAACGGCTACGACATTGGGCAGCGTGCAAACGGCGGGTGCGGCAGAAGCGAATGCGGGCATAAGCACGAGCGCTGCAACGACGGCTGCGCCGACAGCCGTCACGGAAAATCCGGTAACGGTGCTTGCCGCCGAAGCAACTGCCGTACAGCCGGTCGTGTTGGCGGCGAGTCTGCCTGTGACTACGGGAGCAGGCGTCATCGTTGCTACTGGCATTGCGGGAACCCTGGTTGCCACACAGGCAGCGGCTCCTGTGGCAACGACACCGGCAACAGTGATTGCTGAAACTGCCGCAGTCACGATCCCCGTCGTGAATACAGAAGTGAATGCCCGTACTGCCGCGACGGTATCTGCAACCATCGTACCAACTGCGACACCACCCATAGCCGAACCCGTTGCTGTTACGCAGGCAACGCAGAATCTGGTTGCGGTACAAGCTCTGGAGGCGACGGTACTGCCAGCGGTAGAGACGGTTGTAAACACGGCAACGCAAGCGACAGTCGTTGTGGCCACGACAGGGCAGCCAGTAGTTGCGGCCAGCCCCACCCCGGTTCCTGAGAGTTTGCCTGAGGCAGTGACCGTGGCGTCGATCGTGCCTGTGACTACGACCACAAGTGCCGTTCCGGTTGCGACATCAGCTAATCTTCCTGCGACACCTATCCGCTTCGACAACGCAGCCAGCGTATTGCAAAGTCTGCTGGCCGATGCGGCGGCCCATGCTTATATCGTATCCAATCCCGCAGCCATCTACTCGGTAGGCGGAGCGATGTTCCAGATGGGGATGGGCGCAGACCATGTCTGGCAGACTGCGATGAGAGGGAATCTGCCCGATATACGCGGCAGCGTCCGCTCGGTTTATTCCAGTGCAAGAGCTAGAGGGGCGTTGGAGCGACAAACCTGAACGGCTGCCATGAACCGGGCGGCCACAGTCCGCTTGTGTCTATCATCACCTGACTTTCCTGTCCTTCCGCGCTGTGTTCGGTATGGCTTCGGAGATTTGAGCGCGACGGAAGAATGCTAAACTCTGGCCTTAACAAGGTGAAACCCGGCAATGGCCAAAGTAAAGACAATCTATAGTTGCACCGAATGTGGCGGGCAGACGCAGAAATGGCAGGGGCAGTGTCCGCACTGCGAGGCATGGAACACGCTGGTGGAATCGGTGGCGGAAGCGATGCCCGCTGCGGGCAAGAACCGCTACAGCGCGCTGGCGGCTTCGGGGAAATTGCAACAGCTTGCCGAGGTGGAGGCAGCGGAAGTGCAGCGCACACCGACCGGCATCGCCGAGTTCGACCGCGTACTGGGCGGCGGCTTGGTACAGGGCGCGGTGGTGCTGATCGGCGGCGATCCCGGCATCGGTAAATCCACGCTGTTGTTGCAGACGCTGGCCCATCTTTCCACGCAGAAAAAAGTGTTGTATGTCAGCGGTGAGGAATCGGCGCAACAGATCGCGTTGCGCGCAAAACGTCTGGCGCTGGATGCGCGCGAGGTGCGCTTGTTGCCGGAGATTCAGCTTGAAAAGATTCAGGCCGCAGTCGCGTGCGAGAAGCCCGATGTGGTGGTGATAGATTCCATACAGACCGTGTATTCCGAGCAACTCACGAGCGCGCCCGGCTCGGTGGCGCAAGTGCGCGAATGCGCGGCGCAACTCACGCGCGTGGCCAAGAGCAGCGACGTGACCATGATCCTGGTTGGACATGTTACCAAGGAAGGCGCGCTGGCCGGGCCGCGTGTGCTGGAACACATCGTGGACACGGTGCTGTATTTCGAGGGCGATACACATTCCAGTTATCGTTTGGTACGCGCATTCAAGAATCGCTTCGGCGCGGTGAATGAACTCGGCGTATTCGCCATGACCGAAAAAGGTTTGCGCGAAGTGAGCAATCCTTCCGCGTTATTCCTGTCGCAGCACAGTGTGCAAGTGGCAGGTTCGTGTGTGATGGTCACGCAAGAGGGCACGCGACCACTGCTGGTGGAGATACAAGCGTTGCTCGACGACGCGCATTCGCCGAGCCCGCGCCGCTTGTCATTGGGACTGGAGCAAAATCGCCTGGCCATGTTGCTGGCCGTGCTGCATCGCCATGCGGGCATCGCCTGTTTCGATCAGGATGTGTTCATCAATGCCGTGGGTGGCGTGAAGATCACCGAGCCGGGTGCCGATCTCGCAGTATTGCTGGCGATCGTTTCTTCGCTGCGCAATCGTCCTTTACCGGAGAAGCTGGTCGTCTTTGGCGAAGTCGGCCTGGCTGGTGAAGTGCGCCCGGTGCAACGCGGTCAGGAGCGCCTGAAAGAAGCTGCCAAGCTCGGTTTTACCCACGCCATCATTCCCAAAGCCAATGCGCCGAAGCAGAAGATCGTGGGCATGGAGATCATGGCGGTGGAACGGGTGGAAGGGAACCAGCGTCTTTATTGGGTTTGCGCGGAATTTTTCATCAGAAGATTTTATGCGCATCAAATTTCCGTTGAAAACCTTGTCGCGCAAGGGTTTCAGGCTAACTTAAAACAAAATTTACACACCTTTAGTGAACGGCTAGGTTTCGACCGCGCTTCTTTACTGTCCGGCAACCAGCAGTATTAATATTACTTGACAAAAACACTCGGAAATAATATACTTTTTTCGTAATGGGAAGTAGTAACACGGTAGCTGCGGTTAATGACCTGATCGCTGCTCATTGGTTTCAGAAGTTTTGTACAGGAGGTTGCTACCATGACGACGACATCAAAACCCGGAAATTGGGCGTTTGAAAAAGAAATGGATATTGCGCGACTTGAAGAATTTGTGAACGGAACAGTGCAGGCAATGGCTGTTTCGACCAGCCTCAAGGCTGAAGAGGTTCTGGATATACTGGAAAATATTCAGGTAGAGATGGTTGGCGAGTTGAGGGTGGCGGTTGAAGTCCTCGATAACACGAAAGTATTGACGCGCGTGGATTCGAGAAAACTAGCGCAGGAAATCGAAAAAACGATAGAGGCGATTTCCAATGCGACGGCACTCGATACTGACGAGATCACGGAGATTTTTTCGGATAAGCCGGGTGCCAGTCTCGCGGACGTGACGCTCAGATTGCATCAAAAGAGTCTGGATCACCGCGAACGTTGTTCGTGAGATATTACTGAAATTTGCTTGTGTTCTGGGGCGCCGCTGGTGCCTCAGTTTTTTCATAGCCCGACAAACAGTTTTTTCGGTTATGTCTGTGGCAGGATCGCTTCTTTCGGCATGGCTGTAAGGTATAATCCGCGCCTTGTATGCTTATCTTTCGCGGACTTCACTCTCTCGTGGCGCAGCCGGTTGCACTGACCATCGGTAATTTCGATGGCGTGCATCTCGGCCATCAGGCCTTGCTCGCGCAGTTGCGCGCAGCAGCTCAATCGCGCGGCTTGCCTGCGGCGGTGGTGATATTCGAGCCGCATCCGCGCGAATTCTTTACGCCGCAACAGGCTCCGGCACGACTGACCAGCATGCGCGAAAAGCTGGAACTGTTCGCGGCACTGGGCGTGGATCAGGTGCATATATGTCGTTTTAACAAGACGTTCGCACAGATGGATGCGCAAAGTTTCGTGCGGGCGTTGCACGAAAAAGTGCGAGCGAGGTTCGTTCTGATAGGCGACGATTTCCGCTTCGGCAGCGGGCGCAATGGCGATTTTGCGTTGATGCAACAGGTTGGTGCGCAACTTGGTCTCGAAGTACAAGCCATGCACAGCGTGCTGCACGACGGTGTGCGTATCTCCAGCACTGCGGTGCGCGCGGCACTGGCAGCGGGCAGGATGGATGTAGCGCAGTCCTATCTGGGGCGGCACTACAGTATCAGCGGGCGCGTGGTGCATGGCGACGGCATGGGGCACAAGCTCGGCTTCCCGACGGCGAACATCCAGTTAAAACACAACCTGCCTCCACTCAAGGGCATCTACGTGGTGCAGGCGCATGGGGAAGGGCTGGGCATATTGCAGGGAGCAGCGAGCCTGGGCGTGCGCCCGACGGTGCACGTGGACGCGAAGCCGGTGCTGGAAGTGCATCTGCTCGAATTCGCGCAAGGTATTTATGGCAAGCACCTGCGCGTGGAATTCCTGCACAAGCTGCGCGACGAAATGAAGTTCCCCGATTTGCAGAGTTTGACGCAACAGATTGCGCTCGATGTCGAGCAGACAAAATTATGGTTTGAGACACATCATGGCCGAACAAAAATACCCGCTTAACCTTCCCGAAACTTCTTTCCCCATGCGCGGCGATCTCGCCAAGCGCGAGCCGCAGATGCTGCAACAGTGGCAGGAACAGCAGCGCTACGAGCGCATCCGCGCCGCGAGCAAGGGCCGCAAGAAATTCATTCTGCACGACGGCCCGCCCTACGCGAATGGCGACATCCATATCGGCCACGCGGTGAACAAGGTGCTGAAGGACATCATCGTCAAGAGCAAGACGCTGAGCGGTTTCGATGCGCCCTATGTGCCGGGCTGGGATTGCCACGGTCTGCCCATCGAGTTGCAGGTGGAGAAGAAACACGGCAAGAACATCTCGCCCGCAGAGTTTCGCGAGCTGTGCCGTGCCTATGCCGCCGAGCAGGTCGAGCGGCAGAAGAAAGACTTCATCCGCTTGGGCGTGCTGGGCGACTGGAATCATCCCTATCTCACGATGGATTTCAGGACCGAGGCGGACATCATCCGCGCGCTCGGTAAAATTTTTGAGCGCGGCTATTTGTATCAGGGCCGCAAGCCGGTGAACTGGTGTCTGGATTGCCAGTCCGCGCTGGCCGAAGCGGAAGTTGAATACGAGGACAAGGTTTCGCCCGCAATCGATGTCGGTTTCGAGGTGAAGAACAAGGAAGCACTGGGCAAGGCGTTCGGCGTGTCACTTCCGGGCAACGCCAGGGTGCTGGCGGTGATCTGGACTACTACGCCGTGGACGCTGCCTGCGAACCAGGCGGTGAGCGTACACCCCGAGCACGAGTATCGTTTGGTTCGCACCAGCCATGGCTATTACCTGCTGGCGGACGAGTTGGCCGATAGCTGTCTGGCGCGTTATCACTTTACGGATGAGGATGTGGATGGAGCGCGCGCGCCACGTTGCAAGGGCAAGGCGTTGGAGATGCTGCCGCTGCAACACCCGTTTCAGCAGCGCATCGTGCCCATCATCTGCGGCGAGCATGTCACGCTGGAAGCGGGTACCGGACTGGTGCATACCGCTCCGGCGCACGGTCTCGACGACTATTTCGTCGGGCAGAAATACGATCTGCCGAACGACAATCCGGTGGGTGATGATGGCAAGTTCATTTCCACCACGCCGCCTGCCGGAGGCATCGAACTGGCCGGTGTGTTCGTGTGGAAGGGCAACGACATCGTGTTGCAGGCGCTGGAAGCCAGCGGCCATCTGCTGCATCAGGAAAAACTCAAGCACAGCTACCCGCACTGCTGGCGCCACAAGACGCCGATCATATTTCGCTCCACGCCGCAGTGGTTTATCGGCATGGAAAACAAGTCAATTGCATCGGGTGATGGCTCGGAGGAGCTGATCCGGGAAGTGCGCCACACACAGCATGCTGAGGGTGTGTCTTTGCGCGATCTCGCCAACAAGGCAGTGGAGGATACGAAGTTCTTCCCGGCATGGGGCAAGGCGCGTCTCGAAGCGATGATCAAGAATCGCCCGGACTGGTGTGTGTCGCGCCAGCGCAACTGGGGCGTGCCTATGCCGTTCTTCGTACACAAGGAAACCATGCAACTGCATCCGCGCACGCCGGAGTTGCTGGAGCAGGTCGCGCTGCGCGTCGAGCAGCAGGGCATAGAAGCGTGGTTTTCGCTCGATGCGGCAGAAATGCTGGGCGCTGACGCAGCGCATTACCGCAAACTTACCGACACGCTGGATGTGTGGTTCGACTCCGGCGCGACCCACGCTGCCGTGCTGGCGCGCCGCGAAGAATTGAGTTTCCCTGCCGATCTTTACCTTGAAGGTTCGGATCAGCATAGAGGCTGGTTCCAGTCTTCGCTGCTGACTTCGTGCGCCATCAATGATCGCGCGCCTTACGATGCCTTGCTCACCCACGGCTTCGTGGTGGATGGCAGCGGCCACAAGATGAGCAAGTCCAAGGGCAACGTGATCGCGCCGCAAAAGATATTCGATACGCTGGGCGCGGACATCCTGCGTCTGTGGACGGCATCGACCGACTACTCCGGCGAACTGACTATCTCCGACGAAATTCTCAAGCGCGTGGTGGAAAGCTATCGGCGTATCCGCAACACCCTGCGCTTCCTGCTGGCGAACGTGAACGACTTCGATGCAGGGCGCGATGCGCTGCCAGTGGGCGATTGGCTGGAGATTGATCGCTTTGCATTAACACTGACTTGGGCACTTCAAACCGAAGTGATCGCAGATTATGAGCGTTATGAGTTCCATCTTGCGGTGCAGAAGCTGCAAGGGTTTTGTTCGGAAGAACTGGGCGGTTTCTATCTCGACATCCTGAAAGACCGGCTGTACACCGCAGGCGAGAACTCCGCCGCGCGCCGTTCTGCACAGAACGCGCTATACCACATCACCCATGCATTGGCACGACTGATTGCCCCCATTCTTTCCTTCACCGGCGAAGAAGTATGGGAGACGCTGACCGGCAAGAAGGAGGAAAGCGTATTCGAACAGACTTGGTATGCGATGCCGAATCCAGACATGTCCGTGGAGAATATCGGAGAATGGCAAAAAATCCGCGCCGTGCGCGAGCAGGTGAACAAGAAGCTGGAAGAACAGCGCGAGCGGAATGCCATCGGCTCCGCCTTGCAGGCCGAAGTGGATGTGTATGCTTCCGGCGATGCTTGCACAGCGCTCAAGCGCTTGGGCGATGACCTGAAGTTCGTGTTCATCACGTCGCGCGTCACCGTGCATCAACGCGATGGCGGTGAGGTCGAGATCGAAGTTGCGCCAAGCGCCCACACCAAGTGCGACCGCTGCTGGCATTACCGCGAGGACGTGGGCAGCAACCTTAACCATCCGATGCTGTGCGGACGCTGTGTGAGCAACTTGTTCGGCAACGGCGAGCAACGCCAATATGCTTAATCGCTGGCTGGCTCTTGCCGCCGTGGTCATCCTCCTCGACCAGTGGAGCAAGGCTGCCATCAGCAACCATTTCGTCTATGGCGAAGGCATGGTTGTCACGAGTTTTTTCAATCTGGTGCTGGCGCACAACATGGGCGCATCGTTCAGCATGTTGAGCGATGCGGGCGGCTGGCAGCGCTGGATGTTCAGCGCGATCGCCTGTGTTGCTTCGGTGTGGATATTCGTGCTGCTGCGTAAACACAGCCAACAGAAATTATTCTGCTTCGCGCTGGCATTCATTATGGGCGGCGCGTTGGGCAATCTGATAGACCGTATCGAGTATGGCTATGTGGTGGACTTCCTGGATTTTCATTGGAACGAGCTTCACTTCGCTGCGTTCAATGTGGCCGATTCCGCCATCACCTGCGGCGCGGCGTTGTTGCTGTGGGACAGCTTCGTGAACAAACCGGAAAAGGCCTGATGGATATCCTGCTCGCCAATCCGCGCGGTTTCTGTGCCGGAGTGGATCGCGCCATCGAGATCGTCGAGCGCGCGCTGGCGCTGCACGGTGCGCCTATCTACGTGCGGCATGAAGTAGTGCACAACAAGTTCGTGGTGGACACCCTTAAGGCCAAGGGCGCGGTGTTCATCGAGGAACTTACCGACGTGCCGCGCGGCAGCATCCTGATCTTCAGTGCGCACGGTGTGCCGCAATCCGTGCGCCACGAAGCGGAAGCGCGCGGGCTGACGGTATTTGACGCCACCTGCCCGCTGGTGACCAAGGTGCATATCGAGGTTGTGCGTCTGCACCAGCAAGGCAAGGAAATCATCATGATCGGCCACGCCGGGCATCCGGAAGTGGAAGGTACCATGGGGCAGGCAGATGACGGCATGTATCTGGTGGAATCTCCCGCTGATGTGCAACACCTCGCGGTGCAAGACGAAAACAATCTGGCCTTCGTCACGCAGACCACGCTGTCGGTGGACGATGCCAGTGCGATCATAGAGGCGCTCAGGCAGCGCTTTCCCAACATCAGCGGACCGAAAAAAGACGACATCTGCTATGCCACGCAGAACCGCCAGGATGCGGTGAAGCTGCTGGCCGGGCAGTGCGACCTGGTAATCGTGGTTGGTTCGCCCAACAGTTCCAATTCCAACCGCCTGCGCGAAGTGGCGCGCAACATGGATGTTCCGGCGTATCTGGTGGATAACGCCGGCGAATTGCAGCCGGAGTGGCTGGCGGGCAGACGCCAGATCGGTATCACCGCCGGCGCTTCCGCGCCAGAAGTTCTGGTGCAGAACGTGATCGCGCGGCTGAAAGAATTGGGTGTTACCGACGTGCGGGAATTGCAGGGTATCAGCGAAAATGTGGTGTTCCCTTTACCCAGAGCGCTCAACCCGCCATGACAAGAGATCATGACATCCTGGTCATAGGCGCCGGAGTCATGGGCCTGGGCAGCGCGCTCGAACTGCTCAAGCGCGGTGCAGGGGTAACCCTGCTCGAGCGCGGATTGTGCGGCAATGAATCTTCCTGGGCGGGCGGCGGCATATTGTCGCCGCTATGTCCGTGGGATTATCCCGATGCAGTGACGCGACTGACGACTCGCGGCGCGATGTTGTTTTCGGCCTGGGCGCAGACGCTACACGATGCGACGGGCATAGATCCGGAATACGAAACCAGCGGGATGCTGGTGTTGCCGCCATTCGATGTTCAGGTTGCGCAACAATGGTGTGCTGCACATCAGGTTCCGGCGCAACGCATGGACGATGCACCAGAGGCACTGCTGCTGCCGGGCGTGGCGCAAGTGCGCAATCCGAGATTGATGCGTGCCCTGCGGCGGCAGGTTGAAATGCTCGGCGGACGCATCATCGAGCAATGCGCCGTGCGGGAAATCAGGTCGGAAAATAATCGTGTGCGTGGGTTGCTCGCGTCCTGCGGCGAATTCAGTGCGGACAGCTATGTGGTCACTGCCGGGGCGTGGAGCAAGGAAGTGCTGGGGCAACACGCATTGCAACTGGACATCAAGCCGATGCGCGGACAGATGTTGTTGTTCAAATTTGCTACGCCGCCGCTGCCCCACATCGTGCTGCAAGGCGACCTGTATCTGATCCCGCGCCGCGACGGCCATCTGTTGGTCGGCAGCACGCTGGAAGATGTGGGCTTCGACAAGAGTACGACACAGGTCGCGTACGCAAGCCTGCGTCAGAGGGCAGAGCAGGTATTGCCGCAACTGCGCGACATGCCGTTGATACAGCACTGGGCCGGACTGCGCCCCGCGTCACCGCACAATATCCCGGTCATTAGCCGTCATCCGCATCTGGATAATCTGTATGTCAATGCCGGGCATTTCCGCTACGGCGTGACCATGGCGACAGCCAGCATTGAAATCCTGATGAATGAAATGACGAATTCGACGCAGGCGTTTGACGTTGACGCCTACCGTGCGGGATGGATTGCCAAGGTTTGATTGCCCCATCCCTGCCTAAGCGCTTATAATCCGCACCGGTTTGTGGTGCGGCGCGGTGGATAGAGCATCAGAAATACTGAAGTAAAGGTTTGGCCGCTTTAGCTCAGTTGGTAGAGCAACGCACTCGTAACGCGTAGGTCGCCAGTTCGATTCCGGCAAGCGGCACCATCCCCCTGTTTCACCCTGTTCGACCGAATACATGAAGCCAAGGCCAACCCCTCGCCTGGCTTGGCTCGATTCCATGCAAGCAGATGGCGGTATCCGGCATCTGGCATTCTGAGTAGAATGCCCGGCAGTTAATTTTGCATGGTAAGTTTGAAACCCTGCATGCTTCGTTCAGTCATCACATGAAGATTTCCATAAATCAATTCAATCTTGCCCGCCAGCTATTTGTCGCATTCCTGTCGGTTGCGTGTTTGATGGCCTTGTATGAGTTTCTTCAAGCGACCTTTCTCCCGGCACTGACGGTCTGGCAGTCGCATCTGCTCACCATCTTGTTTGCATCATTGCTGGCTACCGTTGCCGTCATGGTGGTGGTGTTGCGAGCCCGTCTTGCCTCGTTAATCTACGAAATTAGCAGTGATGCGATCTTCATTGTGGATAACCGGAGCCGCATCGTAAAAGTGAACGCCGCATTCGCTGAAATTACGGGGTATGGGCTACAGGAAGTCATTGGGCAGACCCCGAATATCCTGCGCTCTGGTCGCCACGATGAGGCATTTTACGCGGCCATGTGGGAGTCGCTTAATCTAACCGGCAAGTGGCAGGGGGAAATATGGAACCGGCGCAAGAATGGTGAAATATATCCGGAATGGCTGGTCATCAAAACCATTTTCAACAAGGACGGTTCGGTTTATCGCCGGATCGGGGTATTTACCGATGTCACTGAAAAGAAAAAACTCGAGGAGCTGGCCTGGCAACAAGCCAATTATGATGCGCTTACCGGGCTGCCCAACCGCCGTATGTTCCATGATCGCCTGGGGCAGGCAGCAAAAAAATCCCATCGCACCGGGTTACCTGCCGCCTTGATGTTGATCGATCTCGATCGCTTCAAGGAAATCAACGACACGCTCGGGCATGACATGGGTGACCTGTTGCTGGTGACTGCTGCACAGCGCATCACCAGTTGCATACGCGAATCGGATACGGTTGCTCGCCTTGGCGGAGATGAGTTCGCCGTTATCCTGCCGGAACTCGACGGGATAAACAGCGTTGGGCGTATTGCACAGGAAATTCTTACCAGGCTGATCGAGCCCTTTCATCTCGGATCGGAAGAGGCTTATATCTCGGGTAGTATCGGCGTATCGCTTTACCCGAACGATACCAATGCTCTGGATGTTTTGTTCAAGAATGCCGATCAAGCCATGTATGTTGCAAAGAATGCGGGGCGCAACGGTTTCAGTTATTTCACGCCGGATTTGCATGAGGCCGCGCAAAAGCGCCTGCATCTCACCAACGATCTGCACACTGCTCTGGCCCATGGCCAATTCCACGTCTATTACCAGCCCATAATAGAACTGGCTAGCGGGCGCATTTACAAGGCGGAAGCTCTGGTTCGTTGGCAACACCCCGTGCGCGGTTTCGTGAGCCCGGATATTTTTGTCCCGCTGGCGGAAGAGACCGGGCTTATCGTGCAGATAGGCGACTGGGTATTCATGCAAGCCATAATGCAACTCAAGCAGTGGCGCAGCACTTATAACGAGCCATTCCAGCTCAGCATAAACAAGTCGCCAGTGCAGTTGCGCATCAATAAAAGCAGCCGCATATCATGGCTCGCTTACCTGAAAGAGCAGGGCATTGACGGGCAGAGCATTACCATCGAGGTTACCGAGAAACTGCTGATGAACGCAGAGTCCAAGGTCAATGAAAAGCTGATGAAATATCGCGAGGCAGGTATACAGATTTCTATCGACGATTTTGGTACTGGCTACTCATCGCTTGTGTATCTCAAGAAATTCGATATTGACTATCTCAAGATTGATGGGAAATTTGTGCGCAACCTTGTGGCCGATACAAACGACCTGGCGATTTGCGAAGCCATCATCGTCATGGCGCACAAGATGGGATTCAAGGTGGTCGCTGAAGGCGTGGAAACGCCGGAGCAGCGCGACCTGCTGATCTCGGCCGGATGCGATTATGCTCAAGGCTATCTGTTCTCCAAACCGGTGCCCGCAGAGGAGTTCGAGCAATTGCTGCATGCCAGGTGAGCAGTGTTGCCGCGCTGAACAGGCTGGATGTGTCAGCGGTGGGCAAAACGCAGGCCAAGATTCAGGGCGGCGTACTTCGTGGCATAAAACCCGCTTGCAGAAAAAGGCCTAGATATTTTATATCTCTTCCCCAGTTCGACAATAACTGATAAATTTCCGCCCTGCTTAAATTTTCCGGCGCTTGGGTGGTGGAGCCATTGTTGAGGTTTGGTCAGTCGTCAATCAGTCTTAAGCGAGAATTCATGAACTTTTTGGGTGTGAGCAAGATTAAAAAAGATGCGACAACTGGCGAAGTGACAAGCTGTTTGTTGCATGCAATCGAGATCGCGGAAAGCGATTTCCATGTGAGAGCGGGCGTTAAGAAATCAGTTAAGGATGTAGTGAAGAAGATCGCAAAAGGCGACCATATTTACGTCTTGACCAGGGATGGAGATATTTTTAAAGTCGGCGAGCTGGTTTGTTTTAAAAACGAGGAAACCCAGTACCTTTATAGTGCGCCCAATAATTCATTCTTAAATCTGCCCAATATTTAAATCTAGCAAAGGCGGCGCGGCGCTTGAGCATTATGAGCCGGTACCGATCAACACACAAAACCTGCCAGATTATCGGGTGGGGATGATATGAATATGTCGCCAATCGGGGCGATCCTGCGGGTTTGAATCTGCAGAAACTCTCCCCATTCTTGCCAGGTTGAGATGATTTCGTCAGCCATGGTGTTCATTTCATCTACACTGATTCCCAGTCGCGCGGCTTTGGTATACAGATCGGGAAGCATGCCCGAGCGCGACTCATCATCGGCCACGCAAATGTCCGAAAGAGCAAGCGCAACATGCAAGGCGATGGTCAATCCATGAATGCGCGATCCCTCCTGAAAGCTGGCCTCATCAGGATATTCGCTATAGAAGATTGCACTTATCATCTCTAACGGCAACCCCCATTCCAGCATCAATGTTGCGTTCAGCTCGCGATGGTCGAAGCCAAAGGCTTTATGTTCCAATGCAAGCCGTTGGCTTCTCCTGTCATCAGACATCGCGATGATCTCACCATAGCGCTCAGGGAAGATGGAGGCCAGAGCTAACTCGCCAAGACTGGATAACAGTCCGGCGGTGAAGTTTTCGTCGGCGTTGATTTTGACAAAAGAAGCCAATGCTTGCGCCGCTATGCCGGTTGCCAGAGCGCGTGACCAGAATCGCCCGTAGTCGAATTGGCGGCACTCCCCATCGCGATGATTATTCAGTACAGATAGTGCGACGACGAGAACACGTATCCGCAAGGTGCCAAGCACGGTGATGGCTTCGGGGATGGATGCGATGGGGGTGCTGCGACCGTAGGAGGCTGCGTTGGAGAATTTCAGCAATTCCCCAGCTATTACCGGGTCAGACTGAACCAGACGAACCAGATCCTTGGTCTTGTAATCATCCTGTTGCAGCAACTCGACGATCGCCCAGGCTATTCCTTTAGGTGAGGGCAATTGCCCGGAAGCCTTGAGTTTGGCGTAGCGTCCTTGATCAACCAGATTCATTACTTGTCTCCTCGAGACGTTAATCGTATCACGTTGTTTAAGGGCGTAGGCGGCATGCATTTTCCCTTGGCAGCGGTTCAGCTTTAATTGCCTGTATTGAGTTTTCAGGTTGTCGAGCGTTCCAATAATTGCATCTCTTGCTCTGTGTGTAGCGCACACGCACAGCTTAGGCTTGCTGGCAGATTTTAAACTGAACCAGTATTTTTCTTCCTGGAATTATGTTTGACGAATTTGAACCAGAAGCTGCCGGTTAGAGGCAATTTTCCCAGCTTATCTCATTATGCCAATTTCCTGGCGACTCCGGGGAATGCCATGCGCCGGGTTGCAGTTTCCTGTAGCCCGGCCTGCTTGGGGCGGCGCTAGTCCGGCTAGAATTTGATGCTGTAGCGGATGCTGGCCATCACGTCGGACTTGCCGGGATTGGTGTCCGGGTTGAGTCGGTAAACGATGGAAGAATCAAGTTTGCCGCGACCATTTGTTTTCATCGAGTAGGACAGTTCGGTGTTGACTTGTTTTTTTGCGATCAGCGACAGGACTTGCGTCCAGGCAATGAAGGAGTCGTTCAGTTGCGATTGCAGGAGGGTGCCGGCGACTGACAGGGTATTGTTTACCGATTGCATCGGGGCATACGTCTTGAAGGATAAGCTGTCCTTGCTGCTAACCAGGCCGGAGCGAGAAGTTTCCATGCTCAAGGGATTGCAGTTGACGTGCTTGATTTCCAGTATGGTGCTGGCCACATTGCCCAGGGTCGGAAGCTGGTTGAGAGAGGCTTTGCCTTCCATCGGCTTTTCCGTCAGCGTATTTTTATATACCACGGATGCAGAGAGCATCGTATCCACAAGAGGGGGTGCAGCCAAAGTGGAAGCGGCGGACGACTTGGCTGGAAATGCCATCAAGAGGGTGGTGATGCTAATTATGATCAAGTTCATGATGGCCTCCGTTGCAGGTTTTCATGGCAGCCGCGCTATCTTTAACTTGCGTTGTCCGATTGCTCGTGTTTGCTCCATACCCGTTTGGGTGTGCGCACATTAACAAAAACGGGGTGTGACCAACAGTCCACTGGAACGCGCTGATGTCGCGGTAACAGGCGGAACGAAAATCAGGATGAGCGGCAGGGAATCCGGAATGAGTGGTACGACAGGAGTGCTCCGAGCCTAGAACAGTTCCACGTCGCCGCTGACGGGTTTATCCTCGATGCTGCCGAGGTACTGGGTTTCCTGTGCGGCGATCGTGTTGTTGTGCAGCGAGCGCAAGCGTTTGACCCGCACTTTGCCGGTCGCGGGGAAGAACACCACCATGCGCGGAAAGATGTCGCCTACATCTTCCGAAGTTACCCGCAGCCCTTCAGTCTGGAGATAGTCGCGTGCGAAGCTGATGTTGCGCATGCCGATGTCGGTCATGTTTTTCATGATGCGTCCGCCGCCGAACAGTTTGACCTCCAGGTTTTGTCGCTGGCCGCCATTCTTCAGGATGACGTTGATCAGGTGTTCCATGGCGAAATTGCCATAGCGCGTGGCAGAACTCAGACTGGTGGATTTCCATCCGTCCTTGTCCCCTGAGGCTGAGGCGGGCAGCATGAAGTGGTTCATGCCGCCGATGCCGGTCACGCGGTCGCGGATGCAGGCGGAAATGCAGGAGCCGAGCGTGGTGTACACGCCCTCATTGTGCGGTGTGACGTAGTACTCGCCGGGCAGTAAACGTGCGGCATAAGCATCGAAGGCATTATGCCAGCCGCGGCGGACATGCTCGAAACCGGGCAGGGCAAGCGGCAGACGCGATTCGGGAGGGAGGGCCATGATAGCTTTGTTTAATTGCCGAGAAAGAGTTTTTCGGCTTCGGCGATTTCTTCGCGCGCTTCTTGCACCGACGCTACGATCACCTCATCGGCATCCAGTCCGGTGACTTCCCAGGCGTGCGGGTCTATCGGCGAAACATCGTCAGTGTCCAGCGTGCCCACTTCGGCCATCAGCGCGAGTATGTTGGCGATATGCACCACGGCCGCTTCCAGCGGGTATTGCTGCGCTTTTTGAATGTCGTGATGGAATGCGATGCATTCCTGCAACATCGGCGGCAAGTTCCACTGGCGTGCAAGTTCGCCACCGAGCTGGGCATGGTCAAAGCCCATCACCTGCTGTTCGGCCTGATAAACGGGCAACTCGTCACCGCTGTCCAGTACCAGCAATAACGACTCTTTCGCTTGTTCCGGCAGGCGATTGAATATCACCAGCTCACCTATGTCATGCAGCAGTCCTGCGGTAAATACGGCTTCGGCATCGCATCTGCGTATCTGCCTGGCCAGGATGCGTGCGATCAAGGCGCAATACAGGCTGTGCCGCCAGAAGTTCTCCATGGACACCAGATCGTTGGGCAGGCCTGCAAAAGTGCGCGCGACGGAAGTGGATAGCGCCAGGTTGCGTATCTGCTTGGTGCCTATCACCGTCACCGCCCTGGAGACCGTATCGATAGTGGAGGAGAAGCCGTAGAACGGACTGTTGGCAACGCGCAACAGGCGCACCGTGAAAGAGGGATCCTGGCTTACGGCCTGGGCGATGCCGGCGGCGGTGCTGTCCGGGTCTTCGACCAGTTTGTTGATGCGGATAAATACATCCGGCAGCGTGACCAGTCCTTCTATGCCCTGCAGCAATTCACTGATTTTGTCTGTCATGGGCTATACCTTGGCATGGAGGAGGGCTTCAAGTCAACCGGCGCTAATGCACGTTGCACTTATGCCGTGTTCAGCTTTTCAAGCCATCCGTCAGATGTGGCGCCATCACTTGCAGCATCTGCGCAAAGATCACCGGGTTGGCGGCGCACAGATTGCCGGTGTTGAGGAATCCATCGTTGCCTTGCAAGTCGCCCACCAGCCCACCCGCTTCGGTGATGAGCAAGCATCCAGCCGCGATGTCCCAGGGCTTGAGGCCGGTTTCGAAAAAGCCGTCGTAGCGACCGGCGGCGGTGTACGCGAGGTCGAGCGCGGCAGAGCCGGGGCGGCGTAACCCGGAGGTCTTCTGCATCATGTCGCGCAGGATGTTCATGTAAGCATCGAGGTGTTCGAACTTTGTATAGGGAAAGCCGGTGCCGATCAGGCAGTCGGCGAGTTCCTTGCGTTTGCTTACGCGCAGGCGGCGGTCATTCAAGTAAGCACCGCGTCCGCGCGTGGCGGTGAACAGGTCGTTTTTGGTCGGGTCGTAGATCACGGCCTGCGTCAGCACCCCCTTGTGTTGCAGCGCAATGGACACGGCATATTGCTGATAGCCGTGCAGGAAGTTAGTGGTGCCATCCAATGGGTCGATGATCCACACGTATTCCGACTCGCCTTGGGCGCCGCTCTCTTCTGCTAGAATCGCGTGGTCTGGATAGGCTTCCAGCAAGGTCGTTATGATGGTCTGCTCGGCCGTGCGATCCACCTCGCTGACGTAATCGGAATGCGATTTCTTGGTGACGGTGAGGTGATCCAGATTGTCGGCGGCGCGGTGGATCAGATTGCCGGCGCGGCGTGCGGCTTTCACCGCGATGGTGAGCATGGGATGCATAACGAACCTTTTTAATGAGCGGTCGGAAAATTCCGGTTGCGTATTTTAGTTTGAATTGGGCTTGGAAGAAACCCAGGAACACACTTTTCCGCAGATTACGCAGATAAAACATCAAGACCGGAATTATGCGGCGGCCTGGGTTTAGCGGTGTTTATTCTGGAATCTGTGTAGCCTGCGAAATATGCAGGCAGGAAGTTTGGTTTTGATATGTTAAATAACATCAGGGTTGTGCTCAGCCACACCACCCATCCGGGCAATATCGGCGCGGCGGCGCGGGCGATGAAGACCATGGGGTTGCGCCATCTTTACCTCATCAATCCGCGCCATTTCCCCGACGCACAGGCCGAGGCCATGGCGGCGGGCGCAGACGATGTGTTGCGCGATGCCGTGGAGTGCAGCTCGCTGGATGAAGCCTTGCAGGGCGTGGTGTTCACCGTGGCGATGACGGCGCGCTTGCGCGATATTTCCATCGAGGTGAAGACGCCGCGCGCGGCGATGCCGGAGTTGTTGCAACAAGCCGCGCGGCACCCGGTGGCGCTGCTGTTCGGCACCGAGATGTCAGGCCTGACCAACGAGGAGATGGGTAAGGCGCAAGTGCTGGCGAACATACCTTCCGATCCGGAGTTCTCTTCGCTCAATCTCGCCGCCGCAGTGCAGATCGTGGCTTATGAATTGAATATTGCCGCTCAAGCACATATACCCGTTGCTCCGGAGATACAGCCCGCGCCATACGAGCAGATGGAGGGCATGTACACGCACATGGAGCAGACGCTGGCCGAGATCGGTTTTTTCAACTCGCAGAACCCGGGGCGCTTGATGCAGCGCCTGCGCCGCTTGTATGCGCGCGCGCGGCTGGAACAGGAAGAAGTCAACATCCTGCGCGGCATACTGAGTGTCACAACCGGTTACAATGCGCGCCTCAGAGCCCGTTATCAGCAAGAGCACAAAAATGTTCCGTAATATCCGGGAAGACATTGCCAGCGTATTCGACCGCGACCCGGCAGCGCGCAGCACCTTCGAGGTGTTGACCTGCTATCCGGGCTTGCACGCGCGCATCTTTCATCGCATGGCGCATGGCTTGTGGAAGGCCAACTTCAAATGGCTGGCGCGCTTCCTGTCGCACATCGCGCGCGGATTCACCGGGATCGAGATCCATCCTGGAGCGACCATAGGCCAGCGCTTTTTCATCGACCATGGCATGGGCGTGGTGATAGGCGAGACTGCCGAGATCGGCGATGACGTGACGCTGTATCACGGCGTCACGCTGGGCGGGACTTCGTGGAAAGAAGGCAAGCGCCACCCCACTCTGGGTAATGGCGTGGTGGTGGGGGCGGGGGCGAAGATACTCGGGCCTATCCACATCGGCGATGGGGCCAAGATAGGCTCCAATGCCGTGGTGGTGAAGGATGTCCCGGCGGGCGCGACGGCGGCAGGCATTCCTGCGCGCATCCTGGATGAAGTGAAAAAGGCCCAGGGCTTCAACGCCTATGGCGTCAGTAATGACCAGAACGATCCCCTGTCCAAGGCCATACACGGCCTGCTCGGACACAGCATGATAGTGGACAAGCGCATAGACCTCATCCTCCAGCAACTGGAGAAGATGGGCGTGAGCGTCGAAGAAGAGCGTGCCACCGCCGACAAATTTGACCCTAATTACTTAAACAAGATAGTTGACTGAAAAGTTCGGGTATTATAGTATCCTTTCCAGCAATAGGTATTTCACGGCGAAGCACGTTACGTTGTGGAACATTTTCCAGGGATCGAACTTTTAAGGAGAGACTCATGCGGTTAACCACCAAGGGACGTTTTGCGGTTACAGCGATGGTTGATATGGCGACGCGCGGCGGGCGCGAGCCAGTCACACTGGCCAGCATCAGCGAGCGTCAGAAAATTTCTTTATCTTATCTCGAACAGTTGTTCGGAAAATTGCGCCGGCACGGCATCGTGGAAAGTGTGCGCGGCCCGGGCGGCGGTTACTATCTGGCACGTCCCGGTGCAAAGATTTCCATCGCCGAAATCATCTCGGCTGTGGACGAACCGCTGGACGCGACCAATTGCGAAGGCCGGGGCGATTGCCAGAACGGCCAGCCCTGCAGCACGCATGATCTGTGGTTCGGGCTGAATGAGGTGTTGCACGCCTATCTGACTGCGGTGAATCTCCAGCAACTGGTGGACAAGCAACTACAAGCCAAGTCGGAGACAGCGCCCGTGAGTGTCAGCAAGCGCGCTGTCAAACCTGCACTCGCAACAGCCTGACCGGAAAGGATGGAGCAATGAGTCTGCATCTTCCGATCTACATGGATTATTCCGCGACCACTCCGGTTGATCCGCGCGTGGCCGAGGCGATGATACCCTGGCTGACCGAGAAATTCGGCAACCCTGCCAGCCGTTCCCACGCTTACGGGTGGGATGCGGAAGCGGCGGTGGAACGTGCACGTGCACAAGTGGCGGCGCTGGTAAATGCGGATCCCAAGGAGATCGTATGGACCTCCGGCGCGACCGAGTCGAACAACCTCGCGCTTAAAGGTGCGGCGCATTTCTACTCGGGCAAGGGCAAACACGTCATCACGGTGATGACCGAGCACAAGGCTGTGCTCGATACGGTGCGCGAGCTGGAGCGGCAGGGTTTCTCCGCCACCTATCTCTCCCCGGAAGCGAACGGCCTGCTTGACCTGGAAAAATTCAAGGCTGCATTGCGCCCCGACACCATAGTGGTTTCGGTGATGCTGGTGAACAATGAGATCGGCGTGGTGCAGGACATCGCTGCCATCGGCGAAATCTGCCGCGAGCGCGGTATCATCTTCCACGTGGATGCGGCGCAGGCTACCGGCAAGGTGGCGATAGACCTGGAGAAGCTGAAAGTCGACCTGATGTCGTTTTCCGCGCACAAGACCTATGGCCCGAAAGGCATAGGTGCGCTATACGTGCGGCGCAAACCGCGCGTGCGCATCGAAGCGCAGATGCATGGCGGCGGGCACGAGCGCGGCATGCGCTCCGGCACGCTGGCGACGCACCAGATCATCGGCATGGGCGAAGCTTTCCGCATCGCGCAGGAAGAGATGGCGAGCGAGAACGAGCGCGTCCGCATGTTGCGCGACCGCCTGTGGCGCGGGCTGACGGAGATGGAAGAAGTGCATCTCAATGGCGACATGGAGCAGCGCGTGCCGCATAACCTCAACGTCAGCTTCAATTTCGTGGAAGGCGAATCCATGATCATGGCGGTGAAAGACCTCGCGGTATCCAGCGGTTCCGCCTGCACTTCCGCGAGCCTGGAGCCGTCCTATGTGTTGCGCGCATTGGGGCGCAGCGACGAGCTCGCGCATAGCTCCATCCGTTTCAGCGTGGGACGTTTCACCACCGTGGAAGAAGTGGATTACGCTGTGGCCTTGCTGAAAGACAAGATAGGCAAGCTGCGCGAACTGTCGCCGCTGTGGGAGATGTACAAGGATGGCGTGGATCTGAATTCGATACAGTGGGCGGCACATTGAGCGGTAAGGGATAGAGGGAAGAGAAGAGTCAAAAGTGGGGCAGTGGTTTTCACCCTTCCCTCTTATCCCTTCCCACTTCCCCGCGACTGAAAGGAGCATCAAATGGCATACAGTGAAAAAGTATTGGAGCATTACGAACATCCGCGCAATGTTGGCTCGCTGGACAAGGGCGATGCGAGCGTGGGTACGGGCATGGTCGGCGCGCCCGCATGCGGCGACGTGATGAAATTGCAGATCAAGGTGAACGAACAGGGCGTGATCGAAGACGCGAAGTTCAAGACCTACGGCTGCGGTTCAGCCATCGCGTCGAGTTCGCTGGTGACCGAATGGGTCAAGGGCAAGACGCTGGACGAGGCGCTGGCGATCAAGAACACGCAGATCGCCGAAGAGCTGGCGTTGCCGCCGGTGAAAATACACTGCTCCATTCTGGCTGAGGATGCCATCAAGGCCGCAGTGGCCGATCTCAAGAGCAAGCGGCAGGCCGAGGTGTCTGCCTGCAACCCGAACAAGGCGTAAAAACATGGCGATCACACTTTCTGAAAATGCGTCAAAACATGTGCTGAACTTTCTCGCCAAACGTGGCAAGGGCATCGGCCTGCGCATCGGCGTGCGCACTAGCGGCTGCTCGGGCATGGCGTATAAGCTTGAATTTGTGGATGAGACGAGCGATGACGATCTTCGCTTCGAAAGCGGCGGCGTTACCGTGCTCGTCGATCCGCACAGCCTGCCTTATATCGACGGCATGGAACTGGATTATGCACGCGAAGGTTTGAACGAGGGCTTCAGGTTCAACAACCCGAACGTGAAAGACATGTGCGGCTGCGGCGAGAGTTTCAAAGTCTGATGCCGTTCGCAGGCTTCGATTCTGGCAGCGCCGGAACTCGATTCGTCATCGACGAATCGAGGTTTATGCAGAACTTCTTCCAGCTATTCGGCTTGCCTGTACGCTACCGGCTGGATAGTGCGCAGCTCGAACGGCAATACCACGCGCTGCAAACGCAGGTACACCCGGACAAGTTCGCGCACCTGCCCGAAGCCGAGCGCCGCCTGCCGATGCAATGGGCCACGCGCGTGAACGAGGCTTACCAGACTTTGCGCAGCCCGATCAGACGAGCGCGCTACCTGCTCGCATTGCACGGCGTGGATACGCAGGAGGAGACCAATACCGCGATGCCCATGGATTTCCTGATGGCGCAGATGGAATGGCGCGAAGCCATCGAGGAAGCGCAGCAGGCGCGCGATGCCGGCCAACTCGACAAGCTGGAAGCACGGCTGAATCAGGAGACGCGCGCCCTGCACGAACTGCTTGCGGTTAAAATCGACGACAGCCACGACTATGCTTACGCTGCGGAAGGCGTGCGCAAACTCAAATTTCTGGAAAAACTCGCGGAAGAAATTGTTTCCGCATTCGACACGATAGATAACTGATGGCACTGCTGCAAATCTCAGAACCCGGCCTCTCGGCCGCCCCGCACCAGCACCGGCTCGCGGTGGGCATCGATCTCGGCACAACAAACTCGCTCGTGGCGACCGTGCGCAACGGCATCAGCGTGGTGCTGAACGACGAAGAGGGGCGTGCGTTGCTGCCTTCGGTGGTGCGTTATCTGGCTGATGACAGCGTGCAGGTAGGCAATGTTGCGCAGGCGATGCAGAGCGCAGACCCGGTTAACACCATCATCTCGGCCAAGCGTTTCATGGGGCGCGGGCTGCACGACATCGGCGACACGCTGGGCATGCCTTACCGTTTTGTGGACATCCCTGCGGCAGGTCCGGGGCAGGGCATGTTGCAACTGCGCACGGTCGCGGGCGTGAAGAGTCCGGTGGAAATCTCAGCGGAGATACTCAAGACATTGCGCGCGCGCGCCGAGGCATCGCGGGGCGGCGAACTGGTCGGCGCGGTGATCACCGTGCCCGCCTATTTCGACGATGCGCAGCGCCAGGCCACCAAGGATGCGGCAAAGCTCGCCGGCCTGAATGTGCTGCGCCTGCTCAACGAACCGACTGCGGCCGCGATCGCTTATGGCCTGGATAACGCAGCCGAAGGCGTGTACGCGGTGTACGACCTCGGCGGCGGGACGTTCGATATTTCCATACTCAAACTATCCAGAGGCGTGTTCGAGGTACTGGCTACCAATGGCAATTCTGCGCTGGGCGGCGACGATTTCGACCATCGCATCTATTGCGGCCTGCTGGAAAAGAACGGCCTCTCCGCCTTGAGTCCGCAGGACACGCGCCTGTTGCTGACGCGCGCGCGCGCGGCCAAGGAGGAACTGACCGATCGCTCCGAAACGCGCATCACCGCCCTGCTCGGCAGCGGCGATACGATAGACACGGTGCTGTCGCGGCAGGATTTCTATGCCATGTCGCAGAACCTGGTGGCGAATACGCTGCAACCCGTGCGCCGCGCCTTGCGCGATGCCGGGCTGAAAGTGGAAGACGTGAAGGGCGTGGTGATGGTGGGCGGTTCGACGCGCATGCCGCAGGTGCAGCGCGCCGTCGCAGAATTTTTCGGGCAGACGCCGCTGACCAATCTCGACCCGGACAAGGTGGTGGCGCTGGGCGCCGCGATCCAGGCCAACGTGCTGGCGGGCAACCGCAGCGCCGACGACTGGCTGCTGCTCGACGTGATCCCCTTGTCGCTCGGCATCGAAACCATGGGCGGCCTCACCGAAAAAATCATCCCGCGCAACAGCACCATCCCGACCGCGCGCGCGCAGGAATTCACCACGTTCAAGGACGGGCAGACCGCGATGAGCATCCACGTGGTGCAGGGCGAACGCGAACTGATTTCCGATTGTCGATCGCTGGCGAAGTTCGAGCTGCGCGGCATTCCGCCCATGGTGGCGGGCGCAGCGCGCATCCGCGTCACTTTCCAGGTGGACGCAGACGGACTGCTCAGCGTCTCCGCGCGCGAAATGATCAGCGGTGTCGAGTCCCACATCACGGTCAAGCCGTCTTATGGTTTGAGCGACGCCGAAGTCACACGCATGTTGCAGGACTCCAACCAGCATGCGCGCGACGACATGCAGGCGCGCGCGTTGCGCGAACAGCAGGTGGAGGCGGAACAATTGCTGGAGGCCGTGCAGCATGCGCTGGAGCAGGATGGTGACGCGCTGCTGGACGAGGCCGCGCGCGTGAATATCCGCGCCAACATGGACAGGCTGCGCGAGGTGCTGCAAACTTCCGAGCACCTCGCCATCAAGCGCGCCGCCGCACAGTTGAACGAGGCCACGGTGGCCTTCGCGCAGGCGCGCATGGACAAGAGCGTGTCGCGCGCGCTGGGCGGGAAAAAGTTGTCTGATCTGGAGATTTAAGCATGCCGCAGATTATCGTATTACCGCATGAAGAACTGTGCCCGCAAGGCAAGGTACTGCACGCCGATGCCGGCACGGTGCTGATAGAAGTGTTGCTCGGCAACGGTATCGACATCGAACACGCGTGCGAGAAATCCTGCGCCTGCACCACCTGCCACGTGGTGATACGCGAAGGCTTCAATTCGCTGCCTCCTGCCGAGGAACTGGAAGAAGATATGCTGGACAAAGCCTGGGGGCTGGAGCCGACATCGCGCCTGAGTTGCCAGGCGCTGGTGAGCGATAAGGATCTGGTGGTCGAGATACCCAAGTACACCATCAACATGGCGAAGGAGAAATGAGATGAGATGGACGGACGTGCGCACCATCGCCATCGAATTGGCAGAAGCCCATCCCGCAGTCGACCCGAAGACTGTGCGCTTCGTCGATCTGCACAACTGGGTGGTGACGCTGGAGGATTTCCACGATGACCATAGCCACGGCGGCGAGAAAGTGCTCGAAGCCATACAGGCTGCATGGATAGACGAAGTCGAATAATTTAAAAATATGAATAAACTACCAACCTTGTGGCGCACACTCTCTGCTCGCTGGCTGTATCTGGCCGGTGCGCTGGTCATTTCCGGACTGTTCGGTGCGGCGCTCTATCTGCAATATGTGCTGCATCACGAGCCCTGTCCCCTGTGCATGATCCAGCGCGTCATCTTCATCGCCATGGGCGTGCTGTTCGCGCTCGCCACGCTGCATAATCCGAAACGCCTGGGGGCGAAAATCTATGCGGTGTTGATAACCCTGGTTGCGCTGAGCGGCATAGGCGTGGCCAGCCGCCACATCTGGATACAGCACCTGCCCAAGGACGAAGTACCCGCCTGTGGCCCCGGCCTCGACTACATGCTGGAGAATTTTCCGATGGCGGATGTGATGAAAGAACTCATGCATGGCTCCGGCGAATGCGCGCAAAAAGGCTGGACCTTCCTCACGCTAGGCATCCCCGAGTGGTCGCTGATCTGGTATGTGCTGCTGGGCGCATGGGCAGTAATGATCGCCATGCGCGCGAACCGGGGGTAGCCGGAGGCAGCGCAGAGAAATCCGGGGCGATGGCCTAAGGAAAACTCCGGATTCTGCAGTGCTGCATTCGGGCTGGATTCCAAGAATCGGAAATGGCAAGATTCTGCGTATTACCCTCACCCTCGTAGGCTGGAGGTGAGGAACGAACCCCAGCATCCACGAAAATGCTGGGGTTCGTTCCTTACCCCAGCCTACATCGAAAAGGTGGCGCATCACGGGTATGCGCAGTGATGAAGCAGATTGAGTGTTGATGCGTTTGTTCGGTGCGCATCACGAAATGATGCCGATGTTGATGTGAAATGAAAAACAAAAATGCGCGAAGAGTTCGCGCATTTTTTTGTGGTCATATTTGCTCTGGAATGGAGTTTTTCTACAGCTTCAACGTCTGAATTAACCGGCGCGCTTTAGCGCGTCCGGGTTGAATGATGGGTTGGGCTCTGCCCCGGACTTGATGATGATTAAGTTTTTCGCACCGAAGGAACTGGAGCTAGTTTGCATTTCTTCTGGCTCCAGTAGTTCTAACAATTCTTGCGCAAGGCCTGATGGTCTATCTGTTTCTCTGGCACTCTGAATTTGAGACCTAAGGTTGGCTGCAAGCCAGTTTCGCGTAGATAAGCTCTGGGGTATTGCGCTATGTACTGGTGTTCCAATTTCCAAGCGGTATAGGCTTTTTGCAAAGGATGTGTTCCCGCATGCAGCCAAGCATTCCGCATGACCTGCGTTATTGACAACCATGCATGGGCCTACTGCCCGTAGCTTTCCATATCTTTGGGAATAGGTTGCTGGCGGTGACAGATTATTTGCTGCGGCATAGTACGTCTGAAAATCGCCAGCCCCATCTTTATAGAAAAATGCGAAAGAGCCTACTGACGGTAATAGCGCATTTGATAATAAATCTGGGGGCGGATTAAACGATCCAGCACCCACAATAAGTGGCCGCGTTGAGAGCAGGAACCACTGTTCGAGATTTGCAGAAAAAGCCCTTCCACAAACGGAGTGTAGTGTTGCCCTTTCTGATTTGGCTTGTAGATAAGTCAGTCGTGCATGGTGAGAAATTGACGAGTAAGTAACTATCATGAGATCACTTAACTCACAACGAGCATGCGTTCGCGCATAGGTGCCATTGCCAGTAAACATAACCTGATGTGAGGTGCCGTGGTATTCCTCAATCTGGAACTTTCCGCTTAGTCCTACTAATCTTACTGTGTCACAAAACTTGAGGCATAATGCGGTGGTCGCTATTCACTGGTTGGGGGGGCTGATGGACGCATCCGAGGAATTCGAGCACTATCTGACGCACCTTGCCCAAGAACTTGGGCATGCGGATCGACACGC
>JACQFX010000007.1 GCA_016199835.1 Nitrosomonadales bacterium | reverse complement strand
CCGACCAGCCGAAACCAAAGGCCCAGGCTACCAGCATGCTGCGCCTGAGACTGGATTGGCGTTGCGCCAGCAGATAGGCCAGCGCCAGCGCCGCGATCTGCAGCGGCCACCAGCCGAACGGCGCGAATGCAAATAGATTGAGCGCACCGGCCAGCAGCGCCAGCGGCAGTGCCAGCAGAAAAGAACGGGATGAGGTCTGAGGGTGAGTCACGCGAGGGTGTTCCTGTAAATAGTGCCCGGTTTTATGCCGCCAAAGCAGCCCCGGCAGAAATATATACTGGTGGCTGTATATAAAAATCCCCGCAGTAACTGTGCGGGGATGGTAGTGTTTTGATGGATACTCCACCTTAATCCGGTTTAATCGTGGTCTTCGCTGTCCAGTTCCGGGAGTTTTTCAACCAGCAGCGCATGCACCTGACGCGCATCGGCGCGCAGCACTTCGAAGCGCAGCCGCTCGATGTCGAACACATCGCCCTTGCGCGGCATGCGGCCCAGATGGTTGGCGACCAGTCCGCCGATAGTGTCGACGTCGTCATCGGTGAGCTTGACGCCCAGCGTCTGGTTGAACTGTTCGATTTCAGTCAGCGCCTTGATGCGCCAGCGTGGTCCGTACACCCCTTGCTTGATGGCGAGGATATTGTCTTCTTCCTCGTCAAAATCGTATTCGTCCTCGATGTCGCCGACGATTTGTTCCAGTACATCCTCAATCGTGATCAGGCCGGCCACGCCGCTGTATTCATCGACCACAATTGCCATGTGATTGCGGCTGGCGCGGAAGTCGCGCAACAACACGTTCAGTCGCTTCGATTCCGGGATGAAGATTGCCGGACGCAGCATGTCGCGCACGTCAAATGATTCTTCTGCGTAATAACGCAGCAAATCCTTGGCCAGCAGGATACCGATCACCTTGTCGCGCTCGCCCTCGATCGCAGGGAAACGCGAGTGTGCAGTCGACAGCACATACGGCATCCATTCCTCGATCGGTTTGCTGATGTCGATCACATCCATCTGCGAGCGGGGAATCATGATGTCGCGCGCCGACAGGTCGGAGACCTGGAACACGCCTTCGATCATCGACAAGGCATCGGCGTCGATCAGGCTGCGTTCATGCGCGTCATGCAGGATTTCCAGCAGTTCGGCGCGGTTCTCGGGTTCAGGGGAAATCAGTGCGGTCAGGCGTTCAAACAATGACCGGTGGGGCTTGGCGTCAGATTTGACGCCACTAAGGTGATCTTGCATAGGGGGCATATAGCCGTTGTTGCGATGAGGTATAGGATACAACACTTGTGGCGGGACGCCAAAAAAGCCGCAATCCATATTGATCAGGATTGCGGCAGATCAGCGAGGTCAGCGCTCGGCATACGGGTTGGGCAATCCCAGCGTGGCCAGAATTTCCGCTTCGATACCTTCCATTTCCTCGGCTTCTTCATCGGTCTCGTGGTCGTAGCCCTGTGCATGCAGCACGCCATGCACGATCAGATGGGCGGCATGTGCTTCGACCGATTTTTGCTGTGCGGCAGCTTCCTGTTCCAGCACATCAGTGCACAGGATGATGTCGGCCTGCGTGACTTCGGCGTCCTCGTCTTCGGTATAGGCGAAGGTCAGCACATTGGTCGCATAATCCTTGCCGCGATAGTCGCGGTTGAGTGTGCGACCTTCTTCGGCCGCGACGAAGCGCAGCGTCAGTTCGGCCGGTGCGAACAGCGCGGCCTGGACCCAGCGTCGCAGCTTGGGGCGGGTCAGCGTGGCCTGCAGGCGCGGGTCGGGGTACTGGACCGACAGTGAGAGTTTATTTTCTACGGGCATGTCTGTGACTCGGAGGCAAGGTATTGGCAGCTTCAATTGCCATGCTGCTGGCGGCTTCATAGGCATCGACTATGCGTGCCACCAGCGGGTGACGCACCACGTCGGTGCTGTTGAAGTGGGTGAAGGCGATGCCGCGCACGTTCTTCATGACGGCAATCGCGTCGTTCAGACCGCTCTTCTGGCCGCGTTGCAGGTCGATTTGCGTGACGTCGCCGGTCACCACTGCCTTGCTGCCGAAGCCGATGCGGGTCAGGAACATCTTCATCTGCTCGGG
>JACQFX010000012.1 GCA_016199835.1 Nitrosomonadales bacterium | reverse complement strand
TCGGTCTTGAATTCGATTGGATGGGTGCGACGGCTGCGTGCAGGCAGAACGGTAGTCATGGATAGTGTCCACTAAAAATTGGTGGACACTATGCTCCTACATCAAGTATCTCACTTCAATGTGGGGCGGCTGGACGCTTACTGTGCGGCTCTCGTGGGCAATATTGCATTCACCTATGGCTTGGCAAACTATGATTTGAACAACGGTCACGGCCCCCAGCCGTATCGCGGCAAGATAACTCTGTCAGGCGGCATCACGGCAGCGCAAGCGGCTCAAGTGTTGCACTATATGTGTAGGGAGGCCAGCACTTCCACCATCAATGGCGTGGCCGGATGGAAATATCGCGCGCTGAACGGCGCGTATACGCCGAACGACAAATTCCCGTTTGGTAGCGTGGCCGGCGGTACTTGGTTCGTGGAGAAGGGCTGGTTCGTCGAAGGGGTGGGGAGCGGATTCTCGCTGTTGGATGATAACGGCGTAATTCAAGCGCCGCCGGTAACCAGCGGCATCTCGGTTGGCAATCTGGTGGCAGGCGAGGACAGCTTGCTGGTGGCTCGCTATGACTCGGCAACAGGCTATGCGCTGAAGAATGAATACACGCTGAATGGCGCGCACAGCAGCGGCACCGGCACGGTGACCATCAACGAGGCGATCAAGCCGGATACTCCTACCAGCGGCTCTATCCGCTTGGGTGATTACCATTACGCGTATTCATCTTTTGCGGGGCACGTGTTCACGCTGACCTCTGCTCTGGCAGAGAACCATGCCAGCGGATCGTATGCTTGGGTGCCGCTTATCGACAAGGCTGTTGTTGCCGCCAGCACTGAGTCCGTATCCTTCCTCTACAACGCCGATTTCGTGGCATACATTGAGGTGCGGAACGGGAATGGGGCGACGGGCGTAATGAAGGAATACCTCAACACCCAGCCTATGGGCGTGGGGCTGTCGGCGCTGAACGTGGTTCGGATACCGGAGTAACGCCTTGTGGCTTTTACTGTTGATTGGCCTAATCGAGCCGTGTGGTCGGATGCGAGTATCTCCGACTTTCCGGCCACGCGCTCAGCGCTTCGGGCGCTGGAGCAGACGGAGATCGGGCTCGTGTACCCAAGCATATTTTCTTGGGCCAAGATCGCACTCGGTGGCGGTGCATACATGTACTCGATTACGCTCATCAACGGCTATGTGCTGCATTTTTCTGGGACGGCGAATAGATCAATTAGTGGTGGGAACTTCGAGGGCACGATCATTGCCCCTGGAGTGCAGGTAACGGTAAACCGTGCGGCGGCGTATGCAGTTACGGCGGTTGGCGGCGGGGCAGTGGCCCCGCGCTGCCTATCTACCGGCGCTCAAATAAAAAACGCCATCAACGTGACTCCGGCTGCCTCCATCCAGATCACCCTGGATGCTCTCGATAACGCAATCCAGGCGGCGCAGAATCCGTCCGAGCTGAAGCTGCTGACTGTGCATGCCGTATATGGATCGAATGATGAGTGTAATGATGAGTGCCGGTGGCAGGTTAAGAATCTGGTTGGGATATGATCGTTTTCACCTATGCAATTTTGTTGACGTATGTAAAATACATTCTTTTTTCAATTATCTCGATTTTGTATCTAATTTATCGCGCCGCGCTTCAATATTCGAACTGTCTGCGCGCTGATGCGATCGTAATAACGCGCGCGATACAGCAGGCGCCGGTGTTCCGCATCGTCGCTGAATCCCGCGCGATCATGCAGCACGTTGTTGCATAGCAGCCCCATGCCGGGTTCGAGGCGGGCATGGAATACATGCGGCGCTTCTGCACCCAGCAATTTCTCCAGCGCAGCAACTGCCTCCAGCGTGGCCGCATCCTGTTTCCATTCGATGCTGCGTGTGCGCGCCGTGTAACGCATGTGCAAGCTGCCTGTTTCCGCATCTACCGAAAACACCGGTCCGCTCTGCGCCGGGCGCACACCGTCAGTCTCATCCACGCGTTCCGGTATGGTCATGGCGCCCGGCTGCATCAATGAGTGGATATGCTCGGGGTTCTCGTCGCGCAGCAAGATATACGCAATCTCGTGATCCATCAGACGGTTCTCGCCACCCGTGGCCGCGCTACGCACGCAGTGCAGCACCATGGCGCGTATAGCTCGTTCCGGCGGATTGTAATAGCCGTCGGTGTGCCACTTGATCGGCCGATCGGTGTAAGGAATGTATGACTGGCGCGTGCCGGCGCCGTTGACCTGTATCTCCGAGATACCATCCTCGTCCGCGAGCCAGTTGGCGTCGAGATGTTCCAGCCCGAACTGCCGCGCAAGTTCACGCGGTATGTTCGTATCCTCCTCCTGAGTATTGCTTGCGTAGATGGCCATATTGCAGCGCCGGATGCGCTGCATCAGCGCCTCATGTTCGGCGCCGCTCAAGGCACGCGGATCGCGCACTTCGACAATGAGCTCTTCAGCCGAACGCGGCGCGTGCGCGAGCTTCCATGCGCGCCAGCGGTTGTAAGCGGCATGGTCGTTCAGATCGAAGTGGGGCATATTAATCACCGCTGGCAGCACTACGTGCAGCACGCCGTCTCGGCTCGGTCTCCAGCAAACTGCGCATGGCCTTCTCCACCATCTCCACGGCTTCCGGCGCTACGCTCGCCATCATCTGGTCCGTCACCCAGATCTTGTCGCGCTCGTCCACGACATCAAGCATGCAATGCGCGAAATAACGCAAAAATGAAAATGACGGGCCGTCATTGCCATACTCAAACTCGGCGTATTCCCCCGCGCGCTGATTGAGCCGTTCGATGAGGTTACTTTTGTGTCCGGCCATGGCTCCGCCCAGCAAACGGCTCTGGTTATCGGCCAATGTTTCGGCGACACGATGCGCCAGTTCGGTGGTGAAAGCCAAACGGAATTCCGCAGTGAAGCGGCTGTATGCGATGCGATCCGCGACCTGCACCAGGAAGATCAGAAACTCGGAGAGAAAGGTGAAATACTGCACACCGACGGCGACCCCGAAATCCGCACTGCGCATATTCTTGAGCGCATTCTCGGCAATGCGCCAGGCGATGAAGGACACCGCGCCGGCCAACTCCTGCGGCGTCTTCTCGCGCCCTTCCTTGAACCACGTGCTCTTGATGCGCAAGGTTCAATGCTTCCGGATGTAGAACTCGAACTCGCCCGGTGCGATCACTACGGTTGCTGCGATTTCCATTCCGGTCGCAGCGGCCCAGCCGGTGATGTCGGCCTGGGTGCCGGGACAATTGCTGATGAGCTTCAGCACTTCGCCGGACTGCATGCCGTTCAGCAGTTTCTTTGCCTCGACGATGGGGCCGGGGCACACCACGCCGCGCATATCCAGCGTGACGTTAGCCTTGCGCGCAGTACCCTGCCCCTTCTGGATGTAATAACCCGTGCCGCCTGCCGCCAGCTTTTCGGCTTGCAGCACCGCATTACCGGTCTGCTTCGCCCAGGCATAGAGATCATCTCTGGTGCCGGGACAATCCGAGATTAACAACAGTATCTGCCCTGCATCAAGGTCGTCCACCATGCGCTTGGCCCCGAGCAGCGGTCCGGGGCAAGTCGTCCCTTTCATGTCTAGCGTTATATTGGCTGTATGCATATCAATTCCTCAAATCGTAAAAACATTCTTGTTTCTTGTCTCTATCACTCGCTCAGTAACCGCCTTTACCCAGCGGCTGCGGCAAGCCTGCGACTTTCGCGCCCTGCTTGGCCGGCCCCACCGGAAACAGGTCATACAGCGCCTTGCTGTCTGCTTCAGGCCAGAACGCCTGCACGTCTTTCAGCATATTGCGGAAACTCGGCGTATGCCCGTGTTCGCGATACTGCTCACGCAAATAATTGATGATCTGCCAATGCGCAGGCGTCAATTCTATCCCGTCCGCCGCCGCTATGACATTCACAATCTCGTCGCTGTAATCCGGTTCCAGCAGATAACCTTCTGCATCGGTTTCAACTTCCACTCCTGCGATCATATATCCCACATTCACCTCCATCTGTAAAAACAATCAATCCAGGCCGGATATGTCCTTGTACGGCACAAACACACCACAACCGAAACGGCGATTGCCACCCAATCCGGCGCGCTGCACTTGCAGCGAGGCTTCCGGCTTGAGGTCATGCAGCACCAGGCTATAACCGTCGAGCGATCTCCCTGCTCCACTTACCGAATGACGCTTGCCGCAGATCCACTTGCAGGAAACTTCCAGCGCGCGCAATTGTTCTTCCATATCGGCGAGGAATCTTTCCTCTTCATCTGCACTTTCCACCATCTGCGCATGCAGCGTCGTATATGCCTGCAAAGGACGCTCCTTGCCTTTGCCCACCTGCAACATGCAGGAACCCAGAGCCAGTTCCTGCCCAGACAGCGCCACAGCTTTCGACGCGACCCCAACAGGCAGGCGCAATACCAGCTTGGCACGCTGCGGCAGCAACCAGTCCGTGCCACTCACCGAGCCTCGCAGCGGCAGCATCCCAGCCGTTTCCTCGGCCTCCAGCCAGGGCAGAATGTACGCGGCCTCATCCCACAAAGCAAAGGCGTAGTCTGCTGGAACGAGACCGCCCCGCAGGTCGAACACCATGTCGACCATGTCCGGAATTTTATTTCCCATCCTGCTGCGCCTCGGCCCAACTGCGCATCACCTCACTCCAGTGCAGCGCCGTGGCCGGATCGATATCAAAAATGGTGAAGCGCCGGGCTTCACGTATGCGAATGCGTAGCAAGCTCATGCCGCCATCAGCATGGTCTATCTGCTGCAATTCGATCTCCTGATTGCCGAGCGGGATTCTGAACTTGTCCAGCGTGGTGGTCTGCGTCATTTCTTCTCCGTGTATTCAGGCGCTATTGAGCGCAATCCGGGGTGGCAGCGTCTATAGCCTATAGGGGGGAGCGATCTACCCCCCCATCCGGGTTATTTCGCATGCCCGACAGATAAGTCAACATAGCCGTAAATTAGGATTTACTGAATTGCCCGCCAAGCCAGATAGAACTTGGGGTTGAAACGAACCAAAACGAAAGGAATCTTCATGGCCAAGAAACTGCATGATACACCGAATCTGGATCAGCTCGAGAGCGGGCCATGGCCCAGCTTTGTCACAGGCATCAAACGACTCGCCAAGGAAAGCGACATGGCGGTTGACTTGCTCGGCCAACTTGAAACCTCCTACCAGACCAAGAAGGGCTACTGGAAAGGCGGCACGGTCGGTGTGTTCGGCTATGGCGGCGGCGTGATTCCGCGTTTCACCGAATTGAAAAATGAAGACGGCACGCCCAAATTCAAGGACGCCGCCGAGTTCCACACCCTGCGCGTGATGCCTCCGCCCGGCATGCACTACGACACCGACACGCTGCGCAAATTCTGCGACGTATGGGAAAAGCATGGCTCAGGCTTGATCGCCTTCCACGGCCAGTCCGGCGACATCATGTTCCAGGGCGCGACTACCGAGAACGTGCAGAAGGCCTTCGACGAATTCAACGAAATGGGTTTCGATCTCGGCGGCGCAGGCCCTGCGGTACGCACTTCGATGTCCTGCGTGGGCGCTGCACGCTGCGAGCAGTCCTGCTACGACGAAGCCAAGGTGCACGGCGCGATCATCAACACATTCCTCGACGATATCCACCGCCCCTCTCTACCCTACAAGTTCAAATTCAAATTCTCCGGGTGCCCCAACGACTGCATGAACTCGATCCAGCGCTCCGACATGGCCGTGATCGGCACCTGGCGCGACAACATCCGCACCGACGAAGGGCTGGCGAAAAAATGGTTCGCCAAACACGGTATGGACGAACTGGTAAACGACGTCGTGGCGCGCTGCCCGACCAAGACCTTTCAGTTGAAGGAAATCGGCAAGGTAAAAAACGGCGAGCACATTTCTTCCGTCAAGGTCAGCGACACCCATGCGGTGGAAATCGACAACCGCGACTGCGTGCGCTGCATGCACTGCATCAACGTGATGACCGGTGCATTGGCTCCCGGCAAGGACAAGGGCGCGACTGTGCTGGTGGGCGGCAAAAGCCACCTCAAGATCGGCGGCCTGCTGGGCACCGTGATCCTGCCGTTCGTCAAGCTGGACACCGATGACGACGTGGAGAAACTGGTGGACTTCGCGCAGCGCACCATAGACTTCTTCGCCGAGAACGCGCTCGAACATGAGCGTACCGGCGAGATGATAGAACGCATCGGTCTGGCCAATTTCCTCGAAGCGATGGAAGTTCCTGCCGATCCTGCGATGGTCAACTCGCCGCGCATGAACCCCTACGTCCGCACCGACGGTTGGGACGACGAAGTCGCCAAAATCAACGCCGCCAAAAAAGCCGCCTGAGGAGATAACACATGAATGCACCTGCACAGATGCGTCGCGCCAAAGAGACTGGCGTACCCGACAACAAAAAATATCTGCACCCGCTGCTGGCGAAGAATTACGGCAACTGGAAATATCACGACAGGCCGCGCCCCGGCGTGCTGCACCATGTCTCGCACACGGGCGATGAAGTGTGGTCGGTGCGCGCCGGCACGCAGCGCCAGATGGATCTGTACACCATACGCAAGCTGTGCGACATCGCCGATACCTTCGCCGAAGGGCGCGTGCGCTTCACCATCCGTTCCAACATCGAATTCATGGTGTCGAACGAGAGCAAGGTTGCACCGCTGATCGCCGAACTCGAAAAAAATGGCTTCCCCGTCGGTGGCACCGGCAACTCGGTGACCATGATTGCCCACACCCAGGGCTGGCTGCATTGCGACATCCCCGGCACCGACGCTTCCGGCGTGGTGAAGGCGCTGATGGACGAACTGTACGATGAATTCAAGCGCGAAGAGATGCCCAACCGCGTGCACATCTCGACCTCCTGCTGCGAAATCAACTGCGGCGGCCAGGCCGACCTCGCCATCATCGTGCAGCATACCAAGCCGCCCAAGATCAACCATGACCTGGTCGCCAACGTGTGCGAGCGTCCGGCGGTGGTGGCGCGTTGCCCGGTCGCGGCGATCCGCCCCGCCATGGTGAACGACAAACCTTCGCTGGAAATCGACGAAGCCAAGTGTATGTGCTGCGGCGCCTGCTACCCACCCTGCCCGCCGATGCAGATCAACGACCCGGAATACTCCAAGCTGGCAATCTGGGTCGGCGGCAAGAACTCCAACGCGCGCGGCAAGCCGACCTTCATGAAAATGGTCGCGTCCGGCCTGCCCAACAACGCACCGCGCTGGCCGGAAGTTTCCGAGCAGGTGAAGAAGATTCTTTACGCATACAAGGAAGATGCCCGTCCGTGGGAGCGCATGGCCGACTGGATCGACCGCATCGGCTGGCCGCGCTTCTTCGAAAAAACCGGGCTGCCGTTCACCAAGTATCTGATAGACGACTGGAGAGGTTCGCGGGCGAACCTCAATTCTTCGACGCATATTCGTTTCTGAACGATGGCAGTGTATGAAATTTTGCATGATTTTGTAGGGTGGGTTCTGCCCACCATGTCGGGCAAAGTCCGACCTACATTGGATTCCGGCTCATCCGGATTTAAGGTGAATTAAAATGAAATTCGGCATAGTCATCAACGAAGGCCCCTACCAGCACCAGGCAAGCGATACCGCTTACCTGTTCTGCAAGGCCGCGCTGGAAAAAGGCCACGAGATCTTCCGCGTGTTCTTCTATCACGACGGCGTGAACAACGCCTCGCGCCTGACCGAGCCGCCGCAAGACGACCGCAACATCGTGGCACGCTGGAGCAAGCTGGCGGAAGAGCACAAGATAGACCTGGTGGTGTGCGTGGCGGCAGCATTGCGTCGCGGCATCAAGGACGAGAACCTCGCACCGGGATTCCGCATCTCCGGTCTGGGGCAACTGGTCGAAGCCGGTATCCAGGCCGACCGCATGGTCACCTTTGGCGACTAGGAGAGATCATGAGCGATATCAAGAAATTCATGTTCGTCAACCGCAAGGCGCCCTACGGCACCATCTACGCGCTGGAATCGCTGGAAGTCGTGCTGATCACCGCCGCTTTTGACCAGGAAGTGTCGCTGGCCTTTATGGACGACGGCGTCTATCAGTTAAAGAAGGGGCAGCAGACCAAAGGCATAGAGACCAAGAACTTCTCTCCCACTTACCGTGCGCTGGAAGGCTACGACATCGAGAAACTGTATGTCGAAAAGGAATCCATGGAAGCGCGCGGCCTCTCTGAGGGTGACCTGCTGGTGGATGTCACCGTGCTGGGCAAGAAAGAAATAGGCGAACTGATGGATCAACAAGACGTAGTCCTGAGCTTTTAACGTGAAACTCGCGTAGCGAGACTTTATCCTTCTCGCCCGCTTGCGGGAGAGGGCTGGAGAGAGGGTAACGGGCGTCACGAATTACATTATCAAGGGCTGCATTAGTGCCAGCCCGTTTGAGAGGAAAACAGACATGCTGCACATCATCAACAAATCCCCCTTAAGCAACGGAGCACTCGATTCCTGTTTGCGCGTCGCAGAATCCGGCGAAATCCTGCTGATCGAGGACGCGGTGTATGCCGCAACCAAAGGCAGCGCGCTCGAAGGCAAGATGAAAGAAGCGATGGACAAACTCAAGGTTCTCGTCCTGCTGCCCGACCTCGAAGCGCGCGGCCTCGCCGACCGCATCATCGAAGGCGTTGCGACGGTAGATTACGGCGGCTTTGTAGACCTCGTCGCCAGCAACAAGAATTGCCAGTCATGGCTTTAACGCAGGGTGGGGACACACCCCACATTTAACGTAGGGCGGGCTCTGCCCGCCATGTCGGGCGTAGCCCGACCTACATGATAATCATCAACAGGAGAAGAAACATGGCAACCATCGAAGTAAGCGGCAAGAGCTACGAAACAGACGAAGAAGGTTATCTGATCAACCTCGCCGAATGGAACAAGGATGTTGCCGATTACATCGCCAAAGGCGAGAACGTAAACATGACCGACAACCATTGGGAAGTCGTGAATTTCCTGCGCGAGTACTACGACGAATACCAGATCGCCCCGGCAGTCCGCGTGCTGACCAAGGCCATAGGCAAGCGTTTCGGCGCGGAAAAGGGCAACAGCCAATACCTGTATGACCTGTTCCCCTACGGTCCGGCAAAACAGGCTTGCAAGATCGCGGGTTTGCCAAAGCCGACCGGATGCGTTTAATAGAGCAGGATTGCAGGAGCAGGATTGGGGATTAGCTGGTGGCTTCACCTCAATCCCGCCTTCTGAATCCTGAGTCTTTAATCCTGAATCCCGAGTGATGAGCCTCCTCTTCGCCCTCCTTTTCTATCTCGCGATCCTCGTGCTGGCACTGGGACTCGGGTACAAGGTTTATGACTTCGCGCGTACACCGGCGCCACTGCTCATCCCCACGACACCGGCGCCGACCACCCAAGGTGGAGTTGCGTTACGCATGGCGCGCGAAGTTTTTTTATTCGAGAGCCTGTTCAAGAGCAATCTGTGGATATGGGGGGCAGGCATGATGTTCCACGCCGGACTGGCATTGGTGCTGATCCGTCATCTGCGCTACTTCACCGAACCGGTCTGGTCGTGGGTCGCGTTGATCCAGCCATTCGGCATCTACGCCGGCTTGCTCATGGGCGCCGGACTATGCGGCTTGTGGATACGGCGCATCTTCGTCGAGCGCATCCGTTACATCTCAACACCGTCGGATCATCTCATGCTGGCGCTGCTGCTTGCCATCGCCGCCTCAGGCCTGTCCATGAAATTCATCTCGCACACTGACATCGTTGGCGTGAAGAATTTCTTCCTGGGCATGATGCATTTAAATTTGCAACCCTTGCCCGCAGACGGCGTGCTCTACCTGCATCTGCTACTGGTCGCAGCGCTGATGCTGATCTTCCCGTTCAGCAAATTGCTGCATGCACCCGGTGTATTCTTCTCGCCCTCACGCAACCAGATCGACAATCCGCGCGAGAAGCGCCATATCGCGCCGTGGGCGGCGGATCTGGAGAAATAAATGGCCGAGATCACCGCCCCCGCCTACCGCATCATCCCCATCATTCCTGCGCTGAAGCCGGATGCGATGGTGGAGTCCAAGCCTTATGTCGCCAGCGACAAAATACAGGAAGCCATCGGCTTCCCCGGCAAGCTGGCCGACGACTGGCAGGTAACGCACGATGCAGTCATCGCCAAAATGGGCGAGTTGCTGTCCAAGTACCGCTCGCTGAAAGTCTATCTCGATGCCTGCGTACATTGCGGCGCCTGCTCCGACAAGTGCCATTATTTCATCGGCACGCAAGACCCGAAGAACATGCCGGTCGCGCGTCAGGATTTAATGCGTAGCGTGTATCGGCGTTACTTCACGCTGCCCGGAAAATTGTTCCCCAAACTGGTCGGTGCGCGCGACCTGACCAAGGAAGTGCTGGACGAGTGGTACAGTTACTACAACCAGTGCTCCGAATGCCGCCGCTGCTCGGTGTTCTGCCCTTACGGAATTGATACCGCCGAGATCACCATGGCGGCCAAGGAAATCCTCGACTCGGTGGGCTACGGCCAGAAATATTCCAACGAGATCATCGGCAAGGTACACAAGATCGGCAACAACCTCGGCCTGCCGCCACCCGCGCTGCTCGACACGCTCGAAGGACTGGAGGAAGACGTCAAGGAAGATACCGGCATAGACGTGCGCTTCCCGCTTGATGTGAAGGGCGCGGAAGTGTTGCTGATCACGCCTTCTGCCGACTTCTTCGCCGAGCCGCACATCGACAGCCTGATCGGTTACGCCAAGGTATTCCACGCTTCCGGCGTGAGCTGGACGCTATCCTCGATGGCCTCGGAAGCGGGCAACTTCGGCATGTTCATCGGCAACTACGAGCAGTTGCGCAAGATCGCACTGCGCGTGCGCGAAGCCGCGCTGGAACTCGGCGTGAAGCGTATCGTGGTAGGCGAATGCGGCCATGCTTGGCGCGTCGCCTACAGCTTCTGGAACACGCTGATCGGTGTTGGCGCGGGCGCTTCCGATCCCTACGCCATCCAGCTACAGAACCAGCTCGACCTGCGCTACAAGCAGCCTATGCATATCTGCGAATTCACCTGGGATTTGATCGAACGCGGCGGACTGTCGTTCGACAAAGAAGCCAACGACAAACACATCATCACCTTCCACGATTCGTGCAACGTCGCGCGCGCCTCGCGCATGGGCGACTTCGCGGGCGGCCAGTTCGAGATTCCGCGCAACATCATCAAGGCCTGCGCCAACAACTTCGTCGAGATGCGCGACGGTGCGACGCGCGAGCAAACTTTCTGCTGCGGCGGCGGCGGCGGATTGCTCACCGACGAGTTGCTCGACCTGCGGGTAAAGGGCGCGCTGCCGCGCATGGAAGCGCTGCAACAAGTAAAAGATTCACACGACGTGAATTTCATGGCGACCATCTGCGCCATCTGCAAGGCGCAATTTACCAAGGTGCTGCCCATGTATGGATTTGACCGGCGCGTGGTCGGCGGGGTGCATCAGTTGGTGAGTAATGCGATCAAGCTGGGAGATAAATAAATATGGAAACGATGATAGCCACAAACGATTTTGTAGGGCGGGCTCTGCCCGCCGGAACGAATTGTCGGGCGAAGCCCGACCTGCGTTTTTGCTGTGATCTCTGTGGCAAAAAAGGTTTTTAGGATACGAAGGAGACGGATGATGTCAGCACCCATACAGGAAACAAAACTCACCTTCCGCCGTTACAAAGACGGCGACAACAAGGTGCGCCCACACGACAAAATTTTCCAGGCGGGCTATAGCTACAAATGCCCGACCTACATCCAGTCCACACCGCCCTGCCAGGGCAGTTGCCCGGCGGGCGAAGACATCCGCCGCTACTTGCAGATCGCGCGCGGCATGGAAAAGCCGCCGCTCGGGGCTGATGGAAGGTCTATGCCCTGGCAGGAATACGCCTGGCGCGTGCTGACCGAAGCCAATCCCTTCCCCTCGGTGATGGGCCGCGTCTGCCCAGCTCCATGCGAGAGCGGCTGCAACCGCAACGAAGTGGAAGACCACGTCGGCATCAACTCGGTCGAACATTTCCTCGGCGAATACGCGATCGCCAACAACCTTAAATTCAACAAGCCGGATGTGAAACCTTCCGGCAAGAAAGTCGCCCTCATCGGCGGCGGCCCGGCCAGCCTGTCTTGCGCTTATCAGTTGGTGATGAAGGGCCATGCCGTCACCATCTTCGACGAGCATGAATTCCTCGGCGGCATGATGCGCTACGGCATCCCCGGCTTCCGCACGCCGCGCAAGGTGCTGGATGCAGAGATACAGCGCATCCTCGACCTCGGCGTCGAAGCGAAATTGAATTGCCACATCGGCAAAGACATCACGCTGGAACAAATCCGCAAGGACTACGACGCGGTATTCCTCGGCATGGGCGCACAAGCCGGTCGCGCACTGCCCACACCGGACAGTGTAGCCCCCAACGTGGTCACCGCGACGGCTTTCCTGCGCGCCTTCAACGACGGGCGTTTGCAGCATGTGGGCAAGCGCGTGGTGGTGGTGGGTGGCGGCGATACTTCGATAGACGTGGCCACCGTAGCGCGCCGTCTGGGCCACATCGAACATGCCAAACCGACCGATGCCGAACACGCCATCGCCGGACGCCTGGCGCAGGATGTGGCTGACATCTCCGCCAAGCAAGGCGCGGATGTCACGCTGACTTCGGTGTTCGCTATAGACAAGATGCAGGCCAACAAGCACGAGATCGAACAAGCCCTGGCCGAAGGCATCGCGATACGCGGCAGCATGGTGCCGGTCGGTATCGTGAAGGACTCCAACGGTCGCGCCACCGCGTTGCGCGTCGCGGAATGCGAAGCCAAGTTCGTGGGCGGCAAGCTTGAGATCAACCAGAAGGCCGGCAGCGAGCAGGACATCGCTGCTGACTTGATCGTGTCCGCCATCGGCCAGGCCGTGGACTTCACCGGCCTCGAAGAATTCGACAACGGGCGCGGCGCGATCAACGCCGACAAGAATTACCAGATCGCCAACACGCCCGGCACCTTCGCGGGCGGCGACGTGATCCGCCCGCACCTGCTGACCACGGCCATCGGCCACGGCGCGATTGCGGCGGAAGGCATAGACCGCTTCCTGGCAGGCGAAGAGCTGGAGAAACGCCCGAAGATAGACGTGCATACCTTCGACATCATGCGCAAGATGGCAGAAAAGGGATTGACCGTGAAGGAAGCGGAAGAACCGATGCGCGGCACCTGCAACTCGGACATGGCCGTACACAACTTCGACAACCGTTCCGGCCGCTATGTGATCCCGCACGAAGAACTGTTCCTCGGCCATTTTGCTTACACCGAGCGCAAACATCGCCACGTCATCACGCTGGACGAGAAGACCGCGCTGGGCAATTTCGAAGAGCGCCTGAATCCCTTGAGCGAAGCCGAAGCCGTGGCCGAAGCCAAGCGCTGCATGAGCTGCGGCCTGTGTTTCGAGTGCGACAACTGCGTGGTGTACTGCCCGCAGACCGCCGTGTATCGTGTGCCGAAGTCAAAGGCATCCGTGGGGCGTTACGTGGACACCGATTACGACAAATGCATCGGTTGCCACATCTGCAAGGATGTGTGTCCGACGGGGTATATACAAATGGGACTCGGAGAATAATTTTGTAGGGCGGGCTCTGCCCGCCGGAACGATTTGTCGGGCACAGCCCGACCTACGAAAAGCCAATATGAGAATTGTTTTATTCATCCTGCTGCTCGCCATAACGTCCGCCTGGGCTGGCTCGCTCGCGCCCAAGCTCGACATCGGCCGTGGCGGACAGTGCGTAGACGATCCAAAGTTCATGCGCAAGAACCACATGAAGATGATCGTGCATCAACGCGACGACACCATGCGACTCGGCATACGCGGCGGCAAATACAGCCTCGCCGAATGTGTGAACTGCCACGCCAGCAAGAAGGACGACAACGTGCTCGGCAGCAGCGAGCATTTCTGCCAGGGCTGCCACGAATACGCCGCAGTGAAACCGGATTGTTTCGAGTGCCATTCCAGCAAACGCAAAGCAGTCGCGGAGGCCGCCAAATGAGCGACGAAGTAAATCTCAACCGCCGGCAGTTTTTAACCAAGGCATCGGCTGCCGTCGCTGGCATCGCCATCGCGCCAGGCATGCTGCTGTTCGACTTCGCCCACGGGCGCCCGCTGGGCGAACCTGCATCGAGCACCGTGCGCTGGGGCATGTTGATCGACACCACCCAATGCGAGACAGGCTGCAACGAATGCGTGAGCGCATGCAGCAAGGAGAACGGCTGGCCAGAAGCCAGGACCTCGACCGACGTGCAATGGATACGCAAGGTGGACCTGAAACAGCTATCCACCGGGCGACAGTCTTCCCTGCCCATGATGTGCCAGCACTGCGCCGAGCCGCCCTGCGTGGACGTGTGCCCGACCAATGCCTCGTTCAAGCGCGCCGACGGCATCGTGCTGGTGGACAAGCACCGCTGCATCGGCTGCCGTTACTGCATGATGGCCTGCCCGTACAAGGCGCGTTCGTTCGTGCATGAGCCGGTGCTGGATCACGATTCCGACATGCCGCGCGGCAAGGGCACGGTGGAGAGTTGCACGCTGTGTGTGCATCGCGTGGATAAAGGCGGAACACCTGCATGCGTCGAAGCCTGCGCCAAGGCCGGGCATAGAGCCATCCTGTTCGGCGACCTCAACGACCCGAACAGCGAAATCTACCTGCGCATCCGCAGCGTCACCACCTCGCAACTGCGCGCCGACCTCGGGTTGAATCCCGGCATTTCGTTTGTGGGGCTATGAACATGATCCACAAATCAATCATCACGAACCATGTAGGTCGGGCTCTGCCCGCCGAAACAAATTGTCGGGCAAAGCCCGACCTACGCTCATGACACAAAAAACTTTCGGCCAATCCGAATCCCGTTACTTCTACCTGCTGGTCGCGTTCGGCCTGTTCATCGCCGCCATGGGGTTCGGCGCCGCGCACTACATGGAAGAGCACGGCCACGTCGTCACCGGCATGAACCAGCAGGTGGTGTGGGGCATGCCGCATGTGTTCGCCATCTTCATGATCGTCGCTGCCTCCGGCGTGCTCAACGTCGCCGCCATCGGCTCGGTATTCGGCAAAGTCGCTTACAAAGGGCGCGCACCCCTGGCCGGCATGCTCTCAATCGCGATGCTGGCAGGCGGTCTTGCCGTCCTCATGCTCGATCTCGGACGCCCCGAGCGCGTGATCGTCGCCGCGACCAATTTCAACCCGACCTCGGTGTTCGCGTGGAACCTGCCGCTGTACAGCGGATTGTTCTTTTTCGTCTCGCTCTACATGTGGACTTTGCTGGAACAGCGCATGAACCACTGGGTCAAGCCCATCGGTCTCGCGGTGTTCACCTGGCGCATCATCCTCACCACCGGCACCGGGCTGATCTTCGCCTTCCTCGTCGCGCGCCAGGCTTACGCCTCGGCAATACTGCCGCCGATGTTCCTGGTCATGTCCTTCACCTGGGGGCTGGCCGTGTTCCATGTCGTGCAATCGGCGATGTATGCGTGGAACGGCAAAGTGCATGACCCGGCGATCCTGCAACGCATGAGAAACCTGTTGGGCATCTTCGTCATCGGCACACTCTATCTGGTCGCGGCTTACCACCTGACTAACCTGTATTTCGCCAGGCAGACGGCATTCGAGCATTTCATCCTGCGCGATGGCGGCATCTTCCCCTGTTTGTTCTGGGGCGGCTATGTCGTGTTCGGCAGTTTGCTGCCGTTGCTGTTGATCTACCTCCCCAGTCTGGGGAAACCCCGATTCGTCGTCGCCGCATCGCTGCTGGTTATCCTCGGCAGCTTCGCCCTGCTCTATGTCTTCATCATCGGCGGCCAGGTCTTCCCGCTTTCCATCTTCCCCGGCTATGAAGTCAGCAGCAGCTTCGGCGACGGGCAGATCGCAAGCTACCACCCTTCCCTGCCCGAATTCCTGCTCGGTTTCGGCGGCCTCGCCATCGCGTTTTTGACCACCATCATAGGCGTGCGGGTGATCGATTCGCTGCTGCCGCACGATGCGCCGGATCGGCGCAAGGATAATCATTAGATCTACCGTCGGGCGTAGCCCGACCTACGAAATTTCTTCGTATGCGTACCGGTAAAAAAGGAATCCTGAAATGAACCGCATGCTGATCTCCGCCGCCCACAAATCTTCGGGCAAGACGACGATCAGCATAGGTTTGTGCGCAGCGCTCAGCGCACGCGGACTGTCGGTGCAGCCCTACAAAAAAGGCCCTGACTACATCGACCCGATGTGGCTATCGCAAGCCTGCGGCCACGCCTGCCGCAACCTCGACCTGTACCTGATGGAACGCGACGATGTGGTCTCCACCTTCGTGCGTCACAACTCCGATATCAACATCGTCGAAGGCAACAAAGGGCTGTATGACGGCCTCGCACTCGACGGCAGCAACAGCAACGCCGAACTGGCCAAGCTGCTCGACCTGCCCGTGGTGCTGGTGATAGACGCGCGCGGCATGACGCGCGGCATCGCACCCCTGATCCTCGGCTATCAGGCATTCGACCCGGACATCCACATCGCAGGCGTCATCCTCAACAACCTCGGTGGCTCACGCCACGAAGCCAAGCTGCGCGAAGTCATCGAACATTACACCGATGTGCCGGTGATAGGCGCGATCCAACACGATGAGCGATTGATGATAGTCGAACGCCATCTTGGCCTGATGCCGAGCAATGAATCGGGCGAAGCCAGCAAGCGCATCCAGCAGATTGGAGCGGCCATCGCGGAACAGGTCGACCTCGACCGGCTGCTCGCGCTCACCACCAAGGAAGCGCTGCCCCCTAGCCCTCTCCCCAACCCTCTCCCACTGCTCCCCTCCCCCCTTCGCGGGAGAGGGGCTGGGGGAGAAGGGGCAATCGTAAAAAGCATTTTTCAATCTCCTGCCGAGATCACGGCCCTCCCGTCGCAGGAAAAGATTCGCATCGGCATCGCGCGCGACCGCGCCTTCGGTTTCTACTACGCCGACGACCTCGACGCGCTCACCGACGCCGGAGCCGAACTGGTTCCGTTCGACGCGATCAACGATGCGCACCTGCCCGACGTGGATGGGCTGTACATAGGCGGCGGCTTCCCCGAAGTCTGCGCCGCCGAACTCGCCGCCAACACCTCGCTGCGCGCCGAGATCAAACGCGCCATCGAAGGCGGCATGCCAACCTATGCCGAATGCGGCGGTCTGATGTATCTGACGCGGCAGATCAGTTATCAGGACAAGACTTACCCTATGGTCGGCGCCATCCCCGGCGACGTGGTGATGCACAACAAACCGGTCGGACGTGGCTACGTGCATCTTGCCGAGAATACAGAACATCCGTGGCCGCGCCCGAATGTCCCCGCCAAGGAAATTCGCGCGCACGAGTTCCACTACTCCAGCCTGGAGAACCTGCCGCCCGATTCAAAATTCGCCTACCGCGTCACGCGCGGCCACGGCATAGATGGCAAGCACGACGGCCTCGTCCTGCACAACCTGCTCGCCTCCTATACCCATCTGCGCACCATAGGCAGTTGCTACTGGGCGGCACGTTTTGTCGCCTTTGTGCGGCGAGTCAAGCAGGGGGCGGAAGCGCAGCCTTTGATGGCGGTGCTATGAGTGGCTTCTCGAAGCTGATAATCCATGACACTCATCGTAGGGCGGGCTTTGCCCGCCGCGTCGGGCGTAGCCCGACCTACAAGAGTTGGTTTACACCGAAAGAAACAGCATTATGACCGGCCCATTGACCCGTACCCTGCTGGTGAACGGCAAGCCGATCGAAACCGACGCCGAGGGCTGCATCAAAAATCTGGCCGAATGGTCGGAAGCATTCGCCGTCGTACGCGCAAAGGAAGAAGGGTTGGAACTGACCGACGAGCACTGGCAAGTGATCCGCTACCTGCGCGACTACTATCAGGAGCACAGCGTGCAAGCGCAAGTCCGCGTGATGATCCCGCACTTCCAAGAACTGTGGGGCGCGGAGAAAGGCACAAACCACTACCTGCACGAACTGTTCCCCATCGGCGGGCCACAGAAACAGGGGAATAGGTTGGCGGGGTTGTTGCGAACCAAGGGCGAGCATTAAAGAATATCGTCATTCCCGCGAAAGCTGGAATCCAGTAGGTCGGGCTATACCCGCCGCGTCGGGCATAGCCCGACCTACGAGCCGCATTCCACCGCTTGCCGTTATGCGATGAGGCAGGAACCGCATCGTTCGAGTTAGAATGACGGCCATGTATTTCAGGAAAGCGAAATGAGCAAGATCGAACGCGGCAACACCAATATTCATGAAAAAATAGCGATACCCAACAAAGCCAAATGATGGGTATCGCGTTGCTCAACGCATACTGGAAGCTTAAGTGCCAATAGTGATACCATTCCCCCATGCCAGCACCGGACAAAATCCTTGAGCAGATGCAGCGCGAACCCGCGAATGTCCGCTTCGCCGATTTGCGCAAGGTGTGCGAGGCGTATTTCGGCAAACCGCGTAACAGCGGCAGCAGCCACCTGATATTCAAGACCCCATGGCAAGGCGACCCGCGCATCAACATCCAGAATGACAAGGGCAAAGCCAAGGCCTATAAGGTGCACCAGGTGCTGCTGGCAATAGACAAGTTAGGAGTCAAACCATGAACCCGAACCACTACACCTACCGCGTCACCTGGTCGCCCGAAGACGGCGAACACGTCGGCCTGTGCGCGGAATTCCCCTCGCTGTCGTTTCTCGCACCCACGCCGGACAAGGCATTGACGGGCATCCGCAAGCTGGTCGGAGAAGTGGTGAAAGACATGCGCGCCAGCAAAGAGCCGGTGCCGGTGCCGCTGGCAGACCGCCCGTACAGCGGACGCTTCGTCGTGCGCGTGCCGCCCCTGCTGCACCGCACCCTTGCGGTTGAAGCAGCGGAACAAGGAGTTAGCATCAACCGCTTGGTGAGCGCGAAGCTCGCTGCATGAAAATGCGCTCTTGGCTTGTAGCTTTTCTTTATACCTTCTGTGTTATCACTGCTCAGGCGGGGAGCCTAATTGCCATAGGCCAGTCGAGTAACCTCGCCATTCTGGATACAAAAACAGCAGATAGCTGTGAACCAACTTTGACAGAGCATTTCTCGCGCTATTCAATTTACCAACTCTCCCCATATCAAACCGGACATCATGTATTGATTGAGCAACAGTTTGATGTCGGACGTGGTTGCTTTGAAGGTTATAGCCCCGCCAAGGTTTCAGTTAGCGCAAAACATTTAGATGCAAAATTCGGCGGCGTTGACAAAAAAGAACTTTGGTCATTCACTACAGAAGGTATATCCGGTGATGTCCTAGGCAGTGTACTCCATGGAGTCTATCGCGTTGATATGCCTGGTTGCTGTAGTGCAGCTAAAACCTCCAAGTTTTTCAGTCTGGAAACTGGCAGGCTGATTGGTTCTACCACATCAGAGCGCCTATCCTCCGCCCCATTGCTCAAAGTGGACTTTGTGGATCGTTATGATTCACAAGGTGTTGTGGAGGCGCGCTTTATTTCTGCCGAAGACAATATTGCTTCAACTCCCCAAACCCCTACAAAGGCAATCGGTACAATTTTTCTTGCCAATCGGCTCTCAGTTGTCGAGACAATATCCATTCTTGGAGAAGGCCAACTTGGAACCGAAGAATGGTGGCTGTCCGAATTTAACCTTGATAAAGAAAACTATCCTGAAGAATTATCTAAGGAAGTCATGAGTCTTTCCGGGAAAGATATGGCAAAAATTCATATAAAGTTGAAATGCCGATGCGATGCAAAACCTTTGGACATAACTATTCCCTTAACTATTAATGGACTGAATGAGAAATCATCCATCATTAACGGATCTGCAGAAATCTCATTAGTTAGAACTGTCTCGCCCTCACCTTAGCAGATCATTCTCAACCGCACGTCGGTAACTATTCTCAAAAATAAACGTTAACTTGGAAATCACATGGAACATCCCTTCGCAAAATACATCCAGATGCTCGGCAAAGGCCAGAACGGCGCACGCGACCTGACGCAGGACGAGGCGCGCGACGCATTGAAAATGATCCTCGCCCATGAGGTCGAACCCATCCAGCTCGGCGCTTTCCTGATGCTGATGCGCGTCAAAGAAGAGACCGGCGCGGAAGTCGCGGGCTTCGTGCAGGCGGCGCGCGCTTCGCTCACACTGCCCGACAATCTGCCCCGCGTTGATTTCGATTGGCCGAGCTACGCCGGCAAGCGCCGCCAGTTGCCCTGGTATCTGCTGTCGGCGCTGCTGCTCGCCAGCCACGGCATGCCGGTGCTGATGCACGGCATAGGCGGCGTGGATGGGCGCATCTACATCCCGCAGGCGCTCGCCGCACTCGGCCTCAAGCCCTGCGGTTCGCTGAGCGAAGCGGCAGACAACATCAACAAAACGAAATTCGCCTACGTGCCGCTAAACGTATTGAGCGCCGAACTTGAACGCATCCTCGATCTCAAGTCGTTGCTCGGCCTGCGCTCGCCCATCCATACCATCATCCGCATGCTGAATCCGTTCCACGCTTCCGCCTCCATCATGGGCATCTTCCATCCCGGTTACGACGACACGCATCAGCAGGCGGGCGCGCTGCTGGACGAACAGAATCTCGCGGTGTTCAAGGGCGAAGGCGGCGAAGCCGAACGCAACCCCGATGCCGCATGCAGCGTGAAGATGTTGCGCGCAGGCCAGGTCATGGAAGAAAAATGGCCGGCACTGTTCGCCAGTAAACATTTGAAGGACGAAAGCATGGATGCAGCGCGCCTGCTGCAACTATGGCGTGGCGGGATCGAAGATGAATATGGACTAGCCGCCGTGACCGGCACGGCTGCCATTGCGCTGCGGGCATTGGGGCGCGCAGACAGCACGGAAGCAGCGCAACGACTGGCGCATGAATTATGGCGGAAGCGTAACCAGTCTTATTTGTAGCGGGAAAATAGATCAGCTACAACGACGCGGAACATCGGGACGGCAACGTTAACTTAACAAGCCCGCCGCCGCAGCCGACATCACCAGCCCCAGCAACAGGATGATCCATAATCCTTTGCCGGATGCGATGCCCTCTTCGCGTCTTCCATTTTTGTAGCCGGTGATCATGCTGCGCACCAGGTTCTCGTGGTGCAAACGGCTGCTCACCGCCACGCCCGCCACATGTATGCCGACCACGCCCAGCATGACGTAAGACAGCGTGTCATGCACTTCTTCCAGCCAGTCGCCGCCGACGTCGGCATACACGGCCCAGCCGCTGCCCACCACGGCCAGGCCCAGTAACAGCAGCGCATAGATCGCATAGCTTCCCGCAGGGTTGTGCCCGACCCAATGGCCGGGTTTTCCTTGCAGCAATCCACGCAGGTAGGAGAACACCTCGCGCGGCGAAAACAGGAAGGAGGAGAAGCGCGCATAGCGTGTGCCGGCCATGCCCCAGAACAGGCGGAAGGCCAGCACGCCGCCCACCGCGAAGCCTGCCGTCACATGCACCAGCCGCCAGGTTTCGCTGTCGCCCGACAGGTAGGACACCGCGAAAGCCGTGACCAGCAACCAGTGTCCGATGCGCGTAGGAATATCCCAGACCAGTATTTTTTCCATGACCTTATCCTCGTTCCGAGTTTAGCTGCACTCCGATCTCAATCGTCTTCCATGCGCATTCCGCTCGGCATGCGTATGCCATGCTCCGACCAATCGCCGCGTGCGGCATTGACGTGGCAGGCCGTGCAATTCGATGCACTCTTGATCCGCTTGTCTGCCCAATAATTGCGCGGCACTTCGCGATGCTCGCGCTTGAACCATTGCGTATCGCTGATGCGCAGACTAGCTGCGCTATGCCTGTCGCCGCTGCCCGCATGGCGCTTCAAATAGTCGAGTATGTCGCTGGCATCCTTGGCATCCATGCTGGCATTCGCGCCAAAATGCTTGCCCAGATTGCCCATGACTTGCTCCCAGCTATCCGCCGTCAACAATTGCGGCGGATAGGCGATGTGGCAACTGCCGCACTCCTCTTTCCATTTCGGATTCTGCGGGACAGACAAGCCTTCCCTCTCCGCATGCGCCAGCGTGCTGCCCACAACAAAACCCAGCGCTGTGAACCACGTCACCAATGTCTTATTTGCTTTCATGATTAAACTCCTTGTGAAACGAATTGAATAAAGTCAGCCTTTTCTGCTGCGGTGCATTCACGTCCTACCACTTCCGTGCAATTGCGTTTGAACCACTTCTCCGCTTTTTTGAGACTGGTGAAACGCTCAGGATTGGCTAACGGCGCAAGCGGATCTATCGGCTTGTCGGTGACCACGTGTTTCCCCGCTACCTTCAGGTTCTTGCTGTGGCAGACCGTGCAATTTCCCATCTTCTGCGACACGCCCCAATCCTTGTTAAAGAACACCTGGCCGCGCTGGGCGGAAGGCGCGAATCCCGGCGTGCTTTTAGCCGCATCCGCAGCATAAGAAGAAACCAGGCTGGCCGGAGTTTCAGCGAATACTGAACTTGCGCCAGTCAAAAGCATCAATGTGAGGCAAAAACTTTTCGCGTTCATGATTAAAGCTCCTTTTCGTTAAGTCCGGCTTTGGCATGTGCCGTGCTGTGAACGCACTATGGCAAACCAGTCTTAATCGTGGCTTAATGGATGCAAAATAATTCGGAGCGATGATGCGCATACTGCTGGTGGAAGACGACGCGCTGCTCGGCGATGGCATGCAGAAGAGCTTGGGCCATCTGGGCTTTACGGTAGACTGGATGCGCGATGGACGGCAGGGAGAAAATGCCCTGGACGGCGAAGAGTACGCCGCCGTGGTGCTCGATCTCGGCCTGCCGCAACAGGATGGTTTGGCGCTGCTGCAAGCGGTGCGCGACAAAGGGCTGCACACGCCCATCCTGATCCTGACCGCACGCGACAGCAAAACCGACAAGCTCAAAGGCTTCGGCCTGGGCGCAGATGATTACGTGGTGAAACCCATAGACATGGAAGAGCTTGCCGCCCGCTTGCGCGCCTTGATTCGCCGCTCCGCCGGACGTTCCGCCCCGCATCTGTGCATAGGCGCAGTAGAGATTGATCCGGATGCGCGGCTCGCCTGGTGCGACGGCAAACAGGTCGAGCTCTCCGCCAAGGAATTCGCCGTACTCGAACTGCTTATGCAGAATGCGGGCCGGGTGCTGACCCGCGCGCAACTGGAACAAAGCCTGTATGGATGGAGCGACAGCGCGGACAGCAACACCGTGGAAGTCTTCATCCACCACTTGCGCAGGAAACTCGGCAGCGATTTCATCCGCACTCTGCGCGGCATAGGTTACAGCGTGGGGCGCGAAACATGAGCTCGCACAAATTCTCCCTGCAAACCCGACTCACGCTGCTGGTGCTCGGTTCTGTGCTGCTGTTCGGCCTGCTGGCCGGATATGAAAGCTACAAGAATGCCATGTACGAGGCAGACCAGTTGTTCGATGCGCAACTCGCCCAGTACGCGCAAAACCTGATGGTTGTCGCAACCCACTCCGACAACGACGATGAGGCGGAAGCAATGCCGCCGCACGCACATAAATATCAGCAAACACTGGCGTTCCAGGTGTGGAACACGAACCGTGAATATCCGCGCGAACTGCTGCGCTCCTCCAACGCCTCCGGCATGATATCCGCGCTACAGGTGGCGGAAGGATACAGCGGCGGCGAGTGGCAGGGAGAACACTGGCGCTATTACCGGCAGCGCGACACGCAGCGCGGCCTCGATGTGCTGGTCGGGCAAAGCGACCGCGCGCGCAACGAACTGGCCGGAGAAGTAGCCTGGCACAACATCGCTCCCTTTCTGTTCGGCCTGCCCGTGCTGGCTGTGCTGGCCGTGCTGGCCGTGCGCTTCGGCCTGCACCCCTTGCGCAATCTGACCGACTCTCTGCACAGCCTCAGCCCGGAACAGCTCAATCCGGTGACGCTGCGCGATGCGCCACAAGAGATCGGACCGGTGGTCGAGGCACTGAACAAGTTGCTCGGCCGCATCGCACGCGCCATGGAAAACGAGCGGCGTTTCACCGCAGACGCCTCGCACGAACTGCGCACACCGCTCGCCGCGCTACAGGCACAAGTCCAGGCAGCACAATTATCCACCGACGATGACGAACGCAAGGAATGCCTCGCCAAGGCCTTGCAGGGTGCGGAGCGCATGGCGCATCTGGTCGGTCAACTGCTCACGCTGTCGCGGCTCGACGAGGCCGCGCCACAGGTCGACCCGAAACACGTGGATCTGGAAGAGCTCGTGCGCGAATGCTGCGCAGAGCTGGGTGCGGATGCGCTTGCCAGAAACATCGAAATCGGTTTCTCGTCGCAAACCATGGCGCAGATCGCCGGGGCGCCCGACATGTTGCGCATACTGCTGCGCAACCTGCTGGACAACGCCATCCGCTATACGCCGCCTGGCGGTCGCGTGGAAGTAAAGCTATGCCTTGCCGACGATGCGCAGACTGAACTCGAGATCGCCGACAGCGGCAGCGGCGTCTCCGAGGAACAACTCGCCCTGCTCGGCCAGCGCTTCCATCGCATCGCTCCGGGCACAACAGACGGTGTTGGCCTGGGACTATCCATCGTGCAACGTATCGCGGAAATCCATCACGCAGCGCTCACCTTCGACCGTTCCACTCTGGGCGGACTGAGCGTGAAACTCCGTTTTCTGCACTGACCAGCCCGGCAAACATATCACATCCAATTGGCGATGCCACACGAAGTCGCGGACATCGAAGAACAGGATCAGGCTTCACCTGCCAGCTTGAGTGGCCCGCTCCCGGAAAATCGATCGAGATAGAGGTAGATCACCGGCGTAATGAACAGCGTGATCACCTGCGAAAATAGCAAGCCGCCGACTACGGCCAGCCCCAGCGGCTGGCGCAATTCCGCACCCGCGCCGAAACCGATGGCGATCGGCAGCGCACCCATCAGCGCCGCCGAGGTGGTCATCATGATCGGACGGAAACGCAGCAGGCAGGCGGTGCGTATCGCCACACTTGGCGCCATGTTCTCGTTGCGCTGCGCGTTGAGCGCGAAATCTATCATCATGATGGCGTTCTTCTTGACGATGCCGATCAGCATCAGGATGCCTATCATCGCGATGATCGAAAGCTCCATGTCGAACAGCCACAGCATCGCCAGCGCGCCGACCGCCGCCGAGGGCAGTCCGGAAAGTATCGTGACCGGATGGATGTAACTCTCGTACAGCACGCCCAGCAGCACATAGATCACCAGCAAGGCGGCCATGATCAGCACGAGCTGGCTCGATTGCGACGACCGGAATGCCGCCGCATCGCCGCCATAGCTGGTGAGGATGCTCACCGGCATATTGAGTTCGCTCCTGAAGTTCTCGATGCGCTGCGAGGCATCGCCCAGCGCCGCGCCGGGCGCGAGATTGAACGAGACCGTCAGCGCGTTGATCTGACCCGTGTGATTAATGGACAACGGCCCCACTTCGCGTGCTACGCTCGCAATACTGGTCAGCGCGACCAGCGTGCCGTTCTTGCCGCGCACATGGATTTTGCCGAAGGCGCTTTCGTCTGCGCGGTCTTCCGCCGCAACCTGCATGATGACCTGGTAGCTGTCGCTAGCCGTGTAGATGGTCGACACCTGGCGCTCGCCGAATGCGCTGTACAGCGCCGTGCGGATGTCGGCGATCTGCACGCCGAGCAGGTTGGCCTTGTCACGGTTGATATTGAGGCGCGCTTGCAGCCCTTTCAGCTGCGAGTCGCTGGTGACGTCGCGGAAAATGGCATCCTCCGCCATCTTCGCCATCAGGCCGTTTGCCGCCGCGCGCAATTCCTCGGCGCGCACGCTGCGCATGACGTACTGGTAGCGGCTCTTGCTGACGCGGCCGCCGAGCCTGAGGTTCTGGATCGGATTGATATAGACGTTGACGCCCGGAACGGCGCGCACTTCGCGGCGCAATTGTTCGACCACTTTATCCATGGGCGGACGCTCGCCACGCGGCTTGAGCGTCATGAACAAGCGCCCGCTGTTGCTGTCGTTCGCGTTGACGATGAGCGTATCCACGGCGGGATTGGCGCGTATCACTGCGCCCGTGCGCTGCAACAATTCAGTCATCGCCGGAAAAGAAATATCCTCGACCGCTTCCACCGTGATCAAAGCCTGGCCTATATCTTCGTTCGGAAAAAAACCCTTGGGCAAGGCCATGAACAATGCGACGGTGAGCGCCAAGGTGCCAATGGCGATGCCGAGCACCGTGCGCCTGTGTTGCAGCGCCCAGTCGAGCGCGCCTTCATAGGCAGACAACACGCGGGCAAAGCCGCGCTCGAACCACGCGGTCATTTTCATGCCGCGCCCTTCGGTCTCGTGCTGCACCAGATAGCGGCTGGCCAGCATCGGGATCAGCGTGAGCGATACCGCCGCCGACACCAGCACGGCGATGCCCACCACAGCGGCGAACTCATGGAACAGCAAGCCGATCACACCGGGCATGAAGAAGATAGGGATGAACACCGCGACCAGCGAAACAGATATAGAAATGATGGTGAAGCTCATCTCTTTTGATCCCTGTAGCGCGGCTTGCAACGGCGGCATGCCGTGTTCGACATGGCGCACGATATTCTCCAGCATCACGATGGCGTCATCCACCACCAGGCCAACGGCGAGCGTGATGGCGAGCAGTGAAATATTGTCCATGCTGTAGCCGAATGCGCCCATCAGCGCCACCGTACCCAGCAACGAGATCGGCAGCGACAGTGCCGGAATGAACGTAGCGCTGGCCTTGCGCAGGAACAGGAAAATCACCAGCACGACGAGGGCGACGGTGATGGCCAGCGTGATCTTCACATCATGGATGGCATTGCGGATGGAAACGGAGCGGTCGTTGCGCAACTTGAGCTGCACGGACGAAGGCATCTGCGCGATGAGCCCGGGCATCGCCTCCTTGATCGCATCCACCGTCGCGACAGTATTGGCGCCGGGCTGGCGCTGCACCGACAGCGTGATGGCGCGCTCACCGTTGGACCAGCTTGCCGTCTTCACCGATTCCACGCTGTCTTCGACTGCGGCCACGTCGGATAACCTGACCGGTGCCCCATTCGGGGAGGTGGCTACGACCAGATTGGCGAAGGCATCCGCATTGCCGAGCTGGCGATTGGCCTGGATGATCAGCGTCTGGCGCGGCCCATCGAGCGTGCCTACCGGCGAATTGGCGTTGGCGCTATGCAGCGCATTGGCGATGTCGTCCAGGGTCAGGTTGCGCGATGCCAGCGCTTGCGGGCGCACGCGGATGCGCACAGCGTATTTTTTCTGCCCGTTGATATTCACCTGCGCGACGCCGGGCAGTGTGGACAGCGTGGGAGAAATGAGATTGCTGGCGAAGCTGTTCAGATCCGACAGCGCCATCGAGGGCGAGGTCAGCGAGAGGAAAATGACAGGCGCATCGGCAGGATTGACCTTCTGGTAGGACGGCGGCGTAGTCATCTCCGTCGGCAGCGCGCGCTGCGCGCGCAGCAGCGCAGCCTGCACGTCCAGAGCCGCGCTGTCTATGTTGCGGTCCTGGTCGAACTCCAGCGTGATCGAGGTATTGCCCAGCGTATTCGTCGAACTGATGACCGCCAGACCGGAGATGGTGGAGAACTGGCGCTCGAGTTGTGTGGCGACCGAAGACGCCATCGTCTCCGGACTCGCGCCGGGCAGCGATGCGTTGACCGAAATGGTGGGCGTGTCATAGCTCGGCAAGGCGGCGATGGGAATATAGCCGTAAGCGATAAGCCCCGCCAGCACGGCGGAGAGCGACAACAGCACCGTCATGACCGGGCGGCGGATACATAGCTCGGAGAGGTTCATTGCTTGCCTGCGCCGTCGGGTTTTCCGCTGCCCTTGCCTTGCCTGTCCTCGACCTTCGGTTTCTTTTCCGCCTCGGCCACCACGCTGCCCGGACGCAGATTCTGCGCGCCTTCCACGACGACGCGCGCCCCCGATGCTGCCCCCTCGATCACGGCGCGCCCATCCTGGATCAGCCGCAGCTTGACCGGGACGGCAGCCACCTTGCTGTCTTCCGCTATCACATACACGAATTTATTTTCCGGCCCGGTCTGCACCGCCTGCGCCGGAACGGTAAGCGCGTCCACCAATATGCGCGGCTCCAGCGCCACCGTGACAAACATGCCGGGCCACAGGCGATGCGCGGCATTGGGGAATTCCGCTTTAAGCCGGATGGTGCCACTGGCCGTGTCCACCGCGTTATCAATAAAGATCAGGCGCCCCTTGATGGATTCCTCTCCAGTTGCATCCGGCTTTGCGCTCACCGGCACTGCGCCCTTGGCCAGCGACTGTTGCAAACCCGCGAGTTCGCGCTCCGGTAAAGTGAAACTGACGTCGATCGGGTCAACCTGCGCAATGCTGACCAATGCGGCGCCGCTGGTCTGCACCAGGCTGCCCGGATAAACCGCAATGGCGCCGGAACGTCCGCTGATCGGCGCCGCAATCTCGTTGAAGCTGCGCGCCACGCGGCTCGCTTCCACGGCAGCCTGATCCGCCGCAAGCTGGTTGCGCAAACCGTCCACCGCATTTTGCGCCGTATCGAATTCCGAGCGCGATATGTATTCCTGGCGCAACAGCTCGCGCTGGCGCTCGAGATTGCGCTCGGCATTCGCTAGGTCGGCCCTGTCCTTGTCCACCTGCGCCGTGGCTTTGTTGAGGTTGGCTTCCTCCGTGCGCGCATCGAGGCTGAACAGGCGCTCGCCCTTGCGCACGAACTGCCCTTCCCTGATATGCACGGCCCTGATCGTGGCGTTTATCTGCGGGCGTATCTCGACGGTCTGCACCGCAGTCACCGTGCCATCAGTAGTCAGCTTTACCGGCACATCCGTCTGCCCGACCTGCGCGCTCACCACCTGAAGCGGCCCCGCCCCCCTGGCATTGGCTGGCGATTTCTGCGCGAGCCACGCCCACACGCCCGCGCCCAGCGCGGCAAACAGAACGGCAGCAACCACGATCGGCTTGCCGCGATTATTGCGCGCCGGAATTCCTGTTTGTGACATGGCTTCCATTCAAAATCCCCGGTTGAATTTGTCTACTGATAGCGCAGCGCATCAATCGGCCTGAGCATGGATGCCTTGCGCGCCGGATACCAGCCGAAGAATATCCCGACCGCAGCCGCGACGACAAAAGCCGTGACGATGGAAGTCACGGTCACCAGCACTTCCATGCCGGTCAATTTATGTACCGCGAGTGCGCCGCCGACGCCAAGCAACACGCCGATCAGGCAGCCGATAACGGAGATGATAATGGCCTCCAGCAGGAATTGCAGCAGCACGTCCTTGCCGCGCGCACCTATGGCCATGCGGATGCCGATCTCGCGCGTGCGCTCGGTCACCGACACCAGCATGATGTTCATGATGCCGATGCCGCCGACCAGCAGCGAGATCGACGCGATGGCACCCAGCATCAGCGACATGGTTTGCGAAGTCTCGGCGGCGGTATTGGCCATGGCCGTGAGGTTGCGCACGGAAAAATCGTTGTCCTCGCCCTCGCGTATGCGGTGGCGCTGGCGCAATAGCGCATTGATGGAGCGCTCCGCCGATGGCATGGCATCAGCCGACGCGGCCTGTGCCATGATGAACCTGACCGCACCGCCAAAGCGCGTGCCAAACAGCTTGCGCTGTGCGGTCGTTACCGGCACCAGCACGGTGTCGTCCTGGTCGCGCCCGTCCAGGCTCTGGCCTTTCGCCGCCAGCACGCCGAGGACAACATAGGGGCTGTTCTTGATGCGTATGGTCTTGCCCACCGGGTCTTCGTCGCCGAACAGGTTCTGCACTACGGTCTGTCCCAGCAACGCAACCTGGGTGGCCGAACGCACGTCCGAATCGGTGAAGGGATAGCCTGCGGCTATCTGCCAGTCGCGCACCTTGAGGAAACTCGGCGTGACGCCCGCTATCTGCGTACTCCAGTTGTTCGGGCCATACACGAGCTGCGCCGAGCCCGGCGAAGACGGCGCCGCCGCAGAGATGACAGACAATTCCTCGATAGCCTGCGCATCGGCCACAGTCAGCGTCGGCGCAGCTCCACCGCCCATGCGCGCGCCGCCCGACGTGGTGGAACCGGACAGGATGATGAACAGATTGCTGCCCATGGATTCGATGGAAACCTGCACCTGCTGCTGCGCCCCCTGCCCCACGGCCAGCATCAGGATCACCGCCCCCACGCCGATCACCATGCCGAGCATGGTGAGCACGGTGCGCAAACGGTTCGCGCCCATCGCCGTCCAGGCTTCGCTGAGCATGGCGGCAATCACCTCGTTGCCTCCAGATGAGACGGCGCGGCATGTGCCACCGGGCCATCATACACAATGCGCCCATCGGACAAACGCACCAGCCGCTGCGCATGGGCAGCGATGTCGGGCTCGTGCGTGATAAGCACGACGGTGATGCCGTCGCGCCGGTTGAGTTCGGAAAACAGCGCCATGATTTCCTGGCTGGTGTGCGTATCCAGATTGCCGGTCGGTTCGTCGGCCAGCAATAGCTTGGGATTATTCACCAGCGCGCGCGCAATGGCGACGCGCTGCTGCTGGCCGCCGGAAATCTGATTGGGGCGCGAGTTGCGGTATTGCGCGAGACCGACCTTTTCCAGCATCTCGTTGGCGCGCGCGATACGTTCGGCGCGCGGCGTGCCGCGATAGATCAGCGGCAGGGCGACGTTGTCTTCGAGACTGGCGCGCGGCAATAAATTAAACCCCTGGAACACGAAGCCGATCACCTGGTTGCGCAGGTGCGCGAGCTCGTCGCGGTTTTGCGCGCTCACGTCGCGGCCATTGAGAAAATAATTGCCGCCGGTCGCCACATCGAGGCAGCCGAGTATATTCATGAAAGTGGATTTGCCGGAGCCGGACGGCCCCATGATGGCGACGAATTCGCCCGGCATCACGGCCATCGCCACGTCCTTGAGCACCGGCACGGCGCCGGCATCGGTGACGTATTCCTTGTACAGGCGCTCGATGCGGATGACGGGATCGGAAGTCATCAGGACACTCTATGTGATTCGTCATTCCCGCAAAAGCGGGAATCCAGTGGCTTTATCCAATACGCCTGCGAATTTGCCCCCGCGTTGCGGGTAGATTTTTTCTTTAGCCGGATTCCCGCTTGGCCGCAAGCTCGAAACTTCGCTACGCTCGTTTTCGCTGGAATGACGGCACTTGCATTTCCCAAGGCTCTCATCAGAACAATCTCATGCCCGCCCCGCCGCCCTTCTTCTCTGGCGGCTGGCGGTCTTCGACGATGACCGTGTCGCCTTCCTTGAGTTCGCCGCCTGACACTTCGGTCATGCGGTTGTCGGTGATGCCGACGGGTATGCGCACCGGCTTGGGCTGACCGTTTTCCAGCACATACACCGTGCCCATGGGCATCGCATCGCCCTTGTCCTTGCCATGCTCACCTCTGGGGCCGCGCTCGCCAGCGGGTTTGTCGCCGTTGCTGCGCGCCTTGTCCTGGCGCGCGCCCGCATCGCTCGGGCGGAAACGCAAGGCGGCATTGGGCACCATCAACACATCCTTGCGCTGGGCAATCAGGATGTTCACGTACGCCGTCATGCCCGGCATGAGCACCTGTTCCGGATTGTCCACCGATACGACCACGTCATATGTCACCACGTTCTGCTGCGTGGTCGGATTGAGACGCACCTGGCGCACTTCGCCGTGGAAAGTGCGGTTGGGAAATGCGTCCACGCGGAACGTCGCCTGCTGACCCACGCGGATGTTGCCCACGTCCGCCTCGGCATAACTCGTGTCTATTTGCATATGCGAGAGATCCTGCGCAATCTTGAACAGCGTCGGCGTCTGGAAGCTCGCCGCCACAGTCTGGCCGATATCCACATCGCGCGACACCACCACGCCGGATACTGGCGAGCGGATCACCGTATAGCCGAGGTTGGTGCGGTCGCGCGCGGCCTGCGCCTGCGCCACCGCAAGCTGCGCCTGCGCCGCCTTGAGCGCCTGCACTGTCTGGTCCAGTTCCTGTTTCGAAACGTACTCCTGCGCATAGAGGCTGCGCATGCGTGCCTCATTGGCCTGAGCCAGCTCCAGCGAGGCATTCGCGCTCGCCACGCTGGCATCGCTCTGCCACACCTGCGCCTCGATCAGCGCAGGATCGAGTTCCAGCAGCACCTGTCCTGCTTTCACATGATCGTTGAAATCGGCATGCAGTTTTTTCACGATGCCGGAGACCTGGCTGCCTATGCTCACCAGCGTCACTGGATTCAGCGTACCGTTCGCCGACACTGTCTGGGTGATCGCGCCGCGCTCCAGTGCTGCCGTCGCATAGCGCGCCTCCGCCGATATTTTTTTCGGCGCAAGCCACCATGCGGCAGCGCCGGCCGCACCCAGCGCCAGCACTATCCACAGACTTCCCTTAATCAGTTTGCTCATCAACCATGCCTCAGTTTTTTACGCCAACCAGCGTGAGATCGAGTTGTCCCATGGCTTGCGCCAGGGTGAAGCGGCTCGCCTGGAAGGCGTATAGCGCACTGACACGTTGCTGCCGCGCATTGGCCAGCGCACTTTGCGCATTCAACACATCCAGCACGCTGCCCAGCCCGGCCTGATAACGCCCCGATGCGACTTTTTCCGATTGCTCCGCCGAAGCCAGCAGATCATCCGCCGCGCGCAAGGCCTGACTGTTGGTCAGCAACGTCTGGTAAGCCTTCCACACATCCAGTGCGATCTGGTTTGCCACGCGGTCGCGCTCGGCCACTTTGCCATCCAGTTGCGCCTGCACGGCACGATTGTTATAGGTGTCGCGGTAGCCGCTGAACCACGGCATGCTGACCGATACCCCCAGACTGCTTTGACGGGTTATGCCGCCCTGATCGGAACGGGAGAAAGCGCCGTTCAGGCTAATGCTCGGCAATCCAGCCGCCTTCGTGGCGGCCAAATTCGCTTCCGCTGCTTTGATCTGCGCGTCCGCTGCCAGCAAATCGGGGCGGTTGCGTCGCGCCTCGTCGATCAACTTGCCTATGCCCTGCTCCGCCACTGCGTCCGTATCGGGCCCTGCCGCCGGCGCCAGTTCGAATGGCTGCATCGCATCGAAACCCATGGCGTTGGCCAGTACGCCTTGCGCGGTGGCCGAATCGCCTTCGGCGCGGATACGGCTCAGCGTCGCCTGCGACAATGCGGTTTGTGCCTGCAAGCGGTCTGCGGGGGGTGCCGCTGCCAGCCTGCTGACGAGCCTTTGCAGCCTCAAGACTGCGCTCTGCCGCCGTCTCGGCAGACTGGTAAGCCTGCACGCTGGCACGCGCAGCAAGCAGCGTGTAATAAGACTGGACTGCGTTCAAATAAACGGATTGCAAGGTCGCATCGCGCGTGGCATTGGCTGCAACCAGCAATTGCTTGGCGCTCTCGACTCCGGCCTCACGCCCGCCGAAGTCATACAGCAGATAGCTGATGTCCACGCGTATGCTTCTGGTGCTGGTGCTGGTCTCTGCCGTCAGGTTGCGGTTGTTCAATACCGAGATCGGCCCGGAAAAGGTAGGCAGATAGGAGGATAGGCTGGCGCCCAGTTGCGCCGCCTGGGCCCGTGAAACCGCCCACAGGGCGTGGGTCTGCGGGTTGTTGCACAGAGCCAGCTCGATCACATCCGTCAAAGCCAGCGGCTGCTGTATCCGGTCCTTAGGGCAAACTTCGCTGGTGCTGGCGAACGGCCCGGAGGCCGCATAACGCTGGGTAGCGAACAGGTCGAGACTGGCCCGCGCCTGCAACGGCCAGACCAGCAAGGTGCACTCGAACAACGCCAAGACAAATCCTGCGTAATATCGCCTCATGGAACCGGGATAAATCTTCCTGAACGAAGAAATCAAGTATAACAACAAGTGCGGGCGCCGCCGCCCGCACAACTACAGCCGGTCAATGCATTCCGTGCCCATATACGGAACGCATGTGGCGGCGCTCTTCCTTCATGCGGGCGCGTTGTTCATCCGTCAGCACTTCTTCGATACGGTTCTGCGTGTCCAGATAGGTTTCTATCATCTGGCGCTTCAAGTCGAACACTTTCTGGTATTCCTTGCCAATGGCAGCCGGGTCGCGTTTGTCGGCTTCATAAAGATCGCGCAGCCTGGCCGTTTCGTCGTTGATCAAGCCTTGCGTGCTCCAGTTGTTGTGGCGCAGTTCGTCGGCGAGTTTGTTGACTTTCGCGCGCTGCTCTTCGCTGAGATTCAGCGCGTCGAGCAGATGCCGATCGGGTTCCATCATCATCTCCATGTTGCCACCCATCATACCCATAGCGTGCCCACCCATCATGCCCCTGCCATGTTCGCCCATCATCATCCCTGGTTCATGAGCGACCATTTCCTTATGTTTGGTATCGCACTCCTCTTTCATGCCCGCCATCTTGTGGGCATGTTTATGCGCCTGGAATTTTGCATGGGCGTTCTTCTGCGCGGGTGTTACGGCTGCGGCATCATCGGCAAAGGCCGGGGCTGCAAATACTGCGGAAAGCAAAGCGACAGCGACGATATTTTTCATGTTGGGGCTCCTTATTATTCAGTTCATATATCCAGCGGGAAGAATGTACCATGTCCGGCACCGATACATCAGTGCGATTGGAAACAAAACACCCGCAATAGTTCAGATTTTCAGGCGAATTTTCAACAAAATATTATCCGCACTCATAAGGCATGTTTGTCAATTGCATAGCGGGGCAAACATTATCAGCGCGGCCCCTCCGGCACACGCCGGAGGTTTTACTGGTTCAGATATCAGGCTTGGGTACTTACCAGCGCACCCGCGATGTTTTGACCATTACCCAGGTTCTGCGCCAGATTCTGCAAGAACGACTGCAAGGTAGCCTGGCTGGAATTTGCAGAATCCTGAGAGGGATTCAGCGTGTCCAACAAATTCTGGAAGCTCGAATTCAGATTGCTGAGCGCATCCGTTGTGTTTCCCTGAGTCGTGTCCGATGAGTTCGTCAAACTGCTCTGGTTGTTTGCCGAAAGCTGCTGCAACAGAGTTTGTATCCTGGCGGCCATATTGGCGCCACCGCTATTGCCGACACCGGAACTGACCCCACTGCCGTTGCCATCCCCGTCGCTATCGGCACCGGTAGAACCGGCGCTATTCCCGCTGTTCTGGTGCAAAGCAGCAACCAGGCTTTGCATGAAAGCTTGCAAGGCAGCGATGGGATCCTGCTGCGTGCCGGCGGTAGTTGCATTGGAAGAAGCGCTGGAGCTGGATGCCGGATTCGCCGACGAGGCAGTAGAACCATTCGTCCCCAGACTCTGGCTTATCGATTGCAGAACAGCCTGGAAAAAATTCGACTTGCCTACGCGCCCGGCGCCGCCACTGCCATCGGTATCGCCATCCGAATCACGGCCAGGCGACTGGGTCGCTCCGGATACAGCCTGCGTATAGGACAAGTTGCTCAAACCTGAAATGCTGCCGATTGTGCTCATGCTGAGACCTCCTCGAAAAATAGCAGTTATGAACCGTTGCGAATTATGGGTCTATTCATGGAAGAATTGGGTAGAAAATTGTATCCGGCAAACCCAACCCGGGCAGGCCGCTACTCGCCATTCAAATGCGCCAGCGCATCGCCCTTGAGTTCAAGGAACTCCTGTTCGGTCATCTCGAAAAATTCGCTACTCCATCAATGCGATAAAAACAACCGCAATCACAAAGGCGACCGGAACACGCTCTCGCGCAATTTCTTCAACTCATCGCGCAGTTGCGCGGCCTTCTCGAACTCCAGATTCTTCGCGGCTTGCAGCATCTCTTTCTCCAGCCGCTTGATCTCCTTCGATACATCCTTCTGGCTCATCGCCAGATATTTGGCCTGGGCCTGCGCGGCCTTCAGCGACTTGCGCTCGGACTCCATGTCATAGGTGCCTGCGATGATGTCCTTGATGCGCTTGATGACGCCTTGCGGCGTGATGCCGTGCGCTTCGTTGTGGGCGATCTGTTTGGCGCGGCGACGGTTGGTTTCGTCCATGGCGCGCTGCATCGAATCGGTGATCCGGTCCGCATACAGGATCGCTTTGCCGTTGAGGTGGCGCGCGGCGCGGCCCATGGTCTGGATCAGCGAGCGCTCGGAGCGCAGGAAGCCTTCCTTGTCGGCATCCAGTATCGCCACCAGCGACACCTCGGGGATGTCCAATCCCTCGCGCAGCAGGTTGATGCCGACCAGCACGTCGAACATGCCGAGGCGCAAGTCGCGGATGATCTCCACGCGCTCCACGGTCTCGATGTCGGAATGCAGGTAGCGCACCTTGACACCATGCTCTGAGAAGTAATCGGTGAGGTCTTCCGACATGCGCTTGGTCAGCGTGGTGACCAGAACGCGCTCGCCCAGTTTTACGCGCAGGTTCACTTCGCTCATCAGGTCATCCACCTGATGCGTGGCGGGGCGCACCTCGATCACCGGGTCGATCAGCCCGGTGGGGCGCACCACCTGCTCCACCACCTGCCCGGCGTGCTCGGCTTCGTACACCGAAGGAGTGGCGGAAATGAACACGGCCTGACGCATGATGCGCTCGAACTCGTCGAAGCGTAGCGGGCGGTTATCCAGCGCGGACGGCAGGCGGAAACCGTAGTTGACCAGATTCTCCTTGCGCGCGCGGTCGCCCTTGTACATCGCGCCGATCTGCGGGATGGTGACGTGGCTCTCGTCGATGAACATCAGCGCGTTCGGCGGCAGGTAGTCGATCAGCGTGGGCGGCGGGTCGCCCGCCTTGCGCCCGGACAAGTGGCGCGAATAATTCTCGATGCCCTTGGTGAAACCGATCTCGTTGAGCATCTCCAGATCGTGCCACGCGGGTGAGGATGTGGCCGGTGAGCGGGTCGAACAGCGACAGCGATTCCACCTCGTCGTCGAACAGCGTCAGGCGCAGCGCGTGTTCGCTGTTTTCTGCCGGGAAGATGTCGATCACGTCGCCGCGCACGCGGAACACTCCGCGCTGAAAATCCACATCGTTGCGGTCGTACTGCATGTCGGTGAGACGCTTGATCGCATCCTGCCGCACGATTTTTTCGCCCTCGCGCAGATGCAGAATCATGCCGTGGTAATCAACCGGATCGCCGATACCGTAGATCGCCGACACCGTCGCCACGATCACCACATCCTGCCGCTCCAGCAGCGACTTGGTGGCAGACAGGCGCATCTGCTCGATCTGCTCGTTGATGGAAGAATCCTTCTCGATAAACACATCGCGCGACGGCACATAAGCCTCGGGCTGGTAATAGTCGTAGTAAGAAACGAAATATTCCACCGCGTTCTCGGGAAAGAAATCGCGCAACTCGGAATACAACTGCGCCGCCAGCGTCTTGTTCGGCGCCATCACCATCGCGGGACGCCCCAGCCGCGCGATCACATTCGCCATGGTGAACGTCTTGCCGGAACCGGTGACGCCGAGCAGCGTCTGGAACGCCAGCCCGTCATTGACCCCCTCCACCAGCTGCGCGATAGCCGTGGGCTGATCGCCCGCCGGTTCGAACGGCTGGTGCAGGATGAAGGGGCTGTCGGGGAAGGTGATGATGGTCATGGTGAGGGGCGTATTGTACGGGGAATGGGGCGATTGCTAAACAGGATGGCGTCACGCCGCTGCACCTCCCAGAAAAGAACAAACACGAAAAAACAATTGCGCTGCTCAAGGGCTGCCCCCACAGCTCAGACGAAACAAATCACGCCACGCTTAATGACTTGTCGGCCTGTCCTGACCGGAATCCCGAGGTAAATTTTTGTTAAGCATGTAAAGCCGTGTAAAGACACGTTCAGCTTGGTTAATAGCCACGTGTTTACCCCCCGTTTCCAGTCTTTGCGCCTTTTCATACTACCTATATTAAGCATCACTCATCACTTGATGAGCAGTCAATTTACTCAGGAGGCTTCCATGTCTACAATCAGCGGGGCATCAAGCGTCAGCGCCCTATCAAATTTGCAGTCAACATCCAGTGTGCGTTCCAGCAGAGGAAACGATTCCGATGGCGATGATGGCGTGGCTAGCAGCGTTAAAAGCAAAAGCTCCAATTTTCTGCAAGCCATTGAGAAAGCGTTTGCTCAGCTAGGCGTCGGCGGTACAAGTTCTTCCTCTTCTTCATCCTCGGCATCATCAACCGATTCCACCGACTCCGCTCAAGGGGCTCAGGCAGTGATGTCATTCCTGCAAAACCTGATGGCAGCGCTGCAGCAGGCTAGTGGCAGCGGTAACTCCGACATGCCGCCGCCACCTGACCTTGGCGGCGTTGATTCAACCGGTGGCCCGGCATTCACCCAAGATCAACTGATCAGCATGTCCAAAGAGGTTGCTTCCTCGAATAGCAAAGCCTCTGAAAAGCTATCCAACCTGGCAGCCAACTTCGACAAGGCCGATACCAACGGCGATGGCAAGATCGACGGTAAAGAAGCGATGACTTTTGACCAAGCCAATTCGAGTAGTTCAAGCAGTACAAACAGCTCAAGCGCATCAGCGTATCAAGGTGGGCCGAATATCTCAGCCGACATTCAGAGCCTGATTCAGCAGTTGTCTTCTTCATCCAGTTCCGACTCAAGCTCGTCGAACTCAAGCAATTCTACTCAGTCCGATTTGCAGAAGAGTTTCCAGAGCTTACTCACTGCGCTGGGCGGGGCAAGCAACTCGAGTACGGCAACGCTGGAGAACTTTCTGACGAATCTGGCCAGCAACCTTGAGGGTTCTGGCAATTCCGGAAATATTGTGAACACGAAAGTGTAATTCAGGAAACCGCAGCACCCGACACCGGCCTGACCATTAGGGTTGCGCCGGTGTTTTCTATTTTGATCCTTATTGCGGAATAGCGATAAATCAACGACAGTTACGACTCACGCAACAAGCCAGACTGGCAAGGTAATCGTTATGCACAGCCCTCCATCCACACGATTGCTGGCGAGAATGCTGCCATGATGCGCAGTAACAACACGGTGCGAAATTGCCAGCCCCAAACCATGACCATCTGAAACTTTCGTTTGGCCGCTGCGGAAGAAGGGCTCGAATATGGATAACCTATCCGCTTCCGGAACGCCGGAGCCTTCATCCGAGATACCAATACAAATCGTTTGATCGTCATTTTCTTGCATCTTGATGCCGATCAAACCACCGGACGGCGAGTGCTTCACGGCGTTGCGCACAACATTCTCCACCGCACGGTGCAGCAACTCCGCATTGCCCCGGACAACGGCCTGGCGGCAGTCTTCGAACTCGATGCGACAATGGTTCGCTTCGGCCTCAAAGCGTGCATCTTCCACCACATTTGATACCAGCTCGTTCAGATCGACAGCCTCATCCAGCTTGCCCGCCATGCCCGCTTCCAGCCGGGAAAGCGTCAGCAACTCGCTGACCAGGGCATCCATGCGCACGGACTCCCGCTCGATGCGCGCCATGGAATTTTCAGTCTGTTCCGGCTGTTGCCGCGCCAGCCCGATTGCCGCCTGAAGCCGTGCCAGCGGCGAACGTAGTTCGTGCGAAACATCGTGCAGCACCCTGCGCTGACCATCCATCAATTGCTGGAGACGTTGCGCCATGCTGTCGAAATCCCGTCCAAGATCGGCCAGTTCGTCACGCCGCTTTCCCATCACTGGCGCAAGCCGCACATCCAGATGACCATTGGCAACCGCCTCAAAAGCAGAGCGGAGTATGCGTATCGGCTTGGAGAAATACCAGGCCAGCAAAGCCGCAAAAAAAAGACTGACCACTCCTCCTGCCAGCAACGGCATGAGCGGCGGCAACATGCCTCTGTCGGGTGGCGGCGGTTTCATGCGGCCATCCGGTGGCGGGTAGGCAGGAGGCGCGAATACAACACCAGAAGGCGCAGGCGGGGGAGCGCGGAATTGCTCCATCCCGGGGTGGCGCAACCACATCGCCATGCCGACGCCGATGACAGTGGTAACCTGCGCCAGCCAGAAAAAAATAAAAAATTTCCAGAACAGTCGTCCCACGCCCTACTCCTTGATGAACTGGTAACCCTTATTGAACACGGCCAGTATGCGGGAGCGACCATCCGGCAACGGCTCCAGTTTGCGACGTATGCTGCTGATATGGACATCGATGCTGCGGTCGAAACGCGCGAGCGACCGCCCCAGCGCCTGTTCCGACAGCTCCGATTTACTCACCACTCGTCCGGCGTTGCGCGCCAAAGCCTCAAGCAGATTGAATTCGGTACTGGTCAGTTCCAGCGGCTTGCCTGCCCACTCGGCGCGTCGCTGTTCCGGCCAGATGGACAGGGCGCCGACAATGATCGGTGCTGGGGACGAAGTCGATTCCGCAGTGCCGCTACGGCGCAGGATGGCGCGGATACGGGCCGTCAGTTCGCGCGGGGTGCAAGGCTTGGGCACATAGTCGTCCGCCCCCAGTTCGAGACCGACAATACGGTCGGTATCGTCGCCCCTGGCAGTCAACATCAACACCGGCATCGCCCCATGGGCGCGTATCTGGACGAGTACATCGATGCCGCTTTTGCCCGGCATCATCACGTCCAGCACGACAATATCATGGTGTCCATGCAACGCTTCCGCGATGCCTGTTTCGCCATCGTGCACCGCTTTTACTTCGAAGCCTTCTCCCTCCAGATAAGCCCGCAGCATCCCGGCAAGCTCGACATCGTCATCAACTAGCAAGACTTTTGTTTTCATCGTGTGCGTTTTCAATAATCCCACCTCGGCCATTCTAGTTAAGCCCGTCCGCCTGGCACAGCCACAGCCCCAGCATTTACAAACATTTACATCTGGCGCTGCTAAAAAAATCATTTACATGGATTTACCCATGGTTAACGGCACTTTACAGCAGCGGCCCCGAGAATGGCGGCCACTCGATGGTCGCTCCATAGTGGAGAAACCGCAAACAGGCAGATGGATTCGAGGCGAATTTTGCCCATGATTAAAGCCCTTCCCAGTGAAGCTAAAGATTACCTCTTAACAAAGTTTTACCCGCTTTTACACCAAGGGCGCTGCAATATAAATTCGTAATGCCGATACCTAAATCATGCGAACCATTGCATAGAGTTAACTGTCACGACCACCAGTCGTCAAATACGAAAGGAGCAAATCATGAGCAGCATCAACAGTATCAGCGGAGGCGGATTCTCGATGATGATGTCCGGCATGAAACGTCCGGACCCATCCCAAATGGTGGATAACCTGTTTTCCAAACTCGACACCACGAACAAGGGTTATCTGGAAAAAAGCGACCTGCAATCGGCATTAAGCCAGTTGTCCGGTTCTGGCAGTTCAAGTGGCAGCAGCAGTACAAGCAGTTCGACAAATGTAGACGAGATATTCAAAAAGCTGGATGGCAATAGCGATGGCAAAATAACCAAGGATGAAATGTCCAGCGGCATGAAAAAACTTGCCGACGCACTCGACAGCCAGTTCAATCAAATGCGTATGAACGGCATGTCACAGGGGGATAAAGGCACGGCACAGGCAGGCAAAGGTGGTGGCGCTCCTCCACCCGGTGGCATGCCTCCGCCCCCATCCGGCTCTGGCGGCGCGAACTCCACGTCAGGAACAAGTAGCACGAGCTCCACTCAGTCAAACAGCACCACGAAAACATATGATCCCGCAGATGCCAACCAAGATGGAACAGTCAGTGAGCAGGAGAGAATTGCCTACGCGCAGGCAAAGCAGGATAAGGCATCGGCATCCTCCGCATCCGGCGAGGCCAGCGTGTCATCAACTTCTGCGAACAGCGATGCCAGGGTATTGAAACAGATCATGGATCTCATGCATGCATACAGCAGTTTCGACAGCAGTACCAACGACTCCGGGTTATCGGTTACTGCCTAGCAATCTTCGCCACACGCTCTGATGTTAAATTGGCGGCAGTCATGTCCACGCGGGTGAGGATGTGGCCGGTGAGCGGGTCGAACAGCGACAGCGATTCCACCTCGTCGTCGAACAGCGTCAGGCGCAGCGCGTGTTCGCTGTTTTCTGCCGGGAAGATGTCGATCACGTCGCCGCGCACGCGGAACACCCCGCGCCACGTTAGCAGCGGAGCCTTCGGATTGCGAGAGCGTGTGTGTCGTGTCCACTCCCGCCCCGGATGCTTCGCAACGCCGTGTCATGGCCACCAGATGCAGGATCATGCCGTGGTAATCCACCGGATCGCCGATGCCGTAGATCGCCGACACCGTCGCCACGATCACCACATCCTGCCGCTCCAGCAAAGATTTGGTGGCCGACAGCCGCATTTGCTCGATCTGCTTGCTGATGGACGAATCCTTCTCGATAAACACATCGCGCGACGGCACATACGCCTCGGGCTGGTAATAGTCGTAGTAGGAAACAAAATACTCCACCGCGTTCTCGGGAAAGAAATCGCGCAACTCGGAATACAACTGCGCCGCCAGCGTCTTGTTCGGCGCCATCACCATCGCCGGGCGACCCAGCCGCGCGATGACATTCGCCATGGTGAACGTCTTGCCGGAGCCGGTCACCCCGAGCAGCGTCTGAAACGCCAGACCGTCATTGATCCCCTCCACCAGTTGCGCGATAGCCGTGGGCTGATCGCCCGCCGGTTCGAACGGCTGGTGCAGGATGAAGGGGCTGTCGGGGAAGGTGATGATGGTCATGGTGAGGGGCGCATTCTACCGGCAAACTCATGTCATTGTTCGTCCTGCAACTTTGCTGATCAGGCGATCAAGTGCAGGGCCTTGATCCCGTCCCGCACCGCATCCACCACCAGGCGACGGTCAAAGGTCGCCAGCTTGCCGCCGTGGGTGATGGCAAGAGCCAGCAGATAGCTGTCAGTTACCTGGGCAGAATTCAGCAGGCGCGAGGCGTCGAGTTTTTTTGTATCCAGCAGGCTGATGTCGTCCGGCCAGAACACATGGCCGGGCAACGCGCGCAGGCCTGACATCAACTGCGCCACCGCAGCCGGGGTGCCCGGCGAGTTGGGGTAACGTGCATGACCGACGATGCGCAGCACGCCATTTTCAGTAAGCGGACAGGTAGCCCAGGATTTCTTCCCCTGTTTGGCGAACCAGTCGTGTGCCGCGTCGTGCTGGACATGCGCAGGATCGATCAGCGCGACCAGCACGTTTACGTCCAGCAGGAAACTCATCCCGGCAACTCGTCGCGCAACTGGTTCACCAGTTCCGGCGTCACTGCCGCAACCCCGGCGCGCACCGGCAATAAAGGTACGCCGTTGCGTGACCTGCTTTTCTGCACGCCGGGTCGCAACGCCTGCCGCGTAAGCTCCGAGATCACCTCGCCCACGCTCTTGCGTTGCAAGGCCGCCAAACCTTTGGCGGCGGCGAGCACATCATCATCTATGGTCAGGGTTGTTCTCATCTTGCACCTCATGGAAATATGCATCAAACATCACGCATCATACATCACCCGGCTTGCCGCACCAATCACAGCCACGCCGCCCCTCGCACCCCGCTGGAATCGCCGTACTGGTTCTTCACCAGCTTCGTATCCACCCGGTCCGAGAACACCCACCGCCCCCACTGCGCAGGCACGTTCGCATACAAGCGCTCGATGTTGGACATGCCGCCGCCCAGCACTATGACGTCCGGATCGAGGATGTTGATGACGTGTGCGAGGGAACGTGCGAGACGGTTTTCGAAAGTTTGCAGGCTGCTCTCGCAGGTGGTATCGCCCTGTTCCGCGCGCGCCACAATCTCTTCGGCGCCAAGCGATATGCCGGTTTCCATCTGATGCAGCTTCGCCATACCCGACCCGGAGAGGAAGGTTTCGACACAGCCTTGCTTGCCGCAATAACAAGATGGGCCTGGCAGTTCGTGCGCCTCGGGCCAGGGCAACGGATTGTGGCCCCATTCGCCGGCGATGCCGTTAGGGCCGGTGAGCACGTGGCCGTTGACGACAATGCCCGCGCCTACGCCAGTGCCGAGGATCACGCCGAACACCACTTCCGCTCCCGCTGCTGCGCCATCCACCGCCTCGGACAGTGCGAAGCAGTTGGCGTTGTTGCTGATCTGCACCGGACGTTGCAGCAGGGCTTCGAGGTCTTGCTGGATGGGCTGGCCGTTGAACACGACCGAGTTGGAATTCTTGAGGCGACCCGTGGCTCTGGAAAGTGAACCGGGCGTGCCTATGCCAAGCGAACCGTGTTGGCCGAGTTCCGCTTCGGCAGCGTGAACCAGCGCGGCGATGACCTGCAAGGTCTTGTGGTAATTATCTTTGGGAGTCACCACACGGCGGCGCAGCAACTGCTTGCCCGCATCGTCGAGCGCGACGATCTCGATCTTGGTGCCGCCGAGATCGACGCCCAGCCTCATTGCTTTCCAACCTGCACAGAACGTCACCGGGCCATCGTTGACGAGGCTCACCTTCATGTCCGCGCCGAACACGCCGGTCTCCACCCTGGCGCAACGCTCGCGCGCTGCCGCAACGAAGTATTCGAACAGTTCTGCGCCGAGTTCGGGCGCGGCCGCAGAAGAAAAACTCGGGCGCGTGCCCTTGCGCGTGTCGGCCGCGAGCGTGAATTGCGGCACCAGCAGCAAATCCCCGCCGATGTCGGCAAGCGACAGATTCATCTTGCCGGATTCGTCGGGAAACACGCGGTAGCCCAGCAGACGTTCGAGCAGGCGCTGCGCGTTCGCCTGGTCGTCATGCTTCTCCACGCCGACCAGCACCAGCAGGCCGCGCGCGATCTGTCCGACGATGCGTCCCTCCACTTTCACGCTTGCTTCGCTGACGCGCTGTATCAGTCCTATCATGCAATTTCAGGCGGCGGCAGCCCGCTTATTCGAACAGCGCGCGCAGCTTGGCATTGTCAGGTTGCAGCACCACGCCCTTCTCGGTGATGAGTCCGCTCACGAGTTCGGCGGGCGTCACGTCGAATGAAGGATTGCGTATCTTCACCCCCTCCGCCGCCCAATGGTAATCGCGGAAACCCTTGACCTCATCGACAGAACGCTCCTCGATGGGAATGTCCGCGCCGCTGGCGATGCTCATGTCTATGGTCGAAAGCGGGCACGCGACATAGAACGGGATGTTATGCCGCCGCGCCAGCACCGCCACCATGTAAGTGCCGATCTTGTTCGCCACATCGCCGTTGGACGCCACACGATCCGTGCCCACCACCACCGCATCCACCTCGCCGCGCGACATCATGAAGCCCGCCATGTTGTCGGTAATCAGCGTGACCGGAATTTTCTCCTGCACCATCTCCCACGCGGTCAGCCGCGCGCCTTGCAGGAAGGGACGCGTCTCGTCGGCAATCACGAAAATCTTCTTGCCCACCTCGACCGCAGAGCGGAACACGCCGAGCGCAGTGCCCCAGCCTGCCGTCGCCAGTGCGCCCGCGTTGCAATGCGTCAGCACGCGCGCGCCGTCCGGCAACAGCTCCGCACCGAATGCGCCCATGGCCTTATTGATGCGAATGTCCTCGGCCAATATCTCGTGCGCCTCTTCCAGCAAGCGCTGCGCCACGGCGGCGCTGGATTTCCCTCTCGCAACTATCCACACCGCGCGCATGCGTTGCAGCGCCCAGAACAGATTCACCGCCGTCGGACGGCTGCGTTCCAGCACGACGAATCCAGTTTCCATGCCGCTGTGGAAATCAATCAGCGACGCATCCTGCAAGCGCAACGCCTCCAGCGCCACGCCATACGCCGCCGCCACACCGATGGCCGGCGCACCGCGCACCACCATGCTGCGTATGCCCTCGGCCACCGAAGCGGCGGAATCGTAGGCTATGTATTCAAACGAAGCGGGCAGGATGCGCTGGTCTATCATTTCCAGCTTGTTGTCTACCCAGCGTAGAGTTTCGATTTTCATTTGTGCATTTCCCATAGATAACATCGCAGTTTCGCAGGCCGGATGCACAGCATCCGACGCTTTGCACGCATCCATTCCCGCGTTTAATCTCCCTCAAACTCGCACAGCGCAAACACCTTGTGCCCGTGCTTCTCCAGCCGCGCGCGGCCGCCGATGTCGGGCAGGTCGATGATGAAGCAGCATTCCACGATCTCGCCGCCAATCTTTTCGATCAGCGTGCAGGCTGCTTCCGCCGTGCCACCGGTAGCGATGAGGTCGTCCACCAGCAGCACGCGCTCGCCCGGCGCGATCGCATCGGTGTGAATCTCGATGCGGTCGGTGCCGTATTCGAGTTCGTAGTCGTGGCCTATGGTGGCGGCAGGCAGTTTGCCTTTCTTGCGGATCGGCACGAAGCCCTTGTTCATCACATACGCCAGCGGTGCGCCCACGATGAAACCGCGCGACTCTATGCCCGCGATCTTGTCTATTTTCATATCGGCATAACGCGCTGCCAGCTCATCCACGGTGGCGCGCAGGCCAGCGGGGTCCTTGAGCAAAGTGGTAATGTCGCGGAACATGATGCCCTGCTTGGGATAATGCGGAACGGTGCGGATTCTGGATTTGACTGGCATACAATTTCTCCCTGTTTTTTGTAGGGCGGGCTCTGCCCGCCTTGGTCACGTCGGGCGAAGCCCGACCTACGCTTTATCTGTTAAGTACGCGCCCGGCCACGGCATCCAGTTTCTCCAGCATCGCCGCATCGCGTGCTTGTGGTGCGGTGATGATGGCGTATTCGAGCGCACTGCGACAGGAGCATCCCGTGCCATGTGCATCGCCGATCACTTTCGGTGCGACCTGTTTCACCAGTGCGCGCGCCTTGTCCGCGTTGGCCAGCAACACCTTGATGATCTGCTCCACCGTCACGTCGTCGTGATCCGGATGCCAGCAGTCGTAGTCGGTCACCATCGCCACCGTGGCATAGCACAGCTCGGCTTCGCGCGCGAGTTTGGCTTCGGGCATGTTGGTCATGCCGATCACGTCACAGCCCCAGGAGCGATACAGCTCGGATTCGGCCAGGCTGGAGAACTGCGGGCCTTCCATGACTAAATAGGTTCCGCCGCGCATCGCGACGATGCCTGCCTCGTTCGCCGCCGCTTCGATGTGGTCGCCTAGGCGCGAGCACACCGGATGCGCCATCGAGACATGCGCGACGAGGCCGCTGCCGAAAAAGGATTTATTGCGCGCAAAAGTGCGGTCTATGAACTGGTCCACGATCACGAACATGCCGGGCTTCAGGTGTTCGCGCAGCGAGCCGACCGCGCTCACCGAGATCACATCGGTCACGCCCGCGCGTTTGAGCGCATCTATATTTGCGCGGAAGTTGATCTCGGACGGCGGTATCTTGTGTCCTCTGCCATGGCGCGGCAGAAAGACCAACTGCTGGCCGTCGAGTTCGCCGAACAGCAGTTCATCAGAGGGCTCGCCGAATGACGAAGACACTTTCTCCCAACGCTTGTTGACGAGACCGTCGATGTCATACACCCCGCTGCCGCCGATGATGCCGAGTATGGAATTGCTCATTATTCTCCCCGATTATTCGTAGGTCGGGCTTCGCCCGACAATTTTATCCGGCGGGCAAAACCCGCCCTACAACTTAGATTACCCGGTCATTCCCGCCATCCACCGGCAGCCACGCGCCCGTGGTCTTGGCGAACAACGGCCCGCACATCTCTGCCGTCAGTTCGGCCACATCGCGGCTGGTGACTTCGGTCTTGAGCACGTTGTTGGTCTTGTATTCTTCCACGCTCATGCCGTAATGCTTGGCGCGCGCAGCCAGTACTTCGGGCGTCCACAATCCGGTGTCGAATACCGCATTCGGATGCAGCGAGTTGATGCGGATATTGTCGCTGCCCCACTCCAAGGCGGCGACGCGCGCGAGCTGGTTGAGCGCGGCCTTGGATGCGGAATAGGCGGCGGCACCGGGGCCGGGCGCAGGCACGTTCTTGGAGCCGATCACCACCACGCGCCCGCCGCATGGTGCAAGTTTCATGAAGGCATGGCATTCGCGCATCAGCATCAGGTTGGCATCCAGATTGATGCGCATGACCTTTTGCCATTCCTCGGTCTTCAACGAATCTATGCGACAGCCACCGGGGAAAATGCCCGCGTTGAGCACCAGCATGTCGAGGCCGCCAAATTTTTCCACGGCCTGCACCAATGCCTGTTTGAATTGCGCTTCATCGGTCAGGTCGCATTGCAGGCCGAGGAAATTAGCGCCGCTCTTCATGCTGACCACGGATGCGGCAAGATCGAGCGCCACGACTGCCGCACCGCGCGCCAGCAGCGATTCGACGCAGGCCTTGCCTATGCCGGATGCCGCGCCCGTGACCAGCGCCACTTCGCCCGTGAACGGCAGCGGCTTGCCGCCCTTGCGCAGCTTGGCCTGTTCGAGATCCCAATACTCGACATCGAAAATATCTTTCGCGGGCAGCGCCCGATAGCCACCCAAGGCCGTGGCGCGCGAAATAATGTCCATGGTGTGATCGTAGATGTCGGCGACGATGCCTGCATCCTGCGCGCTCTTGCCCACCGCACACAAACCGAGTTCGCTATCCAGCACCACGCGCGGCGCGGGATCGAGCATGGTCTTGCGCTCCTTGGCTTGCACTTCGATCTCGATAAAATATTTTTTATAGCCCTCCACATACGCCGCCACGTCGCGCCCGATCAGCGGCAGCCGCTTGGTGCGGATCACGTGATCCGGCGTGGCCGGGCCTTGCTGCGCGATGGTGGAAATATCGGTGCGACTGGCGAACGCCAGGCTCTTGTCATTCGCATGACGCGCGACGATGACGGGGAAGCCCGCCGCTTTGGAAATATCGGCGCGCAGCCTTGCCTGTACACTTGCCAGCTCGATGCCATGCGCAGCGGTCACGGCAGCAGGCGCAAAATCCCATGCCTTATTGCGCTTCAGATATTCCTCGGCGCGGCCCACCTGCGCGATCATGCGCTCATAGGATTCCTTGGCGCTCTGCCCGAAAGTAAAGATGCCGTGATTCAGCAACACCATGCCTATGGTATTCGGCCCCGCATCGGCAGCGAAACGCGCCGCACATAATCTGGCGAGATCGAAGCCCGGCATCACATAGGGAATCACCACCATGGTGTCGCCGTAAATTTCGCGTATGCGCGCTTCGCCGTCCGCCGTGTTGGTGATCGAGACGATGGCATCGGCGTGGGTGTGATCCACATAAGGATAAGGCAGGATGGCGTGCAGGATGGCTTCCACCGAAGGCACCGGCGCCGTAGCGCGGGTCTGGTGCGTGACCAGTTGATTGACCATCTCGGGGTCGGATAGCTCGGACAGTTGCGCCAGCTTTTTCAGGTGCTCCAGCCGCACCGGCGCAAACCCCGCAGCGGCGATGGTCTCCAGGTCCCAGCCGCTGCCTTTGACGTAGAGTATCTGCTCGTCTTCGCCGAGGATGTTCTGCTCGGTAAGTTTCACTGAGGTATTGCCGCCGCCATGCAGCACCAGCGATTTATCCTGCCCGAGCAGACGCGAAGTATAAATGCGCCGTTCAATCTCACTGCCGCAAGCCGCCGCCCCGGCATCGTTCCACAAACTATGCATCGTGCTTTTCCCTGAGTCCGAATTCAAAAACTTCCGAACAATAACAAGAAAAGGAGATCGGCTCAATAAACCCCAGCGAAGATAGCTTCGTGGCTGGTGGCTGGGGTGAGCTCGCGAACCCCGGCAAACTGAAATTAAAAAGGCCAAGCCTGATGGGCTTGGCCTTTGATCGAGAGCAGTGGTTTGTGAACCGCTGGGGTGCGTTCCTTACCCCAGCCTACCCCAACTTGTTAGCAGGCACCGCCGCAACGAGACTTGAAGCATCCAGAAACGCCGCCACACACCTGAATAGAACAGGGGCTAAGGCATGAAGTCGCAGTGGCAGGCGTCGCAGCCTTCGCCGCTTTGCTCTTCCTGACTTTCTTGCCCTTCTTCTTGGGCGCTGCCTTGGCCGCATCGGCATCAGGCGCAGCCTCGGCCTTGGTGGAACTTGCCGCAGCGGCCGGCTTGGCAGGCGCTTCCGCCTTGTCCGCCGCCCAGACAGGCGCAATGCTCAAGGCCAACAATAACAACAGTATTTTTTTCATGTTTACTCCCTTTCTGCTTGGTTGAAAAATCCGCTACTCCCCTCCTCGTTCCGGATGTTTCTGGCTACCTATCCGGATTAGGTCAAGCCCTGTATCACCAGAGCAATTTAAGCTTGCCATACCACAGCCGCCCGTTGTTGAAGCGCGGAACCAGCGGGTCTATCTCGACGTACTGCGAGCTCCTGCCCGTGGCGTTACGCACACCAAGGTCCAGGGAACCCATACGCTTAAGTTGCCAGCTCAGGCTGGCGTCCGTCTGGTTGAAGCTGTCGCGCACATCGAGCAGGATGTGGTTGAAGCTGGTATCCGATGATTGCTGTATAGCAGTAAGCAGGTTATGGCTCCATTCCAGTTTTACCGTGCATTGCGGAACGGCCTGCCAGCGCGACCCAAGTTGCAGCGAGCGCAAATGCTGCTGCTGCACTGAATCCGGTGTATGCACAATCGGATCTCTCCAGACGTATTCGTCGTCATACGCCAGAATCAGGTTCAGGGCGCGATCGGCGGGCTGCCAATGCAAGACCAGGCGGGATTCGTCAAGCCCGGACAGAAGCATCCCCTGCTCGCCCGCAAAATACGGCTCTTCGGTCCAGCGTCGCTGCGCCAGCCCTTCCAGCAGCCAATCGGTGTTGAGTTGCTTGTCCGCGCCCAGCGCCACGCCGCGCATCAGTTTGTAGATATCGTTGGGGCGGTTCAACGTTATACCCGCCAGCGTGACCGGGGCCAGCGCCGCGTTGCCCACCGCCGCATCGTCCAGATGTTTCCACGCGGCGAGGCGCACATGCGTCGCGCTATCCGGCGTGTAAACTGCGCCCAGCCTGGGCAGCCAGCGCTGGAGATGTGTACTGCCTGGGGCATAAAGCTTATCGTTTTTGCCCCAGACCAGCCCCGCTTGCACTTGCCATTGAGAGTTCAGCGTCTGCTGCCAGTCCACATAGGCTTGCTGCGCGACATTGGTCAATATGGCACCACTAAAGGATCTTGGCACGTTGAGCGGCGCATGCACCGAGCTCAGCCCCAACTGTGCGGCATAGTCCGAACCGTGGCGGCGGTATTGCAGCTCCAGGCCAGAGGCCGTGCTGGTGTTATGGTCTATGCCAAAGGAGGTATCTTGCTGTGGGGTGGTGCCGCCGTCTGCCAGCGGCAGAAAATCGCTCGTCCATTGCCAGTTGTCGGTCTGATGCGTGTGCTGGTAGCTCAGCAAACCGCGCCACTCGCTGTTGCCATTCAATTCCTGGCGCAAGCCCAGACGCGTGAGTATGCTGCCCTCGTCATACTGGTGATTGACCGCACAGCTGATGGGATCCGCCGGACACGATATTTCCCCATGCTTCGAATTGAATGTCTGGTACGACATGAATGCCTGCGTGGACTGGAAAGGACGCCATTGCGCGATGGCCTGCGCCTCGCGGTTGTCGAGATTGTCAAACGGCGCAAAGCCGTCGGTCCTGAATTGCATCCCAGCAACACTCAGCCCCAGCGTATCGCTGCCTGTGGCCAGGCGAATCTGCTCGCCATGAGTATTCCGGCTTCCGCCCGAGACGTCGGCTTCCAGCTGGGTGCGCGGCGTGAACAACGCATCGTAATTATTGAAGCTGGCCTGCTGCGCATTGAGCCCGCTGATCGCGCCATGTTGCGGCACCGAGGCGCCGGTCTGTCCCGCGCCGTCGCCGTAGATGTCCTGCTCTGCGGGCAGGCTGCCCGGCTGTGCATTGAACAGGCTTTGCAGCAGCAGGCTGCGCCGCGCCGATTCGCCGAAGCGCTGGCCTTGCAGCAGGTCGGCCTGATTCCTCAGATTGGCCGCGCTCTGTTCGCCTACCGTGTCGGATAGCGTGTGCAGCGCGAGATTATCCAGCCCCAGGCGACGCTGTGTCTCGGCGAGGTTGGCCTGCAGCAGTTGTTCGTCTTCCTGCAACAGCTGCGCGCCGCGATACACCGAACGATTAGCCAGGCGCGCTTGTGCTTCGCGCAGGCTGTCTTGCGCTTGCTGCAAATGGTTGGCCTGCAATTCGGCTTGCGCCTGGTACAGCCACGGCGCGGGATCTCTGGGATCGGCTTGCTGCGCCCTGCGCCAGCTTGCCAGCGCCTCGCTGCCTTGCCCGGTTTGCTGTTGCGAGCGCCCGAGATAAGTGAGTATCAGCGCGTTGCCGGGCTCGGCTTCGTTCGCCGCCTGCAATCTTTTTTGTCCGGCCTGGATGTTGCCGAGTTTTATTTCGGCCAGACCCATACCCAATAATGCCTTGGCGTCTTTGGGGTCGCGCTTGAGCACTTTGGTGAATTCATCCCTGGCCTCGGCGGTCTCCCCCTGTATCAGGTCGGCCAGGCCGTCCACCGCGAGAACATAGGGGTGTGCGGCATCCATGGCCTGAGCCCGCCTCAGCAGCGCTTCCGCCGCCTGCGTCTGGCCCAGCGTCAGCGCGAGTTCGGCTTCGCGCGCGAGGGGGATGGCTTGCGGTGTACGGGTATTGAAATCGCGCATCGCTGCGCGCGCTTGCTCCAGATGCCCTGCGCTTTGCAAGGCATAAGACAGGGCCAGATGCGACAAGGCATCGCTTCCGGCAGCGCGCGCCTGTTGCGCGGCTTCCAGCGCTGGCTGCATCTGCCCCTGATGCAAATACGCCATGGCGGTCAGCGCATAGGCATCGGCAGCATATTGCGGGCTGGCTTGCAAAGCGGAGAGCTTGTCCAGCGCCTGCTGCGGCTGGTTGTCTTGCAGCAGGAAACTCGCGCGCAACAAATCCAGTTCGGCGCTGGCTGGTCCGGCCTTGCCCGCGTCGTCGAGCAGTATCAGCGCATCGAGGAAACGGCCCTCGTCCTGCGCCTGCGCGGCTTGCTGCATCACGGGCGTGGGTTGCGCGGGTTGATATTGAGTCGCCACCAGCGGCAAAGTCCACAGCGCCGTCTGCCCCAGGCCCATGGTCTGCTCCGACGCAGGCCGGAGTTGCTCCAGAAATGCATCTTCATCGGCGGCCTGAACTGCTGCTGTCGTCAAGACCTGTCCTGCGATGCTTAACCACATCATGATGCGCGTCAATTTCATGCGACTCTCCTCCTGCCCAAGCTGGGTGATCTCGTCATTCCCGCCTGATGGAACTACCTGCCATTCGACCAAGCTGACAAAATACGCCAGCTCGGTCGCTGCTTATGCGCGGAAATGATGTGGTTTTTTATTTTTTTTATTTTCGTTCTATTCCATTCCGGCAAGACCGGACTGCCTTTACGCGTAAGCCCCGGCCATCATACGCCATGAGGCGTATGTATCACCGCCGCATCAGGCGTTCATAAATTTCGATGTACGCAGCCGCGCTCTTGCCCCAACTGAAATCCTTGCTCATGCCGTTCATCTGCAGGGCATGCCAGATTTTCTTATCATAATATGCATCCACCGCCCGGCGCACGGCAAGCAGCAAGCTGTCTGCGTCCGCCGGGCTGAATACGAATCCGCTGGCCGTGCCATCCGCCAGCGTCGCCACGTTGCAATCCACCACGGTGTCTTTCAAGCCGCCGGTCGCATGCACCACAGGCGGCGTGCCATAGCGCTGGCTGTACATCTGGTTGAGGCCGCAAGGCTCGAAGCGCGAGGGCATCAGGAAAACATCCGCGCCCGCTTCGACCAGGTGTGACAACTCTTCGTTGAAGCCCACATACACGCCGACCTGCCCGGAGTATTTGTGCAGCAATTCCAGCGCCGCGCGTTGCATGTCCGCATCGCCCGTGCCCAGCAGCACGAGTTGCGCGGGCATCGCCAGCAATTCGGGCGCGATCTCCAGCACCAGGTCGAGACCTTTCTGAAAAGTGAAACGGCTTACCATGCCGAACAAGGGCACTTCGGGATCAACGCGCAAACCCATGCGCATCTGCAATTCGATCTTGTTGGCGAGTTTGCCGCGCAGGTCGCCAGCCGTGTATTCCTGCGCGAGCCGGGTATCGCAGCCCGGGTTCCACTCCGTGTAATCCACGCCGTTCAGTATCCCGCTCAACACCTCGTGCCGCTGTGCCAGCAGGCCCTGCATGCCGAAACCCAGCGCTTCGTCCTGTATCTCTTCGGCATAAGACGGGCTCACCGTGGAGATGTGATCGGCGTAATACGCGCCCGCCTTGAGGAAGGACAGGCTGCCGTAATATTCCACACCTTCCATCTGGAAGCTCTGCGCGGGCAGGCCCAGTTCCGCGACGCAATCCGGCGGGAACACGCCCTGGAACGCGAGGTTGTGGATGGCCATCACGCAAGGCGCGGCCTTGTTGGCAAAATGCAGGTAAGCCGGGGTCAGGCCGGTCTGCCAGTCGTTGCAATGCACCACATCCGGTTTCCAGCCCAGCGAAGAATCGCTGCTACCCAGCACGGCGGCGACCTTGGACAGCAGGCCGAAGCGCTGCGCATTGTCCGGCCAGTCATGCCCGTGTTCATCCTGGTAGGGGCCGCCGCCACGCTGGTATAACTCGGGACAGTCCAGCACCCAGATCCTCACGCCATCCGGCAGCACAGCGGCCAGCAGGCTGGCACAAGGAAAATCATGCAGCGCGAACAATGCGACATCGTTGAGTTGCGGCAAGGCGCGCAATATCTGCGGATAGCCGGGCACCAGCACGCGCACATCCACACCGGCTGCGATCAGGGCTGCCGGCAAGGCGGCACTGACATCGGCCAGCCCGCCGGTCTTGATCAGCGGAGCGATTTCGGAAGTGACATATAGAACACGCATAATCATTGGGAGAAATCGTTAATTACCTTACAGCTTCTACCCCCTCCTTGGCTCTCCCCCTGCAAGGGGGCGGAAACACAGTTCCTTTCCCTTTGCAGGGTGGGGGTAGAGGCGCAATACATGTTGTAGCTGCTTATTTGCCGCATCTTATCCCGCCGCCTTCGGTGCGATCTGCGGCAGATGCCAGATGTCGTTGTTGTAATCCAGTATGGTGCGATCGCTGGAGAACTTGCCGCTGGCCGCCGCATTGAGGATGCTTATGCGCGTCCAGCGCTCGGTGTCGAGATAAGCCTCCGCCACCTGGCATTGCGCTTCGACGTAACTGCGGAAATCCGCCGCCGTCAGCCAGGGGTCTTGCGCACTGCGGATAGACTGGATGACGGAATCGAAGATGCCTGGCTCGAACATGTTGAAGTGGCCGCTTTCCAGCAATTGCATCACGCGTTGCAGATCTTCGTCCCCATCGATGATGGCGTTCGGGTTGTAACGCCCGCGCCGCGCCTCGGCCTCTTCCGTGGTCAGGCCGAACAGAAAGAAATTCTCCGCGCCAGCTTCTTCGCGTATCTCGATATTGGCGCCGTCGAGGGTGCCTATGGTCAGCGCGCCATTCATCATGAACTTCATGTTGCCGGTGCCGGAGGCTTCCTTGCCCGCAGTCGAAATCTGCTCCGACAACTCCGCTCCGGCGCAGATCACTTCCATCGCCGTCACCCGGTAATCGGGCAGGAACGCCAATCGCAGCTTGCCCGCCGTATCCGCATCCTCATTGATCACCTGCGCCACCGCATTCACCAGCTTGATGATGCGCTTGGCCATCTGGTAACCGGGCGCAGCCTTGCCGCCGATCAGCACGCAACGCGGCGTCCAGTTCGCCGTGTCGCCGCGCTTGATGCGGTCGTACAGATGGATGACGTGCAAAACGTTGAGCAATTGCCGCTTGTATTCGTGTATGCGCTTCACCTGTACGTCGAACAAGGCATTGGTGTCGAACGCCACGCCGCAATCGCGCAGCACCAGTTCCGCCAGCCGCACCTTGTTGGCCTGTTTGATCGCACGCCACTCGGCACGGAATTCCGCATCGTCGGCATGCGGCGCGAGCAGCTTGAGCTTGGACATATCGGTGAGCCAATGCTTGCCGGAATCGCTCCCCACCAGATTGGAAATCCAGTTGCCGCCTATGGCGCGCGTGATCAGGTCGCTCAGCGCCGGGTTGCTCCACGCCATCCAGCGGCGCGGCGTGACGCCGTTGGTCTTGTTGTTGAATTTTTCCGGCCACAGTTCGTGGAAATCGTGGAACAGGTGCTGTTGCAGCAACTGCGAATGCAGTTCCGCCACTCCGTTCACCGACATGCTGGCCACCACCGCCAGATAAGCCATGCGCACATGCTGCTCGTGACCTTCCTCGATGATGGACATGCGCCGCTGGCGCTCGACATCGCCCGGCCAGCGCTGCGCCACGACGCGCATGAAACGCGCATTGATCTCCTGGATGATCTCCAGCAAACGCGGCAACAGGCGGCCGAACATGCTGACCGACCAGCGCTCCAGCGCTTCCGGCAACAGCGTGTGATTGGTGTAGGCGACGGTGCGGCTGGTGATGTTCCATGCCTCGTCCCAGCCCAGTCCGTGCTCGTCCATCAGCAGGCGCATGAGCTCCGGCACCGCGCAGGTCGGATGGGTGTCGTTCAACTGGAAAAAATTCTTTTCGGCGAACTTGCTGAAGTCCTTGCCGTGCCTGCTCATCCATTGCCGCAATACATCCTGCAAACTGGCCGAGGCGAGAAAATATTGCTGGCGCAGGCGCAACTCCTTGCCGTTCTCGCTGGCGTCGTTGGGATACAGCACCATGGTGATGTGCTCGGCGGCATTCTTCGCGGCGACGGATTCGGCATAACTGCCCGCGTTGAATTCGCCGAGGTCGAATTCTTCGGTGGCGGTGGACTTCCACAGGCGCAAGGTATTGACCGTGCCATTACGATAGCCGGGGATAGGCACGTCGTAAGGCACGGCCATTACGTCATTGGTATATTTCCAGTAGGCATGCAGCTTGCCATCGGCATCCTGATGCAGCTCGGTTCTTCCGCCGAACTTGACGCGCACGGCGAACTCGGGACGTTCGATCTCCCACGGATTGCCATTGCGCAACCAGTGATCAGGCTCTTCGAGCTGATGGCCGTTCTCCAGTTTCTGGCGGAACATGCCATATTCGTAACGCAGGCCGTAGCCCATGACCGGCAATTGCAGCGTGGCGCAACTGTCGAGGAAACACGCAGCCAGGCGACCCAGGCCACCATTGCCCAGGCCCGCATCGTGTTCCTGATCGGCAATTTCTTCCAGCACCAGGCCAAGTTTGCGCAAGGCATCGGCGGTAGCCGGCTCCACATCCAGATTCAGCATGGCGTTGCCCAGCGCCCTGCCCATCAGGAACTCCAGCGACAGGTAATACACATGCTTGCAATCGTTTTCATAATGGCTTGCCTTGGTGCGCTTCCAGCGTTCGACCAGCCGGTCGCGCATGGCGAGGGCGAGCGAGGTATAGACATGGTAGGCGGACAGGTTGAAATTTTCGCGTCCCAGCGTGTGGCTGAAATAACTGCGGAAATCGTGGACGATGCTGTCACCGTCCATGCTCAACGATGGAAGGCTGGCAAGCCCAGGTGCAGTCTTGCTGACGACAAAATGTTTGATAGCGTTAATGGCAATTCTCCGGGTTGGCTTTTCCAGCCTGCGACTATAACAAAATTCGCGGACCACTCGAAGAGAATGCAAGCGCCATCTAGGAAACCGGCGCAAAACATGGTAGGCACCGCTGGCGTGGTGCGGCGCAGAGAAACTTATAGCTCGCAGACCCCGCCATCCGGATTGGATATCTCGCGCATTTCCTGTTGGGCATATATTTTGGCGTTATTGCGCCCGTCGCCTTTGGCATAGTACATGGCGATATCCGCATTTCTGGTCAGCATTTTTTCATCCTCGCCATGCTCCGGATAAACGGCAATACCTATGCTCGCCGATATATGCAGGCTATGTCCGGCCAGCTCAAAGGTTAGCCCGAGCGCGTGCAGTATCTTTCCTGCCACCACCACGACATCCGGCTCTTCCTCGATGATCGTGAGCAGCACGACGAACTCGTCCCCGCCGACACGCGCAACCGTATCCGATTCGCGCACGCAAAGCTCCAGGCGCTTCGCCACCTCTTTCAGCAACATGTCGCCGACTTCATGCCCGAGGTTGTCGTTGATCGGCTTGAATTTGTCGAGGTCTATGAACATCAGCGCAAGATGCGTCTTGTCGCGCCGGGCCTGGGCCAATGCCTGCTGCAAGTGCACGGCAAGCAACAGGCGGTTGGGCAAGCCGGTCAGCAGGTCGTGGTGCGCCATGTATTGCATGCGCTCTTCCGCTGCCTTGCGTTCGCTGATGTCGGAGAACACCGCAACATAATGGGTGAGCTGGCCGCTTTCGGCGCGCACGAGTTTGATCGACAGCCACTTGACGTAGGGTTCGCCACTCTTGCGTTTGTCCCAAATCTCGCCGTGCCAGGTGCCGGTGGTCAGCAGGGTGTCCCACATTTCCTTGTAGAACTCGCGCGAGTGTTTGCCGGATGCAAATATGCGCGGATTCTTGCCGATCACGTCGCCTGGAGCATAACCGCTGATAGTAGTGAAGGCCGGATTGACCGAGATGATATTGTTGTCAGCATCGGTCACCAGCACGGCTTCCTCCACGGTTTTGAGTACGGTGGCAGCCAGACGCAGCCCTTCTTCCGCCCGCTTGCGCTCGGCCAGTTCACAATCGATCTCCTGCGCGGCCTGCAACGCGCGCGCGCGCCCGTACACCAGCAGCCAGGTAAGCAGCGCAAGCAACACGCTCGCGCCTATGCCCGCATAGGCGACGAACTGCGGCTTCTTGCGATCCAGACGCGACTCGAAGCCATACAGCGAGCGGATGGAAATCGCCCAGATGCGTCCGGCAACCTCGATATTGCTGACGCTCTTGAACAGGGCATTCGGATTGCCGCCGGAGCCGCTGACATCCGGATCGTACATCATCGTTGCGTCCGTCATGTCCACTCCGTCATGGATCTCGATGTCGACCTCGCTCGCCTCTTCGCCGAGTATGCCGGACATCAGATCTATCATGCGGAACGGCGCATACACCCAGCCCCGGATGTTGGCGCGGCGCTGCTCCAGTGTTTCGTGCGCGGCTCCGCCACGATAGACCGGCAGGTACATCAGGAAGCCGGGCTGTATGCGTGCATCCTCACTGGCATCAAGCGGCAGCAATACCCGGCCGGAAATCGCCACATGTCCCCTGTCGCGCGCCAGCTCCATGGCGGCACGGCGCACCGGATCGGCGAACATGTCCTGGCCGATGGAGTCCGGCGTGCCGTTCAACGGCGGCTCCAGGTGCGTGACCAGCGTATGGACGGCAGCGGCGCCGTCATGCATGCCCGGCACGACCACGGCATATCCTATGCCCCGGGTGCCGGGATAATTGGCCGCAAGGTGCAGGGAGTCGAGATAAGTCAGGAAAGTCTCGTGCGCAACATTCCCCGATGCGGCGAACAAGCCGCGCGCACCGCGTAATATCTGCTCGTAAGCATGCATGCGCTGCGCTATGTTGCTGCTGGCTTCGCGCACGCGGAAATCGAAATCGATCTGCTGATCCTTCATGGCGTTCTGGCGCTCGTTCTGCCACATCTGGTAAGTGGCAAATAGCGCAGCCGCCAACACCAGCCACGGCAATAAACGCCCGAAACGATACCACTCACGCACTCGCACAAAACGAGACGGGGCAGATGGTGTGAAGGAGGGGGCTGGAACGCTCATCCCGGTTATTGTACAGCCAGACGTGCTCCCAGCAACCCGACATGCGGGTTGAGCACAACATGCACCGGCAAGGTTTCCAGCAAATCGGCATAGCGCCCTTTGGCCAGAAAGGCATGCATGAAGGCGCCGCCCTGCATGGCAGCAGGTATCTTCGCCGCAATGCCGCCTGCAAGATAAATGCCGCCGCGCGGCAGCATGAGCAGCGCGAGATTGCCGACGAATGCGCCGTAGACGGCAACGAACAGTTCCAGCGCCATGCGCGCGATGGGCTCAGTCTCATGCTGCGCAAAGCGCGCGATGGATGCGGCAGCATCGCCTTCCAGCATGGCGGCGACAAGAGGCGCCGATGGCCGGGCATGGCCGCTGTCGCGCAGGAATTCATATATCGCCACCAGCCCCGGCCCCGACACGATGCGTTCACAGGAAACATGGCCGTGGCGCAGTTGCAGATAGCGCAGCAATTCATATTGCAACGCATCGGCCGGGGCGAAATCCATGTGTCCGCCTTCGGAAGCATGCACGATGTAGCGCCCGTGCGCCCAGGTCAGCCAGCCCACGCCCAGCCCGGTGCCCGCCCCTGCCACTACACGTGCGCCGCGCTCCTGTGGCGCGCCCGCTTGCAGGGTCAGCAGATCGTTCGTGTGCAATGCCGCGATGCTGCGCCCGACCGCTTCGAAATCATTGATGAGCATCACCTGGGCAATGCCGAAACGCGCGGCGATTGCATCCGCATCCACGGCCCACGGCAGATTGGTCAGTTGCACTTTCCTGCCGAACACCGGCCCCGCCAGCGCGAAGCAGGCGGCAGCGATGTCAGGAATGCCGGCCTCGCGCAGGAACTCGTCCAGCATCTCTGCCAGCCCCGCGCAGGCCGCGCTTGCGTAGGACTTTTGCAGCAGCGTCGAGCCATCCTCGCGGCTGAGTTGCAGCAAGGTCTTGGTGCCGCCTATGTCGCCCGCGAGAAAGTGAGCCATCAATATGCCTGGAGATTTGCCCCGTCCGGATTCAGCGAATGGCGCCAGAACTGGTCGTCGTGGTCGAACAGGCGATAGGTGCCGCGCGGCCCCCAACTGCCTGCCTGGTAGCCGTTGATGAAGTCGCGTTCCATCGCCCATACCTTGAGGATGGGATCCACCACGCGCCATGCTGCCTCCACTTCGTCTATGCGCAGGAACAGCGAATGGTCGCCCTGCATCACGTCCAGCAGCAGGCCCGCATACGCGTCGAAATCATCGTCGCCTGCCTTGCGGTAAGTGGCGTCCAGACTCAATGTGCGCGTGTGCAGATCCAGCCCCGGCACCTTGACCTGCATTTCCATTTTCAGGCAATCGTCGGGCTGTATGCCCAGCATGATCCAGTTCGGCTGCGGCGGGCCGTGGCGCGTGTGGCGCAACAGATCCTGCGGCGGCGTCTTGAAACGGATGCAGATGGCCGAACTGTTTTCCGCCATGCGCTTGCCCGTGCGCAGATAGAACGGCACACCCGCCCAGCGCCAGTTATCCACGAACAATTTGACCGCCGCATAGGTTTCCGTGGTGCTGCCTTCCTGCACATCCGGCTCTTCCAGATAACCGGGAACGGCTTTCCCGTCTATGCTGCCGCTGGTGTACTGCCCGCGAAATGCATGGGCATGCACCGAGTTCTGTGTGATCGGGCGTATCGCTTTCAGCACTTTCACTTTCTCGTCGCGCAGATGTTCGGCAGTCATGCTCACCGGCGGCTCCATCGCCACCAGCGCCATCAGTTGCAGCAGATGGCTCTGTATCATGTCGCGCAAAGCACCGGAGCCTTCGTAGTAACCCGCGCGACCACCGACGCCCAGGGTCTCGGCATGGCTGATCTGCACATGGTCGATGTAGTGATGGTTCCACAAGGGTTCAAGCAATATGTTGGCGAAGCGGAACACCATCACGTTCTGCACCGTGCCTTTGCCCAGATAATGGTCGATGCGGTAGATCTGCGGCTCGTTCAGGTGGCGATACAGGCTGGCCTGCAAAGTCTGCGCGCTCAACAGGTCGTAACCAAAAGGTTTCTCGATCACGATACGGCGCCAGCCGTTCTTTTCCTTGAGCAGTCCCGTGTTGCCCAGATGCTCGATGAACCCCGAGAACTCGGAGGGCGGCACCGCCATGTAGAACACCACGTTGGGAGAGAATGCAGGATTGTCGTCCAGCATGGCCTGCAGACGCCGGTAGGCATCCTTGTCGTCCGGCGGATTGGAATGGTAATGCAGGCGCTGGCAGAAACGCTCGAACGCCTGCTCGTCGTAACCTTGCGGATACTTGGCCTTGAGCATGTCCACGACTTCGCCTATCCATTGTTCGCGGCTGCGCACGGCACGGCTCGCGGCAACAATAGTCATCTGCGGCGGCAAGCGGTTCGCCATCTCGAGACGGAACAGGGACGGGATCAGTTTGACGCGCACCAGATTTCCGCCCGCGCCAAATATCACCAGAGTACAGGGTTCCAGGGTTTTCATTTTACTTGCCCGAGTGTTTGACGGCGTGGCCGCCGAAAGCATTGCGCATGGTGGATAACAGTCGATAACCGTAGCCGGTCTCGCTCTGGCTGTTGAAGCGCATCTGCAAGGCCAGTGTCAGCACTGGTGCCGCCACGCCCTGATCCACGGCCTCGACAACCGTCCAGCGGCCCTCGCCGGAATCCGGCACATAAGGCGCGATGTTCGCGAGTTCCTGATCGTGCTTCAATGCTTCGGCCGTGAGATCGAGCAGCCAGCTGCGCACCACCGAACTGTGGCGCCACAGTTCGGTGATCTGCGCCAGGTCGAGGTCGAACTCCCGTTTGCCGCGCAGCAGTTCCAGCCCTTCGGCGAAGGCCTGCATCATGCCGTACTCGATGCCGTTGTGTATCATCTTGGTGAAGTGTCCCGCGCCCACCGGCCCGACATGCGCCCAGCCGCGATCTGCTGCGGGCGCCAGCGCCTGCAAGATCGGCGTCACCGTCTGCGCCACTTCCGGCGTCGCACCCACCATCAGGCAGTAACCGTTCTCCAGCCCCCAGATGCCGCCCGAGGTGCCGGAGTCCATGAAGCCTATGCCCTGCTCCGCCAGCCATGCACCGCGCCGCTGACTGTCGTGGTAATTCGAGTTGCCGCCGTCTATCACGATGTCGCCTTGCGACAGCAGTGGAACCAGCGCGCGTATCTGCTGCTCGGTCGGATCGCCGCTGGGCAGCATCAGCCACACGATGCGCGGCGCGGACAATTTGCTCACGGCATCTTCCACCGAATTCGCCGCGACCATGCCGCTCTCGCCCGCCAGTTGCTGCACGACATCGGCGGCCCTATCGTAGCCCACCACCTCGACGCCGTTGCGGCGCATACGGCGTACCATGTTGCCACCCATCTTGCCCAGCCCTATCATTGCGATTCTCATACCATCCCCCAGAAAAAATCTGGCCGCCCCAGCGGCTCAAGGGCAGCATACTACCGGATAAACCACATGACTTCATCAGGCCATCAGCCGCGCTGGCACACTTTCAGCACCGCCGCAGAACTGGAACAGGCGGCCCTGCAAACCATATCTCACGCCGCGCAACAAGCCATCGCCCTGCGCGGCGCGTTCCATATCGTGCTGGCCGGAGGCACCACTCCGCGCCGTGTGTACGAGCTGCTGCGCCAGACGAATACCGACTGGGCTGCATGGCATATATATTTCGGCGACGAACGCTGCCTGCCACCCGACCATGCCGAGCGCAACAGCCGCATGGCCGCGCAAGCGTGGCTGGATCACGTCGCCATCCCGAAAGCGCAGATCCATCCCATTCAGGCGGAGACAGGCGCAGAAGCTGCCGCCGCCGCTTACACGCAAACGTTGCGCGGCATAGATTCATTCGACCTGGTGTTGCTGGGCCTGGGCGAAGATGGCCACACCGCCAGCCTGTTCCCGCATCACGCCTGGGGCACGATGCCAGACTCGCCCGCCGCCCTCGCAGTACACGACGCCCCCAAACCGCCGCCCGACCGCGTCTCGCTGAGCGCACGACGCCTGAGTGCCGCACAACAAGTCATATTTCTTGTGACCGGGGAATCCAAACGGCAAGCGATACGCGACTGGCGCAACGGCTCCGGCATCCCCGCAGCATGCATCGCCCCAGCCGGCGGAGCCGATATCTATCTGGAAGCAGCATTATTGAACTATTGACGCCGGCTCTGGTCGCATTCGACTTACAAATCGGCACAGAGCCGGTAATTGACGTTACCTGATATTTTATCCGTGCCGAACAAGTCCGTTAAAAATAGCCGCCAGTATCACGAGAAAGAATAGTTACTTGACCCAACAAATAACAACAGCGCATTCCGGGAGCGGTATATGAGGGGACGATACGAAGCTCCTTATTCAGGGGCGCGCCCCACAGTCAGTATCAAACAATTTGGAGCGGCCGTGTTGCTGGCCAACCTGTTCGTCATCGCACTGTCCGGACTCTCCCTGCGCCAGAGCTGGCTGCAATATCAGGAAATCGCCACGGCCACGACCCAGAACCTGTCGCGTGTCCTCGTGGAAGAAATCAGCGGCGACATAGACAAGACCGACCTGGCCTTGAAGATCTGCGCCGATGAAATCGAACGACAGGTAAGCCTGGGCTATATCGATGGGCAAACCTTGAATACGTCGCTCGCGCGACAACTGCCCCGCCTGCCCGAACTCACGGGAATCTGGGTGTCCGATGCCCAGGGCAGGATAAAATATGGGACGGATACCAGCGCTTCCCCCCTCGACGTCGCGGATCAGAAATACTTCGCACATCAGCGTGACACGGCAAACGCCGGATTATGGTTCGACAAACCATTGCTTGCCGCCCGCGACAAGCAATGGATCGTGCCCATCTCCCGCCGCCTGAACTATCCCGATGGAAGTTTTCTCGGGATAATTTACGCCAACCTTTCCGTCAACCATATCGTGGAAACGTTTTCCACCCTGGAGATCGGCGCTTATGGGAACGCCAGCCTCATAGATCGCAACCTCAACATCCTGGCCACGCGCTATCCTGAGCCACTAAGCCTTGCCAGGCTGATCGGAAAAAGACTGGCGTCGCAGCAGCTCCAGCAATTCATCCTTGCCGGCAACAACAACGGGGCATACAGCGACAGCTCAGCTCCCGATCTTATCGAGAGACATTATTCGTTCCGCAAGCTTGAAAAATTCCCGCTATATATCGAGTTGGGCATGGCTCCTGACGATTATCTTGCCGGCTGGCGTGCCGAGGCCGGGAAGACAGCCGCGCTGGCAGCGATCTTCCTGTTCAGCACGCTGGCCCTGACCTGGTTCGTCTACCGTAGCTGGAATCGCCAGCGCAGCGCTTATGACTCGTTGCAAAACAGCGAAGAGCGCTTCCAGAACATGCTGGCGTACGCCCCGATCGGGATGTCCATCATTTCCCTCGGAGGCCGTTTCATGCAGGTCAATTATGCCCTGTGCCAGATTCTGGGCTATGACAAATATGAACTCATGCAGTTGACCGCCAGCGAAATCACCCACCCGGACGATCTCGCCAGCCATGCAAAGCACGCCAAACAACTGCTGGACGGAGAAGTCGGTTCATACCAGATCGAATCGCGTTTTATCCGCAAGGATGGGCAAGCCGTATGGACCCAGTTTACCGTCTCCTTGTTGAGAGGGAATGTGGACAACCCCATGCAATTCATGGCCGAAATCGAAAACATCACCAGCCGCAAGTATGCAGAAGAACAATTGAAACTCTCGGCCAAAGTATTCGAGAGCGGCGGAGAGTGCATCATCATCACCGACTCCAATGAACGCATCCTGATGGTAAACAAGGCCTTTACCGCAGTGACCGGATACAGCCCCGAGGAAGTCATCGGCCAGACGCCGCGCATGATGAGTTCGGGACGGCACGCTGCGAATTTTTACCGCAAGATATGGCAAGCCCTGCAAAGCACCGGACACTGGCAAGGCGAAATATGGAACAAACGCAAGAACGGCGACATCTATCCGGAATGGCTCAGCATGTCGGCAGTAAAGAATGCCGCCGGGCAGATCACCAACTATATCGGCATCTCTTCAGACATCACCGAACGTAAGGCCGCCGAGGCGCAAATAGAATTCCTGGCCTATCACGATGCCCTGACCGGCCTGCCCAACCGGCGGCTGGCCATCGATCATATCGTGCTCGCATTCGCTTATGCGGATCGGGCAAAAACCAAGGCTGCGCTCCTTCTGCTCGATCTCGATAATTTCAAGACCATCAACGACTCATTCGGCCACGGCGTCGGCGATGACCTGCTGAAAGCCGTCAGCCGGTGCCTGTGCTCTTGTGTGCCCGATACGGATACAGTCAGCCGCCAGGGCGGTGACGAGTTCCTGATCCTGCTCACCAACGTGAATGACAATGACTCCATCACCAACGTGACGGAAAAGATACTCGCCAGCCTGGAAGAAACCTTTCTCATCGCGGGCCAGGAGATATCCACCTCCCTGTCCATCGGGATCGCCGTTTATCCCGACGACAGCAAGGACGTCAACACGCTGCTCAAGTTCGCGGATAAAGCCATGTGCCATGCCAAGGAAGCCGGCAAGAACACCTACCAGTTCTATACCGAGCAGATGAATATCGATGCTGTGGAAAATCAGCGCATTCGTGTCGGCCTGCGGCGTGCCATAGAACGCGATGAGTTCGTGCTTTACTACCAGCCGCAGATCGACCTCTCTTCCGGCGCCGTGGTCGGGGCCGAAGCACTGATCCGCTGGAACCATCCTGAACTTGGACTGGTGGCGCCAGGGCGCTTCATCCCGGTCGCGGAAGAAAGCGGACTTATCGTACCGATGGGAGACTGGGTGTTGCGCGAAGCCTGTCGGCAGGCAGCCGCATGGCGCAAGGCCGGCCTGCCTGAACTGTTGATGGCGGTGAATATCTCGGCCATGCAGTTCAAGCGCGGCGGCCTGGAGCAGAGCGTCATGGCGGCACTGGATGAATCCGGATTGCCGCCTACCTGCCTGGAGCTTGAACTGACCGAATCCATCATGATCCAGAACCCCGAGACGGTGCTGGAAACGGTGCGGCGGCTCAAGTCTCTCGGCATCATGTTCTCGATAGATGATTTTGGAACAGGCTATTCCAGCCTGTCCTATCTGAAACGTTTCAGCGTGGACAAGTTAAAGATAGACCAATCTTTTGTGCGCGACATGCTCAACAACCCAAACGATGCCATCATAGTCAGAGCCATCATACAGATGGCCCGCAGCCTCAACCTGAAAACCATCGCCGAAGGTGTCGAGAACGAACACCTTGCGGCCTTTCTGCGCCTTCAGTATTGTGACGAAGCACAGGGATACCACTTCGCACGTCCCTTGCCAGCCGACGAATTTGCCCAATATCTTTCGAATACGCTAATAACATCCACCTGAGCAAGCGCCCAATCCGCCTCTCAAAAAATAGAGACTGACATGACCGCCCCTCTTCACTCCTCCCCCGAGACAGACCCCGACCGTATCGGCGACTTGCTCGAAAGCGCGATACGCGACATCGGCATCCCGCCCTGCCCGACCATCCTCGAAGACATCCATACGGAAATGGGCAAGAGCGAACCGGACTTCAAACACCTTACCCGCATTATCAGCTCCGATGTCGGTATCGCAGCTGGCCTGATCACCATCACCAACTCGCCCTTCTTCGGTTTGAGGAACCGCGTGCGTTCGGTCAATGAGGCACTGATGATGCTCGGCCTGGATGTGGCCAGCCGGGCCGTTGCGGGACTGGTTCTGCGCAGGATGTTCCCGCCCACCACTCTGGGCCTGGAACGTTTCTGGCACGCCTCAGCATCCATCGCCAGGTTATCCGGCTGGCTGGCACAGCAGGCTATCAGCGGTATCAGGGTAAGCCCCGATGACGCCTACACCTTCGGCCTGTTCCGCGATTGCGGCATCCCCCTCATGCTGAAACGTTTCAGCCATTACCCTGAAGTCATGAACATGGCCGGCCAGGAAAAAGTGCTGACCTTCACCGCCGTAGAGGATAATTTGTGCACCACCAACCACGCGCTGGTGGGCGGCCTGTTGGCACAAGGCTGGTGGCTGCCGGATGAGACCTCGCTGGCGATCCGCCACCACCACGACTTCCATCTGCTTGAACAAGGCAGCTCCAGCGGGCTATCCACGACCACACTGGGGCTGATCGCCAACGCACAGGTCGCAGAGCAGATATTCCTGCGCCACAACCTGGCCTGGGAACGGACGCAGGAATGGTTCAAGGCGGGGGAGGCCTGCATGCGCTTGCTCGGTCTTTCCGACGATGACCTGGCTCAATACTGTTCGGTTAGGAAAATTTAGGTTATGCTTTGACCATCATCCAAACGGGGGCGGAGATGGCACGAACCAAAGCAATCTTGGGAGCCGGAGCACGGTTGAGCGATTATCTGAGCGCCAGTCTTCTGGCTCGGGT
>JACQFX010000001.1 GCA_016199835.1 Nitrosomonadales bacterium | reverse complement strand
GCATTCCCCGTATTGAAATAGCTCGATGCCGCCTGCCCTGCGTTCCCATTCGCAACCTCGCCCACTGCCTGAGCCGGCTCTTGCCGCATGCAGCATTGTTTGTATTTCTTCCCGCTGCCGCAGGAACACGGATCATTGCGAGATAGTGTGTTCATATTTCACAACCGACAACCACAAAACCAGCGCTAGTCATTTGTGTACTGCCCCATCCAGCGCCCAAACATCTCGATGTAAGCATCTTCCAGGCAGGTAGCCAAACCTTTCGCATCACACAATGGACTCATTGACATCTGCTCGCGCTGGGCAGGACGAAGTGCCCGACGCAACGGCACATCACGCGCGAGAGCAACGGTTCGTTCAATATATTCCTCTTCAGTTCCGGCCACCCATTCCGCATGCCCCACGGCGCTCAGCACCGATGCCGTCATACGTGAGGCCATGCGATCTCCCTCCAGCGTTATGACCGGCGCCCCCATCCACAACGCATCGCAAGTCGTGGTATAGCCGCCATGTGCCCCTATCGGATCCAGCGCTATATCCAGCCGATCGTAATACGCCATATGCTCTTTCCAGCCAGGCGTAACGTCACCGCTCTGAAGCTCGATTCGCTCCGCTGCTATGCCGTGTCCGGCCATGGCACCCAGTATGCGCTGGCGGTTACCGGCATCGGACAACCCTTTGGTCTTCAACAGCAACTTCCCTTCCGGCAAGGCGTGCAGCACCTTCGCCCAGAGCGCAAAAGTGGCTGGCGTCAGTTTGCCCAAATTATTAAAACTACCCACCCACACCGTTCCATCCTGCGCCGTACGCCAACTGGAAATCGGGATTTCTGTCGTGCCGTTGTAAATCGCCCGGATCCTGGGTAAGCGCCAGACTTGTTCGCTGAAATGACAGTCCGTTTCCGGCGGAGTAAGCACATCATCGCCAATGAAGTAATCCATCTCGGTCAGGCCGGTACTGGCAAAATACCCCAGATAATGCACCTGCACGGGTGCTGCGCGGCGTGCAAAAATTCCCATGCGGTTGTGTCCGGTATGGCCCGACAGGTCAACCAGCACATCTATACCGTCCGCTTCTATGCGGCCCAGCAACACAGTTTCGGTCGCACCCGCCACAGGAACCCAGTGCTCCACCAATGCCTGCAACTGTTCCGTTACGGCATCCCGTTGCGCATTAGTCGAATAGGCGTAAATCTCCACCCGTGTTCTATCATGATATGCAAATAGCCGCTCGATGAAATGGCTCACCGCATGCTGGCGAAAATCTCCCGACACATAGCCTACCCGCAGTCGTCTTCCGGCAAGAGGCAGTCGATCAATCTTTCTGCTTCGCGCCACGATCCGCTCCTGCTCGGGCACACATGCCAGTTCCCAGCCCCGCGCCTGGACAAGGTATTTCTCAGGAGCCAACAAGGAGTGATACGCATAGGTGAACAGCAGATTTGTGTATGCCTTGGCAAAATCGGGTTTGATCGTTAGCGCCCTGCGGTAGCTTTCGATTGCCGCATCTGGATCAGCATTGTCCTGCAACACATTTCCCAGATTGACGTATGCCTCTGCGAAATCCGGCCTGATTGCAATCGCCTTGCGGCAACCGGCTATCGCCTCATCCATGCGACCCAGGTTCTTCAATGCAGTTGCGAGGCTGTTGTATGCTTCCGCGTTGCCGGGCTCCAGCGCAATCGCCCGACG
>JACQFX010000017.1 GCA_016199835.1 Nitrosomonadales bacterium | reverse complement strand
CGCAGCGTTAGCGTGTTTTCCGAAAAAGGGTACAATGCCCGACATGAACAATATCTCTATTGCCGACATTCTTGAGCTTCCGGTACAGGAGCGCATTCGTCTCGTTGAGCTTATCTGGGACAGCGTTGCCGCAGTGCCTGAAGCCGTGGAGATTTCGCCCGCGCTTAAGGCTGAACTTGAAGCGCGCTTGGCTGAGTTCGAAGCAAACCCGGAAGCAGGTTATTCCTGGGATCAGGTGAAATCGAGCCTTAAAGATGGCTCATGGCGTACCGCCTGAAATTTTCCACACGAGCGTTGCGTGAAACTGGCAAAGCTCAAGAGTGGTACGAATTACAGAGCCCCGGCCTCGGTGAAGAATTTAGAGCCCCGGCCTCGGTGAAGAATTTATTGCCGCGATGGAGTTGCAGCTAAAACGGCTAGAGCAAGCACCTCTGCTTTATGCTGAAGTAATTCCCAATGTTCGCCGAGCACTCCTTCCTCGTTTTCCTTACGGTTTGTTTTATGCGGTGCGGGGCGATCTCGTACATGTTTTGGCTGTGTTACATGATGCTCGCAGTCCGAGCCGTTGGCCAAAAAGCCGCAATTAAAGCGCGGCTGGGGTGAGGAACGAAGCAAGCCCCTCATCCCCGCTCCGCATTTCTAGCCCTGTTTTAACGTGCGGCGAAGACTGCCGCCTGCCCGTGCAACGTTCCCGTTTCGTCCAGCAGATTCCACACCGTCGCACCCGTTATCAGGAAGCGCTTGCCGCTGCTGGTGATGCGCACACCTGAGTAATCTTCCACGTAGCCCCGTTGTGTGACGCTATCCAGCAACTTCTGGCGCGTGCCTTGCTCCAGCGGCTCCGCCGAAAGCCGTGAAGGCAGGCGCGAAAATTCTTCGAACCCCATCTCGAATGATTGCAATGCCAGGCGGTTGCCATAGAAGAAGACCGGATCGGCTTCGCTGCCATGCGCAACAATGGCAAGCGGCGCATCCCATACAGCTTGGCGCAATGCGGCAATATCGGACGGTGGATCGGCCAGCAAGGCCTTGCCGGTGAGACGCCGGAAGCTGGCGAGCATGAGCCGCAGACGCTGATCCAGCCCGGCGTCAGACGGCGGTAAGCTTCGCATATTCCAGCACCAGCCACTTGCTTCCGGCGTGTTTGAAATTGATTTGCACCTGAGCGTCTGCGCCGCCGCCCTTCATGCCCACCACCACGCCTTCGCCGAATTTCTGGTGGAACACGCGCTGGCCGATGCGCCAGGTATCCTCTGCCGTGCTGACGCGCGCGCCGCCGCCGAAATCGGGAGAGGATGCGCTCTGCCTCGGGCTGGCCGAGGCCTGTCCTGAACTGGTCGAAGCAGCGGCAGATGATGCGTATGGATTGCGCTGCGCGAGCCTGGGCGAGATCCAGTGCAGCAATTCGTCCGGCAACTCGCGCAAGAAGCTGGACGCCATGCCGTAGTTCACCTGCCCGTGCAGCATGCGGCTCTGCGCGAAGGTGAGATACAGGCGACGGCGTGCGCGCGTGATGGCGACGTACATCAAGCGGCGCTCTTCGTCGAGGCCGCCATCTTCGTTCTGGCTGTTCTGGTGCGGGAACAATCCTTCCTCGAGTCCGGTGACGAACACGGTGTGGAACTCCAGCCCCTTGGCCGCATGCACGGTCATCATGTGCAGCGCGTCGGCGCCGGATTCGGCCTGATGTTCGCCCGCTTCGAGCGCGGCATGGGTGAGGAAGGCGGTGAGGCTGTCGTCCTCGTTCTCATGCACGAACATGGTCGCCGCATTGATAAGTTCGTTGAGGTTCTCCAGCCGTTCTTCCGCCTCGCGTTTTTTCGCGCCGCTCTCATTCTGGTAATGCGCGATCAGGCCGCTGTGCTGCAACACGTGATCCGTGATCTCGGGCAGCGGCAGCGAGCGCGTGTCGTTGCGCATCATCTCGATCAAGCCGACGAACGCAGTGACCTTGCCGCCCGCGCGCGCCGCCGCCTCCCACAGCGTGGTGTTGTGCATCTTGGCGGATTCCTGCAACTGTTCGATGCTGCGCGCACCGATGCCGCGCGTGGGGAAGTTGATCACGCGCAGCAGCGCCGTGTCGTCGTCCGGGTTGTGCATCAGGCGCAGATACGCCAGCGCGTGCTTGATCTCCTGCCGCTCGAAAAAGCGCAGGCCGCCATATACGCGATACGCCACGCCCGCCGACACCAGCGCATGCTCCAGCACGCGCGACTGCGCGTTGGAGCGATACAGCACAGCGATCTCGGACAGCTTCACGCCTTCGTGGTTGAGTTGCTGCGCCTCTTCCACGATGAAGCGCGCCTCCTCGAAATCCGTCGGCGCTTCGTACACGCGCAAGGCCTCGCCCTTGTGTTCCGCCGTCCACAGATTCTTGCCGAGGCGGTTGCGGTTGCGGCTGATGAGCGCGTTGGCGGCGTCGAGGATGTTGCCGTGCGAGCGATAGTTCTGCTCCAGCTTGATGACCTGCTCGACATGGAAATCGCGCAGCAGCTCCTGCATGTTGCCCACGTTCGCGCCGCGAAACGCATAGATGGACTGGTCGTCGTCACCTACGGCGAAGATTGAAGAAGGTCCTTCACGTTCGCTCCCTCTCCCGCTTGCGGGAGAGGGTTGGGGAGAGGGCAAGCGTTTCACACCAACCCCCGCCAGCAATTTCAGCCAGCGATACTGCAAGGGATTGGTGTCCTGAAATTCGTCCACCAGTATGTGCTTGAAGCGCTCCTGATAATGCTCGCGCAAGGACTGGTTGCGCGACAACAACTCGTAGCAGCGCAACAGCAGCTCGGAAAAATCCACCACGCCTTCACGCTGGCACTGCGCGTCATACTCGGTGAATATCTCCACCTTGCGCCGCGTGTAAGGGTCGTACGCCTCCACGTCGGATGCGCGCAGACCCTGTTCCTTGTTGCCGCTGATGAAATACTGCACCTCGCGCGGCGGGTACTTTTCGTCGTCCACATTCATCGCCTTCATCAGCCGCTTCACCAAAGCCAACTGGTCGGCGGAATCGAGTATCTGGAACGTCTGCGGCAAATTCGCCTCGCGGTGATGCGCGCGCAACATGCGGTTGCACAACCCGTGAAAGGTGCCTATCCACATGCCGCGCGTGTTGATCGGCAGCATCGCCGACAGCCGCGTCACCATCTCCTTCGCCGCCTTGTTGGTGAACGTCACCGCGAGCACGCCGTGCGGACTGACCTGGCCGCTGCTGATGAGATACGCGATACGCGTGGTCAGTACGCGCGTCTTGCCGCTGCCGGCACCCGCGAGGATCAGCGCAGAACGCGCAGGCAGTTCGACTGCGGCGCGTTGTTCTGGATTAAGGCCGGAAAGTATGTCCATGTGTATCCAAAATAAAACGGGGAACTGGGCATGGCCCGGTTCCCCGTTATCGCTGCGTCGTATCCCTTACTTCTTCTTGTTCTCGACCATCTCATGCAGGATCGGAGTCAGGATGATTTCCATCGCGAAGCTCATCTTGCCGCCGGGCACCACCAGGGTGTTGGGGCGCGACATGAAGGAATCATGGATCATGGTGAGGTAGTGATGAAAGTCGATGAAGTGCGACTGCAACAGATGCTTGTTGAAGCGAATCACCACAAAGCTCTCGTCCAGCGTGGGGATTTCGCGCGAGATGAACGGGTTGGAGGTGTCCACCGTCGCTACGCGCTGAAAGTTGATGTGGGTGCGCGAGAACTGCGGGGTGATGAATTTGACGTAGTCCGGCATACGACGCAGGATGGTGTCCACGGTCGCCTCGGCGGAATAGCCGCGCTCGGCCTTGTCGCGATGTATTTTCTGTATCCACTCCAAGTTGACCACCGGCACCACGCCTATGCCCAGATCCACGTATTTGCCCGCATCGATTTCTCCATCCTGCGCCAAGCCGTGCAGGCCCTCGTAGAACAGCAAGTCTGAGTTCGCTTCGATGTCTTCCCACGGGGTGAACTGTCCGGGCTTCAGGTCGGCCAGGTTGAAGTGCTTGTTATGCAATTCCGCTTCATCGTCGCTATGCACGTAGTAGCGGCGCTTGCAGGCGCCGGTTTCGCCGTATTGCTTGAACATGGCCTCGATCTTGTCGAAGTGGTTGGCTTCCGGACCGAAGTGGCTGAACGAATGATTGCCGGCCTTGGCGGCTTCGGCTACGGCAGCACGGAACGCCATGCGGTCCAGGCTGTGCAGACTATCGCCCTCGATGATGGCGGCCCTGATCTCTTCACGGCGGAAAATATTTTCAAAAGCGCGCTTGACGGTGGACGTGCCTGCGCCGGACGAACCGGTTACGGCAATCACTGGATGTTTACGGGACATGAGTTGGTCTCTCTATGATTAAAATTTTTGGAGTGAGATTTTAACAGAATGCCCTGTTTTGATATACCGGGTAAGTGCAAGGGTTAATTCCGCCTGCACGGAACACACGTATAGCACGGAATAATGCCAACCCTGATCGCGCCGCACCCGCCTCGCCTTTTGCGCGTCCTCAGTGTTTTCCGTGGTTCCAAATTGCAGTTTTGGGTTGATGATGCCGCTATAATGGCGGCTTATCAAAACCAACGCAGAAACCAAAATGCAGCAGGACTACCAGCCCAAGAGTATCGAAACCGCCGCACAACAATACTGGGAACAAACGCAAGCGTTCCGCGCCAGGATGGATGCAGGCAAACCCAAGTATTACTGTTTATCCATGTTCCCCTACCCGTCGGGCAAGCTGCACATGGGCCACGTGCGCAACTACACGATAGGCGACGTGCTCGCGCGCTGGCACAAGATGCGCGGCTACAACGTGTTGCAACCCATGGGTTGGGATGCCTTCGGCCTGCCCGCCGAGAATGCGGCCATCGCCAACAAGGTGCCACCCGCCAAGTGGACTTACGACAACATCGAATACATGAAGAAACAGCTCAAGTCGCTGGGCTTCGCCATCGACTGGGAGCGCGAACTCGCGACCTGCAAGCCCGATTACTACAAGTGGAACCAGTGGCTGTTCCTGCGCATGCTGGAAAAAGGCATCGCCTACAAGAAGACGCAGGTGGTGAACTGGGATCCGGTGGACCAGACCGTGCTGGCCAATGAACAGGTGATAGACGGACGCGGCTGGCGCACCGGCGCGCTGGTGGAGAAACGCGAGATACCCGGCTACTACCTCGGCATCACCCAGCTCGCCGAAGAACTGCTGGGCGATCTGGACAAACTGCCCGGCTGGCCCGAGCGCGTGAAGACCATGCAGGCCAACTGGATAGGCAAGAGTGACGGCGTGCGCTTCGCGTTTATTATCCCAGACGAAGTCTGGTCTACGTCCCTCTCTCCCGCTGGCGGGAGAGGGGAGAAAAATTTGCTGTGGGTGTATACGACGCGCGCCGACACCATCATGGGCGTGACCTTCGTCGCGGTCGCCGCCGAACATCCGCTGGCGCAAAATGCTGCGAAGAGCAATGCGCAAGTCGCCGCTTTCGTCGAGAAATGCAAACACACTTCGGTAATGGAGGCCGACATGGCGACCATGGAAAAAGAGGGCGTGGATACCGGTTTGAAAGTGGTACATCCGCTCACCGGTGAGCAGGTGCCGCTGTGGGTCGGCAACTATGTGCTGATGAGTTATGGCGAGGGCGCGGTGATGGCGGTGCCGGCGCACGACGAACGCGATTTCGGGTTTGCGAAAAAATACAGTCTGCCGATCAAGCAATCCATCTCCGTCAAGGAGCAGGCTTTCAGCAATGCTGTATGGCAAGAGTGGTATGCCGACAAGGAGCGCGGAGTGTGTGTGAACTCCGGCAAATACGATGGCCTCAACTACGAAGCTGCGGTGGACGCCATCGCCGCCGACCTCGCCACGAAAAATCTGGGCGAGAAAAAAGTGCAGTGGCGTCTGCGCGATTGGGGCGTTTCGCGCCAGCGCTACTGGGGTTGCCCGATTCCGATCATTCACTGCGATGCTTGCGGCTCGGTGCCGGTGCCGGATGACCAACTCCCCGTGAAGCTGCCGGAAGACTGCGTGCCGGACGGTTCCGGCAATCCGCTGCACAAGCGCGCGGATTTCATCAATTGCACTTGCCCGCAATGCGGCAAGCCCGCGAAGCGCGAGACCGACACCATGGATACTTTCGTGGATTCGAGCTGGTATTACGCGCGCTATTGTTCTGGCTTGGGGGCCAGCGGCTTTAAGCCCGACGCGATGGTAGATGCAGAGACCAATTACTGGATGCCGGTGGATCAGTACATCGGCGGCATCGAGCACGCAATATTGCATCTGCTCTACTCGCGCTTCTGGACCAAGGTGATGCGCAACCTCGGCCTGGTCAAATACGATGAGCCGTTCGCCAACCTGCTCACTCAGGGCATGGTGCTCAACCACATTTTTTCGCGTCGTACCGACAAGGGCGGCATCGAATACTTCGCACCGGATGAAGTGGAGATGGTGAAGAACGACACCGGCCGCGTGACCGGCGCAAAGCGTGTGGCTGATGGTTCCGCTGTGGACTACCAGGGCATAGGCACCATGTCTAAATCCAAACTCAACGGCGTGGATCCACAAGCCTTGATCGAGCAATACGGCGCCGATACCGCGCGCCTGTTCATGATGTTCGCCTCGCCGCCGGAACAAACGCTGGAATGGGCCGACTCCGGCGTGGAAGGCGCGCACCGTTTCCTGAAACGCGTGTGGGCGTTCGGCCATGCGCTGTCGAGTGAAGCGGCAACAGCCATGCCGGACAAGCTGCCCGCAGCGCTGGGGGACATCCGCCGCGAAGTGCATTTGACTTTGCGCCAGGCCAATTACGACCTCGGCAAACACCAGTTCAACACCGTGGCTTCTGCCGGCATGAAGATGCTGAATGCGCTGGAAAAAACCCTGAAGGATGGGGGCGAAGGATATGCGGCAGTCGCGCACGAAGGTTGCTCCATCCTGTTGCGCCTGCTGTCGCCGATCTGCCCGCACATCGCGCACACCTTGTGGCGCGACCTCGGCTACGGCGATGATATCCTCGCCGCCTCATGGCCCGAGCCGCTGGAAGCCGCATTGGTGCAGGACGAGATCGAACTGATGATCCAGATCAACGGCAAGTTGCGCGGCAGCCTGCGCGTGCCGAACAGCGCAGATAAAGCCGCTATCGAGCAATTGGCGCTGGCGTCCGATGTGGTGCAGAAGCAGCTCAATGGCGCTGCCGCAAAAAAGATCATCGTGGTGCTGGGGCGTTTGATAAATGTCGTCGCGTAGTCGGGCAGAGCCCGACCTACATTGGGTTCCGGCTCGTCCGGTTTAGGAGAGCGCGATGCGCTTGCTTGTAATATTGACTGCTGTACTACTGACCGCCTGCGGCTTCCACCTGCGCGGGCAAAGTGCGTATGCCTTGCCGTTCCAGACGCTGTACATAAAATCGGCCAATGATTACACGCCTTTCGTCACCGAGCTGACACACGTCATCGAAGCGAACAATGTGCAGGTCACCGACACGCCGGAACAGGCGCAGCTCACGCTGGACATCGTTTCCGAAACAGCGGACAAGCAGATCCTGTCGCTGAGCAGCGGTGGCCGCGTGCGCGAATACCGTTTGCAATACCGCATCTCCTTGCGCGCTTTCGACATGCAGCAGCAGGAGTGGCTGGCGCCGGAGGAGTTCACCTTGCGGCGCGACTATTCTTACGACGATACGCAGGTGCTCGCCAAGGAACGCGAAGAAGAATTGCTGTATCAGGACATGCGCAGCGATGCGGTGCAGCAGGTGCTGCGCCGCTTGAACCATGCAAGGATGCCGCAATGAAACTCTCGGGCGAAGAGCTGCCGCGCCATCTGGCCAAAGGCCTGGCGCAGCTATACGTGATACATGGCGACGCGCATCTGCTCTCCATCGAAGCGGTCGATGCCATACGCACGGCGGCGCGCGCGGCAGGTCACGCCGAGCGCGAAGTGCTGAGCGTCGAGCAGGGTTTCAAGTGGGCCGAGCTGCGCAACAGCGCGCAGAGCCTGTCGCTGTTCTCCGCACGCAAGCTGGTCGAATTGCGCATCCCGTCCGGCAAACCGGGCGTGGAAGGCGCGCAGGCCTTGCAGGACTATTGCGCGCAACTCAACGACGACACGATCACCATCGTCACGCTGCCGCGCCTGGACAAAACGGCGCAGAACAGCAAATGGTTTGCCGCGCTGGAAGCGCACGGCGTGAGCATCGCCGCCGCCGAGATCGCGCTGAGTGCATTGCCCAACTGGATCGCGGGGCGTTTGCAACGCCAGGGCCAATCCGCCGACCCAGACACGCTGCGCTTCCTTGCCGAAAAGGTGGAAGGCAATCTGCTCGCGGCCTGGCAGGAGATACAGAAGCTGGCCTTGCTGTTCCCCGCCGGGCGGTTGTCTTTCGAGCAGGTGAAGGATGCCGTGATGGACGTGGCGCGCTACGATGTATTCAAGCTGTCCGAAGCCATGCTTGCGGGCGATGCCGCGCGCTATGCCCGCATCCTCGACGGCCTGCGCGCGGAAGGCGAAGCCACGGTGCTGATCCTATGGACGCTGAGCGAAGACATCCGCGCGCTCGCCAGGGTATCGCGCGCCATGCAGCAGGGCAGCAATGTGGCGAATGCGCTGCGCGATGCGCGCGTGTGGGGCGTGCGCCAGAAACTGGTGGAGCGCGCAGTGCGCCGTTTCAAACCCGCACTGGCCGAACGCGCACTGCGCCAGGCCGCGCATCTAGACAAGGTGATCAAGGGGCTGCGCCCGGGCGATGTCTGGGACGAGTTGCTGCAACTGGGCGTGCGCTGCGCAAAGGCGGCGGCATGAACGAGGAGGTGTTGCTGGTGCTGACCAATCTGCCCGACCGCGCAACTGCGCAGCGCGTGGCCACTGCGCTGGTCGAGGCGCGTGCTGCTGCGTGCGTGACCATGCTCGCAGAATGTGTATCGGTCTATCGCTGGCAAGGAAAAATCGAGACGGCCAGTGAAGTGCCGCTGCTGATCAAGACCACGCGCGCAGCTTATCCGCTTCTGGAAACGACGCTGCGCGCGCATCATCCGTATGAACTTCCGGAAATCGTGGCTGTCCCTGTTAGCGCCGGACTCCCCGCTTATTTACAATGGGTGGCACAGCAAACTCAAGCAAGCTAAGGAATACACAACGATGCGCTTTTTACTGATAATACTTTTATGCCTCAGCCCGCTGTCCCACGCGGAAGGATTCCTGGATCGCATACCGTTGCTGGGCAACGCCACGCAGCCGACCTTTTTGCAGCCGGATCAGGCGTTCAGCCTCACAGTGTCGGTGCGCGACGCCCACACGCTGATCGCGAGTTTCAAGATCACCCCCGATTACTACCTGTACCGCGACAAGGTCGTATTCAGCATTCCCGATCTCGGTGTCAAGATCGCCAGGGTGTCGCTGCCCAAGGGCCAGTTGAAGCACGACGCCAACTTCGGCGACATGGAGGTGTACCACCAATCGTTCCAGGCCGAGATTACGCTGGAGCGCAGCAACGGTGCGGCGCAAAGCATCAGCCTGGCGGCCACTTATCAGGGATGCAGCGAGAAAGGCTTGTGCTATCCGCCCATCAACAAGCAGATCAACATCGCGCTGCCGGTAGCGATTCCGGGCGCCGCCAATCCGATGACCGGCGTGACGGTCACACCGTTGCCGCCCGTCATCGAGGCCACGCCGCATGCGCCGCCGCCCGCCGTGGATAACGAAAATTCGCAGATCGCCAAACTGTTCAAGCAGGGCAGCTTCTGGCTGATCATCTCCTTCTTCTTCGGCGCCGGCTTGTTGCTCGCTTTCACGCCGTGCATGTTTCCCATGGTACCGATACTGTCCGGCATCATCGTCGGGCGCGGCCACAAAATCACCCACATGCACGGCTTCATCCTGTCGCTGGCTTATGTGATGGGCATGGCGCTGACTTATGCCATAGTCGGCGTGTTCGCCGGGATGTCCGGCACGCTGCTGTCCAATGCGCTGCAAACGCCGTGGGTGCTGGGCAGTTTCGCCGCGATCTTTGTGATCCTGTCGCTGTCCATGTTCGGCTTCTACGAACTGCAATTGCCCACCGCGCTGCAAAGCAAACTGACCGACACCAGCAACAAGCTGCACGGCGGCCATCTGTCCGGCGTGTTCGTGATGGGCGCATTGTCCGCCATCATCGTCGGCCCCTGCGTCGCGGCTCCGCTCGCGGGCGCGCTGCTGTATATCGGACAGACGCATGACGCTTTCCTCGGCGGCTCCGCCTTGTTTGCGATGGCGCTGGGCATGGGCGTGCCACTGCTGCTGATAGGTGCTTCCGCCGGAACCTTGCTGCCCAGAGCGGGCGCATGGATGGAGTCGGTCAAACGTTTATTCGGCGTGCTGCTGCTGGCTGTCGCGATCTGGATCATTTCGCCGCTGATCCCGGTCAGCGTGCAAATGCTGTTGTGGGCGGCGCTGCTGATCCTGCCCGCCATCTACCTGCGCGCGCTGGATGCGTTGCCGCACAACGCGAACAACTGGCACAAGCTGCTGAAAGGCATCGGCATCCTGACCCTGCTGCTCGGCATCGCCTACCTGATAGGCGCGCTGTCCGGCGCACGCGACGTGCTGCGTCCGCTCGGCGCAATCGGCGGCGCAAAGGTGGAAGCGCCAGCGGCCCTGCAATTCACCCGCATCAAGAGCGTCGCCGAACTGGATGCGCGCATCGCACAGGCAAACGGCAAGAGCGTGATGCTGGATTTCTACGCCGACTGGTGTGTGTCGTGCAAGGAGATGGAGCGCAATACCTTTTCTGACGCCAAGGTACAGGCCAGACTCAAAGACACCATACTGTTGCAGTCCGATGTCACGGCCAACAGCGCAGACGACAAGGCCTTGCTGGCGCGCTACCAGTTGTTCGGCCCGCCCGCCACGCTGTTCTTCGACAAACAGGGCAAGGAACAGGCTGATTTCCGCGTGACGGGTTATCAAGATGCCAAGCAATTCCTGCAATCGCTGCAAAACGTGGGGCTATAAAAATGTCGGACCTGAACGATCCCAGGGTGTTCTTCGCCGCCGAGCGCACCCTGCTGGCGTGGAACCGTACCAGCCTCGCCTTGATGGCATTCGGCTTCGTCATCGAACGCTTCGGCCTGTTCGTATCCATACTCATGCCCCAGCACTCGCACCCCTTGCAGCGCGGCATCTCGTTCTGGACCGGACTGGCTTTCGTGCTGCTGGGCGCGGCGGTCGCCGCCTATTCAACCACGCAATTCAAGAAAGTGCTCAAGACCCTGAAGCCGATCGAGATACCGGACGGTTACCGGGTCAGCCCCGGCATCATCACCAACCTTGCGGTCGCCGCACTGGGTCTCGTCCTGACCGCATATTTCTTCCAGGGCGTCTGACCTTAGCCTCCGCCACCGGGCCGTGCTTTTTTTGCCAGCCGCTGCAACGCACTCTTCAGCGGAGAATCCGCCAATTCATCAGCCAATTCGACCAGCCTTTTTTTGCCCGTTGCACTTAGCGTGACAGGGGCAGATGCCCGCCCGGCGGACAGCGTGCTGACTTGCACACGCACCTGAATTCCAGTAACCTCGCTTCCCCCGTTTTGGAACAGATGGATCAATTCCGGAACGAGCTGGCGTAATTTTGCGGCCACTGCGCCATTGTCCGCAGCGAGCAGCAGGGTTCGTCCTTCCAGTTGTAGCACATGGCTGGAACGCACCAGGGAAGGCGGGGCTACACGCTCATAAAGCTGCTGCAAGGACTGGAGTTCCCCGGCCTTGCGCGACAGTTGGCGCAATTCCGGATTGGCGCCGAAATAAGAATTCAGACGTTGCGACACTGCATCGATTAAAACTATTAAAGAGGGGAACATGGATATTATTCTAGTTTCCAGCCGTTTTGCAAAAGCACGCAGCATCACGCTCAAGGGCCGGCATCTGCTGCTGGCTGCGTCATGCGCTCTCGCCTTGCTGCTGGCTGCCGTATTCGCGGCACAATACGCCATCATCCGTTTCCAGCCGGAAGCGCTGAGCCCGGAGATGCGCGCCTGGCTGGCCTCCGCCCAAAGCGAAGGGCGACAGAGTCAGCAGTCCTATTTTCGCGATGGCCTGGACGCCATGGCCATGAAACTCGGGCAGATGCAGGCGCAGTTGCTGCGGCTGGATACGCTGGGTGCTCGCCTGGCGAAACTGAGCGGCATGAAACCGCAGGAATTCAATTTCGAGCAGGCGCCGCCGCAGGGCGGGCCATACCTGCCCGCGCAGCAGCAGGATGTGTCCATGGCCGATATGGATAAGCAACTGGCCAGCCTGTCGGTATTACTGAATGACCGCAACGACAAGCTGGTCGCGCTGGAAGCGCTGTTGATGCAGAACAGCCTCGACAGGCGCATGTTCCCCTCATCCGCACCGATCACCGATGGCGACGCCTCCTCGGATTTTGGCTGGCGCATAGATCCCTTCACCGGCAAGAACGCGATGCATGAGGGCGTGGACTTCATGGCGCAGGAAGGCACCCCCATACTGGCTTCGGCGGGCGGCATCGTGGTGTATGCGGGTTCACACCCGCAGTATGGTAATATGGTAGAGGTTGACCACGGTAATGATATTGTCACGCGCTATGGTCATGCTTCCCGGTTGCTGGTCAAGGTCGGGCAAGTGGTCAGACGCGGAGAAAAGATCGCCGAGGTGGGCAGCACAGGCCGCTCTACCGGCAATCACCTGCACTTTGAAGTTAGATACAAGGGCATTGCCCAAAACCCCCGGCGTTTCCTGGAGAATGCCGCAGGCTGAGGGTGATGGTTATGTCGCTATGTAAGAAGGGGTGAGGTGTGGCGCCTCGCCCTTTTTATTTTCGCAGCATGAATTGAATTCAAGAAGAAAACCTAAAAGATGATTTCCAAATTGCTGAAAAGCGTGTTTGGCAGCCGCAATGACCGGCTGCTCAAGCAATACCGCCAGTCCGTGCTGGCGATCAATGCCCTCGAAACCGAAGTAGCGCAACTCAGCGACGATGAGTTGCGCGCCAAGACCGCCGCCTTCAAACAGCGCGTGGCGCAAGGCGAAACGCTGGATGCCTTGCTGCCGGAGGCGTTCGCCGTAGTGCGCGAAACCGGCAAGCGCGTGTTGCAGATGCGCCATTTCGACGAACAACTGATAGGCGGCATAACGCTGCATCAGGGCAAGATCGCCGAGATGCGCACCGGCGAGGGCAAGACGCTGATGGCGACGCTGCCCGCTTATCTGAACGCGCTGTCCGGCAAGGGCGTGCATGTCGTGACGGTGAACGATTACCTGGCCGCGCGCGATGCCGAGTGGATGGGCAAGCTGTATAAATTCCTCGGGCTGACGGTCGGCGTCATCCTGTCGCAGATGGACCATGCCCACAAGCAACTCGCTTACGCCGCCGACATCACCTACGGCACCAACAACGAATTCGGTTTCGATTACCTGCGCGACAACATGGCGACCCAGGCCGCCGAGCGTTTCCAGCGCGGCCTTAATTTCGCCATCGTGGACGAGGTTGACTCCATCCTGATCGACGAGGCGCGCACGCCATTGATCATCTCCGGCCAGGCCGAAGACAACGTCGAGGTGTACCAGCGCATGAATATGCTGGCACCCAAGTTGACGCGCCAGATGGAAGAAGAGGGCCCCGGCGATTACAGCGTGGACGAAAAGGCACATCAGGTGCTGCTGACCGAGAGCGGTCACGAACGCGCGGAGCAACTGCTGAGCCAGGCCGGGTTGCTGCCCCAGGGCGGCAGCCTGTACGATCCCGCCAACATCACGTTGATCCATCATTTGTATGCCGCGTTGCGCGCCCATGCGCTGTACCACCGCGACCAGAACTATGTGGTGCAAAACGGCGAAGTAATCATCGTGGACGAATTCACGGGCCGTCTGATGGCCGGGCGGCGCTGGTCGGAAGGCCTGCATCAGGCCGTGGAAGCGAAGGAAGGTGTGTCCATCCAGAAGGAAAACCAGACGCTGGCCTCCATCACGTTCCAGAACTATTTTCGCCTGTATGCCAAACTGGCCGGCATGACCGGCACGGCCGACACCGAAGCCTACGAGTTCCAGCAGATCTACAATCTGGAGACCGTGATCATCCCGCCGCATCGTCCGACCGTGCGCAAGGACATGATGGACAAGGTGTACCTCACCACCAAGGAAAAATATATGGCCGTGGTCGCCGACATCAAGGAGTGCCAGGAGCGCGGCCAGCCCGTGCTGGTGGGCACCACCTCGATCGAGAACTCCGAGGTGCTCTCCGATCTGTTGAAGAAAGAAAAACTGCCGCACCAGGTACTGAACGCCAAGCAACATGAGCGCGAAGCCGAGATCGTGGCGCAGGCGGGCCGCCCCAGGATGGTTACCATCGCCACCAACATGGCGGGACGCGGCACCGACATCGTGCTCGGCGGCAACGTGGAAAAGCAAGTCGAGCATCTGCATGCCAATTCGGCGCTGGATGAGGCGGCCCGCAACCGACAGATCGAGAAATTAAACAGCGAGTGGCAGCAACTGCACGACCAGGTGCTGGCTGCGGGCGGTTTGCACATCATCGGCACCGAACGCCATGAATCACGCCGCGTGGACAACCAGTTGCGCGGACGCGCGGGACGCCAGGGCGACCCCGGCTCCAGCCGCTTCTACCTGTCGCTGGAAGACCCGCTGTTGCGCATCTTCGCTTCCGACCGCGTGGCGGCGATCATGAACAAGTTCAAGCTGCCCGAAGGCGAGGCCATCGAGCACACCTGGGTGACGCGCGCGATTGAAAACGCGCAGCGCAAGGTGGAAGCGCGCAACTTCGACATGCGCAAGCAGATCCTGGAATACGACGACGTCGCCAACGACCAGCGCAAGGTGATCTACCAGCAGCGCAATGAATTGCTGGAAAGCGCCGACATCTCGGAAACCGTCGCGGCGATGCGCGACAGCGTGCTGGACAACATCAGCAGCGAATACATAGCTCCGGACAGCATGGAAGAGCAATGGGATGTTCCTGGGCTCGAAAAGGCTCTGGTCGCCGAATTCCAGATGAATCTGCCGCTGACGCAATGGCTGGAGCAGGACAAGGCTCTGGACGAGAACGGCCTGCGCGCACGCGTGATGCAGGCTGCGCAGCAACTGTACCAGACCAAGCTGGATGCGGTCGGCCAGGAAGGCATGCATCAGTATGAGCGCCTCGTCATGCTGCAAAGCCTGGATACGCACTGGCGCGAACATCTGGCAGCACTGGATCATTTGCGCCAGGGCATACACCTGCGCGGTTACGCGCAGAAGAATCCCAAACAGGAATACAAGCGCGAGGCGTTTGAACTATTCTCGCTCATGCTGGACTCAATCAAGCGCAACGTCACCTACATGCTGATGAACGTACAGATACGCAGCGCGGAGGACGTGGAGGCGGTGGAAGCACCGCAGGCGCCGGAGAACGTGCAGTACCATCATGCCGATTACGACGAGGCGTTGGGTCTGACCGAGGCTGCGGCGGAAGCGCAGCCCTTCGTGCGCGGCGAAGAAAAGGTCGGGCGCAACGATCCGTGCCCATGCGGCTCCGGCAAGAAATACAAGCAATGCCACGGCAAGCTGACTTGATGGATCCTTTCTAATTCAGGAGTGAGCGATGACAAAAAATGAACTGATTTTGCAGGCGCTGTGCAACTCCAGCCTGACCGATGAATTGCGCGACTCGGAGATCGAGTTGCTGGCAAGCTGCATCAGCTTGCGCGATTACAGGGCGGGCGAAGCAATCCTGAAGCCGGGCGACACCGAACTCAAGGATTCCCTGCTGATCCTGGGCAGCGGCGAGGTGGAAGCGACCGCCACCGCAGGCGGCGAACAAATGACGCTGCACCTGCTCAAGCCCGGCGACCTGGCGGGCATCATCGGTTTCGTCGGCGGCAACGTCATGCAGATCAGCGCGACCGTGGTCGCCAAGACCGACAGCAAAGTGCTGCTGCTGGATCGCGTGCGTCTCGAATCCCTGCTCAACAGCAATCCGGCCATCGTGTACTACGTGATGCGCGGCATCGTGCGCAACGTGCATGGCATCGTGCGGCGCATGAACATGCAATCGGTGGAGTTGAGCAACTATATGTTCAAACAAGGCGGGCGTTACTGATGCCGGTGAATCTCCCCCCTCCCGTGGCGGGCACACTGCTGCCGGTCGCCGGTGTACAGCTCGGTATCGCGGAAGCCAACATCAAGCGCGCCGAGCGCAAGGATCTGCTGGTCATGCAGCTCGTGTCCCCGTCCACCGTGGCAGGCGTATTCACGCAGAACCGCTTCTGTGCCGCCCCCGTTACCGTGGCGCGCGAACATCTCGCGGCAGGCAAAGGCATACGGGCGCTGGTGGTGAACACCGGCAACGCCAACGCGGGCACCGGCGAGCAAGGCATGGCTGCCGCGCGCACCACTTGCGCCGAAGTTGCGAAATTACTGGGCTGCACGCCCGAGCAGGTGCTGCCGTTTTCCACCGGCGTCATCATGGAACCGTTGCCGCTCGACAAGATTGTGGCCGGATTGCCGCAGGCAGTCGCCAACCTGAAAGCGGACAACTGGTACGATGCGGCGCACGCCATCATGACCACCGACATCGTCGCCAAGGCGGTGTCGCGGCAGATCGACATCGCGGGCAAAACCATCACCGTCACCGGCATCGCCAAGGGTTCCGGCATGATCCATCCCAACATGGCCACCATGCTGGGCTATATCGCCACCGACGCCGCCGTGCCGCAACCCTTGCTGCAGCAGATGGTGAAGCAGGCATCCGCTGCTTCGTTCAACTGCATCACCGTGGACGGCGACACCTCCACCAACGATGCGCTGATGCTGATCGCCACCGGCGCCAGCGGCATCGCCATCGACGATGCGAATCGCGCGCAATTGCAGGCCGCGGTGACCGAAGTGGCCACGCTATTGGCACAAGCCATCGTGCGCGATGGCGAGGGCGCGACCAAGTTCATGGCCATCACGGTCGAGGGCGGCAAAGATGCCGCCGAGTGTAAACAGATCGCTTATGCCGTAGCACATTCGCCGCTGGTGAAGACGGCGTTCTTCGCTTCCGATCCCAACCTCGGACGCATACTCGCGGCCATCGGTTATGGCGGGATCGCCGATCTCGACGTGCAGCGCATCAAGCTTTTCCTCGATGACGTGCTGGTCGCGGAAAACGGCGGGCGCGCATCAAGCTACCGCGAGGAAGACGGCCAGCGCGTGATGCAGCAAAGCGACATCAATGTGCGTGTGCAACTCGGACGCGGCGCAGCTTGCGCCACGGTATGGACTTGCGACTTTTCCTACGACTACGTCAAGATCAACGCGAGTTACCGCAGCTAGTTTTTAATTATTCTCAAGAGGCAAATAGCAATGGCAAAAAATCTATTCAAACTGTTCCTGGCGTTGGCTCTTCTGGCGTTTGCCGCCGGATGCGCCAAGAAAATGTCCGATGGAGATAAAAACAAAATCTACAGCGAAGGAATGACGGCATACACCGCCCAGGACTACGCTACCGCCTTGACGAAATTCAAGACCATCGCTGACCAGGGCGATGCGCGCGCGCAGTTCAACGTCGGCGTGATGCACCACCAGGGGCAGGGTGTCGCCCTGGATGACAAGGAAGCAATCACCTGGTGGACCAAAGCCGCCGAGCAAGGGCACGCGGAAGCGCAGGACAACATCGGCTTGCGCTACGGCAAAGGGCAGGGCGTAGCGATGGACTGGGTACAGGCCTATAAATGGTTCGGTATCGCTGCCGCCGGAGGCAACCAGACAGCGCAAGGCAATATGCAGGCTGCTGCGGCCAGAATGACACCCGACCAGATTCAGCAGGCGCAGAAGCTGATCGCGGAATGGCAGGACAAACACAAGAAGTAACGCAGCCATATCACAAGGGCAAGCGCTTGATGGACACGCTGGAACACCTGCTGAAACGCGCATCCATCCTGCTTGACCGGCTCGATCCGCTGTTGCCGCAGATCGCGCCAGCTCCCGACTGGGGGGCTGCAACCGCGTTTCGCTGGCAACACCGCAATGGATGCGGCACGCTGCGCACGCTGCATCACCTGCATCGAATTTCCCTCTCCGATCTTTGCGGCATAGATGAACAGAAAGCGCGCGTCACACAGAACACGCTCCAGTTCGTGCAGGGCCGCCCGGCCAACAATGTGCTGCTCACCGGCTCGCGCGGCACCGGCAAGTCTTCACTGGTCAAGGCCTTGCTCAACGAGTATGCAGCGCAAGGTTTGCGCGTGATCGAAATAGGCAAGGATGGCCTGGCGGACATTCCCGACATCGTGGAACTCGTCGCTGGCCGCCCCGAACGTTTCATCCTGTATTGCGACGACCTCTCCTTCAACGCCGACGAACCCGGCTATCCCGCGCTCAAGGCCGCGCTCGATGGCTCGCTCACCGCGCTTTCCGACAACCTGCTGATCTACGCCACGTCGAATCGCCGCCATCTGATGCCGGAATACATGCAGGAAAACCTGGCGACGCATCATGCTGGCGAGGAAGTGCATCCTGCGGAAAGTGTGGAAGAAAAAATCTCGCTGTCCGAACGCTTCGGCCTGTGGGTGTCGTTCTACCCCTTCTCGCAAGAAGAATATCTGGATATCGTAGCGCACTGGCTGCGCCACTTCGATGCTGCCACCGAACTCAGCGCAGACCTGCGCCGCGAAGCATTGCAATGGGCTCTGGGGCGCGGTTCGCGCAGTGGCCGAGTGGCCTGGCAGTTTGCGCGGGATAGTGCCGGACGGAGTTGATACTTACCGCTGAATTTTATTGCGCGCAGCTCTCTGTCTGGTGCGCCTCACTGCTTAGGTCTGTAGCCGCCTTTTTCACACCAGTAATGAATTCTGATGTTTTCATACAGGCCCCCTTTTAAATAAGGCTGCTCCGCATTGAATAGTTTTTCTGCAAAACCACAGTTGGTCCTGTTGTAACTATCCAATGTTTGCTCATCGACTGAACGGGGATAATCGAAAGTCGCCACATATACCCGCGAACCGATAACTTCAGATTTGGAAGCCGTATTCACGGCTGTCTGATACAGGGTGTAACTGGTATCAATTACACACCCAGAGGCTGCCAACATGATCGGGATTACCCATATGCTTCGTTTCATTTGCCATACCTTCCAAAGGAAGTTGCACCCCCGCCCTGCACCGATATTATCTTTACCATACCTGCTTCAGCCGCGAGGACACGGGGTGTTCGCTCTGCCTGGCTTGCTATATATCTTGAGGTGGGAAATCACTTCCGCCCGATAGCCCGATGCCCGATATCGCGCCGCAGCTGTTGCCCATCAAAATGGATGGTGTCGGCGATTTCGTAGGCGCGTTTCTGCGCCATCTTCGCCATGTCGCCCAGCGCGGTGACGCACAGCACGCGACCTCCGCTGGTGACGATCTTGCCGTCCTGCATCGTGGTGCCGGCATGGAACACATGCGCGTCTTCCAGTTTCTTCGGCAAGCCAGTGATGATATCGCCCTTGCGTGGCGTATCGGGATAATTGGCTGCGGCCATGACGACGCCCAATGCAGTGCGCCTGTCCCACTCGGCCTCGACCTGATCCAGCGTGCCCGCGATGGCGTGTTCGACGATGACGGCGAAATCGCTCTTCAGGCGCAGCATGATCGGCTGCGTTTCCGGGTCGCCCATGCGGCAGTTGAATTCCAGCACCTTGGCGTTGCCCTGCACGTCTATCATCAGCCCGGCGTAGAGAAAACCGGTGTAAGTGATGCCTTCGGATTCCATGCCGCGCATGACCGGCTGGATCACTTCGCGCAGCACGCGCGCATGCAATTCCGGCGTGACGATGGGCGCGGGCGAATACGCGCCCATGCCGCCAGTGTTGGGGCCTTCGTCGTTGTCCTTGAGGCGCTTGTGATCCTGGCTGGTCGCCATCGCCAGCACGTTCTTGCCGTCGGCCATGACGATGAAGCTGGCTTCTTCGCCTGCGAGAAATTCCTCGACCACCACCCGCGCTCCGGCATCACCGAGTTTGTTGTCGGACAGCATCATGTCGATGGCATCAAATGCTTCCTGTTTGCTCATCGCTACGACTACGCCCTTGCCTGCCGCCAATCCATCGGCCTTGATCACGATGGGCGCGCCGTGTTTCTCGACGTAGGCTTTGGCCGCTTTGATCTCACTGAAAGTCTCGAAGAATGCGGTGGGAATATTGTGGCGCGTCATAAAACGCTTGGCGAAATCTTTTGAGGATTCGAGTTGCGCGGCAGCTTGGGTCGGGCCGAAGATTTTCAGCCCCGCCGCACGGAACGCATCCACCACACCCGCCGCCAGCGGCCCTTCCGGCCCGACCACGGCCATGTAGATGTCTTCGCGTTGGACGAAGGCTATCAGCTCGGGAATGGCCGTGATGGCGACATTCTCCACGCCGTCTTCCAGCGCAGTACCCGCATTGCCCGGTGCGACAAACACCTTCTGCACCTTGGCGCCCTGCGCCAGACGCCAAGCCAGCGCGTGCTCGCGTCCGCCGGAACCGATGACTAAAATTTTCATAATAACCTCAACGTAGGGTGGGCAACTTTGCCCACCATTTTTATATCGGAATACCCAGTCAGTTTATTGGGCTCAAAGCGTTTAACACTGTTTGCCATTGAAGTGCTTTAGCTTACAGCGGAACAGAATCGTCGTAGAGCGTTTCCGGAGCTATATCAATTTCTCCCGGCCAGACCACCGTTCCATAAGCCACCGCCGCGCGATGAAATAACTGCTCAGTAGCAATGCGATTCCACGGGCGCATAGTCAGAAAAGGGCGCATATCAAAGTGACGCTTTTCGCCTTTCTGAAAACCCAGTTCAAGCTGAAAGTCTGGTGTGGTTTTAACGTTCACAACATCAAGCAGCATTTTTTATCTCGCCGAGCGACGCAGCGCTTTCACCTCTGGTGCGATGTCGTACTGAGCAGCGATCTTCCCGAACGCCTTGTCGAACGATATAAAAGCCTCGTCGCCCTCGCTTAACGCCAGATGCAGCGCGTCTCCAAAATCCATTCCAGACTCATACCACTTGATCGCATGGCACAACACTTCGAACGATTTTGGTTTGAAGTTGGGCAAACCCAGTAGCGCACGCAAGCCTTGCAATACCTCGGCGCGGGTGTAGTCATAAGACTCCAGCACACACACCAGTTCGAGCATAACAGTCGGCGGCACGGTGTAAACGTCCGGGCGGTTCAGCAATTCCCGTGCTTGTTTGAATTGGGCCGCGTCGTCCTTGAGCAGAAAACGCGCTAGCACATTGGTATCCAGCGAAATCATTTGCGAGTCACAGCGTCCCGCGCCTTCAACATTTTGGCAATGTTTGAGCGCGCGGTTTGCTCATCGGTTTTTTTCTTGCCGCGCCTGGCCAACAAACCCGCTGCATCATCAACTGTGGTAACCGGAAACATCGGCAAAGGAGTCAGTCGTATCTCGTCGCCCACAAAGGAAATCGCAAATTCGGTGCCCGCCGCGAGGTGGTGGCTTTTGCGGATTTCATTGGGAATGACAAATTGTCCCTTGGTGGAAAGTTTAACGGTTTGCATCGCAATCTCCGGGATTGGTAAGGCGGTGCATCTTACCTAATGGTGCACGCTGTGTCACCCAAGCAGATGTAGGTCGGGCTTTGCCCGACTACCTCTCTCCCCCGGCCCCTCTGATAGAACTACTAGCCATCTGACTAAGCTGCATAAGTCGCAGCAAGTCATTGGTTATCCCGCAAGGGGCGAGGGGAGTTGAGGTTAGTGCCTAAAGTGACGGAACCCGGTAAATACCATCGCCAACCCATGTTCGTCCGCCGCCGCGACCACTTCTTCATCGCGCATCGAACCGCCGGGCTGGATCACCGCCTTCGCGCCCGCTTGCGCCAGCACGTCTATGCCGTCGCGGAAAGGGAAGAAGGCGTCGGACGACACCACGGAATCCTTCAGGCTCAGGCCTGCGTTTTGCGCCTTGATGCTGGCGATGCGCGTGCTATCCACGCGACTCATCTGGCCTGCGCCCACGCCCAGCGTCTGGCCGTTCTTGCAGAATACGATGGCATTGGATTTCACATACTTCGCCACGCGCCAGGCGAACAGCAGGTCTTGCAGTTGTTCGTTCGAGGGTTGCACTCGGCTCACCACCTTGAGTTGCGATAGCTGTACGTTGAGTGCATCCGGCGATTGCACCAGCAAGCCGCCACTGACGCGCTTCACGTCGTACTGGTTGTGCGCGTTGGACAGCGGCACGGTGAGCACGCGCACGTTCTGTTTTGCTGCGGTGACTTTGAGCGCGGCTTCAGTGGCGCTCGGCGCGATGATAAGTTCGACGAACTGGTTGGCGGTGATCTGTGCGGCGGAAGCTTCGTCCAGCTCACGGTTGAAGGCGATGATGCCGCCGAACGCGGAGGTGGTGTCGGTGGCGTAAGCCAGTTTGTAGGCATTCAGCGCGCTGTCGGCAATCGCCACGCCGCAGGGATTGGCATGCTTCACAATCACGCAAGCTGGTTGGTCGAAGGTCTTGACCAGTTCCCATGCCGCATCGGCATCGCCGATATTGTTGTAGGAAAGCTCCTTACCCTGCAACTGGGTGTAGTCCGAGATGCCGCCCGCCACCGGATTCAGGTCGCGATAGAACGCGGCTTGCTGGTGCGGGTTTTCGCCGTAGCGCATGTCCTGCACTTTGGCGAAGTTGAAGTTGATCTGCGCGGGGAACGCGCTCTTGGCTCCGTCGCTGTTGATCGCGGTGAGGTAGTTGCTGATCATGCTGTCGTAGGCGGCAGTGTGCGAGAACGCCTTCTTCGCCAGATCGAAACGGGTGGCATCGCTTACTGCGCCCTTGTTGGTTTGCATCTCGGCCAGCACGTCGGCATAGTCTGCGGGATTGGTGACGATGGCGACATGCGCATGATTCTTCGCGGCGGAACGCACCATCGTAGGCCCGCCGATGTCGATGTTCTCGATGGCGTCTGCCAGCGTACAGCCGGGCTTGGCGACGGTGGCCGCGAACGGGTACAGGTTCACCACCACCAGATCAATGGTCGGGATGTCATGCTTCTTCAGCGTGGCGACATGCTCGGGCAGATCGCGCCGCGCCAGTATCCCAGCATGGACTTTCGGTTGCAGCGTCTTCACGCGGCCATCGAGCATCTCCGGGAAGCCGGTGTAATCCGCCACTTCGGTGACGGGGATGCCGTTGTCGGCGAACAGCTTGGCGGTGCCGCCGGTAGAGAGGATTTTTACGCCGAGGGCATGCAGTCCCTTGGCGAATTCGAGTACGCCGGACTTGTCCGATACGCTGATGAGTGCTTGTGTGATGGTTGCCATGTCAGTTCCTGATTTTCGATTTTGAATTTGGTTTACGACTTGATCTTGTGTATCTGGATTTTCTTGCGCAAGGTGTTGCGGTTAAGGCCCAACAGTTCCGCCGCGCGCGTCTGGTTGCCACCTGCATGGTGCAACACGGTTTCGATCAGCGGTTTTTCGACGCAGTTGATCACCATGTCGTACACCGCGCAGGATGGGTCTTCGCCCTCCAGGTCGGTAAAATAAGTATCTACTGCACTGCGTACATACTGTGCCACTTCATTCTCGTTCAACACGCTACGCTCCCCTTTTTTCATGCCGCCATTTCCTCGACATGTTGCAGGCTCTCCCCAGCCTGCAACTGCCCCCCAAAAAAATCGTTTACCACTTGTAGTTGTTCTGTGATGCTTTCCAGCTGATTCATGTGATGACGGAAGTGCGCCGAACCAGCCAATCCCTTGGTGTACCAGGAAATGTGTTTGCGCGCCACGCGCAGGCCGGTGTGTTCACCGTAAAACGCGTAAAGTTCATGTACGTGATCGAGCAGTATTTGCTGGACTTCTTCCATCTGCGGCGCGGCCAGGTGTTTGCCAGTTTCGATAAAGTGCGCGATCTCGCGAAATAACCAGGGACGGCCTTGTGCGGCGCGGCCTATCATCACGGCATCCGCACCCGTATGTTCCAGCACGAACTTGGCTTTCTCCGGCGTGGTGATGTCGCCGTTGGCGATAATGGGGATATTCACCGTGGCCTTTACCGCACGGATCGTGTCATATTCGGCCTCGCCGGTGTAGGCACAGGCGCGTGTGCGGCCATGGATGGCGAGCGCCTGAATGCCGCTGTTTTCTGCAATTTGCGCGATGCGCACGGCGTTACGGTTGCTCTTGTCCCAGCCGGTGCGTATCTTCAAAGTGACCGGCACGTCTACCGCGCCGACCACGGCTTCCAATATTTCCGCCACGAGCTTTTCGTTTTGCAGCAGCGCGGAGCCGGCCATCACGTTGCAGATTTTTTTCGCCGGACAGCCCATATTGATGTCTATGATCTGCGCGCCATGTTCCACGTTGTGGCGCGCGGCTTGTGCCAGCATCTTCGGATCGGCGCCGAGTATCTGCACCGAGATCGGATCGACCTCGCCCTCGTGATTGGCGCGCCGCTTGGTTTTCTCCGAACCATACAGCAGCGAATTGGAAGCCACCATTTCGCTCACCGCCATACCCGCGCCCATGCGCTTGCACAGCATGCGGAAAGGCCGATCCGTCACGCCTGCCATGGGGGCGACGATGAGGTTATTCTTCAGTTTGTGGGGGCCGATCTGCATGTTATTTTCCGCGAGGGGCGGTGATTATAATTTAATCAACCGCTCCGTGCTATCATTCTGACCATTGTCATGAAACGGCCTTTAACCACGGATAACACGGAAACCTCTACCCCCTGCTTTTTCCGTGTATTCCGTGTTATCCGTGGTTGCAATTTGTCTTTAGAGTTTTTTAACCAATGACCTTTGATGTCCTGATTATTGGCGGCGGTCTGGTCGGTGCCAGTCTGGCTGCGGCACTCAAGCCCAGTGGATTATCCGTGGCGCTGGTGGAAGCGCAGCCCATGACCTCCCCAAACGAAGGTTGGGACAGCCGCATCTACGCCATCAGCCCCGGCAACGTCGTATTTCTGGAGGAATGCAACGCATGGCAGCGGCTGGACATGCGCCGCGTGCAGCAGGTTGAACAGATGCGTGTGTTCGGCGACGCGGGCGCAGAGCTGGATTTTTCCGCCTACCAGGTTGGCGCACCGGAGCTGACTTTCATCCTGGAAAGCCGCTTGCTGCAACAGGGGTTGTGGCAAGAGCTGCAACAGCAGGACAACCTCACCCTGTTCCACCCGGCACGCTGCGCCAGCCTGGAGTGGCACGACGATGTCGCACAACTGCAACTGGAAGATGGTCGCGAGATAAAAGCCAGATTGATAGTGGGCGCTGACGGGCGCGATTCCTGGGTACGCCGGCAAGCCGGGATTGTCGAACCGCCCACGCTGTACCAGCAGCATGGCGTGGTGGCGAATTTTACGGTAGAGAAACCGCATCGCGGTACGGCATTCCAGTGGTTCCAGCCGGACGGCATACTCGCGCTGCTGCCTTTGCCACGGCAGATGGTTTCTATCGTATGGTCGGTCAGCCCGGAGAAGGCGGAGACCTTGTTGCAACTGCCGCATGAGGAACTCTGTGAACGGGTCGCGGCCGCATCGCAACACACTCTGGGCGCGCTGCATCTGGTCACTCCGCCCGCCGCATTCCCGTTGCGTTTGCTCAATCTGCCGCACCTCGTCAAACCGCGTCTCGCGCTGGTGGGCGATGCCGCGCATAACGTGCACCCGCTGGCCGGACAGGGCGTCAACCTTGGCTTCCGCGATGCGCGCCAACTGGCGCAGGTGTTGCTGGAGCGCGGGCCGCAGCAGGATTGCGGCGACATCCATTTGCTGCGCCGTTACGAGCGCGCGCGCAAGGAAGACATCCTTTCGATGCAGCTCACCACCGATGCGCTGAAGAAGCTGTTCAACAACGACAATCCGCTGTTGCGCAGCGCTCGCAACCTGGGATTGAATGCTACCAACCGCATCGTGCCGCTCAAGAAAATGCTGGCGCGCCATGCCCTCAATTAACTTAACTCTCAGGATACAAAATGTTCAGATCGCTCTTGCTGTTGCTTGCCCTGTTTGCCGTTGGCTGTGCCCATGCCAGCGAGGCGACGGTAAAAGAAACTCTGGAAAAAAAATATCCGCAGATCGGCAAGGTAGACAAGGTCCACAAAGCGAAGATGCTGGGCCTGTATGAAGTGGTGATGGATGGCCAGTTGTTCTACACCGACGAGAAGACGCAATATCTCATCAGCGGCAGCATCTTTGAACTGAAGAGTGGGCGCAATCTCACAGAGGAGCGCTCGCGCGAATTGTTCTCGGTGGACTTCAACAGCCTGCCGCTGGAGCTCGCGGTAAAACGCGTGAAGGGCAATGGATCGCGCAAGCTGGCGTACCTGACCGATCCCAATTGCGGTTTCTGCAAGAAGCTGGAGGGCGAGCTGAAACACGTGGACAACGTCACGCTCTACCGTTTCCTGTTCCCCATATTCCAGGGGTCGGACGAGAAGGTGCGCAACATCCTGTGCAGCCCTGATCCGTCCAAAGCCTGGGAGGACTGGATGCTGGATGGCGTGCAACCACCCGCCGGGAATTGCGCGACCCCGCAAACTGAAAAGGTACAGGCCCTGGGCGCGAAGCTGCATGTGACCGGCACGCCGACATTGGTGTTTGCCAACGGGAAAGTAGTTCCCGGCTTCCTGCCCGCCGCCGAACTGGAGAAGGCGCTGAATGCGCCAGCCAGCCACTGATCTGCTGCTGCCTGCGCTGGGCCTATCGGCGGCATTGCATCTGGGCGTGCTGTTCGGTGTGCAGTTAGCTGTGCCTGCGCAGTCTGTCGCACCCCAGCCGCTGGAAGCGCAACTGCAAGCTCCAGCGACTCCTGTTTACGCACCTTCTACAGCGAATACGTCTCATCCGCGAATAACGGCAATGCGGCGCATGGCAAGCGGGGAGGCCGCGATAGTTATTGCGCCCTCGCCACTTGCTCCGTCGCCGGTTACTACCGGAATGGAGACCGCGCCCATCGCCCAGCCCGCCATCCCGGAGCATAAGGAGCAGCAAATAGCGCTGGCTTTCCCGGTGCAACAGCATGCACCGGCCGCACCGGATATGATTTATTACCCCGTTGAACAATTGGACGTTCCGCCGCATCTGCTGGGCGATATGCAGCAGGTCTACCCCGCGCGCGCGCGGACAGCGGAAATTGAAGGGACAATCACACTGTCATTGCTCATCAACGAACGTGGCGGTGTAGACGAGGTCGGCGTAGTGCAGGCGCAGCCGCAGGGATATTTCGAGGCAGCAGCAGTGGATATGTTGCGCGTGCAAAACTTTACCCCGGCCATCAAACAGGGACGCGCGGTGAAGAGTCGCTGGCTGACCAAAGTGCGTTACCGATTACAGGGTTAATATTTGCGTGCGGGTTCTCCACCTTTGGGGAATAACACCCACATCCTGCCTTGCTGCTTCATTCTGCCTGCCTGCGCTCCAGCCGCCTCTCCAAAACCCCAGAAGAAATCAGCGCGTACCGCGCCACGGATCGCGCCGCCTGTATCCTGCGCCAGCATCAAGCGATTCAGCGGCTCCGTGCTGTTGGGCTGTGTAGTGGCGAGGAACACCGGAGCCCCCAGCGGGATGGTGCGCGCATCCACAGCGATGCTGTATCCATCGGTAAGCGGCACGCCCAATGCACCCGGCGGTGCGGACAGGCCGCCCGGCAGCTCGTGGAAGAACACATAGCTTGGATTCTGTTCCAGCAACGCAGTAAGCCGATCCGGATTTTTCCCCGCCCAATCCTTGATGCCTTGCATGGAGGCTTCTTCCAGTTTCAATTCGCCGGACGTTACAAGTTTCTTGCCGATGGAAACGTAGGGGTAGCCGTTCTGGTCGGCATAGCCGACTTTTACCAGAGAGCCATCCGGCAACTCGATGCGGCCCGATCCCTGGATTTGCAGGAAAAACAGTTCGACGGCATCGTCCACCCAGAACAATTCGCTGCCCTGCAACGCGCCCGCGCCCGCATCGATTTCGGCGCGGCTGTAGTAGGGCAGCACACGTTTTCCTTGCAAGCGTCCGCGCAGTCGCATGTCTTTCAATTGCGGATACACCTCACCGAGTTCTATGGTGAGCATATCATCCGGTACGGCATACAGCGGATAGCGAAAACGCTCGCTCTTTTCGCGGCTGCCATAGAGCTTCGGTTCGTAATAGCCGGTGATCAAACCTTGCGTGCTGCCGTCGTCATTGGACACCTGCCAGGGCGTGAACCACTCTTCGAAGTATGCATGCAGGGCCGCCTCGTCGGTTGGCTCCAACTGCACAGCACGCGCGCATGGCGGCTGCCATAGCGTTTTGTGCTTCAGCGCATGGCAGCTTTGCAGGAAGGCGGGCCAGCTTGGAATAAGGGCCCGTGACTTCCAGTCCGGCAGCGCGTCCCAATTACTCGCGGCGAACGGTGCGGCAGGTGGCGGTGCGATGACGGGCGGACTGGGCGGTGTAACGCAGGCGGCGAGCAGCAGACACCATGCCCAGGCCAGCCATTTTTTGTCGATGCCAAACATTCAGATTTCTTTCTTTTTCAATTCGATCATCCGGAACCAGCCGCGCGCCAGCACGGGCTGGTCGGACACCACACTCAACTGCGGGACGTTTTCCAGCACATCCTCGAATACGACATCCAGGCGCGTGGCCAGTCGTGAACTGAGCGGACTCAGCATGCGCCGCAGCCAGGCGCGTTCACCGCGCCGCAAGAATTTGTCGAGCAACAATATACGTCCGCCCGGCCTGAGTACGCGCGCCGCTTCCGCCAGACAGCGTTGTGGCTCGGGCACCACCGCGAGGATGAGATGCAACAACACGTGATCGAAGCTTGCGTCGGCAAACGGCAAGGCCATGCTGTCGCCGCGTACCCAGGCCATCTCCAGTCCGCGCGCCCTGTCCAGCGAACGCGCCTGCATCGCAGCCGTCAGTTCCAGCGCAACGTAATCGTGTTGTGGCGGCAGAAAGGAGAAGTCCAGCCCGGTGCCCGCGCCGCTGATCAGCACGCGTCCGCGCGCGAATTTCCTGAGCGCAGCCAGACTGCGCTGCCGGATATCGGCAACGATGCCGCGCTCCAGAAATGCGTCGTAGAAGGGGGCGATGAAGCGGTAGCTGGTTTTTAACGACATGCGCTCAATGCAAAACGCGCGGTACGCTCAGCACGAATTGCGGGATGGGCGCATCGAATTCGGCGCCATCTTCTGCCGCCATACGGTAGCTGCCCGACATGGTGCCGACTTGTGTGGCGAGTACGGTGCCGCTGGTGTACTCAAAGCTCTGCTTGGGTTTGAGTACCGGCTGCTCGCCCACCACGCCCTGGCCACGCACTTCCTGCACATGATGGTTAGCATCGGTGATAATCCAGTGGCGGCCGAGCAACTTCACGGTGGTATCGCTGTAGTTCGTGAGCGTGATGGTGTAGGCAAACACGAAACGGTTGTCGGCCTCGTCGGATTGCTCGGCCAGATAATTTACCTTGACCGTGATATTGATGTGAGGCTGATCGTCGTTGTCCATGACCACATTTCACCTTATTTTCCCTGTGCTGACAAGCACAAGCCCATACCGGGCATCAGTTCATTCGCGTAGGTAGTTTCGGGTAGAATACGAATTTTGCTTTCAAACTTCGTCCATAAGGCCAAAATCATGTACATGATCGCTCCCAGCATCCTTTCTGCCAACTTCGCCAAACTCGGTGAGGAAGTCGACAACGTGCTCGCCTCCGGCGCAGACATCGTGCACTTCGACGTGATGGACAACCATTACGTGCCCAACCTGACTATCGGCCCGCTGGTCTGCGAAGCCTTGCGCAAGCACGGCGTGACTGCACCGATAGATGCGCATCTGATGGTCAAGCCGGTCGATCGCATCATTCCAGATTTCGCCAAGGCGGGTGCAACCTACATCACTTTTCATCCGGAAGCGTCCGAGCACATCGACCGCACCATCGGCCTGATCAAGGAAAACGGCTGCAAGGCCGGACTGGTGTTCAACCCGGCCACGCCGCTGGATGTGTTGGAATACACGCTGCCCAAGCTGGACATGGTGCTGCTGATGTCGGTCAACCCCGGTTTCGGCGGACAGAAATTCATTCCGCACGTATTGGACAAAGCGCGCAAAGTGCGCAAGATGATAGATGCAGGCGGCCATGCCTGCCGTCTGGAAATCGACGGCGGCGTTGGCCCGGCCAACATCCGGGAAGTGGCCGAAGCGGGCGTAGATACGTTCGTCGCCGGCTCCGCCGTATTCGGCAAGCGCAACGAGAATGACAAGAACCGCTACGACTCCATCATCGGCGAGTTGCGCGCGGAGTTGGCCAAGGTCGGGTAGGTCGGGCTCTGCCCGACAATTTGATTCAGCGGGCAAAGCCCGCCCTACATTAAATCTGAAACCGGAAAATCCATCGTGTCGCAAGTGCAATTCCCTTTAGCCGTTTCCGCCATTCTGCTCGACCTGGACGGCACGCTGCTCGACAGCGCGCCGGAACTGGCCGAAGCCGCGAACCGCATGCTGCGCGACATGGGCCGTGCGCCCGTATCACAGGAACTGCTGATGAGCTACATCGGCAATGGTGTGTCCTGGCTGGTGAAACGCGCGCTGACCGGCGATATGCACGCCGAGCCGGATGCCGCGCTGTTCGAGCAGGCGCTGCCATTCTTCGATCGCCACTACAAGGTGTTGCTGACCAGCAAGCCTTATGCGGGGGTTATCGCCGGACTGGAAGCGATGCAGGCGGCAGGTTTTCGCCTGGGTTGCATCACCAACAAGGCGGCGCGCTATACCGAACCCTTGATTGCGAATTCCGCGCTGGCGGGCTATTTCGAGATCGTGGTGTCGGGCGATACGCTGCCCGAAAGGAAACCGCATCCCATGCCCTTGCTGCACGCTGCGAAGTTCTTCGACGCATCACCGGAGCGTGTACTGATGATAGGCGATTCGCGCAACGACGTGCTGGCCGCACGCGCTGCGGGTTGCCCGGTATTTTGCGTGCCTTACGGTTATAATCACGGCCAGCCGGTGGAAGGACTGGATGTGGATGCGGTGATCGCCGCACTGCCGGATGCCTTGAAACTCATAATACGAGCCTGATTGAATGACACACAGCAACCTCAAAACATGGAGAAAACCTGCAAGCTGGCGATGGTGCTAACCAGCGACTTGGCTGGCGTAGTTTGCCAGCTTAGTCGAATGGCTATGCAGAGCTAAACCGTCATGTCCAGCTTTTGCGCCGCTGTTTTCTCTCACAAGAATTGAGGAGTCTGTATGTTGTCCCCCATCACCGAACAGGATTTCAACCTTCTGGCCGAACAAGGCTACAACCGCATTCCGCTGGTTGTGGAAACCTTCGCCGACCTCGACACGCCGCTATCGCTGTACCTCAAGCTTGCCAATAAACCTTATTCCTACCTGCTCGAATCGGTGCAAGGCGGAGAGCGCTTCGGGCGCTATTCCTTCATCGGTTTGCCTGCCGACACACGCATCACGGTGCGCGGCAAGGCTGTCACGCTGACACATCAGAATAACGAGACTACGCACGAGGCGGGCAACCCGCTGGACTTCATCAAGGAGTATCAGTCGCGTTTCAAGGTCGCGCCTCTGCCCGGCCTGCCGCGCTTCACTGGCGGACTGGCAGGCTACTTCGGTTACGACACGGTGCGCTACATCGAGCCGCGTCTGGCGCAGACGCAGAAGCCGGATGTCATCGGTACGCCCGACATTCTGCTGATGCTGACCGAACAGCTCGCGGTAGTGGACAATCTCTCCGGCAAGCTTACCTTCATCGTGTATGCCAACCCGGAACAGGCCGATGCTTATGCGCTGGCGCGCCAACAGCTCGATGCGCTGCTGCGCGCATTGCGCCAGCCGGTAAGGATTCCGGAAGCGCCGCAATTGCGCAGCTACGAGGCAAAATCGGAATTCGGCGAAGACGCCTTCAAGGCCGCAGTGGAAAAATCCAAGCAGTACATCTTCGACGGCGACATCATGCAGGTCGTGCTGTCGCAGCGCATGGTGCAGCCTTTCCCTGCCTCGCCGCTGTCGCTGTATCGCGCGTTGCGCAGCGTGAATCCTTCGCCCTACATGTTCTATTACGACATGGGCGACCATCATGTGGTAGGCGCATCGCCGGAGATACTGGCGCGGCTGGAAGGGGACACGGTCACCGTGCGCCCCATCGCCGGCACCCGTCCGCGCGGCAAGACGCCGCAACAGGATGCCGCACTGGCGGAAGAATTATTGGCCGACCCCAAGGAGCTGGCCGAACATCTGATGCTGATCGACCTCGGCCGCAACGATATCGGGCGTGTCGCGGAAAACGGCACAGTGAAGCTCACCGAAAAGATGGTGATCGAGCGCTACTCGCACGTGATGCACATCGTGTCCAATGTCGATGCCAGGCTCAAACCCGGACTGGATGCGATCGACGTGCTGAAAGCCACCTTTCCGGCAGGCACGGTGAGCGGCGCAGCCAAGGTGCGCGCGATGGAAATCATCGATGAACTGGAGCCTTCCAAGCGTGGCATTTACGCCGGAGCCGTGGGTTACCTCGGATTCAATGGCGATATGGATCTGGCCATCGCCTTGCGCACTGCGGTAGTAAAGAACAATACATTATTTGTGCAGGCGGGTGCCGGCATCGTGGCTGATTCGGTGCCACAAAGCGAATGGACGGAGACGCAGAACAAGGCGCGCGCCGTACTGCGCGCTGCCGAGATGGTGCTGGAAGGTCTCGATGCGAAGGTGCATCGCTAGCGCGGAAGTTGGCTACCGCAGCAATGAGAGACGGCACTGGTTAATTAATGCGTATGCTGCGATCAGTTGCAATTATCGCCCTCGACGAACCAGCTCTCAATAATATTGTCGGCAGTTACGTTGTATACAAACCTGCAGGTAGGAAAAATGGTCTTTTTGTAAACATCGGGTTTGCGAAATCTCGATTTGCGCTCATCTTCCATGGGTTTATAAATGCCGGGTTCAGGTGGCGGCTCAAATAGCGAGGGATCCCCTTTATTCCGCTTCGCGATGGTATTGGGATCGCGGGCCTTGATCGTCGTTTTGACCCTGGAAATGTACTCGAATACCCTGCCACCCGAATCCAGCAGGAAAATGTTGGTAGGGGCGCCTAATTTGCTCACGAGTTCGTCTGCAGGGCGTCCCGTCCATTCAAAATTTTTCTGCGCGGGCGCCGGTGCAGGCGGCGGCATTGTGCCGCAGGCACAAAGCATCGCGATGAACATGGATGCAACCAGACGTTTCATAAGGGCTTCCGCTGACAGGCGTTACAAGCGACAATTGACACGTTATTAATGACTCTGCAATCAATAACACGACCGCCAAGTTCGGTCAACAGGATACCAGACATGCTGCTGATGATAGACAATCACCACTGACTTTCGCCCATTTTCACCGCCATTCGCAACACCCTCAAAAGCCTTGCTGCTACTGGGTTTCACGCTCGTCGCCATTCGCACTTTTTCGGTGACAGCCCGAGAATTACCGGATAAGATACCGGACAAGATTTCGAGTTATCCGGTATGTCATCTCTCACAGACACAAAAGTCAGAACAGCCAAGCCCACCGAGAAGCCTTACGTGCTTCAGGATGGCAGCGGCCTCTATCTTGAGGTGCGTCCGACCGGCGCAAAATTCTGGCGCTACCGTTACTGGCTGACGCCAGAGAAAGATGGTCGCTACACCATCGGCGAATATCCATCCGTCTCCCTGTCCGAAGCCCGCCGCGAACGTGAGCGCGTGCGTGAGCTCGTCAAACAGGGCATCCATCCCACCCAGGAAAAGAAGACCGAGAAGCTGCGCCAGTCGCATGAACGCGCCAACACATTCGAAGCTATCGCGCGGGAGTGGCTGGAGCGGAAGAAAGGCAAGTGGTCGGCCTACTCGCACAAGCAGGCGACCAATTGCATCGAGCAGAACGCCTTCCCGAAAATCGGCAAACTGCCCATCCGCAAGGTAACGGCTGCACATCTGCTTAACATTCTTCAGGTCATGGAAGAACGCGGCGCGGAAACTTATGCGATGCAACTGCGCCAGTGGTGCTCGGCAATTTTCCGCCACGCGGTGGTTACCCTGCGCGCCGAAGGCGATCCTGCGGCGGCGCTCAAGGGAGCATTGTCGCGCCCGCAGATCAACCACAGCAAACCGATGTCAGCCGAGCATATCGGCGACTTCAAAGCGAAGCTGACGAAGTATGGCGGCAACCGGACTACCGTTATCGCCATGAAGCTGATGCTCTACACCTTCGTGCGTACAGCCGAATTACGCAAAGCGCCCTGGGCCGAGTTCGACCTCAATGCTGCCGAATGGAAAATTCAGCCGGGCCGGATGAAAATGAAGCGGGTGCATGTAGTGCCGCTGCCGCGTCAGGCAGTGGAACTGCTGCAAGAATTGCGGAAGATCACCGGCGCCGGCAACTGGCTGTTCCCGAATTTCCGCCGTCCGGATGATGTGATGAGCGCGACCACGATCAACCGCGCGCTCGAACACATGGGCTATCCCTCCGGCCAGTGGACAGGGCATGATTTCCGGGCAACGGCCTCAACGCGGCTGCACGAAATGGGCTTCCACTCCGAGTGGATCGAGCGCCAGCTTGCGCACGTCGAAGGCAACAAAACCAAGGCCGCCTACAACCATGCCGAGTACCTGCCAGAGCGCCGGAATATGATGCAAGCCTGGGCGGACTGGATTGATAACATTCCGGAAGAGATCATCGTCAACACGCAGCTTGCGCGCGAGGCGATGAACTTGCCGACCCCGGACGACTTGCCAATATCTGCTGGCTTATCCAATCCTGCACCTCGGACTCGACCCAACCGGATAAGCGCCCGAGCTTGATCTGCCTCGGGAATTCACCCTTCTTGATTTTGTCGTAAATCGCCGTCGTGCCAAGGCCTACCATGGCCTTGACTTGCGGCAGGCGTATCAACCGCTGGTTCATAAATCACCCCTCATCCAATTCGACACAGTCACTCCATCAATGACTATTGATCGTGAATCGAATTGAACATCACCGCGTAAGGATTGAGGCGTTGAAATGCGCCCTGCCGGGTCACATTTCGGACGCCATCAAATGCGGGCGGAAGTTAGCGTCACGAGCTGGACGCCAATCGCCATGCACAAACCGATCAAGATTTACCTCAAACGAATTCAACAGCTACGGGGCTATCAGCGTGGCGATCAACTTCCCCTCTGGCCGGAAGAAGTCCGCTGCGCGCCGAACGAGTTTTTACGCAGCGCGTTGTTCAACGCGCGCAACCGCAATCAGAAACGACGTTATTTGCGACAGGAAACATTGGCGATCATCGGCAAGGGGCGCATCACCTACACGGGCGAGGAACTGCGGCAGGACGATGCCACGGTCTGGCTGCAACTGGTACAGATGGCGAGTGACACCACGCTGGGCGCGGTCGTGGAATTTACACCGTACAGTTTCTGCCAAGCCGTCGGCTGGACGCCTTCCGGCGAGACCTACACTCACCTGCGCAAATGCCTCACGCGCTTGCAGGCCACCGCACTGGCTTTCTATGCCGAACGTACTAGGCACACCATCTCGCTGTCCATGATCCCGGCCTTCTGCTGGCGAGACGAGAGCACCGGCAAGCCGCTGCCGCGCTACCAGGTCAAACTCGCGCCGGAGCTGGCGGCGCTGTTTCATGGGCAGCATTACACGCACCTCCAGTGGGCACAACACCGACAGTTGCCGGAAGGGCTGGCCACCTGGTTGCACGGCTACTTGGCCAGTCACAAGCAACCGTACCCGCTTCCCCTCGAAGAAATTCAGCGCGCCGCCGACCTCACCATCAGCCGCCACGACAATCTCCGCAGGGTGATTGTCCTGGCCTTGAAAGCGCTGGTGGCAGCGGGATTCCTGGGGTCATGGCAGATCAACGGAAATCATGTTGCCGTTGTCCGGCGCTGACTATTGGCGGTTGAGTAGGGAAACGCGGCTTATGATTTGGCGCATGAGTAGGAAAAAAGATGTTTCGCGCAACTCGAAATGGCGTTTGAGTAGGAGGAAATTTTTCATAAATTAAGGAGCAGCATGGCTTTCAGAGTGATGGTGGCAGGTAACCTGTAACCAATTTATATATAGTCTGGGTGGCTTTCACCAGCTTGATGAAAATTTTCACCGAATATTTTCAGGCAATTTTCTCCATGTTGGCACGCCGTGAAAAATCATACTGTCACTCGGAAACGGCAGCTAACCAAACATACACGCCATTGCCGTTGCAACTTCTTCCCAGCTCGTTTAGAGTTGCATCCAACTTGCGCAACCGCCGCAATAAAACTGAGTCGCAAAGTACGGCACGGACACGGCGGATAATCAGAACAGGAGGCTGACGCGAGAGTCCCTCACCAGAGGGAACAACTAATCAGCAAGTTTGTTATCAAGGGGGATAACATGGCTGCGAGCCTCTCTGCTTTTTTTCGAGCAATTCCGGCAAGCCGAGCGCTATCCATAATCGCTTTGCGTGATTACAAGCCCCATGTGCTTTTTAGCTACGTGATCTGTTCTCATCGTGACTATTAACCTGACAGACATATTGCCCAATGTATCGCAACCATTGGATGGCACAGGCTTTCTGTTCGGCGCAGGGACATCGCGTGAAGCGGGCTATCCGATGATGCCGCAGCTTACCCGCGAGGTAATGACGGCACTCAAGCCAGACGAACGCACTGTCCTTGATGAGGTTCTTAAGCAAGCGGGTGAGACCTATGACGATGCGCAGGCAATACCCAATATTGAGCAACTTTCTGACCTTGTTATTGCACACTGGACAAATTCAGGCGACCCACGATTCAGTGCTTTGGAAACTCGACTGCGTGAGTTGATTCTCAACTGTCTTCTGGCAGTCGCAAACCCAAACATAGATAACCACTGTAGATTTTTCGAAGCCCTGAAGAGACATGCGTTCGGCCTTCCATGTTCGGTATGGATTTTTACGACGAACTACGACCTGTTGTTTGAGACGGCTGCTGCCCGTGTTGGTGTTTCCATCGAAAATGGTTTCTGTGGCACGACGGAGCGGTATTTTCAGCCAGCGCAGTTCAAGAACACATCAGGTGTGGTTTCAGGTGGAAGATTTGCGCCAAACAATAATCTGACAGTGAAGCTGATTAAATTGCATGGCTCTATTTCATGGACTGAAGAATCTGCCGTGTTCTATGAGAGGCATCCATCGGCCATGCGTGCCAACTCTCGCCGCGTGATGGTGCTGCCACGGCGCAAGAAGGTCATGGATACAATGACGCCTCCCTATGACACATTATTCAATCAAGCGAGCAAAGTATTGGGTGGTGAGTGTAAATACCTTGTGAGTTGTGGCTTCAGTTACGCCGACGAGCACATCAATCAGCAACTATTACTTCCGGTGATGCAATCAAATAGATGTCGCTTGTTCGCGTTAAGCCAAGATGAACCTGCAGGTCTCGCCGCATTCAAATCATTGCCGAACTTTCGGGCTGGCTTTAGCAGCCACCTTCACATTGACGGCAAGTCCGTCGCTGCAACCACCGACGCATGGCAATTCAGTAAGTTTGTCACCCTCTTTGAATAGGAACCACGCATGAGTGATTACCAGATTGGAAAAGTTGTCGGTGTAACGGGCGATGAGATATTCGTCACCCTTGTTGATCATGAGCCCACTGCCGATGTTGAACGTGGAGTTCCGGATTCGATGACTGTACATCTGCCGACTTCGACGGGGCCAACGCCAGTGCTTATCGGACAACCTGGAACATTCATCATGGTCGCTCTGCCTGCGGCGAAGCTGTTGTGCATGGTAACGGGCATCGAGATGCGCGAGGGCAAGGTAAGTGCATCCGAATCAAGGGCGGCGGAAGCTGACGGAACGATGCTGCTCGACCGCGCGACACGTGGACTCTCGACCATTCCTGTCGGCACTATTGATGCGACTGGAAAATTTGAGCGCGGGACGGACGTTCTTCCAACGGTGAATGCCCCCGTGTTCGCCGTCTCGCCAGCCTTAATTGACCAAGTCTATGCAAGTTATGCCGAAGGCGATTTCGCAATAGGAAAGCTGTCGCTTCTTCCTGGGCAACAGGCGAAAATAAACCTAGATGCATTCCTAACCCGGCACGCAGCAATCCTCGGCCAGACAGGTGGCGGAAAATCGTGGACGGTTGCATCGCTTATCCAGAAAATGTGCGACTTTCAGCAAGCAACTATCGTACTGTTTGACTTGCATGGGGAATACACCACAACCTTTGGCGACTCTGCGGATGTAATAGCGGCAAGTGACTTGGAGTTGCCTTACTGGCTGATGAACTCCGAAGAGTTGCTTGGGTTGATGGTTGACCGGAGCGAGTCGGCTGCCCCCAACCAAATCGCCAAATTCAAGGAATTGCTGCAAGCTGCAAAAGAGGCACACCCGGAAAATAAGGCGTTAGGACTAAAAAAAATCACCATTGATACACCTGTGTTCTTCGACTTTGCGAACATTCTGGATGAGTTTCGCCGACTCGATACCGAGATGGTTCAAGGTTCTAAAGGGCCAAAGCAAGGGCCGCTATATGGAGACTTTACGCGGCTTCTGATGAGGGTTGACTCCAGACTTAACGATAGGCGCTATGACCTGATTTTTAAGCCCAAGACGTACAACACAAGCGCTTCGATGGAAGACCTGTTTCGTCGCCTGTTAGGCGAAAAGGCAGGAGATCGGAAAAAGGTCGTCGTCGTCGATTTAAGTCCAGTTCCGTTCGATGTTCGCTCCTCTGTGATTTCACTCATCCTTCGCTGCCTATTTGATTTTGCATATTGGCATCGGCGCGTTCATACAACGCGCTTCCCGATTTCAGTTTTTGCAGACGAGGCACACATCTACTTATGCGATGGAGACCCTGCGACCGAGGCGGCCAAGCATTCTGCTGAGCGCATAGCCAAGGAAGGGCGCAAATATGGTGTTAGTCTGACCGTTATTAGTCAGCGTCCTCGGGAGGTTTCTGCAACCATCCTTTCACAGTGCAACAGCTTTCTCTGCCTCCGCATCTCAAACCCGGATGACCAATCCTACGTCCGGAACCTCCTGCCTGATTCTGTGCGTGGAATCGCGAGCATGTTTTCCACATTACGGCGTGGAGAAAGCATCCTGATCGGGGATTCAGTAATGATGCCTACCCGCATCAAGATTGACGTTCCCAATCCCGCGCCTGAAAGTGACGACGCATCATTCTACGAGGCATGGAATGAGGCACCGAAGGATATTGATTTCGCCAAAGTCCTACATGCATGGAGAAATCAGGAAGTTGTTCCTTGAGTTTATATGAGATTTCTACGACCTTTCAGAGTCAACAAAAATGCTTGAATATCGTTTGGATGATCTGCATTGGTCGGAATTCGAGAGCCTCTGCCAAGCCCTTCTTAAGGCTAAACTAGGGATTGGAGTTGAAGCTTGGGGTGGGAGTGGAGATTGGGGAAACGATGCATATTGCCAAGCTTCGCTTTGCTACCCTGGAAACGACATTCAGCAAGGTCCGTTCCAATTTCAAGCGAAATTCATTCAGGGAGCAAATGCAGCCGGAGCAAGACCAAGCAGTCTCCTGATTCAGGCTGTGAGCCGGGAATGCCAGCGAATCAAGAAGCGAAATCAGCCGCCCCCACAGATATATTCGCTACTCACGAATGTAGTTCTCTCGACAAAGTTACGCGAAGCGGTCATGGGCAAGATTCAACATGTCCTCCCAGATTGCGCGGCCATCATTGTTCACGGCGGCAACGATATTTGTTCTTGGCTGCACAAGCATGAAGATATTGTTCGGATGTTTCCGCAACTGCTTTCACATCGCAATCTCTCCGAATTAGTGAGACAAGCTGTTCACGGAGATGCCGATAATAAAACTGTGGCAATGGAGAAAGTCGAACTAAGTTCGGCGTTGAGGAAGAAAAAGAAGCAGGCCAGCAACGCATCTCGCAAGCACGATGTAGATTCTGCTCTTCGTTTGTGGAGCGTGGTTCGCAAGCAAGCTGAGAAAGAAGGCAATAAGGGTGAGGAGATTCGCGCGCGGCTAGAAACTGTTTTGGTTCTAGCTAGGGACGAACCGAACTTGGATGAGGCATTGAAGCTTGCCGATGAATGCCTTCAAGATGCCAAGGCCGTTGACCTAGGCGATGATCGGTGCTGGTTGCTTCAGCTCATTGGCGAGGTGCACCGAATCAAAGGTAACAGAGATCAAGCACGCGGATTTATTACCAGAGCGCTTGAACACGCCCGCGAGACGGAATCACAAAGAGATGAAGGCTTTGCGCTTTTGTCATTATCGGCCTTGGAGAAATCTAGCATAAAAGATGGCGATAACACCAAGGCCTTAGAGCTTGTTGAGCTTGCATATAACGCATTCTCGGAACTCTACGCAACTGGCGATAACGAGAAGCAAAAGAACGCCAAAGAAGGTTTTGCCCAATGTCATTGCTGGAAGGCGGAAATTTTTGGTTACACCCGCCCCTATGATGCGATCACGGAATGGACGCGAGCATTGGAGTTCTTTAAGAACTTTGGAAAAGGTTGGGAATGGAACATTGCTGACACATTGCTGCAGCGCGCTAATTTGCGTAGAGGAACAGATGAGTATCAACTGGCGGCATCTGACCTGAACGATGCAGCAAAATTGTTTGAGCAAATTAACAATACTGTCGGGGTGGCAAAGTGCTATCTCCAAGTAGGAGAATTGTTCGATTCGGTAGGCAAAAGGGATGTGGCTGCCAATTATTATCAACAAGCGGCTGCAATTGCAGCCGCTTGGAAAAATGATAGGAAGGCTTCTTATTACTATTTTAGACATGCTTGTAAGCTTGTTGAGTTACGGAAATACGAGGAAGCTGAGCAAATTTTCAATTTCCTTGTTTCCAATGATTGGCTTGAACAAGAGCACAAACTAACTGTATTTACAATGCTGTGTCTTGTTGCAAAAGGCACAGAAAAAGAGGACTTACTAAAAGAAAAAAGCAAGCTCGCCCTAGAGTTGATTGACGGTTTGATTCAAGAAGCAAAATCAGTCGATGAAATGCACAGATTGTTAATACAAAAGGGTGCGTTTTTGGAACAAATCGGCCAGTACGACCAAGCCATTCATATTTTCAAAAAAACAATAGAGCGGCTTGAAGGTGCGGATGACATAAAAGGTGTTATTGAATGCTGGAATCATATTCGTGGCGTAATGCAACAACTAAAAGATCGCAAGAAAGAACGGGAGGCGGCTGAAAAGATACTTGCGCTTGGCGCGGAAAAGATTTCCCCGATGCTCGCGGCTATGACGCTTACAATGCTTGCGCAACTAAATATTGACGAGCAGAAATTCACCGAGGCTAAGCAGCAACTAGATCGAGCGGAAGAACTCGATCCTGAGAATCCCGCAGTAGCCATAATCTCTGCTGATCTGCGCAGCAAATTACCAAAACTTTCATCGCAGGGCCAGCTAGATGAAGAACAGCACCATCGCCCGCCGCAACGCGACCTGCCAGAACTTATTCAAGAATTGCATGAGTGGTGCATCTGTTACCCCAAAATGCGTATGGCTATTCTGCCGCTTTGGTACTACATTCATCGTAATGATTTATGGAATATTTTTCGCTCGATGCTTGGCATTAAATTTCTAATTTCTTCCATAAGCATTGGTAAATTTGAAAGGATAAAAAAAGGGCTGAGCGGGCAAGGTGACCTTTACGCGTGGGGCACTAATTTTGGTATGAAATTCAAGGTTAAAGCTGAGATAATTCCTGTTCCAAACGGGTTCCTCTTCCCCGCAGGTATTACGGTGCTTACTAATAATCAGGATGCCAATGCTACGTCTGAAACTAATGCCCAAAGGAATTCGTTATCTAACGGAACTGGACTTCTTACCCCCCAAAAAAACACGCGAGACGAGCGATATTATTTAGCCTTCCTGAAAGATGTTGAAGGCTTCCCCGAAGTTAGCCCATTTTTTGCGGGGCCAAAATTTCGGCTCGATCCCAAAATTGTTCAGTTTATGCTGGGCTCATCAGCAAACGACTTACTCTCCGACCGCCGCATTTGCCTCCCCTTGACTGAGCGAGAGGCGATTCCAAATCTCCGGCGTACCATGCAGGTGGCTTGGGAAAATGGAGCGATCCCCGTGTTCTCTGAACTCCTGCCACACGACAATGAAATCAGATGCATCTGCGATAGTACGCTTGACCTGCCGACGGAACAGGCAGATGTCGCTGCCTGTAGCGCAGTTAAAGAAATATGGGGGAAATTGTTGTCGTCGTGTTCCGAAACTCCAGTAGCTTCACTAACCAACTTCAAAAAGGATATGGTCGCTGTGCTTTCTGCCGCTCCAATAGGCTGTCTCCCGGTGAGGATTTATATGCTCCGATTCCGAGTTGGCGATCAGGAAGTTGCATATCCAGCAATGGTTATGGGGTTGCGTTGAATAAATACCTACTACGGCTTTTAACAACTTCATACATTTTGCCTGACTGACTCGTCTAGGAGAATCCATGGCGGATTTCATTGAGCGCATTCTGATTCTTGCCAAGACCTACCCATCGCCCAGCGCGAAGTATGTCGAGACCTCCTGTGTGGCAGGCGTCAATGAGCAGGGGCAGCTTCGTCGCTTGTATCCCGTGCCGTTCCGGCTTATCGAGGAAGGCCAGCAATTCAAGAAGTGGCAATGGGTCAGTGCGCGGGTAAAGAAATCGAACAACGACAACCGCCCGGAAAGCCACCGTATTTATGTGGATACCATCGAATGCGATGCGGAGCCGCTCTCGACGAAAAACAATTGGGAAGAGCGATGGGTATGGATTGACCGCCTGCCCGCTTTCACGAATTTCAAGGATATAGATGGCGGCAGAGAAAAGGCTTTGGTAAGCCTCGCTTTGCTTCGCCCCAAGCGCATCATCAGCTTGGACATTACGCCTGCGCGCAACCCGGACTGGACGGAGGATGAGCGGGCAAAGCTGTTGCAGGAGCAGATGCAGGGCAGCTTGTTTGATGAGGCAGAGGCGAAGCGCCAGGTTCGGGAGTTAAAGAAAATTCCGTTTGATTTTTACTATCGCTATGTTTGCGATACCCCGGATGGCGAGGTCGAAGAGCGGCACAAGATTGTTGACTGGGAGGTTGGCGCGCTTTACTGGAATTGCAAACGTAGCCACGGCAAGGGTTGGGAGGCTCCCTTTCGGGCAAAGCTGGAAGGAAATTTGACCGGGAAGAATCTGATGTTCCTGATGGGTAACCAGCACCGTTTTCAGGATCAATGGCTAATCATCAGTTTGATCTACCCGCCTATGCAAAAGCCAATCCAAAATCCGCAGGTGCCTTTGTTCTGACCTCGTCAACACGGATGTGAGATACGCGCATTCCGCTCTGCTGCTTGACCGCATCGGCCACCATCGAGCGATGGCAATAGTTGAAATCAGCCTCGAAGCAAAGCAGCGCGCAGTTTGAAGAAGTTGCCAGTGTCGCCAACTCTTCGATGGCATCTTTTTGCGTTTTGAGGTATTTCAAAAATCCCACTTTGTAACGCTGCCAGTCAGCATCAGCGCGATAACGGTCACGAATCGGCTTCGGGCAGCCGAGATCTGCCAGATGGGTATATTCCATTCCGCTCAGGTTGAGGGCGGCAGCCAGTATTTTCTTTGAAAAGCCCGGCTTGCGCGAAAGCGGCAACTCACGCACGTCAACTACGGTTTCGATGCCGTGTTCCTTGAGTAGCATGAAGAATTGCTGAATATCAATGCCTTCATAGCCGATTGTGTAGATTGTCATAGCCCTGCCTCTCCCATTAGCCCGCAGTTTAACGGAGTTTTAACGCTTCACAAACCATGATCTTTGCAGTGACAAGAAAGGCAGTTTCTCATGCCGCCGAACGCGGCATCGGCGGCACCCCCACCCTCCCCAGCCACCCCCACAAAACCTTAACCGCCAGCCAATAAGCATAAGCCGTCGCCGGTGCCATATCCCGATGAGCCTTCCAGAATGCGATCACCTGCCGCTTGCCGATCTGCTCGATGCCGGTCAGTCGGAATTCCGCCTGCATCCAACTGACCATAATCACCAGCCGATCCACCTGCTGCCGCCGGTTAGTTTTTCCGCCGTGCGCGACATACACATGCGCCCGGCGCCGAACCTGCTCAGCCAAGGTAGGCATTGGTCACTTCGACGCGACCGTGGCCGAGCTCCTGCGCGATCTGCGCGCGGACTTTCTGATCCCGCTCTTTCGCCTCGGCTTCGGAAGTTTTCAACTGGCGCGCCAGCCATTCGATATGCGGCTGGCCATGTGCAACGCCTGCCATGACCGGGCATTCCGCGCCCAGCACGCGCTTGTAGCGCAGGTAGGCGTAGGTATGCCGCTGCCGGTGAAAGCGGATGCCGTTCCCGTTGGCGATGCGGTAGCACTGGCGGCGGAATTCCGCGTAGGTCATTTCTTCCGGGATGAGGGAACGTCCGCTGCGCTGGTAGCGTTGCGCCGCATGCAGGGTTTCAAACTGTGCGCTCATGCACATCGGCACTTCGCGCGTACGCCCGCCCTTGGTGCCGTTGACGATGGGCAGCACCTTGATCTTGGTGTAATCATCCACGCTGCGCGCATCAAACTTGGCCGATTCCTCGAAACGCATGCCGAACGCCCGTTGCAGCCGGATCATGATGCGGGCCGGTTCATCGAAACAGCCCAGCCAGTTGAAATGATCCGTGGTGGTGACGAACTGTCTATCCAGGGCTATACCGCTGCGCAGCGGAATTCCGCAATCGCGGGTGGGCGACACGACCACATGCCGGTCGCCGCGCGCAATTTCCAATACCCGGTTGACTGCGCTCACGTAGTTCTGTGCGGTGGAGGCTTCAAGCTCATCTTCGTCCACCCGGTCGGCCAGCCATGAGCCGTATTCGATAACCACGTCCGGTGAAACCATTTCCATGCGCCCGATGGCGTGATGCTCGCGGATGTAGTCCACGAAGAGGTTCCAGCGGTCGGACATGGTGTCTATGCTGGCGAACGAGCGCATGCCTTCTTCGAGGGCAATGCGGCCGGCGGCTTTCATGTCTCGGGCGCCGAGATCAAAGTTGCGGGTTCCCATAAAATATCTCCTTGTTGAGTTGGTGTGGTTGAAACGGATAAAACGCAATGCTCTTCACTTAACCGCTCGTGGTGCACCGGTCGAGCCACAGGCCTGTAACCAGACCCTTCGACAAGCTCAGGGCGAACGGAATTTAGCTGTAGGTCGGGCTGCGCCCGACGCGGCGGGCAAAGCCCGCCCTACAATGCAAACAGCCATAACGACTGCCATAAGAAAATCCTTGGCCCACCGGAAAGACCGAAATCTAGTGGTGAGTGTTGGTTCACGCGCTGCGGGCGCGGATGCCGTGCAGGCAGGCCATGGGAGGGCGCGGGCCATAGAGTAGCCAGCGCAATTCTTCATCCAGCGTCGTCGTCCTACGGGCTGCCGGTCGGGGCAGGCCAACTCACCGAATGTGAGTCAGCCGCAGGCCCATCCACGGGCGACAACGGGATCGTTTTTACCGGTGTCACGCGATTTCACGCGCCACCGGTATGTCGGAAACTCGCTCCAGGCTTGGCTTCCGGCTCTTCTGCATATGCCCGTCTCTGTTCAGAGGGGCGGTACCATTGAATGCTGTTTATTTAAATTCCCCAGCTAGGAGCCCACGTCAATATGAGGTGGGTGCGGATGCGAACGGGATGGTAGGCGTGGAGCGAGCGATGTTGGCGCTGAAATGTGACCAAAAAAGACGTATTTCGGAATTACGAAGCGGCCATCAAACAAAAGTGGCCGGGAGACACGCAAAACGGCGTGCCATTCATGAGGGAGAGGTTCAGTTTTGAAATGCGGCGTCTCTGGCGTTATCGTGCCGGTGCTCAAACTCTGAAATCGAGTTCCATTTCACGCCCCTGAATCACTGGAGGTATCCGGCAGGGCATCAGTGAGGTACTGATTCACCGGATCACCTTCGCAGACATCGTTGGCACGCCATGTCAGGAGGTTTCATGGCAAGCAGACGGTGTCCAATTTGCGGCAGACAGTTCGTGCCGCGCCCACAAGTCCAGCATCAGAAAATCTGCTCATGGCCCGCGTGCCAGCGCGAGCGCAAACGGTGCTGGCAGCAGGCTAAACGTCAAACAGATCCCACCTACAAGGCCGGGCAGAAGGGGCATGCAAAATCATGGGCCGAGCAGAACCCAAATTACTCGCGCAACTACCGAGCTAAAAATCCTGACTATGTTGAACGCAATCGCGCACAGCAAAAAATCCGCAACGCAAAGCGCCGCGACACGCCGATTGCAAAGATGGACGTGTCAAGACCGGAAAGCCTTGTGCCGTCTGGCATTTACCGGCTTACACCCGTTGACGCGTCAAAAATTGCAAAGATGGATGTGTGGATAGTAGAAATCAATTTGATTTCATGCGGTAGCGATCAGCCAGGAAACAAAACGGACTGATTGCAAAGAGTAGATGCTATAGACCGTGATGATTTCCGCTGCTAACGTCTCGCGCGAAATGCTCTCGACACGACCACATCGTTGCCCCGCTCCATTCCTTTAATATATGCGAGGTGCGTGACGCATCCGTGAAGCCGGGAGCCGGGAATTTAATTCAAAGGGACGGCTCCGCAGTATGGATAACGACGAAACAAATGACGGCGCACCATCGCAGGCAACCATATTCCGTGCAGCCGAATATGTACGCATGTCCACCGAGCACCAGCAATACTCCACTGAGAATCAGGCCGACAAGATTCGTGAATATGCCGCCCGGCGCGGTATCGAAATCGTCAAGACCTATGCCGACGCGGGCAAGAGCGGACTGAGTATCGAAGGACGTGCCTCCTTGCAGCAGTTGATCAAGGACGTTGAGACAGGAGTTGCCGATTTCCAGATCATTCTGGTCTACGATGTCAGCCGCTGGGGGCGATTTCAGGATGCCGACGAGAGCGCCTATTACGAGTATATCTGCCGCCGTGCTGGCATCCAGGTTACTTACTGCGCCGAGCAGTTTGAGAACGACGGCTCGCCCGTCTCCACCATCGTCAAAGGCGTCAAACGGGCAATGGCTGGAGAATACAGCCGTGAGTTATCGGCGAAAGTTTTTGCCGGTCAGTGTCGGCTGATTGAGCTGGGCTACCGCCAGGGTGGCCCAGCGGGCTACGGCTTGCGCCGCGTCCTCCTCGACCAGCATGGCTCGATCAAAAGCGAACTGACTCGCGGTGAACACAAAAGTCTGCAAACAGATCGCGTCATTCTGATGCCCGGCCCCGAGGAGGAAGTCAGGATCGTCAACTTGATCTATCGCTGGTTTATTGACGAGGGGCTGGTTGAATCGGCCATTGCCATTCGGCTGAACGACATGAATGTGCGTACCGATCTTGACCGGGAGTGGACGCGCGCCACCGTCCACGAGTTGCTGACCAACGAGAAATATATCGGCAACAACATTTTCAACCGCACCTCCTTCAAGCTCAAGAAAGTCCGGGTGGAGAACACTCCGGACATGTGGATCAAGAAGGAAGGTGCTTTCGAGCCTATCGTTCCGCCCGAGGTTTTTTATACCGCTCAGGGCATCATTCGCGCCCGGACACATCGCTACACCGACGAGAACTTGATCGAACGCTTGCGCCAGCTCTATCAAAGCAAGGGAATTCTTTCCGGCCTGATCATCAATGAAGCCGAGGGGATGCCGTCGGCTGCTGTCTATTCCAACCGCTTTGGCAATTTGATCAGAGCCTACCATATGGTTGGTTTTACACCTGACCGCGACTATCGCTATCTGGAGGTCAATCACTTCTTGCGCCAGATGCACCCGGAAATTGTCGCCCAAACCGAGGCCAGGATTGCTGCCATCGGCGGCTCGGTCATGCGCGATCCGGCCACCGACATCCTGCGCGTCAATGGGGAATTCAGCGTCTCTTTGGTGCTTGCCCGTTGCAACACTCATGACAGTGGCAGTCACCGCTGGAAGGTGCGATTCGACACCAGCCTGTGTCCCGACATCACAGTCGCCGTGCGCCTCGACCATACCAATCAAGCGGCGCTGGATTACTACCTGCTGCCCCGGCTCGATTTTTGGTTGCCTCGCATCAGCCTGGCTGAACAGAACGCTATCGAATTCGAGAGCTACCGTTTTGATTCCCTCGATTACCTTTACAACATGGCAGCGCGCACACGACTACGGAGGGCAGCATGACAGCCAGGCACACGACCAGCGAGATACGCATGATTCCGGTAGATCAGATTGATGTCCTCAACCCGCGAGAACGAAATGCCAAAGTGTTCGGCGAGATCGTGGGCAACATCAAGGCGCTGGGATTGAAAAAACCGATTTCGGTCACGCCGCGCGATACCGAGCATGGCAAACGCTATCTGCTGGTTTGTGGCGAGGGGCGGTTGACGGCATTTCGCACCCTTGGCGAAACCGAAATTCCAGCGCTGGTAATTGATGTCAGCGACGAAGATGCTTTTCTCATGAGCCTCGCGGAAAACATTGCGCGACGCCAGAGCCGCCCGCTGGAGATTCTGGCTGGCATCGGGCAGCTCAAGGACAAGGGCTACACCCCTAAGAACATCGCCGCCAAGACCGGGCTGACCATGCAATACGTGCAGGGCATCCTCACTCTCCTTGAGCAAGGCGAGGAACGGCTGCTGGTTGCGGTTGGCAAAGGTCACATCCCGCTCAACGCAGCACTCACCATTGTCGGCGCGGGCGACGACGACAAAGCCTTGCAGTCCGGGCTGCAGGACGCCTATGAATCCGGCAAGCTGCGCGGCAAACAGTTGATGGAAGTGCGGCGCATCATCGAGAAACGACAGACCTTGGGGCGAACCGTCTCGAAGGCGGCACCGCGCAAACAAGCAGACACATCAACTTCCGGCTTGGTGCGTACCTATCAGCGCGAAGTAGAGCGCCAAAAGCTGATGGTAAAGAAAGCTGAATTTGTCCAGCAACGCCTGCTATTCGTCATCGGCGCGCTGCGCCAATTGCTGGCGGACGAAAATTTCGTGAATCTTCTGCGCGCGGAAGGACTCGACACGCTGCCGAAATATCTCTCCGAGCGGGTCTGGAGCAGCGGGAGTTTGTCATGAGCAAGGTGGCGCTGGGATTTATTCCTGAGACCCTGACTGTTGCTCTGGACAATCTGCTGCCCTCGCGAAAAACGCCTGAAGGCTTGGCGACATCCAGAAAATACCGGCAGATACTCGCTTCAATTACTGAAATCGGTTTGATCGAGCCTCTCTCGGTTGCACCCGTAAGCGATGATTCCAGTCAGCATCTGTTGCTTGATGGTCATATCCGCCTGATTGCGTTGCGCGAGCTGGGCTATACCGATGCGCCCTGCCTGATAGCCAAGGACGACGAGAGCTATACATACAACACCCGCATCAACCGGATTTCGACGATTCAGGAGCATTACATGATACGCCGCGCCATAGATCGCGGCGTCTCGCCCAGCCGCTTGGCGGTGGCGCTGGGCGTTGATGTCAGCTTGATCCACAAAAAGGCCACGCTACTGGATGGCGTCTGCGAGGAAGCCACGGAATTACTCAAGGATCGTGAATTCACCACCAACGTCTCCCGAGTGCTGCGGCAGATGAAACCCATTCGGCAGGTTGAATGTGTGGAACTCATGATTTCCGCAAACAACCTGACCACGAGCTATGCCGATGCGCTGCTCGCGGCCACATCGGCGGATATGCTGATAGATGGCAAGAAACTGAAAAAACGGGCCGGGGTTACCCAGGAGCAGATGTCACGCATGGAGCGGGAAATGGCCAACGTGCAGGGGCAATACAAGCTGGTGGAACAGACTTACGGGCAGGACGTGCTCAATATGGTGCTGGCGCGTGGTTACCTAGCAAAACTGCTGGAAAACAAATCCGTAGCCCGATTCATCAAGCAGCGGCGACCGGAGGTGCTGGAGCAGTTCGAGGTTATTGTCGAGACGACATCGTTGGAGCAGTAGCGACATATAACATAGAGCTTTCGTCAAAATTGTAACGAGTAGGTTTGCCCCTCACCTTGCGCGCTAAGATCGTGTACCCATAATATCTAGGCCTTTTTTCTCATTGCTCTTATGTTGGGAAAAAAGTACATTTCGGATGAGGGAGCTTCAAGTAAATTTCACAACAAACAAGAACAAATCATGATGGCCGAAAAATCATCAAACGCTGAATGCTGAAACTCGAACAACTACAGCCCAATGCCGCCATTCGTGGCATCGTCCCCGATGCACTGGTGGCGGTCGTCAGCGTCCAATGGTTTGGCTCGGAGGCGCTGGAACTCACCTACAAAACAGCCTCCGGCAAAGTCGCCAACGAGTTGCTTTACCGCCACGATGAACCACGCCTGGAGTTGGCGGAAGTTGGCAGGCCATGGAGCTTCGATGGCGACGGTGCACTTTTCCGTCTGGTTTCCGAGGCGCAACGCATTCGCCTTGCACATCTCTTTGACCCTGTACTCGCGGTGCATACCTCCGTGGTTGATCCGCTACCGCACCAGATCACCGCAGTTTACGAACACATGCTGCCGCGCCAGCCACTGCGCTTTCTGCTTGCGGATGATCCCGGCGCCGGGAAAACCATCATGGCTGGCCTGCTCATCAAGGAGCTTATCGCGCGTGGCGATTTGCAGCGCTGCCTTATCGTTTGCCCCGGCAGTCTAGCCGAACAGTGGCAGGACGAACTCTATCGGCGCTTTCACTTGCCCTTCGAGATTTTGACCAATGACAATTTAGAAGCTGCGCGCACTGGCAACTGGTTTCTCGAAACCAACCTGGCTATCGCGCGCCTCGATAAACTTTCACGCAACGAAGATGTGCAGCTGAAACTTCAGGCTCCTGATTGTCGCTGGGACTTGGTGGTCTGCGACGAAGCGCACAAAATGTCGGCGACAGTTTTTGGCGGCGAAACCAAATACACCAAGCGTTATCGTCTCGGGCAACTGCTCTCGACTCTGACACGGCATTTTCTGCTGATGTCGGCGACCCCGCATAACGGGAAGGAGGCCGACTTTCAGTTGTTCATGGCACTGTTGGATGGAGACCGCTTTGAGGGCCGCTACCGCGATGGCGTACACACTGCCGATGTCTCGGACTTGATGCGCCGGATGGTGAAGGAAAGCTTGCTGAAATTCGATGGCACGCCTTTGTTCCCCCAGCGCATCGCCTACACCGTACCCTACAAGTTGTCTGAGGCGGAAGCATATCTCTATTCCATCGTCACCGACTACGTGCGCGAAGAATTCAACCGCGTCGAAGCGCTGGAAAATGACAAGCGCGCAGGCACGGTCGGTTTTGCGCTGACCATTTTGCAACGGCGACTCGCCTCATCACCCGAGGCCATATACCAATCCCTGCGACGCAGACGCGAGCGTTTGGAAAGTCGGCTGCGAGAACTCGAAGTGCTCCAGCGTGGCGGGCAAGCTGCGCCCATTCTCGCGGCATCACTGCCCGCTTTCGATAGCGAAGATGTCGAGGACTTGGAAGAAGCGCCAGACAACGAAGTCGAAGCCGCCGAGGAGGAAATTCTTGATCAGGCTACCGCAGCCCGTTCTATTACCGAGCTGCGTATCGAAATCGAAACCCTCACTGGATTGGAAGGGCATGCCCTCGCGGTACGTCGCAGCGGTACTGATACCAAGTGGCGCGAACTGGCCAGCTTGCTCGGCGAAATCTTCACCACAGCGGCTATTGCGCACCGTGTCGCAGAACCCGCAGCACCTTATGGCTCCGGCGTAATTCCGCCCCCGAATCCTTCACCACACCAGAAGATCGTCATCTTCACCGAACACCGCGACACGCTCAATTACCTTGAGCAACGCATCACCACTTTGTTGGGACGCAAGGAAGCCGTGGTCATCATCCACGGCGGCATTGGTCGAGAAGAGCGTCTGAAAGTGCAGGAATCATTCAAGCACGACCCCGAGGTGCAAGTGCTGCTGGCCACCGATGCCGCAGGCGAAGGTATCAACCTCCAGCGCGCGCACCTGATGGTGAATTACGACCTGCCTTGGAACCCCAATCGGCTGGAGCAACGCTTCGGTCGTATCCACCGTATCGGCCAGACCGAGGTTTGCCACCTGTGGAATTTAGTGGCGGACGACACCCGCGAGGGTGATGTCTATCGCAAGCTGCTGGAAAAACTTGAACTCGCGCGCCAGGCATTGGGCGGGCAAGTGTTCGACGTACTTGGCAAGCTCCAATTCGAGGGCAAATCCCTGCGCGATCTGCTCATCGAGGCTATCCGCCATGGTGAAAGACCCGAGGTCAAAGCGTTCCTCACCACCGTGCTCGACACGGCACTCGACCGTGACCACCTTCAGAGTTTGCTCGACGAACGTGTGCTTGCCCACGATGCCATGGATGTCAGTCAGGTGCAGCGCATTCGCGAAGACATGGAACGCGCTGACGCACGCCGCCTGCAACCTCACTATATCGAATCCTTCTTTCACGAAGCCTTCAAACAACTTGGCGGAACAGCTAAGCAACGCGAAGCCCGTCGCTACGAAATTACCCACGTCCCCGCACCCGTGCGCAACCGGGATCGCCTCATCGGTTTTGGCGAACCCGTGCTGCCGCGTTACGAGCGCATCGCCTTCGAGAAATCCCTGGTAGCGCCACAGGGGCAGCCGCTGGCCGCGTTTGTGTGTCCGGGACATCCGCTGCTCGATGCCGTCATCGAACTTACTCTGGAACGTAACCGCGACTTGCTGAAACGCGGCACCGTGCTGGTGGATGAACGCGATTCAGGTACAGAGCCCCGCGTGCTGTTCTATCTGGAGCATTCAATACAGGATGCCAGTCTCACCAACGCCGGTGAGCGTCGCGTCGTATCCAAACGTATGCTTTATGTGGAGCAGGATGCCAACGGCGTCACACGCCACGTCCATTACGCACCTTATCTCGACTACCGCCCACTGGCGGCAGGCGAACCTAGCATAGATGCGCTCCTTGCTCGGCCAGAATGCCAGTGGATCAACCGCGAACTGGAGCAAAAAGCACAAGGCTATGCTATCGCCAACGTCGTGCCGGAACATCTGGCCGAGGTGCGCGGTCGCAAGCTCGAACTCATCGCCAAGACTGAAGCAGCGGTGAAAGAACGGCTCACCAAGGAAATTACCTATTGGGATCACCGTGCCGAGCAGCTCAAGCTCCAGGAGCAGGCTGGCAAAGCAAACGCAAAACTCAACTCGGGCGAAGCCCGCAAGCGCGCCGACCTGCTGCAAGGGCGGCTGCAAAAACGGCTGGAAGAATTGAAGCTGGAAGCGCAACTTTCACCGCTGCCGCCCGTGGTGTTGGGGGGATTGCTGGTTGTACCGATGGGGCTGATCAAGGCCATGACCGGAGATGCGGGCTGGACATCCACCCACCCGGTAGATACCCAAATCAGCGCAGCCCGTGCCCGCGCCATCGTCATGGACATCGAGCGCAGTCTGGGCTTCGACCCCACCGACCGCGAATTCGACAAACTCGGTTACGACATTGAAAGCCGCGTACCCGGCACCGGCAAGCTGCGCTTCATCGAAGTGAAGGGGCGGATATCCGGCGCGCCTACGATTACCGTGACGCGCAACGAGATTCTCTACTCGCTCAACAAGCCGGATGATTTCATCCTCGCCATCGTCGAGTTTACCGGCGCGGACTCGCACCGGATTCACTATCTGCGCCAGCCCTTCCTGCGTGAGCCGGACTTCGGCGTGACCAGCGTGAACTACGACTTCGCCGAATTGCTAGCACGGGCTGAAATTCCAGCCTGACACCCAAATATGGTATATCTATACTTGAAAATTGCTGATAAACTGCAAATATCAAAAATAGATACACAGTGAGGGGCGATCATGCTTATAGATTTCCGGCTGGCCAACTACCGATCATTCTCCGAATCCCAGACTCTGAGCATGGTCGCTTCGACGGGTAAAGAACACGAACGCACCCACCTGTTTGCTTCGGGTGTATCCGTCGCGCCGCGCCTGCTGCGATCCGCCATCGTCTATGGGCCAAACGCAGGCGGGAAAACCAACCTCGTCCGCGCTTTCCAGTTCATGCAGTCCATGGTCGCCCAATCCGCAACGCTGGTGCAGGAAGGCCAGACCCTCAACGTGCAGCCCTTTTTGTTCAATCCGGACGAGCGCAGTCAGCCAACCACGTTCGAGGTGAACTTCCTTGAGGATAGCGAGGATGGCCCGGTTCGCTACCAATATGGATTCAGCCTCACTGCGGAACGCATCGTTGCGGAATGGCTGTACGCCGCGCCCAAAGGACGCAACAAGTTGATGTTCCAGCGCGAGTTCGACCCGGAAACTAGCAAGTACACATGGGAATGGGGCGCGTCCTTCCTTGGCCGCAAAGATGCATGGCGCGATAAAACCCGTGCCAACGGCCTGTTCCTCTCCACCGCCGTACTGCTTAACAACGAGCAACTGCGCCCGGTCTTCAACTGGTTCCAGAATCGCCTGGCAATCATTCCAGCCGACGTGCTGATTAGCCTTGAGCACACACTGGGCCTCTGCACCACAGAGAGTGGCAAGGCAGAACTCATGTCCTTCTTCAAGAATGCGGACATATCCATCACCGACGTGGCGCTGGAAAAACAGACCGTCAAAAGAATGACCTTTAATTTTGACCCGACCACGGGGCCATTACCGCCGAGTACCACTGACGATGAAATCACCAAAATTCAATTCAAGCATCGCTCCAGAGATGGGCAGAACGAAATTGAGTTGGGCATGGATGATGAGTCCTCTGGCACCCAGAAGCTGTTCGCCTTGGCTGGCCCTTGGCTTGATGTCATGCGCAAGCGTCGCGTGCTGGTTGTGGATGAACTGGATCGTAGCCTGCACCCTCTCATCTGCCGTCATCTGATTGAGCGGTTCAACAACGACCAAACCAATCCGCTAAACGCCCAGCTCATCGCCACCACACACGATACGAGCCTGCTGGATCGTCATTTATTGCGGCGCGATCAGGTGTGGTTTGTTGAAAAAGACCGGCAGGAGGCTTCCCGTTTGTACTCTCTGGACGAGTTCAGCCCGCGCAAGGAAGAATCTCTTGAACGCGGATATCTGCATGGTCGCTATGGTGCGTTACCCATCGTCGGCAACCTGAATTTCTGAGCCTACATGTCACGCGCAAAACGCATTCCTTCCAGCTATACAACGCCCGATTTCAGTCGGCGCACCCGTCATCGCGAGCCTTACGACAGGGTGTTGATTGTTTGCGAAGGAACGACCGAAAAAACTTATTTTGACGGCTTGGTTTTCTCACTTGGATTGTCCAGCGCCAACATACGCATCAGTCCAAGCAGCAAGGGAACTGATCCCATTCAGGTGGTTCGCTATGGCATCAAATTGGCCAAGGAATCTCAGCGCGCAGGCGATGCCTTCCAGCGGCTTTATTGCGTCTTCGACCTCGACCGACCGCACCAGGATGCCCTCGACCTGGCGGGCAAAACCAGGCTACCCAAGACCACCCTGCATCTCGCCACCAGCAACCCCTGTTTCGAGATTTGGTTGCGCCTGCACTTCGGTTACACCGACAAAAGTTTTTCCGCTGTGGGAAATAAAACCGCCTGCCAGTCAGTGGGAGACGATCTGATCGCCCTTGAGCCGCACTACAACAAAGGCAATGCCGGGTTGTTTGGCCTGTTCGCACATCTGGTGCAAGATGCCGTCGCCAACAGCCGCAAACTGGAATCCGTCAATCGCCAGACCGGGAGCACTAATCCGAGTTGTTCGGTGCATGAATTGGTGGATTACCTGAGCGCCCTGCGAGAACGGAAGAATCCATGACCTACAAGAAGAAATTTATCGAGGACGGCCTGACCACCGTGAATCGTCATGGGTGCAAATGGTGATGGCGTGATGAATGAATTCCTGAAGCTCGAATATGAGCAGTGCATGGGACTCGTGAAGTATTACGACGAACGCCATCATTCGCTCATGAAATTTGCCGCAGGCCTATCGAGTAGTGTGCCGACGTTACTTCTGGGCATTTACGGACTGGGCACAAACATCACCACTGTATTCTGGGATGTTGCAGCATTCATCTGCCTTGCCACGATGATCGGTCTGTTATCTATCTTGGCTGCCATCACTCAAACCAGACTGTATTTTGTCTACCCCGCCAGGCAGATCAATGCAATTCGGCGAGAGTCGCTACAAACGGTAGCCAAAGATTTTACGGAAAACCAGATGTACTTGGATACATCATTCAATGCATTCAAATGGAACAGCAGCCAGACCATTCAACAAGCCATTGTAGCTATTCAGGTTGGGATGTTTGGAGGGCTGGCGGCATTTTCATGGTATGCCAACTCATTGGATCGGATTAACAACATCTGGATAAGCTCGACCGTGGCGCTCCTTTCAGCAGGCTTGGTTTTCTTTGTCAGCGCGCGCTATCTAATCAGGAAAAGCGGGTTTCATCCAGACAAGGCTGTACATGGAAAGGAGGACTAAAACATGTCTCCTCTGAGAATAGTCATCCACGACGTTGGGCACGGTCAGGCAGTGCATGCATTTACACCTGACGGGAAAGTTATCGTCATAGACCTTGGCACATCAGCCGATTTTTCACCCTTGGCATGGCTTGGCAATCAGACGAAGACTATCGATTCATTGGTCATCACTCACCCCCATGGGGATCATATTGACGAGATGCTCCTTCTTGACGAACTTGGATTCAATGTTCGTCAACTCTGGCGCCCTAGGTGGCTGCCGAAAGCGGATGTGTACGCAGCCAACCAAGCGACCTATCAAGACAAGCTTGATGCCTATTTCGAACTGTCAGAGAGATACTCGGGATCGATTAACGACGGAGAGCTTGTCGGAAATCCCAAGGTTACAGGCGGCGTAACCATCAAGGAATTCGCCTCATCGAATTGCGGCACCTCGAACATCAACAATCATAGCGGCGTAGTCGCATTCGAGTACCTGGGTGCCCGCATCATCATTCCCGGCGACAACGAACCACCGTCCTGGAAAGAATTGTTGAAGCAGCCTGATTTTGTAAGCATGGTTTCGGATGCTCACGTCTTCATGGCCAGCCACCATGGGCGGCAATCAGGATATTGCCCTGAGCTATTTGCTGCTCTGAACAACGAAGCGCCCCGGCTTTGTGTAATTAGCGATGCTCGTGCGCAAGACACGGACGCAACGCAGCGTTACAGTTACCATGCAGAAGGCTGGTCTGTTAATAGTCGATCATCACCCATGAGTAGTGAGCCCCGGTATTGTGTAACCACACGATCTGATGGTGCCATCGAAATTGAGGTGGGAACCAATTATTCCGGGACATATTTATCGGTGACTACCAATTGAGAAAGATGCGTAAAACGACTTTATGACCTACAAGAAAAAACTCATCGAAGTTGCCCTGCCGCTGGAGGCGATCAATGTCGCCAGTGCGCGCGAGAAATCCATACGCCACGGCCATCCTTCGACACTGCATCTGTGGTGGGCGCGGCGGCCATTGGCGGCGGCGCGGGCGGTGATTTTTGCGCAGATGGTGGACGATCCTTCGGCGCACCCCGACATTTTCAAAACAGAAAAAGCGCAGGAGAAGGAGCGGCAGCGGCTGTTCCGCATCATCGAGGAGCTGGTGAAGTGGGAGAACACCACCAACGAGAAAGTGTTGCAGCAGGCGCGCGACGAAATCTGGCAGAGCTGGCGTTACACCTGCGCCGAGAACGCCGACCATCCGCGCGCGAAAGAATTGTTTGACCGCTACAAGCTGCCGGGCTTTCATGACCCCTTCGCCGGTGGCGGTGCGTTGCCGCTAGAAGCGCAGCGGCTGGGGCTGGAAAGTTACGCCTCCGATCTGAACCCGGTAGCGGTGCTGATCAACAAGGCGATGATCGAGATACCACCGAAGTTCGCAGGCAAACCGCCGGTGAATCCTGGATGGCAGCAACAGGCGGACGCTCACAAAGCCATGACCACCGATTGGAATGGAGCGAAAGGTCTGGCTGAAGACGTGCGCTATTACGGCCAGTGGATGCGCGACGAGGCCGAGAAGCGAATTGGCCACCTCTACCCCAAGATCGAGGTTACGGCGGCGATGGCGCAGGAACGGCCAGATTTGAAGAAATACGTCGGCCAGAAACTCACCGTCATCGCTTGGCTATGGGCGCGTACGGTGAAGAGTCCCAACCCGGCCTTTGCCAATGTGGATGTGCCGCTCGCCTCAACCTTCATGCTATCCAACAAACCCGGCAAGGAATCTTATGTCGAGCCGGTGATCGAGGGTGGTAGCTATCGCTTCACGGTGAAGGTGGGTAAGCCGAAAGATGCTGAAGGTGCAAAGAACGGCACCAAACTGGTACGCGCGAACTTTGCGTGCTTAATGTCTAGTGCGCCCATCTCTGGTGACTACATAAAAGCCGAAGGCAAGGCTGGACGCATGGGAGCTCGGTTGATGGCCGTTGTTGCCGAGGGTGAGCGCGGGCGGGTGTATCTCGCTCCGACATCAGAGCATGAGGCAGCGGCGCAGGAGGCGAGGCCAACGTGGCGACCGGAGGGGGAGATTGCAGCCCGGATGACGGGAGGAAACTGCACACCTTATGGACTTGTTTCATGGGGCGATCTCTTTACTCCACGCCAACTCGTGGCGCTGGCGATGTTCTCCGATTTAGTACAGGAAGTGCGCAATGAGGTAAAGCGCGATGCTATCAAAGCCGGCCTGCCCGATGACGGCAAAGACTTGGAGCAAATTGGCGCTGGCGCTACGGCGTATGCGGATGCTATTGCTGTTTACTTAGCCTTTGCGCTTAGTCGTTCAGTTGATCGAGGGTCAACTATTTGCTCTTGGGATAACAGTCCAAAGATGGAAGCACTGCGAAATACGTTTGCCCGACAAGCCTTACCAATGACTTGGGATTTTGCGGAAGGCAATCCCTTTTCGGATTCAAGTGGTAATTGGATGAACAATGTCGAATGGGGAGCCAAGTCCATCACATTACTGCCCGCATTGAAGAACGGCGAAGCAAGCCAGCAAGATGCTCAAAGCCAAAGCGTAAGCACGAGCAAGATCATTTCAACCGATCCTCCTTACTACGACAACATTGGCTATGCCGACCTCTCTGATTTTTTTTACGTCTGGTTACGCCGATCATTAAAGCTGGTTTTTCCCGAACTTTTCGCCACCCTCGCCGTGCCAAAGGCAGAGGAACTGGTAGCCACGGCCTACCGACACGGCAGCAAGGAGAGGGCCGAGAATTTTTTTCTCGACGGCATGACGTTAGCAATGCACCGCCTCGCCGAACAGGCACACCCGGCCTTTCCAGTCACCATCTACTACGCCTTCAAGCAGGCCGAGAGCGATGGCGATGACGGCACAACGAATACAGGCTGGGATACCTTTCTGGCCGCTGTCATTGAAGCTGGTTTTGCCATCAGCGGCACTTGGCCGATGCGTACCGAGTTGAGCAATCGCATGATTAGTTCCGGCACCAACGCGCTGGCTTCCAGCATTGTCCTTGTTTGCCGCCAGCGAGCAGCCAATGCCCCCACCGCCACTCGCCGCGATTTCGTCGCCGCGCTCAAGGCTGAATTGCCGCAGGCGCTGGCACATCTGCAAGCGGGCAACATCGCACCGGTGGACTTGGCACAAGCGTCCATTGGCCCCGGCATGGCGGTCTATACCCGCTTTGCCAGGGTACTCGATGCCGAAGGCCAGCCGATCCCCGTGCGCGCCGCATTGGCGCTCATCAACCAGACTCTCGATGAGGCGCTGGCCGAGCAAGAAGGCGACTTCGATGCCGACACGCGCTGGGCGCTCACCTGGTTCGAGCAGACTGGTTTTGCCGAGGGCGATTACGGTGTCGCCGAACAACTCTCAAAATCCAAGAACACTAGCGTTTCCGGTTTGGTCGAGGCCGGCATTCTGGTTTCCAAAGCGGGTAAAGTGCGCCTGCTGAAACCCGCCGAACTGCCCGCTGACTGGGATCCCACCACCGATGCTCGCCTCACCGTTTGGGAGACGGTACACCACTTGGTTCGAGTGCTCGAATCCGGCGGCGAAGGCGCGGCAGCGCAGATTGTGGCGAAGCTCGGTAGTCAGGCAGAAACCGCCCGCGAACTTTGCTACCGCCTCTACACTTTGTGCGAGCGCAAGAAGCGCGCAAATGAGGCGATGGCCTACAACGGTCTGGTGCAGAGCTGGCCCGAGATTGTGCGGCTGGCACGGGAAACGCCACGCGCTGCGCCCACAGGCACCGACGACATGTTCAAACAGGAATAAACAGCTATGGCCATCACTAACCAGGAGCGCGTCGGCAAGGCGCTGGAGCTGCTCAAAGCAGGACTCACACCTTTTGTTGAGCGCGAGTTCAAGGCGAAATTCGGCGATAGCTGGGCGTTCGAGATGCGCGATGCATTGTCCGACACTCGTCTGGGCGCCAACAAAGACGAGGCCATCAACGATGTTGCCGCGTTGCTGGTGGTGATGGATCGCAAGTGGGGCGATGTGTTTCGCCAGATACTAGGCAAGACCGAGCGCAGTCTGGTGAATGAATTGATTGCGGTGCGCAACCGCTGGGCGCATCAGGAAACATTTTCCGGCGACGATACTTATCGCGCGCTTGATTCGGCGGGACGGCTGCTGACGGCTATCTCTGCGCCCCAGTCCGAAGAAATCGAAAAAGTAAAAATGGAGCTGCTGCGTGTGCGCTTCGATGAGCAGGCGCGCGGCGAAAAGCGCAAGACGGCCAGCACCGCTATCGAAAGCGGTGTGACAGGCAACCTCAAGCCTTGGCGTGAAGTGGTGATGCCGCACGAGGATGTGGCCAGCGGTCGCTACCAGCAGGCCGAGTTCGCCGCCGACTTGTGGCAGGTGCATCTGGGCGAAGGTACGGATGAATACCGCAACCCGGTGGAGTTTTTCCGCCGCACTTATCTCACCGAGAGCCTGAAGGAAATGCTGGTGGGCGCGGTGCAGCGGCTCACGGCGGGCGGGGGCGATCCGGTGGTGCAGTTGCAGACCAACTTCGGCGGCGGCAAGACGCACTCGATGCTGGCGCTTTATCACCTGTTTTCCGGTGTTGCGCCTACCGAGTTATCCGGTATTGATGCGGTGATGCAGTTGGCCGGAGCAACAAAAATTCCGGCTGCCCGGCGTGTGGTGCTGGTGGGAAATAAAATTTCTCCGGGCAATCCTTCCATCAAACCCGATGGCACGGTGGTGCGCACCCTGTGGGGTGAGCTGGCCTGGCAACTGGGCGGCAAGAAAGCCTATGCGCGCATCCAGGCCGACGACGAAAAAGCTACCAGCCCCGGCGATGTGCTGCGCGAGCTGTTCAACGAATATGGCCCCTGCCTGATTCTGGTAGACGAGTGGGTGGCGTATGCGCGCCAGCTCCACGACCAGAGCGATCTGCCTGCGGGCGGTTTCGAGACGCAATTTACTTTTGCCCAGGTACTGACCGAATCGGCCAAGCTGGCGAAGAATTGCCTGCTGGTGATCAGCCTGCCGGCATCGGACACTTCCGGTTCGCCACACACGCAGGCCGACGACGTGGAAGTGGGCGGCACGCGCGGGCGCGAGGCGCTGGACAGGTTGCGCAACGTGGTGGGGCGCGTCGAATCTTCATGGCGTCCGGCCAGCGCGGAGGAAGGTTTCGAGATCGTGCGCAGGCGGTTATTCAAGCCACTGTCCGACCCGGCACAGTTCAAGGACAGGGATGTGGTGGCGCGCGCGTTTGCCGATTTCTACCGCACACAGCAATCCGAGTTTCCGCCGGAGTGCCGCGAATCCGAATACGAGCAACGCCTGAAGATGGCCTACCCGATCCACCCGGAAATTTTCGACCGGCTTTATACCGACTGGTCAACGCTGGTGAAATTTCAGCGCACGCGCGGCGTGCTGCGCCTGATGGCTGCGGTGATACACAGCCTGTGGGAAAAGGGCGACCGCAACCCGCTCATCCTGCCGGGCAACGTGGCGATTGACGACCAGCGCGTGCAGTCCGAATTGACGCGCTACCTCTCGGACAACTGGGTGCCGGTGATCGAGAAGGATATAGACGGGCCGAATTCCCTGCCGCTGAAGCTGGACAGCGAGTTGCCCAACCTGGGTAAATTTTCGGCGTGCCGACGTGTGGCGCGCGCCATCTATATGGGTTCCGCACCGACCACGGCTGCGGCGCACAAGGGTATCGAGGACAGGCGCGTGAAGCTCGGTTGCGTGATGCCGGGCGAATCTCCCGCCGTGTTTGGTGATGCACTGCGGCGCATGGCGGGTGCAGCAACGTATTTGTATCAGGATGGGCCGCACTACTGGTATTCGACGCAACCCACCGTGACCAAGCTGGCCGATGACCGCGCAGAGCAGTTAAAGCGTGATCCGGACAAAGTGGTACATGAGTTGGAGCAGCGCTTGCGCCGTGATTTGTCCCGCATGGGCGACTTCAACCGCATACATCCTATGCCGCATTCCGGGGCGGATGTGCCGGACGATCTGGAGGCCAGACTGGTGGTGCTCGGCATCAATCATCCCTATAGCAGGGAAGGCGACAGTCCCGCCGATGTTGCTGCCAAGGCGATTCTGGAAACGCGCGGCAATACGCCTCGACTTTACCGCAATATCTTGGTCTTCCTCGCAGCGGACAAAACCCGTTTGCAGGACCTCGACGAAGCAGCACGCAAATATCTGGCGTGGGAATCCATACTGGTCGAACAGAACAACCTCAATCTTTCGCCGTATCAGGTGACCCAGGCCGAGACTCAGAAGGCCGCTGCCGAAAGTGCGGTAACAGCGCGACTGCCAGAAACCTACCAATGGTTGCTGGTGCCGGTGCAACAAAAACCGCAAGACGCGATCACCTGGGAGGCGTTGCGGTTAACCGGTACGGATGCGCTGGCGGTGCGCGCCAGCAAGAAGCTGCGCACGGATGAGCTTTACCTGACAAGTTTTGCACCCACACGCCTGCGCATGGAGTTGGACAAGATTCCGCTATGGCGCGGCGATCATGTGGCCGTGAAACAACTGGTGGAGGATTTCGCGCGCTATCTCTACCTGCCACGGCTCAAGGATTCCAGTGTGTTGCTGGATGCAATACGCGATGGCGTGAATCTGCTGACGTGGTCGCAGGACAGTTTTGGCTTTGCCGACAGCTACGATGAAGCCGCAGGACGCTATAAAGGATTGCGCGGTGGGCAGATAGTGATGCTGGCCGACATTCATGCGCCGGGGCTGGTGGTGAAACCAGATGTGGCAAGCAAACAGCTTAATGCCGAACGCGCAGCGCCATCGCCGAGTGGCGCACCGGGGCAGCCGCATGGTGATGATACTGTTCCAGAGGCTCCGCCGACGGATGGTGTTTCGTCCGCTGATTTGCCACCAGCGAATGCGAAACCGAAACGCTTCCACGGAACGGCTGTCCTTGATGCAACTCGTGTCGGGCGCGATGCCAGCCGGATTGCTGACGAAGTCATTTCGCATCTTGCCGGGCTGGTAGGTGCCAATGTGACGGTGACTATCGAGGTGGATGCTGTGATTCCGGATGGTGCGCCCGATCACGTTGTACGCACGGTGACCGAGAACAGCCGGACGCTGAAGTTTACAAGCCAGGGGTTTGAGAAAGAGTGATCGGCGAGATCAGATGTTCTTGGCCTCTTTGGCCGAGTATTGAAAGCTGACTGGGGGAAGTCATGATTGAAGAAATCTGGAAGCTTTTGAGCAAATTTAATCAGGAAGCACATCAGGTCGCATTGGCGAAATGTGCTGAGCTCGAGTTCGACCCGGATTCTGGAGCTGTGTCCCTTAATGAGTCGTATATCAATTTGATCTGGTCGTGCAACACACTTAAAGAGGCAATTGAAAAGCAGAAGTTAATCCAGCTTCCGATTACGATCCAGCAAGAATTGACTACGTCTCTGGAAGCGATCTCAACAAGCCATGATGAATTGCTCGCAGGTACAGACACTATAACGGAACTTACAGAAGCTATAGAAAAGCTATACACGGATATTTGGCGATATGGGTTGAACCATCTTTCCGATGAGCTATTGGGCTACCAAACGAAGCTGAATCAGTTGAAGGATATTGAGCGCTCGGCAATTGAAACCAAAATAAAACTTGATGAAGGTATCCAATCCAAAGAATCTCTCGATCTGATTTTCAGCAACGCAAACCAGCACAACGAGACTCTTCAAACCCTCGTAACGAATGCCGATACCGCAGTTGCAAAAACCAACGACATACTCACCTCGATTGAAGAGTCCGGCGAGAAGGTCGCTGAGACACTTGCGGGCATTCTGGAAAATCAAAAGAATTCGACCGAATCACTCGAAGCAACGCAAGAGAGCCAAAAGGAAGCAGATACTCATGAGCAGAATATTCGAGCTCTCGTAAATGATTTCACTAATCTCAAGGCGCAATTGGAAGCCAACAAGAAAACACAATCCGAATTGTTTGCCGCGTTTGAAGCCTACAGGGAGAAAATAAACAGGTTACTGGAGGATGCAAATAGGACGGGGATGGCCGCTTCGTTCACGAACCGCAGGCGCTGGCTTATTGTTCCACTGCTTGCATGGCTCGGCGTTTTTGGTATCTCGATATATGGACTTGTCCAGATGGGGAATACTTTTATCGAACCGCTACTGAATTCAGGAACTGCTCCGAACAGTGCGCCACTATCCACAGCATATTGGGAAAAACTGCCGCTCAGATTGGCTTTAACTGCCCCTCTGATTTGGTTGGGCTGGTTCTCGGCAAAACAATACGGTTATACCTCACGTCTGCGCGAGGATTACTCCTACAAAGAGGCCTCGGCCATGTCTTTCGAGGGCTACAAGAGAGAAGCCAGGGAAGTTGATCCTGAAATGCTCAAAAAACTCTTGGAGCAGGCCATTAAAAATCTTGGCGACAACCCCATTCGGATATACGACGGGCACGATAATCATGGCAGTCCTTTTCAGGAGTTTTTCGAGAAAATCCTGAAAGATGAAAAGGCGATGAATCAGTTAAAGGATTTACTATCGAAGTTAAAGCCGTGAGCCGCCTCCATTCGCAGCTTCCTGAAGAGCGAATGATGTGTACCGGTCAGGCGAACTTCCCCGGCCCGTTTAATGCGCCAGAAATACGCCAATTGCGCCACGACACGCCAACCGTGCAGCAGAGGTGCCAATGAGACGCTTAAGAGACATATAGGACATCTGCGATGGGAAAAATAGATGAACCACCAAGCTGTTTACGCTACATCTACATCTTGCTACCCGAATAAACCATGTCATTACCCATCAATATCAACGACCTCCTTCACGGCAAACCCGTCGAATGGGAACGTCTCGAATTCAAGGCGGGCTGGAACCCGGAGGCCGTTCTGCACACGCTTTGTGCTTTCGCAAACGACATTCACAACCTGGGCGGCGGCTATATCCTGATCGGCATTCAGGAAGAAAACGGTCGCCCCGTGCTGCCTCCCGTCGGTATTGATGTCGCGCAAATAGACGCCATCCAGAAAGAGCTGCTCCATCTCGGCTTCAATGCCATCGCTCCCTATTACCACCCCATTGCTGTTCCCGTTGAAATTGAAGGGCGGCATGTTCTGGTGCTCTGGGCTTTGGGTGGGCCGACGCGCCCTTACAAGGCAAAAATCAGTCTGGGCAAAGACAGCAGGGACTACGCCTATTACATCCGCAAAGGTTCCAGCACCGTACGCGCCAAGGGGGCGGATGAAACCGAGTTGATGTCGCTGGCGGCCACCATCCCCCACGACGACCGCGTCAACCAGCAGGCCAAAGTGGAAAATCTCTCCCGTGAATTGATGCAGGAATATCTGCAACAGGTGGGTAGCGATCTGGCCAAACAGGCACCCGATCTTTCATTGGTAGAACTTGGCCGCCAGATGGGCGTTGTGGGCGGGCCGGAAGAAGCGCCGTTCCCTCTCAACGTCGGCCTGATGATGTTCAACCCGGAGCCTTGGCGCTTTTTTCCGGTCATGCAAATTGATGTGGTCTGGTTTCCCAAGGAGGGGCCGGGCGGGAATAAGTTCTCGGAAAAAATATTCAAAGGCCCGATCCCACGCATGACACGCGACGCGCTCGATTACATCAAGCGCAACCTGATTACTGAAACCGTCATCAAACATCACGGTCGAGCCGAAGCGACCCGTGTCGAAAACTTCCCTTACGATGCCATCGAAGAGGCAGTCGTCAATGCGGTCTATCACCGGGGCTACGATACGCGCGAACCCATCGAAATCCGTCTCGAACACACAGAGTTGATGGTCATCAGCTATCCGGGGCCGGATCGTTCGGTGCGGCTGGAGCAACTGCGCGCCGGTCGTGCCCAGCCACGGCGCTACCGCAATCGCCGCATCGGTGAATTCCTGAAAGAACTGGAATTTACCGAGGGCCGTTCCACCGGCATCCCCAAGATCATGGAAGCCATGGAGAAGAATGGCTCCCCGCCAGCCGAATTCGAGTTCGATGAAGATCACAGTTATTTCATGGTGCGGTTGCCGATCCATCCGGCGGCGCTGGAGGTGGCAGAGTCAGCAACCGGCAATGCGGCGATTCCATCTATAAAAATGGGCGCTGGCGAAACGGCGGCAGGTGACAGGACTAGGTCGGGACTAAGTCGGGATCAAGTTGAGATCCTGCGCAAATGCTTGGCCGATAGCCCGATTGCGGATCTCATGGCTATCGCTGGACGAACCAACCGTACCAAGTTCCGGGATCAGGTCATCAAGCCAATGCTTGCAGACGGCCTGCTGGAAATGACCATTCCGGACAAGCCGACCAGTAGCAGGCAACGCTATCGCACCACCGACAAAGGCAGGACACTGCTCGCCGCTATGACTGGTGGGCAGCCATGAACTGCATCGAAAGCGCCATCCTCTCGTCGGACATCCTCTCGTCGGACATCCTTGAGCGGCTTCCTCGCGCAGGCGATAATGCTGGTTTCCCGGTGCCGGTTGGTGCGGTTTCCAAGCACCAAAAAAACCGGACAAAATACCGGACAAAATTCAATGATTCAGCAACACACTCATTGAATAATCAATAGGATAAGCTAAATATGCTGCTGATGATAGACAACTACGATTCATTCACCTACAACCTGGTGCAATATTTCGCCGAGCTGGGGGCCGAGGTGATGGTGCATCGCAATGACGAAATTTCTGTCGAACAGATTTCAGCCATGAATCCGCAGCATATCGTGGTTTCACCGGGCCCGTGCACGCCCAACGAAGCGGGTATTTCAGTGCCCGCGATCCAGCAGTTCGCGGGCAGCATACCCATACTGGGCGTGTGCCTCGGGCACCAGAGCATAGGCCAGGCATTTGGCGGACGCATCGTCCACGCCAGGCAACTGATGCACGGCAAGACCTCGCAGATACACCACCACGGAAACAGCGTATTCACCGGCCTGCCCAACCCGTTTACCGCCACGCGCTACCATTCTCTGGTGATTGAGCGCGAAACGTTGCCGGACTGCCTGGAGATCACCGCGTGGACCGACGACGGCGAGATCATGGGCGTGCGCCACAAAACGCTGGCCGTGCATGGTGTGCAGTTCCATCCGGAATCCATACTCACCGAACACGGCCACGCCATGCTGAAGAATTTTCTGGAAGGCAAGCCATGAAACCACAGGACGCGCTCAAGCGCATCATCGAACACCGCGAGATATTCCACGACGAGATGGTCTCGCTCATGCGCCAGATCATGGGCGGCGAAGTTTCGCCCGTGATGATCGCGGCCATTATCACCGGCCTGCGCGTGAAGAAGGAAACCATAGGCGAGATCGCCGCTGCCGCACAGGTGATGCGCGAACTTTCTGCCAAGGTGGAGGTGCCCGATGGCGGCACGCTGGTGGATACCTGCGGCACGGGCGGCGACGGCGTGCACAGCTTCAATATCTCCACGACAGCAGCCTTCGTCGCGGCGGCGGCGGGCGTGAGGATCGCCAAGCACGGCGGGCGTTCGGTGTCGTCGCAGTCCGGCAGCGCCGATGTGCTGGAAGCGCTGGGCGTGAACATCAATCTCACGCCGGAACAGACCGCGCGCTGCATCGCCGAGGCCGGTTTCGGCTTCATGTTCGCCCCCAACTATCACAGCGCGATGAAACATGCTGCGCCCGTGCGCAAGGAACTCGGCGTGCGTACGCTGTTCAACATTCTGGGCCCCTTGACCAATCCGGCGGGCGCGAAGCAGCAGCTCATGGGCGTATTCCATGCCGATCTCGTCGGCATCCAGGCGCGTGTGCTGCAACGCCTCGGCAGCACGCGCGTCCTCGTCGTGCATGGCGAGGACGGCATGGACGAGATCACCATCACAGGCAACACGCTGGTCGCCGAACTCAAGGATGGCGAGGTGCGGGAATACTCTATCCACCCGCAACAATTTGGCTTGCGCTCCGCGTCGCTGCATGACATTGCTGCTGCCAGCGCGCAGGAATCGTGCGACATGCTGCTCGGCGTGCTCGACGGCAAACACGGCCCGGCACGCGATATCGTGCTGCTCAATGCGGGGGCGACGATCTATCTCGCGGGGCTGGCCGGTACGCTCGAAGAGGGGGTGCGCAAAGCCGCCGAAGCCATCGCCAGCGGTGCAGCGAAGAACAAGCTGGTGCAACTGATCCAAACCAGCAATGAGGGCAGGACATAGTTGTCGAATAATCCCGCCACTTTGCGCGATCGATGCAGGTGCGAACTCATCAACGATAATTTTCCGATCTGACGCCGCATGGTCTCCGTCCAACACAATTTCCCTCCTCTTGCCGGAGCAGACAGCGCCGACATCCAGCGCTGGCTGTTGGCGCTGTCCGGCGTATTTGCGCCCGCCGAGATCGGGCTTATCCGTCAGGCATGCGAATTCGCTGCACCGCTCTACCACGGGCAAACCGAAGTTACCGGCACACCGCTGCTGCAGCATGCGCTCGGTGCGGCGGCTATTCTCATCGGCTTGCATCTGGATCATGAAACAGTCGCGGCCACGGTGCTGCATGCGGCACCGGATTATCTGGAAGACTGGGCGGAAATACTGACCGGGCGCTTCGGCCGCAACGTGGTTTCATTGGTTGATGGCATAGCACGTATGGAGCGCATCCGCCTGTTCAGTGAAGTGCGCGGCGAGCAGGACAAGGAACAAGCTGCGCAACAGATCGAGAGCCTGCGCAAAATGCAGCTGGCGATGGTGGAGGACATCCGCGTGGTGCTGATCAAGCTCGCCGAGCGCACACAGACCTTGCGCAGCCTGTCCGGCGCAAATGCCCAGCAGCAAAAACAGATCGCGCAGGAAACGTACGGCATCTTTGCCCCGCTGGCCAACCGGCTCGGTGTGTGGCAACTCAAGTGGGAGCTGGAAGATCTGTCGGTGCGCTATCTGGAGCCGGCACTGTACAAGCAAGTGGCCAGGCTGCTTGACGAGCGTCGCGTGGACCGCGAGCGCTACATCGCGGACGTAATCGCGCAACTCAAACAGGTGCTGGAGCAGGCCGGCATCAAGGGTGAAGTCAGTGGGCGCCCCAAGCACATCCATAGCATCATCAACAAGATGAAACGCAAAGGAGTCGAGTTCGGCGAGCTCTACGACGTACGCGCCGTGCGCATCCTCGTGGACGACATCCAGAGCTGCTACGCCGCGCTCTCCCTGGTGCACGAACTGTGGTCGCCCGTTGCCAGCGAATTCGACGATTACATCGCCCACCCCAAAGGCAACGGCTACCGCTCGCTGCATACCGCCGTGACCGGCCCGCGCGGGCTGGCGCTGGAAGTGCAGATACGCACGCAGCAGATGCACCACGATTCCGAGCTCGGCGTCGCCGCGCACTGGCGCTACAAGGAAAACAGGAAATCCGACGCCGGGTTCGATGAGAAAATTTCCTGGTTGCGCCAGATCCTCGCGTGGAAAGCGGAGCTGGCTGACAGCGGTAGCCTGCAAGAGCAATTCAGGAACGAATTGCTGCAAGACCGCGTGTACGTGTTTACGCCGCAAGGCAAGGTGATAGATCTGCCCAAGGGTGCGACGCCGGTGGATTTCGCCTACACGCTGCACACCGACCTCGGCCACCGCACGCGCGGCGCGAAAGTGGACGGCAATATTGCTCCGCTCAAATACAAATTGCAGAACGGCCAGCGCGTGGAGATCCTCACCGCCAAACTCGGCGCCCCCAGCCGCGACTGGCTCAGCCCGCAACTCGGCTACCTGAAAAGTGCGCGCGCGCGCGCCAAGGTGCGCCACTGGTTCAGGACTCAGAATCTGGATGTGAGCATAGCTGAAGGGCGCGACATCCTGGAGCGCGAACTGCACCGCCTCGGCGTGACCGATGTCAACCAGGAAAAACTTGCGCAGAAACTGCGCTTCGACAAACCGGAAGACATGTTGGCGGAGCTCGGGCGCGGCGAAATCACCGCGCGCCGCATCGCCGCTGCTATCATGCAGGAGACCCCCGCCAAACCTGCCGCCAAAGTCCACGCACCCAGGCCCGCCATGCAGGGCCACTCCTCAACAGGCGTGCTGATCGAAGGTGTGGGCAACCTGATGATACGCATGGCCAGGTGTTGCAAACCCGTTGCGCCGCATGCCATCGTCGGCTATGTCACGCGCGACCGGGGCATCACCATCCATGCTCGGGATTGTGTGTTCATGTCGCTGGTGCCGGAGGATAAGCGGGATCGGTTGCTGGATGCGGAGTGGGCAGGAAAGTAGTCGCGTTTTCTGCTGGCGCAAGTAGTGCAAAGATGTGGTGGGATTTTCCGGCGAATCGCCATCCTCAACCAGACTGGCGTCCGGTCGCATGTAAATCCGGATGGGATGCAGCAAGGATACTCGCGCAGTTATAATCTCCATATGCGACATACCCGGCTCGACAACGATCATGCACGCCGCTTCGGCGGGCTGGATCGCCTGTATGGCGACGGAGCGCGCATGGCGCTGCATCGCGCCCGCGTGGCGGTGGTGGGACTCGGCGGCGTTGGCTCCTGGGTGGCGGAAGCGCTCGCGCGCAGCGGGATCGGCAACATCACCCTGATCGATTTCGACCATGTCGCCGTGTCCAACGTAAACCGGCAGATTCACGCGTTGGACAGCACCCGGGGCATGGCAAAAGTACAGGTACTCGAATCCCGCATACGCGATATCAACCCTGATTGCAGGGTGAGCGCCGTTGACGACTTCCTGACCACAGAGAATATCCGCGAGCTGATTCCCGCAGACGCCTTCGACGTTGTCATCGACGCCTGCGACGATGCCAGCGCCAAGGCCGCCCTGATCGTCCATGCCCGGCAACACACTATCTGGGTGGTGATATGCGGCGCCACGGGCGGCAAAAGCGATCCGCTGAAATTGCGCCATTCCGATCTGGGGCTTACCGCCCACGACAGCCTGCTGTTGCGCGTCAGAAAACTGCTGCGCAGCGAAGCCCACATCCTGCCGCGCAAGAACGGCAAATACGGCGTGGATGTCGTGTATGTGGACGAACACACGAAGAAAGGCGAGGCCTGCACCACTGGCGACCTGAATTGTTCCGGCTATGGCTCGGTCGTGACGGTCACTGCATCCATGGGACTCGCCGCCGCCGCGCTGTGCGTGGACAGGATCGCAAAGCTGCTAGGCTCCGCTCATTAGAATATTGCCGAAAAAAATAATGCGCGGATTGCAGCTTCCCATGGCAGACATGCAAGGGCCGTATAGCCGGACATTTTTTCCGTTAATTTCATCTGCTATTTTTTATAACCCATTATCAAATAATGAGTTTAAGGCTATTATAGCGGGACATTTTTAAGGACATTCTTGCCGACATGAACGCACCATCCAATTGCGATTTACGGGTTGAAACCCGGCGTTCCGGGCCTTTTACTTTCCAGATCGGCACCGACCTTGCAGCGCTGAAACTCGCAATGCAGCGCGTGGAAGATGCTCATGAACGTTTCGCTGCCTCGCCCTTGTCGCAGGTGGCGAACCGGCTCGAACACGAGGTGGTGGTAAGCAGCATCTTCGGCACTAACACCATTGAAGGGGGCGCGCTCAGCGAAGAAGAGACCGGGGCTGCCCTGCAGCTCGACCCGGCGCAAGTGCAGGAGATCGAACAACGCCGCGCCTTGAATATCAAGGCCGCTTACGATCATGCGCGGCAAGCCGTCAGTGCGAAGGGCTGGCGGCTTAATCTCGATTTCATCTGCAAGATTCATGCTGCCATCACCCATCAGTTGCCGCACCCGCACGATCAACCGGGCGTCTTTCGCAACAATCCCAAGAGCCTCACTACCTTCGTTGGCAACGAGGCTCATGGTGGTCGTTACAAACCGCCACAGCACAGTAACGATATAAAGCTGCTGATGGGCAAGCTGATCGAATGGCACGATGCGCTGGAGACCGCCGGGATTTCGCCGCTCATCCGTGCCCCGCTGGTGCATCTTTATTACGAGTTGATCCACCCTTTCTGGGATGGCAATGGCCGTGTCGGTCGCGTGCTGGAAGCATCCCTGTTGCAGGCTGCCGGTTATCGCTATGCGCCCTTCGCCATGGCACGCCATTACCTCGACAACATTGACGTTTATTTCACGTTATTCAACACCTGCCGCAAGGCGGCGGATAAACGCCAGTCCGAGCCGAATACTCCCTTCATCGCTTTCCACATCGAAGGGATGCGTGTCGTCATCAACAAATTGCATGATCGGGTCAACAGGATTGTGGCAGTGCTGTTGTTTGAGACACAGATCAAGCAACTGCTCGACCGGAAAGAGATCAACTCTCGCCAATACACGCTCCTGTCGCAGTTGCTCACCAGAGGTAAACCTATGCCGCTCGAAGAAATCCGGCAAGCGCCATGGTATGGCAGCCTGTATCTCAAGCGCAACGATAAAACCCGACAACGCGATTTGCAAAAGCTGAGAGCGCAGGAACTGGTTTTCCTCGACGATGAAAATCGCCTCTGGCCGGGATTCATCCGTCCGCAGCAAGTTAAATCCATAGGCAAATGACATCAGTCAAAATGCTATAATCCGCGCCTCTTTTGAAGGTGTTTCGCAATGACTGCCGCCGTATTGAATTTCAAATCCCATTTATCCGAATTATTTGCGCAAGCGCTGCGCACCGTCGCGCCCGGGCAGGCCGCAGAGATTTTGCTGGAGCGCCCCAAGCAGGCGCAGCACGGCGATTACGCCTGCAACCTGGCGATGCAACTGGCCAAGCCGCTCAGGCGCAGTCCGCGCGACATCGCGCAGGCGCTGATTGCGGCTCTGCCCAAGTCGGACGTGGTGGAAAAGGTCGAGATCGCGGGAGCGGGATTCATCAACGTGTTCATTACTACTGCCGCCAAACAGCGCGTAGTATGCGGCGTGCTGCAGGCAGGCGGGGAATACGGTCGTATCGCGCTGGGCGCCGGTATAAAAATACAGATCGAATTCGTCTCCGCCAATCCGACCGGGCCGCTGCATGTCGGCCACGGGCGCGGCGCGGCTTATGGCGCAAGCCTGTCCAATGTGCTGGATGCGGCGGGTTACAAGGTATCGCGCGAATACTATGTGAACGATGCCGGGCGACAGATGGACATCCTCGCGCTCTCGGTCTGGTTGCGCTATCTGCATCTGTACGGCGTGAAAATTCCATTCCCGCCGAACGCCTACCAGGGCGATTACGTGCGCGACATGGCGCGGCAGATCAGCGCGGCGCACGACAGTAAATATGTGCATGCGCTGAACCAACAGTTGATCGGCGACCTGCCGCAGGACAGCGATCCCGACGCCCATCTGGATGCGCTGATCGCCGAGGCCAAACGTTTGCTGGGTGACGATTATCGCTACGTCCACAACTACGCGCTGACCGAACAACTCGGCGACTGTCGCAACGACCTGGCTGAATTCGGCGTGCATTTCGACGAATGGTTCTCCGAGCAATCGCTGTTCGATTCCGGGCTGGTGGCGCGCGTTGTGGAGCAACTCAAGGCGGCGGGACATCTGTACGAGCAGGACGGCGCATTGTGGTTCCGTTCCACCGATTTCGGCGACGAGAAAGATCGCGTGGTGCAGCGCGAGAACGGCCTGTACACCTACTTCGCTTCCGACATCGCCTATCACCTGAACAAGTTCGAGCGTTTCGACCGTGTCATCAACATCTGGGGCGCGGATCACCACGGCTACATCGCGCGCGTCAAAGGCGCGCTCACCGCGCTGGGTCAGGATAGCGAGCGGCTGGCCATCGCGCTGGTGCAATTCGCGGTGCTGTACCGCGACGGGCAGAAGGCATCGATGTCCACACGCAGCGGCGAGTTCGTCACGCTGCGCGAGTTGCGCAAGGAAGTGGGCAACGATGCGACGCGTTTCTTCTACGTGCTGCGCAAGAGTGACCAGCATCTGGATTTCGACATGGATCTGGCGAAATCACAGAGCAACGAGAACCCGGTGTATTACATCCAGTATGCCCATGCGCGCATTTGCAGTGTGCTGGCGCAGTGGGATGGCGATGCACCAGCCTTGCTGGGGGCCGATGTCAGCGTGCTTGACAGCGCTTACGAGCAGACGCTGCTGCAACGCCTGATCGATTATCCGCAGGTGATCGAGAGCGCGGCGCAAGACCTTGCTCCGCACATCATCGCGTTTTACCTGAAAGATTTGGCGGCCGATTTTCACAGCTACTATAATGCTTCGCGCTTCCTGGTCGAGGACGAACGCATCAAGCGCGCGAGGCTGGCGCTGATTGCGGCAACAGCACGTGTGATGAACAACGGCCTGTCGTTGCTGGGCGTTGCCGCACCGGAAAAAATGTAAGTTCTCCTTCCCCCTGCAAGGGGGAGGGGATGGTAGTCACGAAGAATTTGAAGGAAAACAGCATGAGCAAAAACAGCAGTTCCCGTTCCACCACGCCGCGCAAAGGCAATCCGCTGCTGACCGGTATACTGGCCGGCATGGTGACGGGGTTGCTGATCGCGGGCGGCATGGCATGGTACATCCTGAAGACACCCAGCCCGTTCGTGAACAACGTGCCGCATGAAACAGTGAAGCTCGCACCGGATCCGGTAAAGCCACCTCCCGTGAAGGCTGCACCGGAAGTTGCCGCAGCCGCTTCCGCGCCTGCCGCCGCTATGGCAAGCGACAAACCGCGCTTCGAATTCTATAAAGTGCTGACCGACAAACCAGACTCGGCAGCGCCCGCTGCCAGGAATGACAAAACGGCAGCCGAGAACAAGTCATCTGCAAAAGAAACTTATTACCTGCAAGCAGGCGCCTTCACCGATGCGGACGATGCGGACAAACTGAAAGCCAGGCTGGCTATGCTGGGCATGGAAGCTAGCGTGCAAAACGCGACGCTGCCGGACAAGACCGTATGGCATCGCGTACGCCTGGGGCCATACAAAAGCGTAGACGAAATGAACAGGGCATTGTCGATGTTGAAACAAAATGGAGTGAATGGCACTCCAATGCGGGCGCAATAGAAAACTGATTTTTCAACTGCCGCAAAATTCCAAATCTTTGTCGAGGAGAAAAAACGTGAGGTTCATCAAACAATTTTTTGCCGTAGTATTTTTGCTGTGCGCCACACAGGCGTTTGCCGAGCCCATCGAGGGCAAGGACTACATTCTGGTCAAGCCAGCGCAACCCACACACAGCGGTAACAAGATCGAAGTAATCGAGTTTTTCTTCTATGGCTGTTCGCACTGCTTCAAGCTGAATCCGTCGATTGAAGCATGGGAGAAGAAAATGCCCAAGGATGTCGAGTTCACTTACGTGCCCGCCGTTTTCAATCCCGTGTGGGAGATAAGTGCACGTACCTACTACGCGCTGGAAGCGCTGGGACAACGCAAGCAGGTGCATAACGATCTGTTCAATGCATGGGATGGCGGCCTCGAGTTGGTGGATGAAGCCAGTACCGCAGAATTTCTCGGCAAACATGGCGTAGATCGCAATAAATTCAGCGCGGCCTACAATTCCTTCTCCATGCAAAGCCAGGTTACGCGCGCCAAACAGATGGGGCGGGCTTATGGCATCACGGGCACGCCGACACTGATCGTTGACGGCAAATATCTGATCACAGGCTTGCACCCTGCGGAAATGATGCAGGCGCTGGACGCCGTGATCGAGAAGGCGCGCAAGGAACATCCCGGCGCTACGACCGACAAGCCCGCCAGAAAACACGGGGCCACCAAGAAACACGAGGCCGCCAAGAAATAAGCATGCCCTTGCGCGTCGTGATTAGCGGCGCATCCAGCGGCCTGGGCTTGGCGCTGGCGCAACATTATCTTGAGCAGGGCGCGGTGGTCGGAGCCATCGCCCGCCGCGCCGATCTGCTGCAAGACCTCTCGGAACACTATCCCGGTCTGGTTCACACTTATGCACTCGACGTGCGCGATGCGGCCGCCTTGCAGGCTGCGGCGCAGGACTTCATCGCCCGCGCTGGCGTGCCGGATATCGTAATCGCCAACGCCGGCGTGAGCATAGGCACGCTCACCCGCCATGCGGAAGACAACGATGTATTTCAGCATGTGATGGACATCAACGTACAGGGCGCGGTACGAACCTTCCAGCCGTTTGTCGAAGTCATGCGCAAAGCGGGCCATGGGCGGCTGGTTGGCATCGCCAGCGTGGCGGGTTTTCGTGGCTTGCCGGGAGCGGGGGCCTATTCGGCTTCCAAGGCAGCGCTAATCGCTTATCTCGAGAGTCTGCGCGTGGAACTGTATGGCAGCGGCGTGCGCGTAGTTACCCTCTGCCCCGGCTATATCAAAACCCCGCTGACGGCGATCAATCCCTACCCCATGCCTTTCATACTCGAAGCAGACGATGCGGCGCGGCGTATTGCACGGGTGATAGCGCAGGGTAAATCGTTTGCTGTGGTGCCATGGCAGATGGCGCTGGCCGGGCGGATGCTGAAGCTGTTGCCGAACGGGTTGTATGACTGGCTGTTCGCCCGCGCGCCGCACAAGCCACGCAGACCGGTTTAATTCGGCTGGCCGACTACATCTTCCAGCAGCCTTGTGGCAGTTTGTGCGAGCAACGCGACATCCAGCGTACCTATACATTTTTCCGCCATGTCTATACCTTCCAATATCACCGGACGCTCGCTCTCGGTGATTTCCCACGTATCGGTTTCGTCGCCGCGCTGCCGTATCGCCAGCATGGCCGTGATGGCGGTCTCCAGCGTTTCGACCGCGAGAGGCAGTCTGGTCTGATGCTGTTCCAGCGCCGAGCGCACCACGGACAGTGCCGCTGCCAGTCGACCGAAGGCGACGACGTTGAACTGGCCCGCACACGCAGCCTGATAAGCCAGATGCATGTCCATCGCGTAAATATCCTTCAGTCCATGGGTGACCGGAACCCGGCGCGTGCTTATCTTTTTCATTTTTTATATCGGCCCGGTAATGGCCGCTCTCCCCCAGAAATCTATGGTCAGTGCGCGTTTATCAGAGGTTTGAATCCCAGCTGTGCCTGCAATTTTTCCGCCACGGCGCGTGCCTCATCCGCAGAAGCATACGGGCCGAGGTGTACACGCATCAGATCGCCTTTCTGGTACAGGCTCACCTGCTTGCCGCTGCCTTCGAGTTCGTTGCGCATTTTAGCCAGAAAACTCTCTGCACCCTGCTGCGATTTGAATGCGCCGAGTTGCAGATACGTATTACCGACCGGTGCAGGCGTGGCTTCTGTCACGGGCGTGATTGCCGGCGCCAGAGGTTCGCTCTTGATGGGTTCGGCTACCGCGAGCGGCGTGACGACTACATCCGGCGCGGCGGCAATACTTTCGACTTCCACTTCGCTGCTACCGTTGCCGATTATGCCCAGCTTGTACGCGGCGGTGTAAGAGAGATCCATGATGCGGTCATGCAGGAAAGGGCCTCTATCATTGACGCGCACCACCACCGATTTCCCGGTCGCGACATTGGTGACGCGCGCATAGCTGGGGATGGGCAGCGTGGGATGCGCGGCCGTCATGCCGTACATGTCATAGGTTTCGCCGCTGGAAGTGCGCTGTCCATGGAATTTTTTGCCGTACCAGGAAGCGATGCCGCGTTCCTTGTAGCTGCCCGGCTTGTCGAGCGGAGTGTAAGTCTTGCCCAGCGCGGCATAGGGGCGATTGGCATATTGATGCAGGGGCTCGGCCTTGGGCACGGCATCCGGTATGGCATCGAGGTTGGCGGGCGCATCGGCGCCGGGACCGTCGCCTGCCAGATAGCCGCCGCGTCCTGCTGGGGGCGCAGTTGGCGCAGCGGCTTGCCCCGCATCAGGCGTGGTGGTGGCTGGAGCCGGGGTTGCGAACTCAGCTTGCACGACTCCCGCTTCCACCACCTGAACCGGCGACTGTGTCTGCACCTGGCGCACAGGGGCGCTGTTACAAGCGGCGAGAAGGATGGCCACGAACAATATCGAACCGGTTTGTTTCCCCATCTTGCAAGCTCCTTAAGTTTGCACCAGTGTCTTGTGCGTATGAATACTCATCAGCATACCAAAACCCAGCAGCAGGGTCAGCATCGATGTGCCGCCGTAGCTCACCAGCGGCAGCGGCACGCCCACCACGGGCAGGATGCCGCTGACCATGCCCATGTTGACGAAGGCGTAGGTGAAGAAAGTCAGCGTGATGCTGCCCGCCATCAGCCGCGTGAAATAAGTCGAGGCATTAGCGGTGATGATGAAGCCGCGCCCGATGATGAACAGGTAGATGCCCAGCAGGATAATGTTGCCCAGCAGGCCGAATTCTTCCGAATAGACGGCGAAGATGAAATCGGTGGTGCGCTCTGGCAAAAAGTCGAGATGGGTCTGCGTGCCGTTGAGATAGCCCTTGCCCAGTATGCCGCCGGAGCCGACCGCGATCATGCCCTGTATGGTGTGATAGCCCTTGCCCAGCGCGTCCTGCGAAGGATCGAGCAACATCAGGATGCGGTGCTTCTGGTAGTCGTGCAGCATGTTCCACATGAAGGGCGCACTGGCCGCCGCCGCCACGAACAAGCCACCCATGATGCGCCAACTCAAGCCGGCGAGGAACAGCACATAGAAGCCGCTGGCCGAGATCAGGATAGCGGTGCCGAGGTCGGGCTGCTTGGCGATCAGCGCCACCGGCAGCAACAGCAGCAGCGTGGCGACGAAATAATTTTTTAACGTGAGCGAGGCCTCGTGCTTCTCAAAGTACCAGGCCATCATCAGGGGTACCGCAATCTTCATCAGCTCGGAAGGCTGGATGGTCGCCACACCGATGTTGAGCCAGCGCGTCGCGCCATGGCTGTTCACGCCGAGCGGCGTCATCACGCCCAGCAGCAGCAGCATGCCCAGCGCGTACAGCGGCAACGCGGTGCGCATCAGATAATGCAGCGGGATGTTGGCTACTACCCACAGCGCGGTGAGTGCGGCCAGGATGTTCGCTACCTGTGCCAGCACTCGGCTCCAGTTGCCGTCGGTGGCGCTATACAGCACCACCAGCCCGACCAGCATCAGCACACCGAGTCCAGCCATCAGCACCGGATCCAGATGTTGTATGAGAATGCGTTTAACGCGCGGCCACAAGGGTTGTTTAATCATGTTTCGTCCCGGTATTGCCTGCATCAGCCACAGGTGCGGGTATCTTGCCGAGCAGGTAATAATCAAACGCCTTGCGCGCGATCGGTGCTGCGGTCTGTGCACCGAAGCCGCCGTTCTCCACGAGTATCGCCAGCGCGATCTTCGGCTGCTCGGCGGGGGCAAACGCGATGAACAGCGCATGGTCGCGCAGTTCCTGCTTGACGTGGCCTTCAGTGTACTTCTCGCCCTTCAGCGAATACACCTGTGCGGTGCCCGTCTTGCCGGCCGAGACGTATTCCGCACCGGCGAAGGCGCGTGCTCCGGTGCCTTCCTTGTTGACGCCGACCATGGCGCGCTTGATCACGTCGATGTCCTCCTGCTTGAGCGGGATGGTGCGCAGCGGCAGCGGCTTCGGCTCGATCTGGGTCTTCTCGCCGCTGCGCGCGTCGGTGATGTGCCGCACCAGGTGTGGCCGATACATCACGCCGTTGTTGGCCAGCGTCGCCACCGCTTGTGCGAGCTGGATCGGCGTGTAGGCGTTGTAGCCCTGGCCGATGCCGATGGAGATCGTTTCGCCGGGATACCACTTCTGCTGATCGGGCCGCTTGAAGCGCTTCTTCTTCCATTCCTGCGACGGCAACACGCCTTCCGATTCGCCTTCGATGTCGATGCCGGTGCGCTGGCCGAAACCGAACTGGCGCATAAAATTGGCAATGTTGTCGATGCCCATGTCATTGGCGAGCATGTAGTAGTAGGTGTCGCACGACTCGACGATAGACTTGTACATGTTGACTGAGCCGTGGCCGCCTTTTTTGTCGTCATGGAAGATGTGGCCGCCGAAGTTGAAGTAGCCGGGGTCGTAGATCGTCTGCTCGGGCTGGCGCTTGCCGAGGGTGAGCGCGGCCAGCGCCATGTAGGGTTTGAAAGTCGAGCCAGGCGGATAGGCACCGTTCAGGGCGCGATTGACCATCGGTGTGTCAGGAGAGTTGTTCAACTCGTTCCAGGTGTCCTCATCAATGCCGTCGATAAACAGATTGGAGTCATAACCGGGACGGCTGATGAAAGCCAGCACTTCGCCATTGTTCGGGTCTATCGCCACCAGCGCGCCGCGAAAGTCGCCGAATGCGTTATCGGCGATCTCCTGTAATTTGGCGTCTATGCTCAGCACCAGATCGTTGCCGGACGCGGGCGGCGTGCGCGACAGCACGCGTACACCGCGCCCGCCTGCGTCCACTTCCATCTGCTCGATGCCGGTAGTGCCGTGTAATTCTTTCTCGTAGCTCTGTTCGAGGCCGGTCTTGCCGATGTAATCCGAGCCGCGATAGTTGGCGGCGACATCTTCATCCTCTTCGAGCTGATCCTTGTCGGCCTGGTTGATGCGCCCGATGTAGCCGATGAGGTGCGAGGTCTGCTCGTTGTACGGATATTCGCGGAACAATCGTGCCTTGATCTCCACGCCTGGGAAGCGGTAACTCTGCGCGGCGAAGCGCGCGACTTCCTCATCGCTGAGCCGGTTGCGGATGGACAGACTCTCGAAGTTGTGGCTCTCCGCCTGTAATTTCTTGAAGCGCTTTCTGTCCTTGGGCTGGATGTCGACCAGCTCTGCCAACTGGTTAATCGTGGCTTCCAGATCCGGCACCTTGCTCGGCGTAATCTCCAGCGTGTAGCCGGAATAGTTGTGCGCCAGCACCACGCCATTGCGGTCCAGAATCAGGCCGCGATTGGGCACAATGGGCACGATGGAGATGCGATTGTTTTCCGCCAGTGTCTGGAAATGGCTGTGCTGCACCACTTGCAGATAAACAAAGCGCGTCAGCAGCACAAACAGCAACACCGCCACGAAAACAATGCCCAGCGCCAGACGCAAACGGAAATAATAAATCTCGCGTTGGGTGTTCTTGAGTTCGACGTGCCGCTTCATGGCGTACCGGGCTTCATAATCTGTCCGGGTCGGAGCGCGGGTGGCGCAAGGTTTGCAGCAACAGGGTCAGCGGTATCCACAACGCAGTCGAGGTCAGGCAGCCGATGAAATATGACCATGCGATATAACCGTGCAGCTGCCAGTGCACGACTGCATACGTCACATAGGTCAGCAACATGATGGGGAAAATTTGCAGCGTCTGCTGGCGCAGGTCAAACATCTGCACGCGGCGATACAGCACGACACCGCCGAACGCGAGCACGGTATAAGCCAGCGCGTGTTGCCCGAACACGCTGGCATTGGCCACGTCAGCGAAGATGCCCACGCCCCAGGCGATACCGATACCCAGGCGATAGGGCTTGTGCGTACACCAGTAGAGCAGCACCAGCGCTACGAAATCCGGGCGCAGCGCCAGCCATATGCCTTGCCACGGCAGCCAGTTGAGCAACAGTGCGGCGACCAGGCTCAAGGCAATGAACAGGTTGCTGGCGGGCAGCAGGAATTCCTGGTCTTTGGGGAAGTTGCTCATGGCTTTTTCCGCTTCCCTTTTGGCACCTTGTCGGCGGAAACATCTTGCGTGGTATCGGGTTGCTCCGGCAATTTGGGTATTCCTGACAGGATCAATAACTGGCGATATTTGTCCACGCCAGCCACGGGCGAACAGCGAATGCGCGCGAACGGATAGGCCGGATCATGTTCTATGTGTTCCACTTTCGCCACGGGCAGGCCGGATGGGTAAATGCCGTCTATGCCTGATGTCACCAGCACGTCGCCTGCCTTGATGTCGGCGCTGTTCGGCACGTAGCGCAGTGCGAGTTCCGTGGTGTCGCCGGAACCGAACACTACCGTGCGCAAGCCATTGCGCAACGATTGCACCGGTACCGCGTGATCCTTGTCGGAGATCAGTGTGACTTCGCTCACCCAGGGATAGACGCGCGTGATCTGGCCGACCACACCGGTATCATCCATCACCACCTGCCCGGCCTGCACGTTGGCCTGCGCGCCCTTGTCCAGATATAACCTGCGCTTGAAAATGTCGCGCTCGACATAAGCAATCTCGGCCAGTTGCGACGGATAACTCACGCGCTGTTGCACGGCCAGCAACTGGCGCAGGTGATCGTTCTCGGTTTTCAGCATCTGCACTTGCTGTAACTGTCCGGCATCTGCCGTGCGCTGGCGGCGCAACAGGTTGTTGTCGCGTATCAGATTGTTGTGCAACGTGAGGAAGTCATCCGTCGCCTGCCACATGTCGCCGGGTGTCGCCGCCAAACGCTGGAAGGGATAAGTCAAAAGGGAAATCACGCTGCGCGCGGACTCCAGATACTGGTAGCGCGCATCCACAAACATCAGCAACAGCGAGAGCGACGTAAAGAAAGCCAGCCGCACAGCCGGGCTGGGGCCACGGTTGAAGAAGCGGAAGGAGTTGGTGTGATCCATAGTCAGTTGTCGGTTATCAGTTGCCAGCCGTCAGTCTCGAACTCATGCCTGACAACCGAAAACCGGCAACCGAAAACCGGCATTAATCGCTAGTGAAGATGCTGCTGAATTTGTCCATGCGGTCGAGCGCCTTGCCGGAGCCGCGCACCACGCAGGTCAGCGGGTCATCCGCGACCAGTACCGGCAGGCCGGTCTCTTCCATCAGCAAACGGTCGATGTCACGCAATAGCGCGCCGCCGCCAGTGAGCACCATGCCCTTGCTGGCGATATCCGCGCCGAGTTCGGGCGGAGTCTGTTCCAGCGCAGTCTTCACTGCGCTGACGATGCTGTTGAGCGGATCGGTGAGCGCTTCGAGGATTTCGTTGCTGGAGATGGTAAAGCTGCGCGGCACGCCTTCAGCCAGGTTGCGTCCTTTTACCTCCATCTCGCGCACTTCGCTGCCGGGGAAGGCGGAACCGATTTCCTTCTTGATCTGCTCAGCGGTAGTCTCGCCGATCAGCATGCCGTAATTGCGGCGGATGTAATTGATGATGGCCTCGTCGAATTTGTCGCCGCCGACGCGCACCGAGCCGGAGTAGACCGCACCACCCAATGAGATCACGCCCACTTCGGTAGTACCGCCGCCGATGTCCACGACCATGGAACCGGTTGCATCTTCCACCGGCATGTCGGCGCCAATCGCTGCTGCCATCGGCTCTTCGATCAGCTCCACACGACGCGCGCCGGCACCGTAAGCCGATTCGCGGATGGCGCGGCGCTCCACCTGCGTCGAGCCGCAGGGCACGCAGATTACGATGCGCGGGCTGGGCGTGAACAGGCCGGATTTGTGTACGCGGCGGATGAACTGCTTGAGCATCTGTTCGGTGACGGTGAAATCGGCGATCACGCCGTCCTTCATCGGGCGGATGGCAGTGATGTTGCCCGGCGTGCGGCCCAGCATCTGCTTGGCGGCGAGGCCGACTTCCTGGATCACTTTCTTGCCGTTGGGGCCGCCTTCCTGGCGTATCGCCACGACTGACGGTTCATTCAACACGATGCCTTGTCCGCGCGCCCAGATCAGGGTGTTCGCGGTACCCAGGTCGATCGCCAGGTCGTTGGAAAAATAGCCGTTCAAAAAACCAAACATATGGATGCCTCGAAAGTGTGGAAGAGTACGCTGAAGGGTGCGCCAGCAAAGGCCTTATGATACCCTATTAAGCTGATTTCAATAAAGCCCAACTATCATGTCATTAAGCATAGACGACGTAAAAAAAGTAGCCCGGCTGGCACGGCTGGCCGTATCCGAACAGGAAGCGCAAGCCGCACATGCCCAGCTCACCAGCATCTTCGACCTGATCGCCGAGATGCAGGCGGTGGATACCGCTGGCATAGAACCCATGTCGCACGCGCAGGATGTGATACAACGTTTACGCGAAGATAAGGTCACCGAGCACAACCAGCGCGAACTGTTTCAATCCATTGCACCGCAAGTCGAAGCGGGGCTGTACCTCGTGCCTCAAGTCATCGAATAAGCTGCTACTCCGAATATGCATAATTCCAGTTTGCAACAACTCAGCGCAGCACTGCGCAGCAAGAAAATCTCCAGCGTCGAGCTCACGCAGCTTTATCTCGACCGCATCGCCGCGCTCAATCCGCAGCTCAATGCCTACATCACGCTGAACCCGGAAACCTCGCTGGCGCAGGCACGTGAAGCCGATGCGCGCATCGCGACAGGCAATGCCGAAGCCTTGACCGGCATCCCCATCGCGCAGAAGGACATCTTCTGCGCCCAGGGCTGGCGCACCACCTGCGGCTCGAAAATGCTGCATAACTTCGTCTCGCCCTACGATGCACATGTCATTTCGCAATTCAATAATGCGGGCGCGATCAATCTCGGCAAGACCAACATGGACGAGTTCGCCATGGGCTCGTCGAACGAGACTTCGCATTACGGCGCGGTGAAAAATCCGTGGGATACGGCGCGTGTGCCCGGCGGTTCTTCCGGCGGCACGGCAGCGGCGGTTGCGGCACGTTTGTGCGCAGCGGCGACCGGCACCGACACCGGCGGCTCGATCCGCCAGCCTGCGGCGCTGTGTGGCATCTCCGGCCTGAAGCCGACTTACGGCGTGTGCTCGCGCTACGGCATGATCGCCTTCGCCTCCAGTCTGGATCAGGCCGGACCGATGGGGCGCTGCGCGGAAGACCTGGCGCTGCTGCTGAACACCATGGCCGGGTTCGACGAGCGCGATTCCACTTCGCTGCAACGCGACAAGGAAGACTATGCGCGCGATCTGGCGAAGCCGCTGAATGGTCTGCGTATCGGCCTGCCCAAGGAATTTTTTGCAGAGGGCCTGAGCAGCGACGTAGCACAGGCAGTCGAGGCCGCTATCGCCGAATACAAGAAACTCGGCGCGACCGTGGTTGACATCAGCCTGCCCAACACCCGCTTGTCCATTCCCGTGTATTACGTGCTGGCCCCGGCGGAAGCATCAAGCAATTTGTCGCGCTTCGACGGCGTGCGCTACGGCTACCGCGCGCCGGACTACGGCGACCTCGCCGACATGTACGAACAGACCCGCGCACAAGGCTTCGGCGAGGAAGTGAAACGCCGCATCATGATAGGCACATATGTTTTGTCGCACGGCTATTACGACGCCTACTATTTGCAGGCACAGAAAATACGCCGCCTGATCGCGCAGGATTTCACCGAAGCGTTCAAACAATGCGACGTCATCATGGGGCCGACCTCGCCTTCCACCGCGTTCAAGCTGGGCGAGAAGGGCGACGACCCGGTGCAGATGTATCTGTCCGACATTTACACCATCGCGGTAAATCTCGCGGGCCTGCCCGGCATGTCCATCCCCTGCGGCTTCGGCGACAACAACATGCCGGTGGGTTTGCAGATCATCGGCAATTATTTCGACGAAGCGCGCATGCTCAACGCGGCGCACCAATATCAACTGGCGACCGACTGGCACAGCCGCGCGCCGCAGGCGTAGTAAGGAAAACACATGACCTGGGAAATCGTCATCGGGCTGGAAGTGCATACCCAGCTTTCGACCAATACAAAAATCTTCTCCGGCGCTTCGACCGCGTTCGGCGCGGAGCCGAACACGCAGGCGGATGCCGTGAGTCTGGCATTGCCCGGCGTGCTGCCCGTGCTGAACAAGGGCGCAGTGGAACGCGCGATCAAATTCGGTCTCGCCACCGGTTCACACATCGCGCCGCGTTCGGTGTTCGCGCGCAAGAATTATTTCTATCCCGATCTGCCCAAGGGCTACCAGATCAGCCAGATGGATTTGCCCGTGGTGGGCAAGGGCGCGCTGACCATACAGGTTCCTTCGACAGGCTCAGGACAGGCTTATGAAAAAGTGGTGCGCATTACGCGCGCGCATCTCGAAGAAGACGCGGGCAAATCGCTGCACGGCGATTTCCACGGCATGACCGGCATCGACCTGAATCGCGCCGGTACGCCGCTGCTGGAGATCGTATCCGAACCCGACATGAGTTCCGCCGCCGAAGCAATCGCGTATGCCAAAGCCTTGCACGCACTGGTGTGCTGGATCGGCATCTGCGATGGCAACATGCAGGAAGGCTCGTTCCGCTGCGACGTGAACGTATCGGTGCGCAAACCCGGCGCACCGCTGGGCACGCGCCGCGAGATCAAGAACCTCAACTCGTTCAAATTCATGCAGCAGGCCATAGACTACGAAGTGCAATGGCAGATCGACACCCTAGAGAATGGCGGCAAGATCCAGCAGGCCACCATCCTGTTCAACCCGGATACCGGCGAGACGCGCGCGATGCGCAGCAAGGAAGATGCGCATGACTATCGCTATTTCCCCGATCCCGATTTGCTGCCGCTGGAGATCTCGCCGCAGTGGATAGAGGAAGTGCGCGCCACGCTACCGGAACTGCCGCATACCAAGCAGGCGCGCTATGTGAATGAGCTCGGTTTGTCGGCTTATGACGCGAGCGTGCTAACCAGTTCGCGCGAGATGGCTGATTTTTTCGAAGCCGCTTTGAACGATGTTCCTGGTCAGGCCAAGATATGCGCCAACTGGATGATCGGCGAAGTCAGCGCGCAACTGAACCGCGACGGGCTGGACATGACGCAATGCCCGATCACAGCACAGCAACTCGGCGACTTGTTGAAGCGCATTGCCGACGGCACCATTTCTAACTCTGCTGCAAAAACAGTATTCAGAACAATTTGGCTTTGGGATAAAGTCAGAAATAATCCGCCGTCCAATTTGGTTGATTTCATCATTGAGCGGGACGGCCTGAAACAAGTCTCCGATGCGGGCGCGATCGAAAAGATCGTGGACGAAATCATCGCTGCCAACGCCGACAAGGTCGCCGAATACCGTAGCGGCAAGGACAAACTGTTCGGCTTCTTCGTCGGCCTCGCGATGAAGGCCAGCAAGGGCCAGGCCAATCCGGCGCAGCTCAACGAGGTGCTGAAGAAGAAGCTGGCGGGTTAATGCAGTAAGCTGTGGGAGCGACCTCCCGGTCGCGATCAGACGAAAATCTCCAAACCTTTCGCGACCGGGAGGTCGCTCCCACAAAGACGAATTACGGGATCAATCCTTCCGCCTTCATCGCCGCCTGCACCGCCGGCCGCGTAGCGATCCGCGCCAGATACTCCTGCAGTTTTGGAAACGGACTCAGATCAACGCCGACATGCTTGCCCCACCCCGCCACCACGAACAGATATGCATCCGCCACGGTGAAGTTATCTCCCATCAGATAAACCTTGTTCGCCAACTGCGTTTCCACATAGCCCAAGCGCCTGGCGAGTGACTCACGTGCAAAGTTTTTCATCTCTTCCGACGCAGCCTTGTTGAACAGCGGGCTGAAGGATTTGTGCAGTTCGGTGGCGATGAAGGTGAGCCATTCCTGCAAGCGGTAGCGCTCCATGGTTCCCGCTTTGGGCGCAAGGCCGGAATCAGGCTTCTGGTCTGCGATGTATTGCAGCACTGCGATGCCTTCGGTCAAGACGTTGCCGTCATCCAGCTTGATGGCGGGCACGTAACCCTTGGGATTGAGCTGCATGTAGTTTTCCCCGCCGACCGTCATCTTGGTGGTTTTGATGATCCGGTCGGTCTCGAACGGCAAACCGGTTTCATACAGCGCGATGTGCGAAGCCAGCGAGCACGCGCCGGGTGAGTAATAGAGTTTCATCTGGATACCTCCTTACGGGTTGGATGGTTGCACTGCAATCTTGAAGATTAGTTGTGCCTTAATGGTTTTTGTTAAATCGTTGAGCATCATGTCACCCGTAAATCTCAATGCAATTTTTATCCGCCTGAAACAGCGCCGCAGAAATTTCCTCCTTACGATCAAGCAAGTTACGTAGCGTGAAAGCCTTGGACTGATTACCAGCTTTAAGCCAGATCACTTTCGGCGGTGCGCCGTACAGGGTGCTAAGTTCATGGAAGTCGGAGTCCCGGGTGACGATGACAAAGCCGTTGTTCTTTGCGTATTCCCAAATCTCACGGTCGCTTGTAGTTTCCAGTTTGAGCAGCGCGATCTGCGAGCTACCCGGATACTCGGCCTGCAATAGCGGCACGATGCGCCGAGACAGGTTCTCGTCGAGCAGCAGCTTCATGCCGCGTTGAGGGTGTACAGATTATGTTCACGGTTGGCGGCGAAACTGAGGCAGGCGGCGATGTCCTCGGCTTGCAATTCGGGAAAGTCTTCGATGATCTCGGATTGGCTCATGCCCTCGGCCAGCATTTCCAGCACGTCGTATACCGTAATGCGCAGGCCGCGTATGCACGGTTTCCCGCCGCGCTTGCCGGGTTCGATGGTGATCCTGTTGCGGTAGTCCACGACGGCCTCCTTAAACAGCTTGGTTCGGTGCGGGAATTATGCGGGCAAGCTCTGATGCAAGCAAGGTCTACTCGCTAACCGCCCGAATAGTCATAGACCCCTTATACAACCGCACATCCATCCGATTCAGAAAGGACATGCCCAGCAACATGTCCGTACCGAGATTGGGCACGATGCTCGCGGCAACATTGTTTGCCACTATGCCGCCCAGCTTGATGCTTTGCAGGCGGGTCATGTACGCGACCGTCGCACCATTTGCGGTTTGCGTGCGTATCGCCTGATTGCTCTGCAGGCCCAGTTGCTCGGCGAATCTGGCGGAGATGGCCACATCCGTCGCGCCGGTGTCCACCATGACCGTGGTTTTTACGCCATTGATAAAAGCCTCGGCGCGGTAATGTCCGCTCATGTCTCGCGCCAGCGTGACTTCAGGCCCGGCGCTTAATCTCTCGGCAGTGTTCGGATGTAACTTCGCATTGAAGAAATAGAACAGCGCGCCTGCTGCTGCGAGCCAGAATGCCAGCAGCCCCAGCGTTTTGAAATTGATCTGCATGCGCCTGAATGCCGACTAGATGAAGCGGGCCAGCATGCCTTTCGCCAGATCGCCATGCAACGGAATCTGCACACGATGGCCGCTGCCGGGCGCGACCGTGATGGCCGCACCTTCCAGGTTGCGCATCTCGTTCAGCTCGACGATGTGGTTGCCGGATGGATGGACGATCTCCAGTCTGTCGCCGACCTGGAATTTATTTTTCACGTCTATCTCGGCCATACCATCGGCGCAGTTCACGATGTCGCCGACATATTGCTGGCGGAAGCTTTCGGAGTGGCCGCGCAGGTAGTTCTGCTGTTCGTGCGTATGGTGGCGCTCGTAGAAACCGTCGGTGTAGCCGCGATTCGCCAACGCGTCGAGTGCGCCCAGCAGGCTCAGATCGAACGGGCGACCTTTGACGGCATCGTTGATGGCCTGCCGATAGACTTGCGCGGTGCGTGCCACGTAGTAGATCGATTTGGTGCGGCCTTCGACCTTGAGCGAATCCACGCCTATCTTCACCAGCTTTTCGACATGTTCAACCGCGCGCAGGTCTTTGGAGTTCATGATGTAGGTGCCGTGCTCGTCTTCCAGCACCGGCATCAGCTCGCCCGGATGATCCTGGCGCGAGATGACGTACACCTTGTCGGCCAGCGGGTGGCGGGGCTGCGAACCGCAGTCTGACAGCGCCGATTTCTCCAGCGCCTTGTCGAAATCAAAATCGATCTTGTGGATGTCGCCCGTGCCGTCTTCTTCAGCGTTATCCACCTTGTAATCCCAGCGGCAGGAGTTGGTGCAGGTGCCCTGGTTCGCGTCGCGGTGGTTGAAGTAGCCGGACAGCAGGCAGCGCCCGGAATAGGCGATGCACAGCGCGCCGTGGATGAACACTTCGAGTTCGATGTCGGGGCATTGCTGGCGTATCTCTTCGACCTCGTCGAGTGACAGTTCGCGCGACAGGATCACGCGCGACAGGCCCAGGGCTTTCCAGAATTTCACTGCCGCGTAATTCACCGTGTTGGCCTGCACCGACAGGTGAATTTCCTGCTCCGGCCAGCGTTCGCGCACCATGGCGATCAGGCCGGGATCGGCCATGATGAGCGCGTCAGGCTGCATCGCGATGAGCGGTTCCATGTCCGCCATATAGGTCTTCACCTTGGCGTTGTGCGGCATCAGGTTGCTGGCGACGAATAATTTCTTGCCAAGCGCATGCGCCTCCTGAATACCAATTTGCAATTCTTCCAGCTTGAATTCGTTGTTGCGCGCGCGCAGGGAATAGCGCGGCTGGCCGGCATATACCGCGTCTGCGCCGAAAGCGTAGGCGGTACGCATCTTTTCCAGCGTGCCCGCAGGCAGCAACAACTCCGGGGCGCGCATCAGATCCCCAGCCGCTTCCAGATTTCCAGTGCGGGCCCGGCCTGGTTCAGCGTGTAGAAATGCAATCCGGGCGCGCCGCCGGCGAGCAGTTTCTCGCACAAAGCAGTGACCGCATCGAGGCCGAAAGCCTGCACCGATGCGTTGTCGTCGCCGTAGCTTTCCAGCGTCTTGCGCATCCAGCGCGGAATCTCGGCACCACAGGTGTCGGAGAAGCGCGCGAGTTGCGAGAAGCGCAAGATGGGCATGATGCCGGGCACGATGGGCACGGTGACACCCTGCTTGCGCGCGGCTTCGACAAAATTAAAATAGGCATCGGCATTATAAAAATATTGCGTGATGGCGGAGTTCGCGCCGGCCATGACCTTGCGCTTGAAGTTGATCAAGTCCTCGCGCGGCGATCTGGCCTGTGGATGGAACTCGGGGTAGGCCGCCACTTCGATGTGGAAATGTTCGCCGGTCTGGGCGCGGATGAACGATACCAGTTCATTCGCGTACTGGAATTCGCCCGTGGTCGCCATGCCGGAAGGCAGGTCGCCGCGCAATGCGACGATGCGTTTGATGCCCATATCCCGGTAGGTGAACAGCAGCGCGCGGATGTTGTCGCGCGTGGAGCCTATGCACGACAGATGCGGTGCGGCGCTGTAGCCTTCGGCATGAATTTGTTGAATCGTTTCCAGCGTGCGTTCCTGCGTGGAGCCGCCCGCGCCGAAAGTCACCGAGAAGAATTCCGGCTTGAGCAGCGCCAGTTGCTGGCGTGTAGCGCGCAATTTCTCCGCGCCTTCCGGCGTTTGCGGCGGGAAGAATTCGAAGCTGAATATTTTAGAGTTTGTCATGATCTATGGTTATCGGCCCGCTTTGCGGGGGTTGGCTTATCGTCCGTTTCGGGATGAACAGCGAGAACAACGATGAAAGGATGCTGTACAGCAATGCGCCCATGAGCCCCACCCAGAAGCCGCTCACTTCGAAGCCGCGCAGCACCGAACCCGCGAACCAGAACAGCAGTCCGTTGATGACGAGGACAAACAGTCCCAGCGATAGCACGGTAACCGGCAGGGTAAGCAGGATCAGCAGCGGACGGATCAGTGTATTGATGAGGCCCAGCACCAGCGCGGCAAACAATGCGGATTCGAGACCGTCCACACGCACACCCGGCAGCAGATAAGCCACCGCGAGCAAGGCCAGCGCGTTGCAGATCCAGATCAGTATGAGTCGCATGGTGCCTCCTTGAACTCCCTCTCCCGCCCTGCGCAAGCTCAGGATACCCTCTCCCGCAAGCGGGAGAGGGTATGGGGAGAGGGTGCGTTTAGTACCGATAGTGTTCCGACTTGTACGGCCCTTGCTTCGATACATTAATGTACGCGGCTTGCTGGTCGGTCAGTTCGGACAGTTGTGCGTTCAGCGTCTTCAGTTGCAGGCGCGCGACTTTTTCGTCCAAGTGCTTGGGCAGCGTGTAGACGCCCACCGGATACTTGTTGCTACCTTTCACCGATTCCGTCCACAGCTCGATCTGCGCGATGGTCTGGTTGGCGAAAGAGGACGACATCACGTAAGACGGATGGCCGGTGCCGCAGCCCAGATTCACCAGACGACCTTTTGCGAGAAGAATAATCCGCTTGCCGTCAGGGAATATCACGTGGTCAACCTGCGGCTTGATTTCTTCCCACTGGTATTTTTCCAGCGAGGCAACGTCGATCTCGTTGTCGAAGTGGCCGATGTTGCACACAATGGAATTATTCTTCATCTTCGCCATGTGGTCATGGGTGATGACGTGGAAGTTGCCAGTCGTTGTCACGAAAATGTCGGCCTTGTCGGCGGCGTATTCCATGGTTACCACGCGGTAGCCTTCCATCGCGGCTTGCAGCGCGCAGATCGGGTCGATTTCGGTGACCCACACTTGCGCCGACAGCGCGCGCATCGCTTGCGCAGAACCCTTGCCCACGTCGCCGTAACCGCAGATCAGCGCGACCTTGCCCGCGATCATCACGTCGGTCGCGCGCTTGACGCCGTCCACCAGCGATTCGCGGCAGCCGTACAGGTTGTCGAACTTGGACTTGGTGACGGAGTCGTTCACGTTGATGCCGGGGAATTTCAGTTCGCCGCGCGCATGCATCTGGTACAAACGATGCACGCCGGTGGTGGTTTCTTCGGTCACGCCCTTCACGGCAGCGAGACGCTTGGAATACCAGGTCTTGTCCACTGCCAGCTTGGCCTTGATTGAAGCGAACAGGCAAGTCTCTTCTTCGGAACCCGGTTTGGAAATCAGCGATGCGTCTTGCTCAGCACGCGCGCCCAGATGCAGCAACAGCGTGGCATCGCCGCCGTCATCCAAGATCATGTTGGTCAGGCCACCGTCCGCCCACTCAAAAATGCGGTGGGTGTAATCCCAGTATTCGGTCAGCGTTTCGCCCTTCACGGCGAACACCGGCGTACCGCCCGCAGCGATGGCAGCAGCAGCATGATCCTGTGTCGAGAAGATATTGCACGAAGCCCAGCGCACTTCCGCGCCGAGCGCCTTCAGCGTCTCGATCAGCACGGCGGTCTGGATGGTCATGTGCAGCGAGCCGGTGATGCGCGCGCCCTTGAGCGGCTGTGTCTTGGCGAATTCTTCGCGGATCGCCATCAGGCCGGGCATTTCCGTTTCGGCGATAGCGATTTCCTTGCGGCCCCACGAGGCCAGGTTGATGTCAGCGATGACGTAATCTTTGGACATGAAGCACTCCATTCAAGTTAATGAATGGGCGCCGTTGAATCTGGTCATGCTTCCGAGCCTGGCCGGGAATCCGGTCGCAGCGCCCCTCGGAAGGGAGCGGGATTTTAACACAGCGTGCGGTCAGGTACGCAAGATGCCAAATATGCGCCAGATCGACACGTACAGCAATCCGGCCAGCGCGCCGTACAGATGGGAAGCGGTCACCACGCTGCCGCCTATCAGATGTGCGGTGCTCGCCGGCGGGCCATAGAAAAATTCCATGGACAGCTTGATCATCAGCAGGATCAAGCCCCCCAGATAAGCGGCTGTGGGAGCGACCACCCGGTCGCGAAAAGATGAATCGCGACCGGGAGGTCGCTCCCATAAACCCTGCACTACGCATCCCGCCCACAGCCCATGCAAAACACCGGACAGGCCGACATACCAGATCAGCCCGGGATGCAGCCACCACAACGCGGCGCTGATCGCCGCTGCGGAGAAACCGAGCAAAGCTATGCCGTGCCGCAGCGGCAATTCGCCCCATAACAGCTCGCAGATCAGAAATAGTCCGAGCAGGTTGAGAAACAAATGCGTCAGGTTCAGATGCGACAGATGCGCGGTGAAGACGCGCCATAACTCGCCATCCGCAAGCGCGGAACGGTCGTAGCGCAAATGTGCAAGGCTATCGGGCCAGCATGCGATTGCGAACGCGGCAAATGCAACGACCAAGCAGAAACGCCACTTTTCATGTACACGGCGATGAGTCGGATATGCAAATCGTGTAGCGAGTACGGTCATTTCCGCGTATCACCCCTGGCACCGCGTTGACGACGACGCAAATGCAGCGCGACCGCCAGCATCGACAAAGCGGCCAGCGCTTCGCCATCAAAACTGCCGCCGCCTCCACCCCCACCACCTCCGCCACCTCCGCTGGGAGCGGGCGCGGCGGACACCGTGATGCTTACCGTGCCTTGCGCGCTGGTGCTATAGGGATCGCTGGCGGTATAGACCAGCGAGATGCTGCCGACCGGCGAGGCGTTCGGCCAACTGAAATTCCCGTTTGAACCGAGCGTCGCACCGGCAGGCAGGGACACTGCGTTGAACGTGACGGGATCACCATCTACATCCGTCGCCCCCACAGTAAAGTTGAGCGTCTGTCCCGCCGTAACGGTTTTCGCTGCTACGGCAGTCAGCACGGGCGGCGAATTGACTCTTACCGTGACCGTTGCATAGCCGGTCTGAGCCAGGCTATCCGTGGCCGTCAGCCTGAACGTGTATAGGCCTGTGGTAGCGGGAGCGGTAAAGCCCGCGCCCGTTGCGGAGCTGGAATTGGTAATCGTAACCGTGCTCGGGCCGGATTGCTGCGTCCACGCATAAGTCGTGATGCTCAGCCCCGTGCCAGCCACCGCACTGCCAGACAGCGCGACACTGGTGCCGGAGTTGACCACTGAAGGTATGCTGCCCAGCGTGACCGCCGGTGGCGCGGGCACTGGTGCAACCGTGATGTTCACCGTGCCTTGCGCGCTATTGGCATAAGGGTCGCTGGCGTAATAAACCAGCGAGGTGGCGCCGACCGGCGAGGCGCTCGGCCAATTGAAAACTCCGGTGGTCGCATTGAGTGTTGCTCCGGCAGGCAAGGACACCGAATGGAAAATCGGCGTGTTACCGTCAGCATCGGTGGCGGTGACCGTAAAATTCAGCGCTTGTCCCATGATCACCGTTTTCGTCGCGACCGCGCCCAGCACGGGTGGCGAGTTGACCCGCACTACAGCGGTTGCGGAGCCTGTTAGTCCGCTGCTATCTGTAGCAGTCAGCTTGAACGAGTAGGTGCCGGTGGCGGGAGCGATGAAATAGGCACTGCCTGCGGAGCTGGCGTTGTAGATCGTAACCGCAGTGCCGGACTGCTGTGTCCACGTATAGGAGGTGATACTGCGCCCGGTGGTCGCGACAGCGCTTCCGGATAAGGTGACACTGGCGCTTGGGGCGACCACCGAGGGTATGCCACTTAACGTGACGACCGGGCTGGCTGTTAGCAGCGCTTGATAGACATCCAGCAAGCCTGCACCGCACTTGCCCACATTTGAGCCGGTCGTACAAGTTGTCCCCGTCGGATGCGGACGGGCGGAAGATTGCAGATAAGTGATCACTTGCGCGGGTGTGAGCGTCGGAGACTGTGACAACATCAATGCAATGGCTCCCGACACATGCGGCGTCGCCATGCTGGTACCATCCCAATCCACGAAGGCATCGCTGGCAGGAACGGTGGTGCCGGTATTCATAAGTGAATACACCAGCAGAGAGTTTGCAGCAACACAATTGTTGGGATAGCTGACACCGCCACATCCGCCGCCGGGCGCGCTGATGGTCGTTCCGGTACCGATATTGGCATAATAGGCATTGTCGCCATTTTTGGCGTGAGCGGTGACTGCGACCACGCCGTCGATTCCGAGGTTACTGAGCACGGGCGCGCAGTTCGCCGGATCACCCAGGGAACTGGCCGCATCGTTACCCGCCGCTATCACGATGGTCGCTCCCGCGTTGATGACATCGGTCATGGCGCTTTGATAAGCTGCACTACAAGCATTGCTGGGAGAACTGCCCAGGCTCAGATTGAGCACCTTGGCCGGATTGGGATTCGCAGGCACACCCGTTATGGCTATGCCCGCCGCCCAGCGCATGGCATCAATGATGTCGGAGTCATATCCGCCACATTTCCCCAGTACGCGCACGGGCAATATTCTGACGTTGGGGGCGATGCCGGTGAGGCTGCTGGATGTTGCGGCCGTGGCTGCGATGATACCGGCCACATGCGTGCCGTGCCATGAACTATTGCTTGCCGCACCACACCCATCTGCAGATGTAGTCCAGTCTCCGGGATCAGAGGGGTCTGAGTCCCGGCCATTTCCATCGTTTGCCGTAACAAGGTCGGTAATGAAGTCGTAGCCCGGCAATATCGCGCCGGCGATGTAGCTATGCGGTCGGTAGCCCGTATCGATCACGGCCACCGTAACCGTTGCGCTGCCCTTGGTGATGTTCCAGGCGCTGGGCAGATCGGCTCCGCCGAGATCGGAAGCTCCCGGCGCGAACAGATTCCATTGGCTGGCATAGCCCGGGTCTGTCGTGGTCAGTCCAGTTGTCATGGGATATTTTTTGCGGTCCGGCTCCGCCACTTCCACGCTGCTGTCACGCATCATCCGCGCCGCGATCACGCGCGCCTCGGACAGGGTGACAGGCTGGTTCAAGCGGATCACATGCGCGCCACCGGACATCTGCCGGAAGACCGACAGGGGAACCTTGGCAAATTTGGCCAGCCCGCTGGCATCGCGCGCATGCAAGGCCTGGTTCAACTGGTCACCTGTGCGGTAGCGCGGCTTCACCATGATCTGCGATACCATTTCTTCCCCGGATGTGCGCGCAGCCGTCGCGGCAGCAGGCCGCATCGGCGTCGGCTGCCCGGAAAGCCGCGCAGGGTCTGCCACAACTGCCAGTGCCAGCGCCGGAATCCATACCGCGATCGCAACTGCGGTACGCAATGCTTCCCGTATCATCATCCTTGCATTCATCAGAGATATCCCGAGAGTTGGTTGGATAAAACCCGTTATTAGCAATTACAGAGCCTTCTTTTTTGCGTCCAGCTCCAGCCATTCTACGGCAGGATTTCGCCTGAGCAGTTCCACGCGCCGCGAAATATCTTCCTCGCTGCTTCCCTGTAGTTTTATTACACAGGCATCGCCGGACATGGGCCTGACATGCTCTACCGCCATTCCTGTCGCCGAGGAAAGCTGCGCGATACCTGCGGCATCGCATGTGATGGTGTGCGGCTTGAATTTGGCGATCAGTTGCCGAATCTCGGTCCCGGCAACTGGCTGATGAGATGAAGCGATGTCAGAAGGCGGGGACTGGCAGCCGCTTGCGACAAGGGCTGCCAGTATATGGGGCATTACGCGCAGGAAGCGCTTGTGGGGTGAGCGATTCACCATACCCCTTGTGCGGGGATGTTTTACAGACCGGCGTCTGCGCGCAATACTGCCGCCTTGTCCGTTGCTTCCCAGGTGAACCCGGGTTCTTCGCGGCCAAAGTGACCGTAAGCGGCGGTGCTGCGGTAGATCGGACGCAACAGGTTCAACATCTGCACGATGCCTTTCGGGCGCAGGTCGAAATGCTTTTTCACGAGATCGGTGATCTTCTCGTCAGGCACTTTGCCGGTGCCATAAGTAGTGACCATCACGCTGGTGGGATGCGCCACGCCAATGGCGTAGGAGATCTGGATCAGGCATTTGTCGGCCAATCCGGCGGCGACGATGTTTTTCGCCACATAACGTCCGGCATAAGCGGCCGAGCGATCCACCTTGGAGGGATCCTTGCCGGAGAATGCGCCGCCGCCATGCGGAGCCGCGCCGCCATAGGTATCCACGATGATCTTGCGTCCCGTCAAACCGGCATCGCCATGCGGGCCACCAATCTCGAAGCAGCCGGTGGGGTTTACCAGATATTTGATGTCGCCCTTGATGAGTTCCTTGGGCAACATGGGTTTGATGATGTCTTCGATCACTGCTTCGTGCAGCGCCTTCTGTTTTTCGGGCGGAGAAAATTCCGGTGTGTGCTGGGTGGATAGCACTACGGTATCTATCGAATGCGGTTTGCCGTGCACATATTTGACCGTGACCTGCGACTTCGCATCCGGGCGCAGCCAGGGCAGGCGGCCATCTTTGCGCAACAGCGCCTGGCGTTCGACAATGCGATGCGACAGGTAGATCGGCAGCGGCATCAGCGTATCGGTCTCATTGCAGGCATAGCCGAACATCAGGCCCTGGTCGCCCGCGCCCTGATTCAGATAATCGTCGGAAGCGCGGTCTACGCCCTGGGCGATGTTGGGACTTTGTTGTCCGTAGCAGATATGCACCGAACAACCGTCCGCATCGAAGCGCATGTAGGGATCGTCGTAGCCGATCTGACGCACGGTTTCGCGCGCCACCTTGGCGTAATTGACCTGGGCGCTGGTGGTGATCTCTCCGGCCAGCACGACCAGGCCCGTGGTTACCAGTGTTTCCGCCGCTACCCGTGCGTGGGGGTCTTGGGCTAGAATGGCGTCCAGTACGGCATCGGAGATTTGGTCCGCAACTTTGTCGGGATGACCTTCGGATACGGACTCGGATGTAAACAGATATTCACTCATGGCGTCCCGCAATCTTGGTTGATTTGGATAATAGGGCGCGCATTATAACAAAAACCTCGCCGCTGGCACTTATGGGCCCATCCTTTGCAGTCTGGCTGTTCAAACTGGCCGCGCGCTTGCCGCTGTCCAGCCTGCACCGTATCGGCGCAATGCTGGGCTGGCTGACTTACGCCGGGTCCGGCAAATATGCCGCGCAGTTGCGTGAGAACCTGCGCCGCGAATACGTATCGCGTCCTGATGCGGACTTCAAAAAAGTGTTGAACACCTGCATCGCAGAAACCGGAAAAAGCCTGGTCGAGTTGCCCTGGGTATGGCGCAGGCCGTTGGCCGAGGTGACAGGCAGCGTGCGTGAATGCCTCGGCTGGGAACATGTCGAGGCGGCGATCGCGCGCGGCAAGGGGTGCATATTCCTGACGCCGCATTTGGGATGTTTTGAAATTGCGGCCCTGTATATAGGCGCGCGTATGCCTATCACCGCGCTGTATCGCCCGCCAAAATTGGCATGGCTGGAACCGTTGATGCGCGGTGGACGCGAACGCGGACAAGTGCACCTGGCCCGCACCGACGCAAGCGGTGTGCGGGCTTTGCTCAAGGCGCTGAAGCGCGGCGAAGCCATCGGCCTGCTGCCGGATCAGGTGCCTGGCAAAGAAGGGGGCGAATGGGCAAATTTTTTCGGGCGACCCGCTTACACCATGACACTGGTCACGCGGCTGATCGAAGCCAGCGACGCAGCAGCGCTGATGATCCATGCCGAACGCCTGCCTCGCGGCGCAGGCTACGTTCTCCGCATCGCGGCGCTGGAACTGGATGCCCGGCTGCCGGTCACGCAGCAAATGAATACCGCCCTCGAGCAAGTGGTGCGCGCATGCCCCGCGCAATATCTGTGGAGCTACAATCGTTACAAGATTCCGGCGGGGGCTGAATTGCCTGAATCCAAAAAGGTTTGAGACAAATGTTTGCGCGTATCCCGGTTTTCATATTCTGGCTGCTGCATTTCCTGCCATTCCGCATTCTGGTGTGGATCGGCAATGCAGTCGGCCTGCTGATGTATGTGTTGGCGCATGAGCGGCGCAGGGTCGCGACCATCAATCTGCGTCTGTGTTTTCCGCAGATGGGCGAGGCAGAACGTGCCCGACTGGTGCGCAGGAATTTCCAGGCGTTTGGCCGCAGCCTGATCGAGCGCAGCATCATCTGGTGGTCGAGCGCCGCGCGCATCAATAGCCTGATTCGCGTCGAAGGCGAAGAATATTTCAATGCCGCGAAGGGCAAACCCGTTATCCTGCTCACGCCGCATTTCGTGGCGATGGACACCGGCGGGCAATGGATATCGCAACGCGTGGATGTGGTGTGCATGTACGCCAGGCAGAAAAACCTGTACTACAACGATTTCATTCTGGAGAAGCGCTGCCGCTTCGGCCATCAGCGTCTGTATTCGAGACAGGAAGGGCTGCGTCCCATCATCAAGGGTTTGCGCGAAAACATGCCGTTCATCTATCCACCCGATCAGGATCAGACCGTCAAGGACGGTGCATTCATCCCTTTCTTCGGCGTGCCCGCCGCGACCATGACCAGCGTATCGCGCATCGCGCAGATGACCAGCGCCATAGTCGTGCCCTGTACCACGCGCATGTTGCCGGGTGCCATGGGATACGTGTTGCAGTTCTACCCACCGTGGGAAAACTATCCGAGCGGCGATGACATTGCCGACGCTCGGCGCATGAACGAATTCATCGAACAGCGCGTGCTGGAAATGCCGGAACAGTATTTCTGGCTGCACAAACGTTTCAAGACGCGGCCGGAAGGCGAGGAAAGGCAAAGCTTCTACAAATGAAATACCACGACCTGCGCGACTTTATCGCTCAACTGGAAAAACTCGGCGAGCTCAAGCGCGTCAGCACGCCCGTTTCCCCGCATCTGGAGATGACCGAAATCTGCGACCGCGTGTTGCGCGCGCAAGGCCCGGCGATCCTGTTTGAAAATCCTGCGGGACACACGATGCCCGTACTCGCCAACCTGTTTGGCACGCCGCGCCGGGTGGCATTGGGCATGGGCGAAGAAAGCGTCAGCGCGTTGCGCGAAGTCGGCAAGCTGCTCGCTTACCTCAAGGAACCGGAGCCGCCCAAAGGTTTGAAGGACGCATGGGACAAATGGCCGATACTAAAACAAGTTTTGACCATGTCGCCCAAGGTGCTGTCGTCCGCGCCGTGCCAGGATGTGGTGTGGGAAGGCAAGGATGTGGACTTGAGCAGACTGCCGATCCAGCATTGCTGGCCCGGCGATGTGGCGCCGCTGATCACCTGGGGATTGGTGGTCACGCGCGGGCCGAACAAAGCGCGCCAGAACTTGGGCATTTATCGCCAGCAAGTGATTGCACCCAACAAAGTAATTATGCGCTGGCTGGCGCATCGCGGCGGCGCGCTGGATTTCCGCGATTACTGCGAGAAAAATCCGGGACAGCCGTTCCCGGTCGCGGTGGTGATCGGCGCCGATCCCGCGACCATTCTGGGCGCGGTGACGCCAGTGCCGGACTCGCTATCCGAATACCAGTTTGCCGGATTGCTGCGCGGCAGCAAGACCGAACTGGTGAAGTGCATCGGCCCCGAGCTGCAAGTGCCCGCATCCGCCGAGATCGTGCTGGAAGGCGTGATCCATCCCGGCGAGACTGCACTCGAAGGCCCGTATGGCGACCACACCGGCTACTACAACGAGCAGGATAAATTTCCGGTGTTCACTATCGAGCGCATCACCATGCGCCGCGACCCGATTTATCACTCCACCTACACCGGCAAGCCGCCCGACGAACCGGCGATGCTGGGCGTGGCGCTGAACGAAGTGTTCGTGCCGCTGCTGCAAAAACAATTTCCCGAGATCGTAGATTTCTATCTGCCGCCGGAAGGCTGTTCATATCGCATGGCGGTGGTCAGCATCAAAAAGCAATACGCCGGACACGCCAAGCGCGTGATGTTCGGCATCTGGAGTTTCCTGCGCCAGTTCATGTACACCAAGTTCATCATCGTGGTGGACGACGACATCGACGTGCGCGACTGGAAAGAAGTCATGTGGGCGATCACCACGCGCATGGACCCGGTGCGCGACACCCTGCTGGTGGAGAATACGCCCATCGACTATCTTGATTTCGCTTCACCCGTCAGCGGCCTTGGCGGCAAGATGGGGCTGGATGCCACCAACAAATGGCCGGGCGAGACGCAGCGCGAATGGGGCACGCCTATCGCGATGGATGCGGCGGTTAAGGCGAAGGTGGATGCGATGTGGGCTGAGTTGGGGTTGTAAGCTGTAGCAATCTACAAGACTGCCGCACCCTGCACATTAAATCCCTTACACGGCTGGTCTCCAGGCCGCCGGGGCCCGGATCCTCGTCCTTTTCGAAATGGGATAACCTGAGCCCCTCGGGGGCAGCAATGCAGGTTTCATGTAGACCAGGTTGTTCAGCGCACTCCGACAATCCAGAAACGAATCCCACATCAGCGCAGATAGCCGCAAACAGGATCTCATCGCGGTGTGCGACCGGACTCTTTCCATATCAATGCGGAATTGCAGGCGGGGAGTGTTGTCGCACTCGGCGATCAGGTGTTCGATAGATTCGCGGCGGCGCAGTTCGAATACGTCCGGCGCGGACTTGGCCAGTGTTGCCCATTCGTCGAAATCAAATGTGCTGATGTCCACTGCGTCACCTCGCATCCAAGCTGGATGCGGGCGGCGGCACACTGTGGATGATGGCCACCCTGATTGCAGGCTACCTGCATCGCACACTTTTTGCAATTGCAGCATGCTGGCGACATACCGGTCGGCAAAAAGCTGTGAATTATCCGGCGCTACATGACAGAAGGGGCGCGACGGATTACGGCTAAACCCTGAATGCCCCCACGGCGCTTTTAACTTCCGCCGCCTTGTTTTCCAGGTCATGCGCAAGACTCAGCAGACTTTGCGCCGCACTGGAATTTTCCTCGGACATTTGCGCTACGCGCTCGGTATTTTTTGCCAGGTCATTCGAGGCGACGTTCTGTTCGGCCAGCGCGGCGGAAATGTCTTCGATGACGTTTGCCACTTCGCTGAAGCTATGCTGAATGCCGGAGATGGAGCTTTGCGCGGTCTCCGCGTCGGTCACGCCCTGGCGCGTGGTTTCCACCACCTTGTCCATGCTGGTCAGCGCGCGGTTCGCCACTTCGCTGATCTTGCCGGACATCTGGTTGATTTCGTTGGTGGCATTTCCGGTACGCTCGGCGAGCTTGCGCACTTCGTCCGCCACCACGGCAAAGCCGCGTCCCTGCTCGCCGGCACGCGCGGCCTCGATTGCCGCATTCAGCGCCAGCAGGTTGGTCTGGTCGGCAATATCCTTGATGACTTTCACCACATCAATAATGCGCGTGGCGTCCTCGCCCAGGCGCGAAACTTCGCCCGAGGCGGTTTCGATTTCCCGTGCTGTCAACAACAGGCCGGAAACGGTTTTATTCACCACCTGCGCGCCCGCTTCGGCGCTGTTGCGCGAAGCGTCGGCAATCTGCCGGGCATTGCCGCCCTGATCGCTGATGTGCGCGGTGGATACGCTCATTTCCTCGATTGCCGAGGCCATGCTGCTCACGGAGTCCGATTCGTGGTTAACGTTCTCGGCGATCTGTCTGGCGGCCACGGCCAGAGCGCTTGCCATGTCTTCAACCTGATGGGCCTGATCCTTGACCGTGGAGATCATGCCGCGCAGGCTGGCTTGCATCTGATAGGCGTTTGCCAGCAGGCTGCCTTCCGCTGGCACCTGGCCGGTGTGCATGGAGAAATTGCCGGAAGCCATGGTGTTGACCACCTGCGCTACGTCCCTGGGGTCGCCCCCCAGTTGGTGCAGAACATTACGCGCTATGCCGAGCCCGAACAGCATCGCTGCAATAAGTATGGCACCCCCGATGACGAGCAGCGTGGTGATGGTTGTGCCAGCGACTGAATCGAATTCGGTATCTGCTTCTTTGGATTCCTTTTCTATGGACTTCTGAATTTTGTCCAGGCTGTCGCTGATGCGGAGAGATGCCTCATCAATCTTGTCGTCAACTGCAGTAATTGCTGCGGGGTTTTTGGGTTCCGTATGCAACAGGGGCAGCATCTCCTTTTCGTAAATATTGATAAAGTCGTCATAGGCCTGGTGCGCCGCCAGAGCGAGACGCTTTTCCTCGTCCGTATCTACACTACGCTCGACTTCTGCCAGTTTGACGGCGGCGGCTTCCTTGCCTTTTTGCCAGTCCTTTGCGCTTTCCGCCAAGTTGCCGTTGATGATGCTGTCGGCGACAACTTGATACAACTCCGCACCGATGGCGGCAGCGGCGGTGGTATGTACGCTATCTTCGCCACGCGCAAAACCCTCATTCTGCAGTTGGCCGAGTTTGCTCATTCCGACCCAGGACAGCGCGATCACGATCACGATGCTGAAAGCAAACATCCCTATCAGTAAATACATTTTCCTGGCCATGTCTCTCATCCTAATTTTAAAGATTGTTTTTGAATTGACCGGCTTGCGTTGTTGGCTTTGGAGCTGTGGCGAACCAGCAGACTCCCGACCCTGCGATAACCAACTTTACGGCTATGCTGTGAAAAACTTTAGGAATTAATGCTGCGCCAGATTTCGGTTATCGCTGCTGCACCCACTCGATCAGCGCATCCTGTGCTGCCTGCCCGCGTTTGGCGCCGGGATCTTCAATGAAGAACACTACCACCCATTCCCGGCCAGAGCGTGAACGCACGTAGCCCGCAACCGTCTTTACGCCTTCCAGCGTGCCGGTCTTGAGGTGGGCGTGGCTGGCGGCAGGGGTTTCCTTGAGGCGCTTTTTTACCGTGCCGTCTACGCCGAGGATAGGCAGCGAGGCTTGCAGTTCGGCGCTGAGCGGGTGGTCGGAAGCATGTTGCAGCAGCAGCGCCATACTGTGCGGGCTGATGCGTTCGGTGCGGGACAGGCCTGCGCCATTCTCCAGCACCAGTTCGGGGAAGTCGAGATTCTGCCCTTGTAGCCAGTCGCTGACGGCCTGGGAGCTGCGTGCGAGGCTGGTCACCGGCTTCTGCATTTCCACTGAAGCTGCCGGAACGGGCGCGCCCAGGGTCAGGAACAATTGGCGCGCCATAACGTTGTTGCTGAATTTGTTAATGTCGCGGATGACGATGCCCAGCGGTTCGGAGCGATGGGTGGAAAAGAGGCGCGCGCTGTTGCCTGCAACACCTTCGTGCAACTTCCCGTCCAGCGTACCGCCGAGTTCCTGCCACAGCGCGCGGAACACGGCTTCGACATAGCGCGGATGCGGCATCACGCTGAGGTTCTGTTCGCGTTCACCGCAGCCGCTCGGGTAATCGCCTTGCAGGATGACGCTGTCGCCGCCGGGCTGCACATGAATGCCATCGTCCCAGTTGTCGCAATCATCTTTCGTCGGATGTGGCGTGATGCGATTGTCCAGTTTAACGTTCTCCAGCGAGGGTTCGCTGATGATCCGCAGCGTGTTGCCTTCCGGCAAATAGCGCAGGCGCAGCGTGTTGAAGTTGAGCAGCAGTGCATCCGGACCGACGTTGTAGGCGCGCATCGGGTCTTTGTCGAATGCGCCGGGGTCGTAGGCGGGCAATTCAAAATAGCTGCGATCCAGCACCAGGTCGCCGCGTATCTCGCGCAGGCCGCGCGCGCGCAATTCGCTCAACCATAGCCAGAATTGCTCGATGGTGAATTTCGGGTCACCGTAACCTTTAAGGATCAGGTTGCCGTTCAGCACCCCATCCTGCAATTCGCCATCCAGATATGCCTCGGTCTTCCAGGTGTAGGCGGGGCCGAGCAGGTCAAGCGCGGCGCAGGTGGTGAGCAGCTTCATGGTCGAGGCGGGGTTCATCGCTTGTTGTGCGTTGATGCTGATGAGCGGTTTACGCGCACTCAGCTCGCGCACTTCGATGCCGACTCCAGACAGCGGGATATGTGCCCGCTGCAAGGCATCGCGCACGGCGGGCGGCAAGGCGGCGGCAAGCGTGTTACCCGTCAGACAAATAAACAGCAGCCCGAGTAATGTTCTCATGCGAGCATCTCCACGATCTTCAATGTGCGCTCCGCCAGCAATTGCATCTCTGCTTCGCCGATGATGTAAGGCGGCATGAAATATACCGTGTTGCCCATGGGACGCAGCAGCAGCTCGTTTTGCAGTCCGAGGGCAAAACAGCGTTGGGCAAAATCAGCGTGCGTATGCTCTATCTCGAATGCCCAAATCATGCCGGTATTGCGCCAGTTGCGCACGGCAGGATGCGCGCGCAACGGTTCGGCAATGCCGTTAAAGTATGCGGCCTTGGCGCGATTGGTGTGCAACGCATTGTCCTGCGCGAAGATGTCCAGCGTGGCGAGCGCCGCGCGGCAGGCCAGCGGATTGCCGGTATAGGAGTGCGAATGCAGGAAGCCGCGCGCCACTTCGTCGGCATAGAATGCCTGGTAGATATTGTCGGTGGTCATCACCACCGACAGCGGCAGATAACCGCCGGTGATGCCTTTGGACAGCAACAGGAAGTCGGGCGTGATGGCGGCCTGCTCGCACGCGAACATGGTTCCGGTCCTGCCCATGCCTACCGCGATCTCGTCGGCGATGAGATGCACTTTGTATTCGTCGCACAGTTTGCGCGCGCGCCGCAGATAAATGGGATGGTGCATCGCCATGCCCGCCGCACCCTGCACCAGCGGTTCCACGATGAAGGCGGCGATGTGTTCGTGGTGTTGCTGTAAATGTGCTTCGAGTTGTGCAGCGCAACGCAACGCAAAATCTTCCGCGCGCTCGCCTGCTTCAGCATTGCGCCAGTCCGGGCTGGGCACCGTGGCATTCTGTTTGACCAGTGCGCCATAAGCATCTTTGAACAAGGCCACATCGGTGACCGACAAGGCGCCCAGCGTTTCGCCGTGGTAGCTGTTTTGCAGGCTGATGAATTGCGTCTTGTCCGCATGCCCCGAGTTGCGCCAGTAGTGGGCGCTCATCTTCAGTGCGATCTCGGTAGCCGATGCGCCGTCCGAAGCGTAGAAACAATGCCCCAGCCCGGCGGGCGCGATCTGCGCGAGTCGTTCGGAAAGCCGGACTGCCGGCTCATGCGTGAATCCAGCCAGCATCACGTGTTCCAGCTTGCCGAGCTGGTCGGTGATAGCCGCGTTGATGCGCGGATTGCAGTGCCCGAACAGATTAACCCACCAGGAACTCACTGCATCCAGATAACGGTTGCCGTCGAAATCATACAACCACGCGCCTTGCCCACGCTGTATGGGCACCAGCGGCAAAGTCTCATGCCGCTTCATCTGCGTGCAAGGATGCCATACGGCGGCATGAGAACGGGCGAGCAGGTCGGTGTTGGGCATGGCGAACGTCAGGGATGATGAGCGGGCTTTGTACACCATTGACGCTGGTACAGACAATAGCTACAGTCCCGCCATGCGCGGCTGGCTAAAGTTGGGGGTAAAAATGGCGATAAAGGATGTGACAGCCTTTTTGCAAAGGACGAATCATGAAATACGTGTCCAGCCTTCCATCCATTTCCGCGCCGCAGCAGCGCAGGGGCACTAGAGCGCTGTCCGGCGTCGAGCCTGCGCGGGAGCGCATCCTGCCGCCACAGGAAGTTGAGCGGCCACATCGGCAACCCGAATCAGTTCCGGATGAGGTTCGTGAAAAAGAACGGAGATATGCCGGAACCATCGATACGGAGCGCCGGAAATGTGTCCGTCGTATCCGGCAGGATCCTATCCTGTTCGAGCTCCGCTCAGGCAAGGATCGGCGCCATGGTACGCAACGGGAAGATGACAGGCCGATTCACATCGACATAAAAGTTTAACCCGAATGGAATTGATGCTCGCCCAAAATATGGATGAAATAGCGAAGGTTATCCTGACCGCAAAACGCAAGCGGCTGTTCATGAGCCGACCCGTATATAAATTCTTTGCCCCTCCTATTACCGAAGCCGAGCTGTACCGGTTGGCGCAGGAATTGAACGTTAGATTTGCCGTCGGATTTTCCAGGTGGCTGCGCCTGGCGGGATATGGCGATGTGGATGGGAAGTTGCAATTCCGCCGCGACTTTATTTTTGTCATAGACTGGAAACCGCTGGCCGGATGTGTCGTTTTTGCGGGGGACGCTGTCGGCAACCGTTATGCATTCGATCCTGAACGTGGCAATATTTATCACATCCGCAATCCCGGACGTATCGTCAGTCGTATGGCGGACGACTTTTCATTCTTTATGCAGGAACTCATCCGGCGCGATTATCAGTTGTATGAGTGGACAGAAAGCCTGTCGGCAAAATAAGATGTAAATAAAGGCAAGCTGTCAGGCTTGCCTTTATTTATTGCACATAAACGTATCAGTCTTTATACGCTTCCACTTCGAACACCAGCTTGATGTCGTCGCCCACGCCGGGCAGGCCGTATTTCACGCCGAAGTCCGAGCGCTTGATCTGCGCGCTGGCATCCACGCCGCATTCATACTTCTTGTTCATCGGATTGGTGTCACACTTGATGGCGTCTATGGTCAGCGTCACCGGCTTGGTCACGCCGGCCATGGTGAGGTTGCCTTCCACGCTGGCAGGGTTGTCGCCCTTGAATTTCACGGCGCTCGATTTGTAGGTGATGGTGGGAAACTCGGCGGCGTTGAAAAAGTCGGGTGACTTCAGGTGGTCGTCGCGCTTGGCGAAACCGGTGCTGACGGACGCGGTTTCAATGGCGATGTCCACCGAGCCGGTCTTGGCGGCGCGATCCAGCGTCACTTTGCCGCTGCTCTTGTCGAAGCGGCCGTGCATGGTAGAAAAGCCCATGTGGCTGATGCTGAAGTTCGCGAAAGTGTGAGGGGGATCGATCGTATAGGAATCCGCGTGAGCAGCCAGCGGCAGGCTTGCGGCGATCAAAATGGCAATGGCATTGCGTTTCATGGTTTCTCCTTAAAAGAGTGGGTTGAAAATTCAGCTTACAGCGGTGGCGCACCGGCTACGCGCCAGGTCAGATATACCGCACCGGCGGCGCAGCTCAGGGTGATAAAGGACAACAGCAGGGATTGCAGCCACAGTCCTTGCTTCTCGGGCACAGGGATTTTGGCCGCCAGCGGAATGAGCGACAGCGCCGCCAATGCATACCACGGCAATTCTGCTGTGAGCACGGCAAGCACGGCGGCCGATCCCGCTATGAGCGACAGCGGCAGCGTGAAGCTGCGGCCACAGGGCAAAGGGGTATTGGTGATCATCTGGATCAGGAGATAAGCGCCCGCTGCCGCACCGAGTGCCAGGCCGAACTGGCCGAGCAGGGCGGAAGCGCCGAACAGCGCGGCTCCGCCTGAACCCAGACCCAGCGCCAAACCCGCACTTCCGGCACGCACCGGGGAATCGCTCAAGCCATCCATCCAGAACACCAGCCAGCCCACATACAGCAAACAGCCTACGCCCCACAGTACCACCGAGGCGGCTTCCTGTTGTTGCAAAATGCGTTGCATCACCCACACCGCAGCGACACCGCCCGCCACGGCGAGCAGCGGGCGCAGCCAGTCGGCCTTGATAAAACCCAGCGGCAGCGCGAGCAACGCCGAAGCCAATCCCAGCAGCACGATCTTGCGCGACGCCGTGAGCGGCTCGAACGAAAAGTCGCTCGCCAGATAGACCGTAGCGGTGAATCCCGCGATGATTGCCAGGCCGCTCAGGCGCAGGCGCTGCAACAACTCCGCCACGATCAGCGCGGCGACGAAGGGCGCGAGGCCGCCTTGTACGGCGGGATGGTTCAGCAATTCCTGCACTTTATTCTCCTGCTGGCCGTTTGTTTAAAGCGCCTTGTGCGAGCCGTCACAGAACGGGGAGCCGCCGGCTGCGGTGCGGCAACCGCAAAGGTATTTGGTTTCCTTTTGCGTGACGGTGAATTTTACCGGCTCGATGCCGGTTCCGGAATGCCCGCCATCGCAGAACGGCTGGTTCTTCGAGCGGCCGCACGCGCACCAGTAATGGTCGCCCGCTTCGAGTTCGACTGCGTAAGGAGATTTTTGCGTGCATACGGCTTGTGTCATGGTATTTCCTTTCGTGGTGGTTAAGAATGTCATTTGTTGCCGGCTGCAAAAAGTGTTTCGCGCAAACGCTGTAACGTAGTTGCCGTAGCATCCAGGTCTGCCTGCGAGAAAGCCGTGAATGCCTGGGCCACGTGTTCCAGGTGGGCCGGAAATATTCTGGCGAACAGCGCTTCGCCCTTGCGCGTCAGTTGTACGGTCTGGCTGCGCCCGTCGCTGGGCGACGCGACGCGACGCACCAGGCTCTTGGCTTCCAGGCGGTCTACCACGCCGGTGAGCGTCCCCTTGGTGATCAGGGTTTTCTCGCCCAGTTCCTTGAAGCTCATGCCTGTCGTGTTGCCCAGCGTGGCGACGATGTCGAACTGCGACGGCGTGAGGCCAAGAGTGCGGATGTGGCTGGCCGAAAAGGATTCGAATTCCTGATAGGCGCGGGCAAGTTCACGTAACACCGGGATGAAGGATTTTTGCGGCATGGTCGCTCAACAAGTTCTAGTTAGTACATCATAAGTTCTAACTAGAACTAAAGTCAAGCGCAGATTCGCAACTTTTTCCATCGCGGGCGTTCCAATTTCGCCGCAAAGTTTTATTGATCGCGCGGCACCTTGAAAATTTCCGCTACCGACCCAATGTATCGCTACGCGGGGGAGAAGATAAACTTCTCCGCCTTTTTAGTTTGATGGAGACAAGTACATGAAACGGATTTTCCTGTTTATCCTGACCAACCTTGCGGTGGTTTTCGTCATCAACATCACGCTGCGCCTGCTCGGCGTGGACCGCATACTCAATCAGGGCGGCGGCATCAATTTCAATGCGCTGCTGGTGATGTCGCTGGTGATCGGTTTTTCCGGCTCGATTATTTCGTTGCTGATGTCCAAGTGGTCGGCGAAGCAGATGGTGGGTGCGCAGGTCATCGAAAACCCCATCGACCCGACCGAGCGCTGGCTGGTGGAAACCGTGCGCAGGCAGGCCGATGCGGCGGGCATAGGCATGCCGGAAGTGGCGATCTATGACGCGCCGGACGTGAATGCTTTCGCCACGGGCTGGAACCGCAATGCCGCGCTGGTGGCAGTGAGCACCGGCTTGCTGCACAGCATGAGCCGCGATGAAGCGGAAGCCGTGCTGGCCCACGAAATCAGCCATGTTTCCAACGGCGACATGGTGACCCTGGCCTTGATCCAGGGCGTGGTCAATACCTTCGTGATTTTCTTCGCCAAGCTGTTTGGAATTCTGGTGGATCGCGTGCTGCTCAAGAACGACGAGCGCAACGGCCCTGGCATCGGCGCTTTTGTCGCCGAGATTGCAGCGCAACTGGTGCTGGGCGTGCTGGCCAGCATCATCGTCATGTGGTTCTCGCGCCAGCGCGAATTCCGCGCCGATGCGGGCGGTGCTTCGCTGGCGGGTCGCAACAAGATGATCGCCGCGCTGGAGCGTCTGAAGATGAATCACGAACAGGCTGCCTTGCCGGAAAAGATGGCCGCCTTCGGCATCTCGGGTGGCAAGGGGATGTCCCGTTTGTTTATGACGCACCCGCCGCTGGAAGAACGCATCGACGCGTTACGCGCGGGACGCTGATGCAAAAAAGGCTTGCAGCGATGCAAGCCTTTTGGCTTGGGCCCTGCTCAAGCTCAAGGATTCAGCATATTTCCCGGTCGTTGCGATACCCATACCCGGCTCACCCCAAAATGCGCCGGTTCGTCACGGGCAGCGACGGGCTGTACATAATCTGCCGGGTCGTTGGCAGAGTGCTGATCCGGCTTGCTGCTGTCATCTTCGTCATCGAATTTCTCGCGCGGCGGATTGCCGTCATACACCTGGTTCAAGCGGCGTTGCAGATAGGCATCGCGGATGAAGGAATAAGGATCGAGCATGGCTTCTTCCAGCAGGCTCTCGCGATCCAATAGCTTGGCACGGCGGTTCAGCATATCCGTCACCAACAACTGGTTGCGTGTGTCTACTTGCTCGATCTGGTTAACCACACCCAGATTGCTGTCTGCAAGATCGCCGATGCTATCGCGCAAGGTGCTGGGGCCGAGTATGGGCAGAACCATATAAGGGCCGTTGCCTACGCCCCAGAAACCGAGAGTCTGGCCAAAGTCTTCTTTGTGTTTCTCCAATCCCAATGCTGTGGCAACGTCAGCCAGGCCGAACAGCCCCACTGTGGAGTTCACCACGAAGCGCCCGCAATCGGCAACGGCCTGCTTTACCTTGAGTTGCAACAGATCGTTGGCGGTGACGACGACATCGTCTATATTGGAAAAGAAATTGGTTACCATCATCCTGCCCGGCGCCGGCACCACGGCGGTATAACCTTTCGCCGCTGGCTTGATGATGGCTTTATCCAGTGCATCGTTGAACTTGTACACGCCGCGATTGAACGACTCGAACGGGTCTTTCGGATTGTTATGCGTCGAGGCGCAGCCGCCCAAAGCGAAGCTGGTGGCGAGTAACAGAAGGATGCGGATAACAGACATGGGAAAAGACAGGTTGTTTTAATAAAATTATAGGCGGAACACTGTTCTTGCGAAAGGTCAGGGCTGCTGGCGCATCGGCGCCAGCAGGTCGTCAGAGTAAAATTTGAAATGGCCCGCCTTGCGGTCGGCGAAATAGTGTTGCAGGGTATACAGCACCGGGCGGAATGCAAGCTCATCCCACGGGATGTCCTGCTCTGCAAATAATTCGACTTCCAGGCTTTCTGTGCCGGGCGAAAAATTCAGGTCGAGCAGGCGCGCGCGGAATAGCAGATACACCTGGCTGATGTAAGGCAAGTTGTACATCGAATACAGTTCGCCGATAGCGACGCGGGCATTGGCTTCTTCCAGAGTCTCGCGCGCAGCGGCTTCGGCAGTGGTTTCGTTGTTCTCCATGAATCCCGCAGGCAGCGTCCACAGCCCGTGGCGCGGTTCAATGGCGCGGCGGCACAACAGGATGCGACCATCTTCCCATTCCGGGATGGCGCCAATCACGAGCTTGGGATTCTGGTAATGGATGGTGGCGCAAGCCGTGCAAACATGGCGCTCGCGATTGTCGTCGGGTGGATACCGCAGCTCGACCGGTGCGCCACATTCGCTACAGAATTTCATCGGCGTCCCATCCTATTTCCAGAACTGCCACCATGGTTTTGCGCTTTGCGGTGCAGCCACGATGCCCGCCGCCAGATCTTTTTCCACATTCCGGTCCAGCACGCGCTGCGCATCGTCGCGCAAGTCGTTCATGCCCATCGCAGCATAAGCCTGTACCATGATGCGTAAGGCATCGCGCGAGGCAGGGGTTTGCGCATAACTGCTGAGCACGCCCTTGGCGCGGCTGGCCGCAGCCACATAGGCGCCCCGGCGCAGGTAAAACTCCGCCACATGTATCTCATAGCGTGCAAGCACATTGATCAGGTATTGCATGCGCAAGCGGGAATCGGGCGCATATTGGCTGTCGGGAAAACGTGTCGCCAGATCCTTGAAGGCATCGAAGGCGTCGCGCGCGGAATTCGGGTCGCGGTCAGAAAGATCCTGCTTCACCACACCGCCCAACAGGCCGAGATCCTCGTTGAAATTGATCAAGCCCTTCATGTAATAAGCGTAATCCACATGCGCATTATTGGGATATTGCTTGATGAAGCGGTCGATGGCGGCCAGCGCAGATTCCGGCTCTTTCTGCTTGTAATAGGCATACGCGGTTTCCAGTTGCGCCTGCTGCGCATAGCGGCCATAGGGATAACGCGATTGCAACTTCTCGAATTGCGTTACCGCCTTTTCGTAATTATGGTTCTCCATTTCCTCCATGGCATCGGCGTAAAGCTGCTCGACGGGTATATTCTTCTCTTTTTCTTCCGCCGACTGGAATGTACCGCACGCAGTTAACGTAAGCAGCAGAATTAAAGCTAAACTATGGCGCATGACTGAATCCAGAAAAATATCGGCCGATTATACCCCGCTTGCGTTCAAGGTGCCGGGCGAATGCGCCGGGATGCGCCTGGATCAGGTGCTGGCCAAACTGTTGCCGGACTACTCACGCAGCCGCCTGCAAGAATGGGTTACGCAGGGTCAGGTCAAAGTCGATAATGCGAATGCCACGGTCAAGCAGAAGATGTGGGGCGGCGAGGCTATAGCCGTTACGCCGCAATCCCATCCAGCCGAACAGCCGCACCAGGCCGAGGATATCGCGCTTGAGATCGTGTACGAGGATGACAGCATCATCGTCATCAACAAACCCGCCGGGCTGGTGGTGCATCCCGGCAGCGGCAACTGGGAAGGCACGCTGCTCAATGCCCTGCTGCACCACGCACCGCAACTCGGCGAGGTGCCGCGTGCCGGTATTGTGCACCGGCTGGACAAGGACACCAGCGGCTTGCTGGTGGTGGCCAAGACGCTGACCGCACAAACCGCGCTGGTGCGACAATTGCAGGCGCGTACCGTGCATCGCGAATATCTGGCGCTGGCTTATGGCGAGGTGAACCGCAACGGCTCGGTGGATGCGCCCATGGGACGCCACCCCACGCAGCGCACCAGGATGGCGATAGTCGAAGATGGTAAACCAGCCATCACGCATTACAGCGTGGAGGAGCGCTTTCCCGCTACTGCAACCGGTCTGGGGCAGGGCTGCACCCTGTTGCGTTGCAAGCTGGAGACCGGGCGCACCCACCAGATTCGCGTGCATCTCGCCTCCTTGCGTCATCCCCTGGTCGGCGACAGCACGTATATCAAGGGCGCACAGAAATGTGCGCCGCAACTGCGTGCGATCCTTGGCGCTTTCCCGCGTCAGGCCTTGCATGCAACCCTGCTCGGGCTGGAGCATCCGGTCAGCGGCGTATGGATGGAATGGCATGCGCCATTGCCGGATGATATGGCGCAGTTGCTGCGACATATCAGGGAAGCCGCACATGAGCCTGCCTGAGCACATCATCACCCCCGACTGGCCAGCCCCGGGGAACGTCAGGGCCTTGCAGACCACGCGCAACGGCGGAGCAAGTGCGGCACCTTACAGCAGCCTGAACCTCGGCAGTCACGTCGGCGATGTGCCGCTGGCTGTCGCGCGCAACCGCCAATTGCTTGCGCCATTGTTGCCGAACGAGCCGGTGTGGCTGAACCAGGTGCATGGGACTGTGGCGGTGGATACAGGCACGCCCCAATGCACACCGCAGGCCGACGCATGCATCGCCACTCATGCGGGCGCAGTGTGCGTGGTGATGACGGCGGACTGCTTGCCGGTATTGCTGTGCGACGACGAAGGTAGTGTGGTGGGAGCAGTCCATGCGGGCTGGCGCGGGCTATGCGATGGGGTGATTGAGCAAGCTGTGCGCGCCATGAACTCGCCACCAGGCAACCTCATGGCCTGGCTGGGTCCGGCCATCGGGCCGCAGGCATTTGAAGTGGGCGATGAAGTGCGTGCGGCTTTCGTCGCGCGGCAGTCACAGGCTGCTGCGGCTTTCGTTCCAGGCGTGGCCGGTAAATGGTATGCCGACATCTATGAACTCGCGCGTTTGCGCTTGAATGCACTCGGCATCAATCGCATCTACGGCGGCGGCCTGTGCACCTACTCCGACCATTCCCGCTTCTTTTCTTACCGCCGCGATGGTGCAACGGGAAGAATGGGGTCATTTATCTGGTTGGCGGAAGCTTGAAGAGAGACCGGCTGCCCGTGCCGAATTCTTGCGGTTGCAATCAGCAGTCAAATATCTACATCGGGCAGGGAATGCCCCTTGCGCTTGCAGGCTTCGTGTAGCCCGTTCAGGAATACCAGTTCCTCCAGCACGCCAAGCGGAAAACCCTCCCGCTTGCCACGCTTGCTGATTAGCAAATCATGCATATACGGTTCGAATTCTGGCGTGGCCCACAACTGCATCAGGCGATTTAATACGTAAGGGAAGTCCCGCTCCAGCAAACGCGGGTACTTGTCTGACAGGTTTTTGAATAACAGTACAGTGCGCGGGTTAATCATGACAAGAATGAAGCACGCAATAAAGCTCACAATCTAGCAAAAAACCATAACTGAAGTGCAGAAACTTTTGGTAAAGCCAAATGCTGCGTAGAGGGTGGCCCGGAAAAAGGGTAAAATCCCGCTTTTGAAAATTTTATTCCTGAGTGATCGAGAGAGAGGTTTACATGAGCAAGAGTTTGGTGCAATTCATTATCGAAGAACAAAGACAGATTCCAGGCGCCACCGGCGACTTCACCGGCCTGCTTAGCGACATCGTTTCCGCGTGCAAACAAATCGCGCATGACGTGAACAAGGGCGCGCTGATCGGCGTGCTGGGCAGCGCGGGCAGCGAAAACGTGCAAGGCGAAACCCAGAAGAAGCTGGATATCATCACCAACGAAGTGTTCATCAAGGCCAACGAATGGGGCGGTCACCTCGCCGCGATGGCGTCCGAAGAAATGGACGACATCTATCCGATCCCGGCGAAATATCCCAAGGGCAAGTACCTGATCACCTTCGATCCGCTGGATGGCTCATCCAACATCGACGTGAACATTTCCGTCGGCACCATCTTCTCCATCCTGCGCTGTCCGGAAGGCGTAACCAACCCGACCGCCGAAGACTTCATGCAGCCCGGCACCAGGCAGGTATGCGCGGGCTATGCGCTATACGGCCCGGCCACCATGATAGTCATCACTTCCGGCCACGGCGTAAACGGTTTCACGCTGGATCGCGACGTAGGCGACTTCTTCCTGACCCACCCCAACATGACCATTCCCGCCGATACGCAGGAATTCGCCATCAACATGTCCAACCAGCGCTATTGGGAAAAGCCCGTGCAGCGCTACGTGGAAGAATGCGTGAAAGGCAAGGACGGCGGACGCGAGAAGAATTTCAATATGCGCTGGGTGGCATCCATGGTGGCGGAAGTGCACCGCATCCTGACGCGCGGCGGCATCTTCATGTATCCGTTCGACACCAAGGATCCGGGCAAGCCGGGCAAGCTGCGCCTGATGTATGAAGCCAACCCGATGTCCTTCATCGTGGAACAGGCTGGCGGCATGTCCTCGACCGGCCGCGAACGCATCATGGAACTGAAACCCAACGGCCTGCACCAGCGCGTGCCGGTGATCCTCGGCTCGAAGAACGAAGTCGAGCGCATCGTCGGGTATCACAAAGAGGCATAGTCATGGGCAAGCCACTCGTTTCCATCGTGATGGGCAGCGCCAATGACTGGGAGATCATGCAACAGGCCGCACGCGCATTGCAGGATTTCGGCGTGGCGTTCGACGCCCGTGTGATTTCCGCGCACCGCTCGCCCGACCTGCTGTTCGACTACATCAGGGACATGCACGCTCAGGGCGTACAGTGTTTTATTGCCGGCGCGGGTGGCGCGGCACATCTGGCCGGCGTGATTGCAGGCAAGACCACGCTGCCGGTGCTGGGCGTGCCCATTCCCTCGAAGTATCTCAAGGGCGTGGATTCTCTGCTGTCTATCGTGCAGATGCCCAAAGGCATTCCGGTCGCCACTTTCGCCATAGGCGAAGCGGGCGCAGCGAATGCCGGGCTGTTTGCCGTTTCCATGCTGGCATCGAACGATGCGGGACTGGCGCAGAAGTTGGCTGACTATCGCAAAAAACAGGCGGAGCAAATCGCGGCAACGACGCTGCCTGCTCTTTAAATTACGAGGTTCTCTATGGCCGCACTGCACGAATCCAGTTTGACCAGCCTGAAGTTTTTGCACCGTGGCAAGGTGCGCGATATTTACGAAGTGGACGACCAGCATCTGCTGATCGTGCAGACCGACCGCTTGTCCGCATTCGACGTGATTCTGCCGACCCCGGTGCCGGGCAAGGGGCAGATACTCACCACGCTGTCCAACTTCTGGTTCGCCAGGCTCGGCCACATCATTCCCAACCATCTCTCCGGCATCGCGCCCAAAGACGTGGTGAAAACCGAGGCCGACCGCGCGCAGGTTGCGGGTCGTGCCTTCGTGGTGAAGCGCCTGAAGCCCCTGCCCATTGAGGCCATTGTGCGCGGCTATCTGGTCGGCTCCGGCTGGAAGGATTACAAGAAAACCGGCGCGGTGTGCGGCATCGCTTTGCCCGCCGGTTTGCAGGAAGCGCAGAAACTGCCGCAGCCTTTGTTCACGCCCTCTACCAAGGCGGCAGTGGGCGAGCACGACGAGAACATCTCGTTTGAAGAAGCGAAAAAGCTGCTGGGCGAGGCTCGCGCCGAAGAAGTTAAAAAAGCCACACTGGCGCTGTACACCGAGGCCGCCGATTACGCCGCGACCAAGGGGATTATCATTGCCGATACCAAGTTCGAATTCGGCACGGATGCGGCGGGCAAGCTGTATCTGATAGACGAGGCGCTCACGCCCGACTCTTCGCGCTTCTGGCCTGCCGACCAATACCAGACAGGCAGCAACCCGCCCAGCTATGACAAACAATTCGTGCGCGACTGGCTGGAGAGTACGGGCTGGAACAAACAACCGCCCGCGCCCGAAGCGCCAGCCGACGTGCTGCAAAAAACTTCGGATAAATATCACGAAGCCCTGCGGCGACTGACTGGCGCATGACCACTCCGAATCAGTTAATCCAGGGTTTTCTGCGTTTTCGCGAACAGCATTTCACCGATGCGCTGTACCGGCAACTGGTGTCTCAGGGACAGACCCCCAGAATACTGGTGGTGGCCTGTTGCGATGCGCGCGTGGATCCCGCGATCATTCTGGATTGCGCGCCGGGCGACCTGTTCGTTATCCGCAACGTGGCTAATCTGGTGCCGCCATCGGAAAATCTGATCGGCCATCATGGCACCAGCGCAGCACTGGAATACGGCGTGCGCAACCTCGATGTGCAGCACATTATCGTGCTGGGCCATGCCCATTGTGGCGGTATCCGCACGCTGGTGGAGACAGGCGGTGCCAGCAACCCCGATTCCTTCATCGACGACTGGATGCATCTGGTGGAAGATGCGCGCGCAGGGGTAGAACAGGACATGCCCGGCGCACCGCTGGATGAAAAACTGCAAGCTTGCGAGCAGCGCGCCATCCTGATCTCTTTGCATAATCTCAAAACGTTCCCATGGGTACGTGAACGCATCGAAAATGGCACACTTTCCCTGCACGGCTGGTATTTCGACATAGAGCGCGGACAATTACTGAGCCACGATACGGCCACGAATGAATTCAGGCCGCTATAGTTGCGGCTGGTTCGAGTCTGAATCGGGAGCGATTCAGTCACCCACAAGTATCATCAAGTGCAGGCTCTGATGAATGCGTCCAGCAAGGCAGGATCATCTTCTGGAATATCGTGGTACGCCTGTGTCAGGAAATGACTCTGAGGATCGCGGGACCATTCGCTGGGAAACAACGCCACCGTTCGGTAATCACTAGCGGGCGGCTGTCTCCGATAGGTAGTGCCTGCCAATCGGCACCATAATGCACGACACAGGTCTTGTCCAAACAGCCAGCCGAGATGGCAGACCGGCGATGGGCGCGGATTGAACTCCAGCAGGAAGGCCGCCCCGGTTTCGTTTTCAATGATGAAATCGCAATGCCCGAAGCCGGTATAACCATATTCCCTGATCAGCGCCGAGGCGGCGTGTTTGGCTTCTGCATGCTCGGTATGCCGCACTACGCTGCCGGGGCCCGCAGGTTGCGGATGACAGCGCTCTTTCTGGAAAGTCAGGCTTTCCAGCATTTCACCCGCAATGGCTATCGCCGTTTGCATAGCTGCCGTGCCGTGTATGTATTGCTGCGCAACAATGAGGGAACTGGCACCGGAGGCATTCAGGGAATGAAAAGCTTCCGCGATTTTATCCCGCGTGCCGCATATCCTTACCCCGCTTCCACCGCTGCCAAACTCACCCTTTATAACCAATGGATAGCCATACTCGTCGGCACAGCGCATGGCATCCTCGACCCCGCTAATGAATGATTGCTGCGGAGTACGCAACCCAAGCCTGGCTGCAATTCTCAGTGTTTCGTGCTTGCTCAGGGTCGCCCGATAATAAGCCGGGGCACCGAGTGAACGCCGTGCGAGCTCGACAACGTCTTGCACCGTCTGGTCCAATCTGCCATCAGAACCGGCATGCACAATTTCATGCAGAAAATGAACCGACGATTCACATCCCGGAATGATCATGTCCGGCTTGTATTGCCGCGCGGCAGCAACCAGGGGGGCAAACAGATCGCCCGCAGTTGGCGCCTTGAAGGTACGTTCTGCGTAGCGGGTCCTGGACAGAAAACTAGTGTCATGGCAGAAAGTGGCCACCCTGAAACCAGCCATGCTTAAGGCCTTGGGCAAGCGAGAGATGCCCAGCCAGGTCCCGGACATCAAGACGATCATTAATCGCGGCTCGTTGGGGGCAATGCTGTCGCTCATTCACATCCTCTTCCCGATCCTGGAGGCTGATCCGCTACCGTATTGATGCCGAGTATGAATCGATTCTGGTTTCCCCGGCGCCCCGGATTATTTCGTTTCCCAGTTCGATGGACGCAACAAATTCATTTCCCGTTATCAATTTATTGCTTTTAAGGTAAGAGAAAAATGGCACCAGATCCAATCTGACGCTGCCGGTTTGCACCTGAGTGCGCTGAAATGCAATGTATCGCCATCCTTTCCCGATTTTCTCGCTTACAAAAATCTCATAATCGAAACCATTGATGGACACCCTGCCAACCGGATGGGAAGAGGGCTTCATATCGCCGTAAGAGTCAAGCCAGATCATAATTTCGTGCGTAATCGGAGGGACGGCAAATTCAGTTGGCTTGGCAGTATCGGCCAGCCAGATATCGAAGGAAAGATTGCCTGCGCCGGTGTGGTAAGACGCATAATCCAGAGAAACTGTTGCGGTCTGTATGTCACCCAGATTGCGTGGCAATGTATTCGTAGTGGTCTGTTTCCCGGGTTTCTGGCCAAAAATCACTTCCGGATAGGCTTGCACCCCGCCTTCGGTGTCGGGCCAATTCCACGTCCAGTGCGCCGAGACTCTCCCGACGCCTCGATCTCTTATGTTCACACATTGAGACCAGCTTTCGAATACACCTTTACCCCACGTGTTATTCTCCACGCGGAAAGGGCCTGACTGCGCCACTGCATGATCTGCGCAGTCCAAGGCCTCGTCGGATGGCTGGGCCGCAGTCGATGGTTGCGATGGCGCACCTGGCATGCGGCTGTTTCCGACCGTGCAGCCCTGCATTGTCAGGAGCAATAGCAGGATATACTTTGTAATTTGTGTTCTCCCCATCGATTGATGCCAAGCTTGATCAAACCAATAATAAAGTATCGTGCATCATTGTAGAGCGAAAAATGGTGCATTTATCGGCGAGCCATCCCATCCATACTTTGTTTGCAACGCAGCACTTGTGCAATATATAACTCGGCAAGGCACAGTTTGAATGCGATGATCAGCCATGAATGAAGCGCTGCCATCACATCCATCGCAAGAGCATGGGAAGTTGAGCTAGAATCGCAACCTATACAAGAGATGCAACTTGTCGAACAATTGGGGCAACGGACGGCATCATGAATGATCCGCTTTCTTTCAGTCTACTTTCCTGCCTGACCGATTTTTCCGTCCGCCTTAATGCGGATGGAATTATCCAGCAAGCATCGGAGCAGTCGCAGACATTTCTTGATCTTACTGCCAGCCCCGCAGGCGAACCGGTATCGCATTTTGTTCTGCCAGAGGACTTGGCAGTTTTTCAGGATGCGCAGGAACTTGCCGTACTGACTGGGGCCAAGCGTTCTTTTGTCTGCCGCCTGTTGCGCCAGCGCGCCTTGCCGGTGTGGGCGGACTGCCACATTTTGTGCTTGCCGGATTCCGGCGACTACATCCTTCTGGCTTTCGATGCCTCTCACTGGAAGGAGAACGAGGCACGGCTTACCCACCTTTCTACCCACGATCTGCTTACCGGCCTGCCCAGCCGGACGTTGCTGGATGATCGTATTCGCATGGGTATCAACAGCTCCAGCCGCGAGAAAAAAGGATTGGTTCTGTTTCTCCTTGATCTGGACGGATTCAAGAAGGTCAATGATTCTCTCGGCCACTCGCTCGGCGACAAACTGATCAAGGCTATTGCCGAACGCATACAGGGGCTCATCCGGCGCACCGACACCCTGTCCAGAATAGGCGGGGATGAATTTGCGCTGATTATGACCATCACCGGACAGAATAAACAAAAAGATGTCGAGGTCGTGGCCAATAAAATATTGGCCCTGACGCAACGCCCGTTCCAGATTGAAGGTAACGACCTGTATATCAGTGTGAGCATCGGCGCCTCCATTTATATGGAGCATGGCGATGATCCTTCGTTGTTGCTGAAGCAGGCGGAAATCGCCATGTACAGCGCAAAAGAGCAAGGCAAGAATCGCTGGGAAATCTACAGCCCGCAGATAGACAGCACCGAAAAGGGCGGACTGTCGCTGGAAGCAGCCATGCATGAAGGTGTGCTGAACGGCGAGTTCCTGCTGCATTACCAGCCTGTTTTCTGCGCCAGAACGGGCGTATTGAAAGGTGCTGAAGCATTGATGCGCTGGGATCGTCCGGGGCATAGCCTGGTGTCTCCCTCAAGATTCATCCCGCTTGCCGAAAGCAGCGGCCTGATAGAAATCCTCGGCGCATGGGCGCTGCGCATGGCCTGTCATCAGGCCATGCTGTGGCAGACTGCGGGCATCACCGACTTCTATGTTTCCGTCAATGTATCGCCCAGCCAGTTCCGGCGCACGGACTTCTTCGACCTGGTCGGCAAGGCGCTGGCGGAATCCGGCCTCGCCCCGTCGACGCTGATGTTGGAGATCACCGAAGGCGTCCTGATGCAGGATCCGGAAAAATCCGGAGCCATCCTGTCCAGCTTGCGCGATCTGGGAGTGAAAATCGCCATAGATGATTTTGGCACCGGTTATTCTTCGCTGGCCTATCTCAAAAAATTCCCGCTCTCCGTTCTGAAAATAGATAAATCTTTCGTTGATGACGTGCCCAATTGCACCCAGGATGTCGCCATCGTTTCAGCGGTGCTGAGTCTGGCAGCCGGGTTGAACCTGGCAGTGGTGGCAGAGGGAGTCGAAGTTGCAGAACAACTCGAATTCCTCAAAACCAAAGGCTGCGACCTGATTCAAGGGTATCTCACCGGCAAACCGATGAGCGTTGCCGATTTTCAGAAGAATTGCATACCATGACGACGCTGATATCAACCTTGGAAAATGGCAGGGACGATTTTTTCGCGCTCTTGTTGAAACGCATGAGCGAGCAGGGAGACTTCCCTTCCTTATCCAGGTCCGTGCATACCCTGGCCGAAGAGATGCACGACGAAAACAACAGCATGGCTGACATCACCGGAGCCATACTGAGCGATTTTTCGCTGACACAGAAAGTGATCCGGCTCGCCAATTCCAGCATGTATGCGGGGATGGGCGGAGAAATCACCACCGTAACGCGGGCAGCGATGGTGCTCGGCCTGGATGCTGTCTCGCATTTGGCGCTCAGCGTGCGATTCATAGATACGCTCTCGGCCAGTGCGCCGGATTCCACTGTGGCACGCACGGAAATGGCCAAAGCCCTGCTGGCCGGAGACATCGCAAGAAGCCTCGTGGGCAAGGCCAATCTGGCGGATGGCGAGGAGGCTGTCGTCTGTGCACTCATGCATCATCTGGGTCGTTTGCTGCTGGTGTTCTACTTCCCCGACGAGTGGCTCAGGATACAAAACATCTCGGGCGGCAAACCCGCCGCCGAAAACCATGCAACGCTGGAAGTCATCGGCGTGACTCTGGACGAAATATCCAGGGAAATCGCCAAGCTCTGGCGGCTACCGCGAAAAATCTCCGATACCATGATAAGCCAGGCTACTCCAAGCGGAAGCAATATTCCCGGCTCGCAGGACTGGCTCAAAACCATGGCAAATTTTGCCGGGGAAGCTGCGACGGCAATGCTCGGAGGCGGGAAGAATATTGCACAGATCGCCTCCCGCTATGGCGACGCCCTGCTGATCTCCACCGAATCCATAGCCGAATCTGTGCATCAAGCCGCTTTGGCAAAAAACTCTTCCATCCCTCCGGAATGTCTCAATGAGCCGCATGGCAAACCCGCCGATTCGCGCGAGCGGCTGGCCGTGGGCGTATATGAGGCCACTGCTGCGCTGGCCCAGGGAATGAGTTTTGGCAATGCGCTGAATCTGGTTCTTGAAACCATGTATGGCAGCATGGGATTCAATCGCGTGGTCGCCTTCCTGCGCGATGGCATATCGTTCAAGGGCCGGTTGGGATTTGGTGCCATGATGCCGGAAGCGCTGCAATACCTGACTTTCTCCGAGGCCGACAGCGCGAACGTTTTTTACCTGTCGCTGACCAACAGCGCCGACATCTTCATAGAAGATGTTACCTCGGTGAAATCGGCATCCAGCATACCGCCCTGGCTCATTGCAACCCTGCCCGATGTGCAAGCTTTCGTCCTGTTGCCCATGACTTTCAATGGACGGCCTATCGGCCTGCTATATGGCGACTGGGAAAAAGGTACGACGGAGCAGATCGAACCGAACGAGCTGGTGTTGTTGCGCTCGCTCAGGGATCACCTGATGAAAGTGCTCGATACGAGAAAGGCTTGAAGCTTTGCGCTGCACTTCCGTCGGCACGAACCACCTGCTCTCTATTCGCTTCGGCGCCAAGCCCGCCGCGAGCGAAGAACTTAATCGGCACTTCCCTAAATAAATTCGCCAGCCAGCCAATTGCGGCTAAAGCTGCTCTCACGGGAACACCCTAATGGATTATCCGGGTCATCCCAGAATTGCAAAGAGCCCGAATCTCTCGCGAAGTGATGCCCGCTATAAAAATAATTCTGTTGAACTTACCTTGCTAAGAGATTGCTAATTTTGATTTGTTACTGTGTGCTTGCTCGAATTAATTTGAGCGGCAGATCAAAGTGCCAATTGTTTATTAACTCTTAGGAGGTATTATGAAAATCATTAAATCCGTTGGTTTGGCATCAGCGTTAGCATCGACATTGGTATTGTCCACATTCTTTGCGGGTAATGCGTTTGCAACTCTTCCTAGCTGCGGTACTTGTGTGTTTGGAGCGCAACCTGCTTCTCATACTTTTGTTACGTCAGCTACCGTTTGCACAAGTTGTCACACACCAGTTTCAACACCCACACCTACGCCAACACCAGCACCAACACCCGTGCCAACGCCGACACCCACACCTACGCCAACACACGGCCACGCCAATGGTGGTGGTGACTCAACCGATGGTTCTGCCAACGGCCATAGTGGCGATCATCGTGGCGCGAAAAGACACTAGGGCTATGCTGACCAATCAGTCATAAGCTCATAGTCCCCGTCGGGTTACCGGTGGGGACTTCAAGTATTTTCAAAAGCTTCATTTACCGCAGTGAATACCTGGAGACACTTGCAAGCCATGATCAAGAAATACGGCGCAACTTTGATTCACGCTGTTTACAAGGACTGGATGCGACAGCATTAACGCAAGGCGTTGATGCTTCACAAGGAGGATAAAATGAAGAAAGTCGGAAATTATTCCACGCCAAGATTATTGGCCTGGTTGGCGGCATCGCTAATGGCGATGCTTGTGGCTGGATGCGGTGGCGGCGGTAGCGGGGGCGTGGGCACACTCGGCGTTTCCCTCACAGACGCACCATCCTGCGGTTTTGACGCAGTGAATGTGACTGTAGTGAAGGTGCGGGTACACCAAAGTAGATCGGCCTCCGTCAACGATGCTGGCTGGACTGATATTGCGCTGAATCCTTCGCGCAAGATAAATTTGCTCAATCTGACCAATGGCGTGCTCGACAACCTTGGCGAGGCATCACTGTCTGCGGGACATTACACACAACTGCAATTGGTATTGGATCCGAACACCTCGGGTGGTCTCGCAAACTCGGTTGTCCCTACAGGTGGCACAGAGACTGCGCTCATCACTCCCAGCGCTGTGCAAAGCGGGATTAAGCTCATCAACGAGTTCGATGTTGTATCCGGCCAACGGGTTGACCTGGTAATGGACTTTAATGCCTGCAAATCAATTGTGAAGCATGGCAACGGAACCTATTCGCTTAAGCCGGTGATTAAAATACTTCCCTTTGCGCTGAATGGCATTGATGGATTTATCGATACCACATTACTTGGTAGTGGCGTCACGATTACCGCGCAACAGAGTGGTACCGTGGTTCAATCCACCATACCAAACGCGCAAACCGGCGAATTTCTTCTCAGTCGCCTTGCGCCTGGAAACTACGATGTCGTTCTCACAGCCAATGCTCATGCTACAGCAGTTATTACCACGGTACCGGTTATAAGCACCACTAGCGTGGTTAACGTTAGTGACATCCTCACGCCGATCACATTGCCAGTGTCTGCTGCTCATATTGTCAGCGGCACAGCAACCTTAAGCCCGACTAGTTCGACTGAAATTGCCTACGTTGCGGCGAAGCAGACTTTCGGAACTGCCCCGGCCGTAACGGTGCAATTCGTGGCAGCCGATGACTCAGCATCCGGCGCCTACACCCTGACCTTGCCCGTGGGTGCGCCAATGCTCGGTCAATACACTACCGGCACGCTGCCAATTGCGTTAGCTGCACAATCTGCCATGGCAGGAAAGTACGCCATTGAAGCGACTGCGACTGGCTACCAGCCTCAGCAGGTTGATGCGGACATTTCCGCAGCGGATGCAACGCAAAACCTTATCCTGATACCGTAGCCAAGAACCCTTGCCGCAATCAAGCCGCAGCTCGTTCAGTACGCAGGTTCGTCCGGCTTGGCTGGCACACCACGACACAAGTGGTGTGCTACCGCCGGGTAATTGTTTAATGGTCAAGAGATTGGAAGGCGGTGTCGTTTTGCATACCTTAATAAGAATAATTTCTTTACGGCTTATTTTCCTGGCCGGCAGCTTATTGCTTGGCGCTGCCGTTAAACCAGCATGTGCGGAGATGATTGATCGCATCCAGATCAATCAGGCGGGTGATGAGGCAGAGATCCAGATTCGGTTTGTTACTCGCGTCCAATTTGTGCGACAGGTCATGCTTAAGAATGGTGATATTCGGATTTATTTGTACTTCCTGGGAATAGATGCAACAGATCCAAGACTGGTTTGGCAAAGAAGGGACTCACCGCCATCAAACATTGTTTCGCATTTTAATGTTACATATCCGGAATCCGACTCCTCGCTTTCAATCAGCTTTGGCAAAGAGGTTGATTACTACATTCGTCCCGGCAATGATGGGCGAAGTATCAGCATTTTTACCCCTATCGCAAAACCGCTCAGCCAACTGCAAGTAGTGGCTGCTCCTGCGGCATTACCTTCGTCGGAAATCGGGCTGATTGAGATGCCCAGGCCAGCAGCGCCCCGCAGTGCTGCGGAGATTGAATTGACAGAACTGGAAGCGAAACAGTTGTTCGTCAACGCCCAGATAGCATTCAAGAACAATCTGAACCAGGAGGTGATTGATACATTAAAAAAATTGCTCGGCTTGCCAGCCAACCAGCAATCTCAAGCCGCGCAGCTAATGATCGCCCAGGCATACGAAAAAAACGGGGAATTTGTTAAGGCACGCACAGAATATGACTTGTATTTGAAACGTTACCCCAAGGGGAAAAAACTGAACCGAGTGAGAGAAAGCCTGGCACGAGTATTTATGGCTGCGTACCAAGCTGAAAAATCAGCGCCGGAAAAAATGGCTGCCAATGACAAAATGATTGTCTTCGGTAGTTTTTCCCAGCACTATTACAAGGGCGTATTGCACACTAATAGCATGGTACTTCCCGCTGCCGAGGTCACCTCCTTGACCAGCAATGACCAGTCGCAGTTGATCTCATCTTTGGAGTTCACAGGACTGAAACGCACCGAGACCGCCGAAACTCGTTTGGTGTTTCGCAATGCTTACACCGCGAATTTATTGCCCGGCATTGGCAGCAACAATTCGTTAAGTGCCGCCTATGTTGAGCAAGCTTCCAGCGACCAAGGCTACTTCTATGGCGTCGGCAGGCAGGCAGGTGCAGCAGGTGGTGTGCCCAGTCGCTTTGACGGCGCATGGCTGAGCCGCAATCTCAATTCCACATGGCGCATCAACGGCAGCTTTGGCGAACCTGCACAAGCTTCTGGCAATGCTGCGGAAACCAGAACTTTTGCCGCAATCAGCGTTGATCTTACACGCCTGCCGGAGCAATGGAGTGGCAACGCCTATCTGATTGGACAGCGCGTTAGCGGTACCATGGATCGCCGAGCTGCCGGGATAGAAGCGCATTATTTCAATGCCCACAGTAATCACATGGCTCTGTTGGAATATGACACCCTGTTCAAAAAAGTAAATGTCGGATTGCTTCAGGACAACTGGACAACTGCGGAGGGCTCCAACTACACCATGCTGATAGACCATCGCAGATTGCCCTCCTTGCAAACTTCCAGCGCGTTACTATTAGGTCAACCCACGCAGTCAATTGCAGAGTTGCTCAGTGCTGGTGTTTCGACTGGCACCTTGCACGCAGATGCGCTTGCGGCCAGCCGATTATCTAACCAATTCATGATCGGCATGACTCGACCTTATTCCACACGCCTGAAGCTGGGTGGAGATATTCGGATTTCCAATACAACCAGCTATGAGGGGTACGATTCCGTTAGCAATACAAGGATGGTGTTCCCCAGAAAGGTAGAATCCATTTATTCCATCCAAGTGGCAGGCAACAGTTTATTATTCGACAATGATCTGGGTGTGGCGAGCATCAGTTATACCAATGCCAATACCTATAAGGCCAAGTCACTGTCATTTAGCCAGACTGCGACGTTCAGACAAAACTGGCAACTGGATATTGCGCTGCAGCATTACACCGAGAACAACAACCTGAGTGAACATATAACGCGCATTAGCCCCGGCCTTAAATTGAGTTACCGCATGAAGGGAACGCTCAATTTCGAGAGTGGCGCAGGATTCGTGCAAACCCATACCAGAAGCCCAACGATAGATAATAGGACACGACGAAAATATTTTAACTTGGGCTATCGCATGGATTTCTGATCAACCACCTGCCATATAAGCATGCCAGAGACGATTGGAATCTATATTCGGGGTAGCGGAAGGCAAGCATGCGTATTCTGTTAGTTGAAGATGACCCGATGATAGGCGAAGCATTGTGCGTGGCACTGCGTGATGCGGCTTATGCGGTGGATTGGGTGCATGATGGCAAGACTGCTTTGCTCGTGCTAGACAATCAGGAACATCAGGCAGTATTGCTTGATTTGGGCTTGCCCTGCTGCGACGGCCTTGAAGTCCTGAAAAAATTGCGTGCAAATGGCGGCACATTACCGGTAATCATTGTCACCGCACGAGATGCGACCAGTGATCGCGTTAAGGGCCTGGATTTAGGTGCCGACGATTATTTGGTCAAGCCTTTCGATATTGATGAACTGCTCGCAAGATTACGTGCTACGTTGCGTCGCCAGGGAGGGCATGCATCGGCGCTGCTCAGCAACGGCAGTATTAGCCTTAACCCCGCCACTCGCGAGGCAAGCCATGGCGATGTGGTGTGCCTGCTAAGTGCGCGCGAATTTTCGCTGTTGCATACCTTGTTGCTACGCCCCGGCACGATTTTTACCCGTACACAACTAGAGGAAAGTATCTACGGCTGGAATGAGGAAGTGGAAAGTAACGCCGTAGATTTCTTAATACACGGCATCCGCAAGAAACTCGGTGTTGGCGCAATCAGGAATGTGCGTGGCGCGGGCTGGATGGTGGCACGTAACACATGAAAAATTCGCTGCAAAATAAATTATTTGTCTGGCTCAGCGTCGCCATTATTGCCATTGGTTTATTGGCTTCGGGCGTTTCTTTCTGGCTCGCTTTTAACGAAGCACAAAAATTTCAGGATGATGCGCTACGCCAAGCGGCTCTATTGGTTGACGCCTACAAGACACCGCTCGAAGACGAATTTTTTCTGGAGTCGATGAATAGCGACCCCAAGCGCATTATAGTACAGCCGGTAGCCGCCTCTCCCTCGGCTCTTCCGCCATTGCTTAGAATGCCAGATAACTTGTCCATTGGATTCCACACCGTCAAGATTGATGGTTTGTACTGGCGTGTCTATATCTACCCAACCATCTTGAGCAAGCACATAGCCGTTGCTCAAGAAGCGGGAATACGCACAGCAATGGCCCGTAAAAGCGCGCTACTTACTTTATGGCCATTGCTGGTATTGATTCCGATTTTAATTTCCATTTTAAGACTAATCATTAAGGGTGAAATGTCCTCATTAAGGACACTCGCCGAACTAATTGATGCTCAAAACAAAGAGTGTTTGTCTGAGTTGCCTACCAATAAAGCACCCGATGAGGTCGCCCCATTCATACATGCCATCAATCGACTGCTGGGCCGCATCAACCAGATGAATGAATCGCAACGCCGTTTCATTGCCGATGCCGCGCATGAATTACGTTCGCCACTGACCGCGCTATCGTTGCAGGCACAAAATATCGAACGAACAGGCTCGTTTGCTATTAGCAAAGAACGTTTGGTCCCACTCAAGGACGGTTTAGAACGCTCACGCCATCTGCTTAATCAACTATTAGACATGGTGCGCCAGCAAGCCAGCGTAACCATACTGCTTCCAGTGGATCTGGCGGCGGCGGCTCTCACTGTCATAGAAGAGATCATGCCCATCGCCGATGCAAAAAAAATTGATCTGGGCTTAGTTCAGGAAGCGACGGTGCAAATAGATGCCGATGCGTCAGCCATTAAAATGATGCTGCGCAATGCGGTGGATAATGCATTACGCTACGCTCCCGCAGCCGGAGAAGTGACCGTTATCATTAGCTCCGAGGATGGCGATGCCATCCTCGAAGTCATAGACAATGGCCCTGGCATTCCAGATGTAGAACTTGAGCGGGTTTTTGACGCTTTTTACCGACTGCCTAACAATACACAGGGAGGCAGCGGCTTGGGTTTGGCCATCGCACGCAGCATTGCCGACCAATTCAAAGGCTCGGTCTCGCTGAGGAATCGCACCAGCGGCACAGGACTTATTTTTACCTATCGCCAGCGACGATCATCTCACACACCCCTGATTGTCTAAAACCACTCGTGATTATTTTGCCAACCGGCAACACTGCCTGCGTGGCCGCGGCAATCTGAAGATTGCTTATTTACTGGGCTTGATGGCCTTGGTCAACTCACGATAGCGCACCTTGTCAGCCTCGAAGCTGGCCCGAACCGCCGTTTCCTTTTCCTGGGCTGCCGCCATGTCCTGCCTGAGCTTGGCCACCTTGCCTTCGGCCATGGCGATGTCCGATTGCAAAGAGGCGGGAATCTTCCTGCCAGCCTGTTGCAAACCGTCCGCTTCCTTGCGATAGCCATCCAGGCTTTCCTGCGCGGATTGCTGCAACAGCTTGACGCTGTCTATGCGCGCCTCTACCTGTTGCAGGTTGCGGTCGCGCGCCAGATCTATCTCTTTCTCGTTGCTGTAGGTGTTCAACAAGGCCTTGTCCTTGCGGTGCTGCTCAATCACCGCAAGCTCCTCTGGCGCTTTAGGCGCAGAAGGATCCGCCTTCTTCTTGACTTCGTGCCCCTTCTCGATCTGGACATTGTCCTTGTTGGCATATTCCGGCGGGATCACGTCGCCGTAATGCGTCTCACCGTTATCATCCACCCACTTGTTCTGTCTGGCTGCCGCCGCGCTGAAGGCGATGCACAACATCAGGCCCGCGCCAAGAATTTTGACCCTAGTCATTTTTCACTCCGTAACGATCACGATAGGATTGCACTGTTTGCAGATTCTGCACCATCTCCGGCTCACCCTGCAAATAGCCCAGCAGGTCATCCAGCGTTGAGATGGATACTACGGGAATCCCATAATTGCGCTGCACCTCCTGCACGGCAGACAGTTCGCCTTGCCCGCGCTCCATGCGATCCAGCGCAATCACCACGCCGCACGGCTCAGCTCCCGCCGCACGTATCAGTTCAATGGATGCCCTTACCGATGTCCCGGCCGAGATCACATCGTCTATGATCAGCACGCGCCCCTGCAATGCGGCACCTATGGTCATGCCGCCCTCGCCGTGGTCTTTGGCTTCCTTGCGGTTGAAGCAGTACGGAACATTGCGCCCCTGCCCTGCCAGAGCGATGGCCGTGCCTGAGGCCAGCGGGATACCCTTGTAGGCCGGGCCGAACAACATATCGAATTCGACGTTTGAAGCGAGTATCGCCTGTGCGTAAAACAGGCACAGATCGCGCAGGGCCGCGCCATCCTGGAATAATCCCGAGTTGAAAAAATATGGCGACAGGCGCCCGGCCTTGGTCTGGAACTCGCCGAAACGCAGCACCTTCTGCGCGACGGCAAAACGGATGAAATCCTGGCGGTAAGCCTGCATGGTGAGAGTCGTCGAAAAGATAAGAGCAGCCATTATAATGGCTGCTCTTTATATCGGAGAACAAAGTGCGCATCATTTCGCTTAACCTCAACGGCATCCGCTCTGCCTACAATAAGGGGCTGGCGGAATGGCTCGCCAATCAAAATGCCGATATCGTCTGCGTGCAGGAACTCAAGGCGCAAGCCGCCGACATGACGCCGGACATGCTCGCCCCATTGGGTTACCACGGCTATTTCCATTATGCGGAAAAGAAAGGCTACAGCGGCGTAGGCATCTACTCGAAACGCAAGCCGGATGTCGTGATCGAAGGCTTGAGCCTGCCCGAATTCGATGTCGAGGGCCGTTACATCGAAGCGCAATTCGGCAACCTGAGCGTGGTGTCTGTCTATCTGCCCTCCGGGTCCAGCGGCGAAGTGCGTCAGGAGGTGAAGTTCCGTTTCATGGCTGCCTTCATGCCGCATCTTCTGGCGCTATGGAGCAGTGGGCGCGAAGTCATTCTGTGCGGCGACTGGAATATTGCGCACACGGAGAAAGATCTGAAGAACTGGCGCGGCAACCGGAAGAACTCCGGCTTCCTTCCGGAAGAGCGCGCCTGGCTCACTGAACTATTCGATGCGGTCGGCTTCGTGGATGTGTTCCGCAAATTACACCCCGAACTCGAAGCCTATACCTGGTGGTCGAATCGAGGCCAGGCCTGGGCCAAAAATGTGGGCTGGCGCATCGACTACCAGATCGCCACCCCCGGCATAGCCGCCAAGGCGCTATGCACGGGCATCTACAAGGAGCAGCGCTTCAGCGACCATGCGCCGCTGATGGTGGACTACAACTTCGAGCTTTAAGGCACGGCCTTAACCCACCTTCGGCAAATTCGCCATCGAGATTTTCAGCGCCTCTTCCGGATAGGCGAAGTCTTCCAGTTCACCCGCGAAATACTTGTCGTAGGCCGCCATGTCGAAGTGGCCGTGGCCGGAAAGGTTGAAGAACAACGTCTTCGGTTCTTTCGTTTCTTTGCAGCGCAACGCTTCGGCGACGACTGCCGCGACGGCGTGGTTGGATTCGGGCGCGGGTATGATGCCTTCGGCGCGCGCGAACAGCACACCCGCCTGAAAAGTTTCCAGTTGCGGCACGGCCACCGCCTCGATCAACTTCTCGTGGTAGAGCTGCGACACCAGCGCCGAATCGCCGTGATAGCGCAGTCCTCCGGCGTGGATGCCGGGCGGCATGAAGTCGTGGCCCAGCGTGTACATCTTGAGCATGGGCGTGAGCTTCGCGCACCGGCTCGGGGATGGGTATCCAGCGCTCGGCGGACACTTCCTGCATGATCAGGCTCATCGGGAATATCGGCGCCAGCGATTCGGGACCTATAGGTTTGCCGTCCGGCCCCAGCACCGGCGCGGGCGGGTTCGGCATGTCCGCCACCACGTTGTACCAGTGCGTCGGAATCTCGTTTTCCTGCAGGATGAATTTGGTCTGCGGCATGGCTCTCTCCCCGATCAAATTGTTATGACGACGAAACAGGGGAAACCTAGCACAGGGCGTAGCCCGGCAACAACTGCGCTGGGCATCAGTACAGCAACAGCCGCATGGGCAGCATGCCGGAGGCCCGAAATTCGTGCCGTTCATAGAAGCGCTGCGCCGCCAGATTGTCCCCGTCGGTGAGCAGCGTGACGCGCTTGCAGCCTGCTTCCCTGGCGAAGGACAGCGCCTGCGACAGAAGTAGCGAACCATGGCCGCAGCCGCGCGCCTGCGGCGCAACCACCATGTCCTCCAGCAGCGCCACGCGCGCGCCAAGCGCCGTGGAAACGGTGAACAGCAGATTCACCATGCCGAGGATGCGCTCTCCTTCCCTGAGCACCAGGATTGCGCCGGCATCCGGATTGTTGATGATGGTCCCCAGCCCCCTGCGCTGCGCCTCCGCATCGGGCGTGAACTCGGCTTCCTGCGCGAACAGCGAGGCCAGCAGCTCGATGAGTGCGGGAATGTCGGAGGGATGAGCTTTATCTATGGTAGGCATCGGCTTTAAGGCTACTATTTTTCTGCGGGCATAAGCGGCACGAGCGCTTCCGGATCAGAGAGAACAGCTTGGCGAATGGAAAGAGTACTCATAGTTCTTCGGAGAGGCCAGAATGTAAAGTCATACCCAATAAACGGGCGGGACAATAGAAATTCAACGACGACCCAAACCTCAGGAATTTTTATCGGTCTGCCCATGCTGAGCCCCATCCCTCCACGGCGCAACCTTGAGCAGCAGCAACATCCCCGGCAGTGCCAGGACTGCGCACAATAAAAAAAATCCCATCCACCCTGCTGCCTCCACCAGCCAGCCGGTCGCCGCGTTGGCAAAGGTGCGCGGCATGGCGGCGAGGCTGGTGAACAGTGCGAACTGTGTGGCGGTGTAAGCGGGATTTGTGGCGCGCGCGATGAAGGCGACGAAGGCCGCAGTACCCAATCCTACGCCCAGCGCTTCGAGGCCGATCACGAGGGCGAGCTGGGCCAGTTCCACGGAAGTGATCTCATCATGATGCCCCACCGAAGCCAGCCAGGCGAAGCCGAAGATGGACACCACCTGCACCACGCCAAACAGCCACAGCGCGCGGTTGATGCCGATCTTCACCATCCATAAACCGCCGAGCAAACCGCCGATCACGGCAGGCCACAGTCCGGCATTCTTGGCGATCAGCCCGATCTGCGTCTTGGTGAAACCCATGTCGAGATAGAACGGCGTGGCCAGTGAAGTACACATGCTGTCGCCGAGTTTGTAGAAGAACAGGAAGGCGAGGATCAGCAGCGCGCTGTTCCAGCCCCGGCGCGTGATGAATTCATGGAACGGCTCGACCACCGCTTCGCGCAAAGTTTTGGGCGGCGCAGCGCGATGCGGCTCCGTCACCAGCAACGTCATCGCCATGCCCGGCAGCATGAACAACGCGGTGACCATGAACACACTGTCCCACGGCAAAAAATCCGCGAGGATCAGCGACAGCGAACCCGGCACCAGCCCCGCGATGCGGTAGGCGTTCACATGCACCGAGTTGCCCAGCCCCAGTTCGGCGTCAGACAACAGTTCGCGGCGATAGGCATCCAGCACGATGTCCTGCGTGGCGCTGAGAAAGGCGAGCAGTGTGGCGGTCCACGCGATGGTGCGCAGATCGCTTTGTGGCGAGAACCCGCCCATCGCGGCGATCACCGCAAACAAGCCGATCTGCGTCAGCAGCATCCAGCCGCGCCGCCTGCCGAAGGCGGGCACCACATAGCGATCCAGCAGCGGCGACCATAAAAATTTCCAGGTATAGGGAAACTGGATCAGCGCGAACAAGCCTATGGTTTTCAGATCGACATGTTCGCTGCGCAACCATGCAGGCACGAGGTTGAACAGCAGGTACAGCGGCAGGCCGGAAGAGAATCCGGTGAACACGCAGATCAGCATGCGGCGGGTGAAGAGTTGTTGCCAGACGGACATGGGTGATCCTTTAAAGATCCGCAAAGCGGACAGTGTGCCTCATCACAACGCAGTCTCGCCCTGATACAGGTAGCGCTGAAAACCGGCAAACAGATTGCGTATCTCCGTGATGTCGCCGCCCAGGTCGGCCACCGCATCGGGTATGGAATCGTGGTAGCGCAGGCGCAACAGCTTCGTCAGCTTCTCCTGCTCCAGTTCCTCCACGCCCTCCTGCACGTAATGAGCCAGCACAAAGTCGAGGAAGGTTTGTTGCTTGTCGCTGAAGCGTTCCTGCACCTCTCTATACGCAACACTCGCACGCTCTTCACGAGTAATCGGCTGCATCGCAAACGCCACATGCGCCAGCACGTCGAATAGATCGCTGTTCTCGGCGTCAATGATCTTCTGCATTTCGCATAGCTGATCTTTGTCGTAGCCTTTTTCCGCCAGACCTTCGAGCAGCTTCTTGCGCGTATCCGGCAAGCTCCAGAGCGCGCGCAACTCATCCTCATCTTTGAAGAACGCGGGCAGTTCGCCGAACAGCAGCGTCAGAAATTCAGCAGCCGAAATCGGCTTGCCGTCCGGCCCCCAGAAAGTCGTCACCGAAATATGCTGGAGATTGCGCTCTTTGCCGTCGCGCAGTTTCACGCGCACTTTTTTCTTCGCTTCGTATTCGGCACTCGACTGTTTTGCATCCGGCTGTGGCTTGGGAACGGTTGGCGGGAATTCCTTGTCGCCGCTATTACCCACCTCGATAGGCTCACCATCCCACTCCGGGTCGTTGAACAGCTTGTGCGCCTTCACGAAATCGTAAATCGTGAAGTAATCCTTGCCGTCGTACAGCCGTGTGCCGCGCCCGATGATCTGCTTGAACTCGATCATCGAATTGATCGGCCTCATCAGCACGATGTTGCGCACGTTGCGCGCATCCACCCCGGTGGAAAGTTTCTGCGACGTGGTGAGGATGGTCGGGATGCTCTTCTCGTTGTCCTGAAAGTCGCGCAGATACTGTTCGCCCAGCGCGCCATCGTTGGCCGTCACTCGCACGCAATACAGCGGATCGGCACTGGCCGTTTTCATCTGATTGATCAGGTCGCGCACCAGCAGCGCGTGCTTCTGATTGGCGCAGAACACCAGTGTTTTCTCGCGCTGGTTGATCGCATCCATGAAAAGTTTCACACGATACTTCTCGCGCGCCTCAATCTCGATGCTCTGGTTGAAATCCTTTTCCTCGTACAGCTTCCCGGCTTCGATCTCGCCCTCGACCACATTGTCGTCCGAGGTGTACACATACTCGTCCAGCGTGGTGGCGTACTGCTTCACGCGGAACGGCGTGAGGAAGCCGTCGTTGATACCCTCCTTCAGCGAATACACATACACCGGCTCGCCAAAGTAGGCGTAAGTGTCTGCGTTGTCGCGGCGCTTGGGCGTGGCGGTCAGACCGAGCTGCACCGCAGGCGCAAAATATTCGAGGATGCCACGCCAGGTGCTCTCGTCGTTCGCCCCGCCGCGATGACATTCGTCGATGACGATGAAATCGAAAAAGTCTGGCGGGTACTCGCCGAAATAGAAAGCCCGCTCGGGCTGAGCGCCGCTTGAAGTTTCATTCCCTCCCCCATGCAGGGGGAGGGCCAGGGAGGGGGTAGAAACGTCGGGGCTAATCTGCTCTTCCACCCCCATCCCAACCTTCCCCCTGCCCGGAGGAAGGGGCTGTGCAGCAGGCCCGCTCATGAAGGTCTGAAAGATCGTAAAGAACACACTCCCGTTCTTCGGCACCCGCCCCTTCTTGCGAATATCATCCGGCGCAATGCGCACCAGCGCGTCTTCGGGAAAAGCCGAGAACGAGTTGTAAGCCTGATCCGCAAGAATGTTGCGATCGGCCAAAAACAAAATACGCGGCTGACGCGCCGCATCGCGTTTCAGATTCCAGCGCGACTTGAACAATTTCCACGCCAACTGAAACGCAATGAAGGTCTTGCCTGTTCCCGTCGCCAACGTCAGCAGAATGCGCTGCTGGTTATCGGCCACCGCCTCCAGCACATTGTTGATTGCGCTGTCCTGGTAGTAACGCGAGCCCCACATGCCGCCCTTGTCCTCGAATGGCACGGCAGCGAAACGCTCGCGCCAATCATTCGTTTCGGCAAAGGTGCGATTCCACAATTCTTCGGGTGTTGGATAGGCATCCACATCGCCTTCCACACTGCTCTGCATATCCACGCCGTAGATGCGCTGGCCGTTGGTGGCATAAGTAAAACGTGCACGTAACTTACCCGCATACGTCTTGGCCTGCGCCAGGCCCTCGGTGTGCGGCAAATCCCAGCGCTTCGCTTCGATCACCGCCAGCTTGTGGTTGCGATACACCAGCACATAGTCCGCAATCTCCGGCTTGCTGCGCTGCCCCGCACCTTGCAAGCGCCCCTCGGTGATGCGGTATTCGCGCATCACCCGGCTGCCCTCCACCACGCCCCAGCCTGCGGCTTTCAGCGCGGGATCGATGTGTTCGGCACGGGTTTCGGCTTCGTTCATGAATTTTTTAAAACGTACCGGCCAGTTTTATTCCCGCCGACCTTCTCGACCACCCCCGCATCCAGCAGCGGACGCAGCAAATCCATCGCCCCCTGCCTAGACACGCCCAACGCCTCCCATATTTCAGCGGGAGCCATGCCGCCATGATCGCGCAGCAGATGCAGAAGCTGCTCCTGCCTTGGACGCAAAACCAGTTTCTCCGCAGACTTCACCTGCAAGGTTTGTATCCGCAGCCATGCCCGTTCCAGCGTTTGCCGCAGTCCCGCCGCACAGTATTCCAGCCATGCGCTCATATCCTCCCCGGCCTCGCGCACACCTTGCAATGCGGCATAGTATGCCGGGCGATCTTCCCAGTAATACTCGTCCACCGAAAAAATGTGGTGCGTATCGAAGCCGCGCCGATAAAGCTCCCACAGCGCAAGCGCACGGCCTGTGCGCCCGTTACCGTCGGCAAACGGATGGATGACCTCGAAACGGTAATGCAGGATGGCTGAACTGAGAACCGGCGAAAGTTTTTTTGCGGCCGTGTTCCACCACTCCAGCAACTCGAACATCAGACCGGAAACGGCATCGGGCGGCGGAGGAAGATATTGCCCGACCCGAACAGCGATCATTCGATACTTTCCGGCTTCGCCCTGATCCATTACTTCCCCCGCCAAAATCCGGTGCAACTCCAGAATGTCCGCCTGACGGATAACTTTCTTATCCGCATTTTTTTCCACGTAACGCAGCCCGGCAAAATAATTGATGACTTCCCGCTTGGGTCGTGCACCGGAAGAAGAAAGCTCACGGCCCTCCTCCAATGCACGCACCTGTTCGAGAGTCAGCGGGTTTCCCTCGATGGCCGTCGAAGCGTGGACGTTGCGCGTGCGGGTGTCTTTCTGGAGAGCAGGTATCCACGCAAGGTCAACCACGGCACTTTGAATGCGCTCGCGCAACGCCGCCACCTGCTCAACTTCGGCAAGCAGGGTTGGAGTAATGGAAAATTGAGGGATATAAGCCATGGAAAAAGGCTAATCGAGAGTCAAGTATAAGTCAAGTTTTGTGTCAAGCCGCATCAAGTCGGGCTTGACCGGATGTGTCGATTTATTCTCGTTTCATCGACATAACCTGCCGATATGTCGATGGCATGGACATGTAAAGAAAATGAGGCTTACTGATCACGTAGCAGGCAACATGTTCAGAAAACGGTAATTGCTTATCACATCCGAACCCTATCGAGAATGTCCTCGACATGGTCTGCCCCGTCACTTCTTCTTATCCAGCTTCATCTTCGCTCTTTCGATCTTCTTCACGCTTTGCTCTGGCACAGGCAAATTCTCCGGCATGGTGCCGCCCAGCTCCTGGATAGTCTGGCGTACTTTCTGACCCACTTCGAAATGCGCCTGATTGGCGCGCTGCTTGCCGCTGATATTGTCCCGCTTCAACTTTTCTTCCGCCTGTGTAGCGCGGAACAAATTGGCTGCCAGTTCGGTGCTGCCCATGTGGTCGAGTATCTTCTCGCTCTTCTTCAGCCCCTTGCGAGCATGAATGTCTTTCGCCCCCATGCCTCCGTACAGCCCCTTGTAACCGTGATCCTGAAAGATCGCGTAATCGAGCGGCGTATCCACCCCGGCATCCTTGGCCGCGGCGGCGAGCTGTTTGTTGTGCTCGGCCAGTTCGTTGCGGATCGCCAGACGCTTTTCGTCTTCCGACAAACGCGCAAATTTCTCGTCGTCATTCAGCTCCTGACGCCGCGTCTGTAACGCAAAATAGGTTTGTCCATTGGCGATAACCGACTTGGAAGGATCGCCATTCTGCACAATCAGGTAGCAGGCATAACGGGAAAGCCGGTAGTCCTCGATCTCGCGCTTGGCAGCAGAGCCAATATCGACCATTTTTCCCGTTTGGGAAAAATGGTCCTCGGCGTCATTGCCGGACTGACCACAAGCCTCTATCGCCTTCTCAATAACGCGCTTGAACTTGTCCCAAGTGGCGTATTCCAGCAGCGGTTGTAAATCGCGGGCAGACCAGAACTCATTTCCGTCCGCATCCTTCTGGCGGATGCTTTCAAAGGTGGCGTGGTGCTGGTTGGCTATGCGTTGGGCATTCATAACGGCGCTCCGGCTAGGCAGGAATTGCAGAATTGTACGGGGAATAGCTCATTAAAGCATCCCGCTGAACGCCTGATGCAGCAGCGACTTCTTCAGTTCGTCGAGGGCGGCGAGCTTGCGCTGGTAGAGGGATTCGAGGCGTTGGGTTTCTTCGCGGAGGGAGTCGAGTTTATCAGCAATGCGTCTCTGCTCGCCGATTGGCGGCCTAGCGAACTCGAAGTCTTGAATTTGTTGACCGCTGATGTGTGGAACACCAATCCCCGTCTGAACACCAAGAATATGGCTAGTGAAAGCCGCGCTTCCGATGAGAAACATCAAAAAACGATTATCGAGATTCGCCCCGCCACGAAGACGAGCTGTTCGTTGGACGAGCAAACAGGGCAGATCATCCGCAGTGATAATCGCGTGCTTCAAACCCGCCTTAACCCAAGGTCCATCGCCAAGACAACATCACCTTCGCGAATCTGGTATCGGTCGTAGAGGGTTGTGTCGGTAGCAGGCCATTTCTTAACATCATCCCAACGTAGGCAACCTTGAATGATGTTATCGCCTCTGAGTAGGCGAATGTCATCATCGTTATTTGTGTATTGGGCGCTCTTAAATGCGAACCCTGCAAGAAGATCAATTTCTGAACCGAGCGTTGTCGTCACCCACCCCTCGCCGCGCTGGGTGAAGACGGATTGCAGGTGGCTTTCGAACAGGGCGCGGGCGTTTTGCAGGTTCTGTTCGGCGGTGGCTTTGGCGGTGGCGATGCCGTCAAACGCTTCGTCGAGAATGCCGACGATGCGCTGCTGTTCTGAAATATCCACGGGGTAATTGATTTCGAGCGGCGCAAGATTCGTCCGAGTTATCTGTGGCTGTGCAGCACCTGTGATTGCTTTGGAGATGTCTATTCCGCCTCGAAATAGATATTCCAAAAATCGCATTTCGATAGATACATTTTTCGGGCGAACTACCATCGCGTTGCCTGTAATCCAAGACTTGGGTTCCGAGATATTCACCGACCCGCAAGTTGCACCACGGCACGTTATGAGAAGCTGAGGCTCTTCGTGATTGAATTTGTCGTAGCGACCAATGATGCCATTGGCACCGAAAACTGGATATGCGCCGTCCTCCACCAACTCTTTTCCAGAGATAGTTTTAGGCTGATACAACTCGCAGGTATTGCCTAAGGTGCTTGTTTGCCACCCTACTCTCATAACAGCGCCCTGATATTCCCCAGCACTTCCGCACCCTCCGCATCCAGCGCGGCGATCTCGTCCATGATGTCCTGCGGGCTGCGGTGCACCACCGCTTCGCCGCCATCGGGATTCTTCACCGAGAGATCGAACGTCGCGGGGTCGATGCTCGCCACATCCACGCTCCAGCTCTTGGGTGAATCGGCGCAGGTCTTTTGCAATGCGATGAATTCGGCGAGGTCGGCATCGTTGAGCGGGTTGGTCTTGCCCATGTTGCGGCCGGGTTCGAGTTGGTAGTACCAGACCTTGCGCGTCGGTGCGCCTTTCTCGAAGAACAGCACCACGGTCTTCACGCCCGCGCCCTGGAAGGTGCCGCCGGGGCAATCGAGCACGGTGTGCAGGTTGCAGCTTTCCAGCAGGTGTTTGCGCAGGCTCACCGAGGCGTTGTCGGTGTTGCTGAGGAAGGTGTTCTTGATGACGATTGCGCCGCGTCCGCCCGCTTTCAGAAACTTGATGAAGTGCTGCAAGAACAGAAAGGCGGTTTCGCCGGTCTTGATGGGGAAGTTTTGCTGCACTTCCTTGCGTTCCTTGCCGCCGAAGGGCGGGTTGGCGAGAACGATGTCGAAGCGGTCTTTGTCCTGCACGTCGGCGAGATTGAGCGCGAGGGTGTTGGCGTGGGCGATGTTGGGCGCTTCGATGCCGTGCAGGATCATGTTCATGATCGCGATGACGTAGGCGAGGCTTTTCTTTTCGATGCCGTAGAAGGTGGATTCTTGCAGGGTTTTTAGGTCGCGCGTAGTCAATCCTGTCGGTGCGCCGTTCAACCCTTCGACAGGCTCAGGGCGAACGGAACCGGGAGCGGTGCTGCGACCAGAGCGCAGGTAATCGAATGCTTCGCACAAAAAGCCCGCGCTGCCGCAGGCGCCGTCGTAGATGGTTTCACCGATCTTGGGGTTGACCACTTGCACCATGGCGCGAATGAGCGGGCGCGGGGTGTAGTACTCGCCGCCGTTGCGCCCGGCGTTGCCCATGTTTTTAATCTTGGCTTCGTACAGGTGTGAGAGTTCGTGCTTCTCGGCTTGCGAGCCGAAGCGCAGTTCGTCGATGTGCTCGATGATGTCGCGCAGGTTGTAGCCGCTCTGGATTTTGTTCTTGATCTCGCCGAAGATTTCGCCGATTTTGTATTCCAGCGTTTTGGAGTTGTCGGCTTTTTCCTTGAAGCGGTGCAGGTAGGGGAACAGCGTCTGGTTGACGAAGTCGCGCAGGTCGTCGCCGGTCATGGCGGCGTTGTGGTCGATCTTGCCGTCCTTGCCTTTGGGTGCGGCCCAGGTTTCCCAGCGGTAGGGTTTGTCGAGCAGCCAGGTGTACTTTTTTCCTTCCAGTTCGGCTTCCATCGCTTTGCTGTGCTCCAGCGCGTCGAGGTATTTGAGGAACAGCAGCCAGGAGCTTTGTTCGGTGTAGTCCAGTTCGCTGGCGCAGCCTGCTTCTTTGCGCAGGACGTCGTCGATATTTTTGAAGGTTTGTTCGAACATGGTGATCCGGAATTATCGAATTGAGAAATGCCGGTGACGGCCGCCGATGCGGCATTATTTATTCCGCCCGCTTGAACCGGTACACCGCCATGCTGCCCAGCAGATTCGGCAGCAGGTTCACTTCGATGCCGTCAGTCATCACGGGGCGGTCGATGGGCGTGCCAAAGGCGTTGGCCGCTTTTTCCTTGAGGGTGTGGATGTCGTCGAGGCGGCGAATGAAGAGCAGGTAGGTGAATTGTTCAATCACTGCGAGCGGATTAGTGACGCCGCCAGAGTGGAAGGTCAGCCAGATTTTATCGACTTGGTTGCGGAGTTTGCCTGTGAGCATGTTTTCTCGATTTCGTAGTGCGTGATGACAATGGCTATTTGAACAGTTTCAGGTAGGCATCGAATGCGTACATCTTGCCACGCTTCGCCCCGGTAATTTCCCGCAGTATGCCGAAGTGTTCCAGATCGGCAATCAATTTGTAGGCCGAGGCGGGAGAAACTTCTGCTACCGCGCCCACCTTGGCCGCATCGACCATCGGATGCTGGTACAGGTGATACATGACCTTCTGCGCATTGGCCGCGCGGCTGCCCAAGGTTTGCAACTGGATCTCCACTTGCTTTTGCAGCTTGAGGATGTTGTCGAATGTGGTGGTGCTGCTCTTGGCTGTTTCGATCACACCCACCAGAAAGAACTTGAACCATTGCTGCAGGTCGTTCTTTTCCCGCACCCGCATCAGGTTGTCATAATAAAGTTGACGGTTGCGCTCGAAAAAGTCCGACAGGTAAAGCACGGGCTGTTTTAATATTCCCCGGCTCACCAGATACAAGGTGATGAGCAGGCGCCCCACGCGGCCATTGCCGTCGAGAAAAGGGTGGATGGTTTCGAACTGGTAATGCACCAGCGCCGCTTTCAGCAATTCCGGAAAATATTGCTGCTCGTTGTGGACGAATTTTCCGATGTCGGTAATCAGTTCGCCGACCGTCTCATGGCTCGGCGGTATGAATATCGCATCGTTGATACTCGCCCCGCCGATCCAGTTCTGGCTGTGCCTGAACTCGCCCGGTTGCTTGTGCTTGCCGCGCACGCCTTGCATCAGCGTCTTGTGGGTTTCGCGGATCAGTCGCGCAGAAAAGGGCAACGTCTGCAACCTGTCCACGGCCCGGTTCATCGCGGCCACATAGTTATGCACTTCTTCCCAGTCGTCGCGCCGCTCCACTGCAACATCTTCCTTTGCCAGCAGCGCTTCTTCCATATTGGTTTGCGTGCCTTCGATCTTGCTCGATTGCGTCGCTTCTTTCAGCACATGCATGCGGATGAACAGGTCTATATTCGGAATGTACTCGGAATACATGTCCAGTCGGCCCAGTTCCCGGTCTGCCTGTCCGAGCAACTGGAGCAGGCTCATGTCGTCCACGACCCATGCGCGGTTGATGGGGGCGGGCTGGAAGCTTTTGTAATGCGCACGCTGGGTATACCGGCCAGCCTGGAAGCTTTTCATCGGAACGCCTTTTCCCTGAATTAAAATAAGCCCGATCTGTTTTTTATATTTTACGCAAAAACTAAAACAAGGCAAGGTGAGAATTTAGAAATCCGGAAAACGGGGAAGCGTTGCCGCTTCCCCGTTTTAGTCTTCGCATGCCAGAAGATTACTTATGCAGCGGAACCTTATCCCGCGCGCTTGAACCGATACACCGCCATGCTGCCCAGCAGATTCGGCAGCAGATTCACTTCGATACCGTCAGTCATCACGCGGCGTTCCAGAATTTGCACCTGGCATTTGGTGCAGAAGTCCTCGAAGTCGTGCAAGGTACACAGGTGCACGTTGGGCGTGTCGTACCATTGATAGGGCAGCTCCTCCGACACCGGCATGTGGCCGCGCAACACGTTGAGGCGGGCTTTCCAGTGACCGAAGTTGGGGAAACTGACGATGCCTGCACTACCTACGCGCAGGATTTCGCGCACCAGTGCTTCGGTGTGGCGCGTGGCTTGCAGCGTCTGTGACAGGATGACGTAATCGAACGCCAGCGTCTCGAAACCTGACAAGCCAGAATCCAGATCGCCCTGGATTACGTTTACGCCATTCCTGATGCAGGCGACAATATTCTCGTCGCTGATTTCCACACCGTAGCCGCGCACCTTGCGAGTCTCTTTCAGGTGGCGCAACAGGCTGCCGTCGCCGCAGCCGAGGTCGAGCACGGACGCGCCTTCGGGTATCCATGCCGCGATGGCGGCGAAGTCCGGGCGCGCGGCGGCGAGTTCGGCAGGATCGTGCGCGCTCATGCGGAAAATTCCTTCGCGATTCTGTCGAGATATACACGCATCACTTCGTGATAATGCTCATGCTCCATCAGGAACGAGTCATGCCCGTGCGTCGAGGCGATCTCGGCATAACTTACGTTCAGATGATTGTGCAGCAGTGTCTGCACAATCTCGCGCGAACGATCGGGCGAGAAACGCCAGTCGGTAGTGAACGACAGCACCAGGAAGTCCGCGCGTGAAACGGCAAACGCCTTGTCCAGACTGCCCTTGAATTCGCGTGCCGGGTCGAAATAATCCAGCGCCTTGGTCATCAGCAGATAGGTGTTGGCGTCGAAATAGGCTGCGAACTTGTCTCCCTGATAGCGCAGGTAGGATTCGATCTCGAACTCGATACCGTAGTTGTAACCGAGCTTGCCCGCGCGCAGGCTGCGCCCGAACTTGTCCGCCATTGCATCGTCGGACAGATAGGTGATGTGACCCAGCATGCGCGCCAGACGCAGGCCGCGCGTAGGCACCACGCCATGCTGATAGAAATCGCCGCCGTGGAAATCGGGGTCGGTCAGGATGGCGTTGCGCGCCACGTCGTTGAATGCGATGTTCTCTGCCGTCAGATGCGGCGCAGTCGCAATCGCCAGCACATGGCGCACGCGTTCAGGATGCGACAGCGACCATTGCATGGCCTGCATCCCGCCCAGGCTGCCGCCCATCACGGCGGCGAATTGTGTGATGCCGAGCAGATCGGCGAGCCGTGCCTGCGACTCGACCCAGTCTTCCACGGTCACCACCGGAAAACTTGCGCCATAAGGCTTGCCGGTTTCCGGGTTGATGCTGGAAGGTCCGGTGGAGCCGTGGCAGCCGCCGAGATTATTCAGGCCGATGACGAAGAATTTATCGGTGTCGACGGGTCTGCCGGGGCCGATCATGTTGTCCCACCAGCCCACGTTCTCCGGCGCATCGGCGTAATGGCCCGCAACGTGATGGTGGCCGGACAGCGCGTGACATACCAGGATGGCATTGGACTTGTCGGCGTTCAATGTGCCGTAAGTTTCATACACCAATTCGTAGCGCGGCAGCACGGCGCCGCTCCTGAAGGTGAGCGGCGTGTCGAAGATTGCGCGCTGCGCGTAGACGATACCGACCGATGTGTTCAATTCGATTCCCGAAAATACAAAACCCGCTCAGCTTGCGCCAAAACGGGTTGTACGCTTTAGCTGGTATGTTTAACGTGCCCCGCAAGCTGAGCTCAAATCGGCACGGGACGAAGTTTCCGGGTTTTGATCGAGGATGTCAATCGCACGCTTTGACATTGCATGGCAGCTACGCCGCGTTCAGCTTGGCCAGCAGTTCGTGTATTTTCAGCGGATCGTCCGCGCGCAGTATCTTCTGCGTGAGCGTAGCGAGTTCCGGCAGACTGGTGGTGAGCACGCGCTGCTTGGCGGCCAGCAACTGTGCCGTGTTCATGGAAAACTGGCGCAGCCCAAGACCGAGCAACAAGCGCGTATAGACCAGCTCGCCAGCCATTTCGCCGCACACCGAGACCGGGATGCCGGCCTTGTTTGCGCTGCCGATGACATGTGCCAGCAGATACAGCACGGCCGGATGCAAGGGATCATACAAACTGGCGACTTCCTCGTCGGTGCGGTCTATCGCCAGCGTGTACTGGATCAGGTCGTTGGTGCCGATGGAAAGGAAATCCAGTTTCTTGGTGAAGGCGTTGAGCGCGAGCGCAGCAGCCGGGATCTCGACCATGCCGCCGATCGGCACCGAGCGGTTGTAGGGTATGCCTTCCGCATCGAGTTTTTGTTTGACCGAATTGATGAATTGCAGCGTCTGGCTGATTTCCGCCACGCCGGAGAGCATGGGTACCAGTATCTTCACATTGCCATAGTGCGAAGCGCGCAGCAGCGCGCGCAATTGGGTGCGAAACAGTTGCGGCTCGGCCAGGCACAGGCGTATGGCGCGCAGACCCAGCGCGGGATTGCTGGCCACGCGCTTGGCGTTGTTGAGTTGTTTGTCCGCACCGAGATCGAAAGTGCGGATGGTGACCGGCAGACCTTCCATGCCTTCGGCCACCGCGCGGTAGGCTTCGAACTGCTCTTCCTCGTCCGGCAATTCATCGCGGTTGAGAAACAGGAATTCGCTGCGGAACAGGCCTATCCCGGTGGCGCCGTTCTCTTTCACCTCGGGCAAATCGTGCGGCAACTCGATGTTGGCATGCAACTCGATGGTCGTGCCGTCCAGCGTGGTCGCCTGGGTGGCTTTAAGCCGCCGGAGTTTTTTGCGCTCCAGGCCGAACTGATCCTGACGCAGCCGGTATTCGGTGAGTATCTGTTTGTCCGGATTGACGATGATGACGCCCAGCTCGCCATCCACGATGAGCAGGTCATTTTCGCGCAGCAATTCGCGTGCGTGGTGTAATCCGACCACGCACGGCGTATTCAAGCCGCGCGCGATGATGGCGGTATGCGAAGTGGCGCCACCCAGGTCGGTGAGGATGGCGGAGAACTGGTGCGGCTTGAGCTGGATCAGGTCTGCCGGGCTGACATCGTGCGCCACCAATATCATGTTGCCGTCGTGCTGGGGCGGGGGCGGCACGTGGCCGGGCTGGCCGGTGAGCGTCTTGAGCACGCGCTCCACTACCTGCACCACGTCGGTCTTGCGTTCGCGCAGGTAGGCATCCTCGAAGGCCTCAAAATGCGCGACCAGATCATCCATCTGCACCTTGAGCGCCCATTCCGCATTGCAATGCTCGCGTTCTATCATCGCGCGCGGTGCGCGGCTGATGTGCTCATCGTCCAGGATCATCAGATGCAGGTCGAGAAAAGCATCGAACTCGGCGGCGGCTTGCTGCGGGCGGCTGCCGCGCAATGCGGCCAGTTCCTGCCGCGTGCTTTCCAGCGCGGCATCAAAGCGCGCAACCTCGGCCGCGATGAATTGCTTGGGCAGCACGTAATGCACCACTTCCAGCGCGGTGTGCGACAGCAGGTGGGCATGGCCGATGGCGATGCCGCTGGAAACCGCGATGCCGTGCAGGGTGAAATTCATTCGCCTTCCCCGAAATAATCGTTGATAAGCGCTATCAAGGCATGCATCGCTTCCTGTTCCTGTTCGCCGCTGGTCTCGACATTGATGGTCGCGCCCTTGGCTGCGGCCAGCATCATTACGCCCATGATGCTTTTCGCGTTCACGCGGCGACCATTGCGCGACAGCCATACTTCGCAGGGATACTGCGAAGCTGTCTGGGTCAGTTTGGCCGAGGCGCGCGCATGCAGCCCCAGCTTGTTAATAATCAGTGCATCCTGTTGCAACATCGCAGCTTCCCGATTCAGAATTGATATCCATCATGCACTGGCGCCCGCTCTCCAGCGCTTTCTGCATGACCTCTTGCAGCGGCTTGCCGCTGTGGCATACAGCGCGCAGCAGCATGGGCAGGCTCACCCCGGCCAGCCCCTCCACCCGACCCGGCTGGCATAACCGCCGCGCGATGTTGCATGGCGTCGAGCCGAACAAGTCAGACAATAACAGCACGCCTTCGCCCGTATCAAGTTGCGCGATCAAAGCGCGCGCCTCGTCTTCCTTGAGTTGCGGATCATCGCTTGCCAGCACCGACAAAGTCTTGAGGTTGTCCGGCACACTACCCATCACATGCTTTATGCAATCCGCCAGACTGTCACCCAGGCCGTTATGCGTTATCAATAAAATTCCTATCACTCAGATGACTCCCAAATAACGCCTGCCGTGCGCTGCACGCTGCGCTTGATGCGATCCTGTTCCAGTGTATTCATGGCTCGACCTTCCTGATGGTGGCGGGCTCCGTGAATTCTAGCCGTTTCTGCATCGCGGCGGTGAGATGCACCACACCCTCGCCGTCTATCAGCAGCGCCTCATTCAGATTCATCCTGCGCGCCATTTCACGCCAGCCCGCGCTGCCGGAAATGAACAGCGGCTTGGAACCCGCGTCCGACAAGGTTCCGGCGCGCGCGCCATGGGTCAGAATGGTGACCGCCTGCACGCCCTGCGCCGGATAGCCGCTGCGCGGATCGATCAGATGGCAGTAGCGTTTGCCGCCATATTCAAAGAAACGCTGATAATCGCCCGAGGTGCCGATGGCCTCGCCGTCGTGCAACTCCAGTGTGGCGATCGGCCCCGGCTTGCGCGGATGCTGGATGCCGATGCGCCAGGCGCGGTCGCCATGCTGTCCCATGGCCAGCACGTTGCCGCCGATATTTATCAGCGCATTGTGTACACCCTGCTGTTTCAGCAACTCTGCCGCGCGATCCAGCGCGTAGCCTTTGGCATAGCCGCCAAGGTCGAGCAGCACGGCCTTGTTGCGGCTGCCTACCAACTCTCCTCTCCCGCTCGCGGGAGCGGGGCTGGGAGAGAGGGCGAGATCGCTCATCTGCGGTTTTGCCGCCACCAGCGCCGCGATGGATTTTTCATCCGGCAGCGCCGACTTGAATTCGTCGGCCTGGAATCCCCACAGCTTGATCAATCCGCCGATAGCCGGATTGAACAAACCGTCTCCTTGTGCTGAAAGCTGCCCGGCATCCTTCAGCATGGCAACCACTTCAGGCTGCATCTCGCGGCTCTCGCCCTTGGCGATGGCCGCATTCAATGAACTCAATTCCGATGGCTTCCATGCATGCAGCAAATCGTGCAGGCGCTGGAATTCACGCATCACCACATTGACTGCCTGCCGGGCTTTGGCATCCTCCTCGCCATATACGCTGACTTCCACCAGCGTGCCGAACACGTAGCCTTGCTCTTCGTAGGTGGTCAGCTCTTTGTTGCCGCAGGCAGAGAGCAGAAAGGCTATTGCGAGCAACAGCGAACGGCTGGAACGTATCATTGCTGCATTTCTTCCAGTTCCGCCGCCGCCGCCAGCATCGCCAGTCGCGCCACCACGCCGTAGGCATAGAAACGGTTGGGCACATCATCCGGCGCGCAATCGGGATTGGGCAGGCTGCAGCACTGCTCGAACGCGAGCGGCTCGAAATGCATGCCCGGCGCGTTGAGGTTCTCGTCCACGCCGCGCCCGGTATGGACGCGATAGAAGCCGCCCACCACATAGCGATCTATCATGTAGATCACCGGCTCGGCCACGGCTTCGGTGATGCGCTCGAAGGTGTAGACGCCTTCCTGCACCAGCACCTCCTGCACCTGCAGCCCTTCCTTGCCCACGGCCATCTTGTTGCGCTGTTTGCGGTTGAGGTCGCGCACTTCGTCGGCGTCCTTCACCGTCATGATGCCCATGCCGTAAGTGCCCGCATCGGCCTTGACGATGACGAAAGGGGCTTCCTTGACGCCGTACTCGACGTATTTCGCGTGGGTCTTGTGCAGTACGGCTTCCACATGCGAGGCGAGGCAATCCTCGCCCGTGCGCGAATGGAAATCCACCTTGCCGCAGGTGGCGAAATACGGGTTGATGAGCCACGGGTCTATGCCGATCAACGCGGCGAAATCATCGGCGATGCGGTCATATGCGGTGAAGTGGCGCGATTTGCGCCGCGTGGTCCAGCCCCCGTGCAGCGGCGGCAACACGGTCTGCTCCAGCCCTTTTAATATCTCAGGTACGCCCGCAGACAAATCGTTGTTGAGCAGCACCACGCAGGGATCGAAGCCTTCCACACCGAGGCGGTTGCCGTTGCGCTGCAGCGGCTCCAGCGTGAGCGAGCTGCCGCCGGGCAATTGCAGCGTGGTGGGTGCCGTGATCTCCGGCAGCAGGCTGCCGATGCGCGTGTTCAGTCCGGCCTGCTTGAGTATCAGCGCGAGCTGCGCGACGTTCTGCAAATAGAACTGGTTGCGCGTGTGGTTCTCCGGCACCAGCAACACGCCGCGCGCCTCCGGACATATTTTTTCGACCGCGCTCTGCACTGCCTGCACGCACAGCGGCAGGAAATCCGGATTGAGGTTGTTGAAACCGCCGGGAAACAGGTTGGTGTCCACCGGTGCGAGCTTGAAGCCGGCATTGCGCAAGTCTACCGAAGAATAGAACGGCGGCGTGTGCTCCTGCCATTGCGTGCGGAACCAGTGCTCGATGGCGGGCTGCGCGTTAAGAATGCGGTGTTCGAGATCGAGCAGCGGGCCTTTCAAAGCTGTGGCGAGATGGGGAACCATGGGATGTCTGCGAAATTGGGTGCGGGCATTTTAGCTGATTTATGTAGCGTTACCGCAAAACAAGGCGCCCGCAAAAAGCGGGCGCGCATCGAACCGTGTTTGCATTGAAGCGGTAGAGGTTAACCCGCTGTCTTTATTTTGCCTGGCCGGATAGTTTGGCGACAAACATCTTGCGCACCGCGTCGAGATAAGCAGAAGTCAGATATTCATACAGGTCCGGATCAGCTTGCGCGACAAAACTCTTGCTCTGCGATGAGCCGATAAACTGCCCGAATTTGGCGGTCGCCGCCGCGAAACCGGAACTGGATTTGTTGTCCGCTTCCTGGCTTGCAGTCGTCGCATCCTTGACCTTGTCCGCCAGGAAACTGTCGGTGGAGTCCACCGACTCGGCGAGCCACAGCGTCACATTCCCGTCCAGCGAATCGTGTTCGGTTCCCACCATCATTTTGCTCAACAGCCCGCCCTTGCCGCCGTGTACCGTCGTGCGCTCCTTGTGATAGGGACTGGCTTCTGCGGTGCGGAACGCAATGTAGGACTCGCCCCTGCCGAGTATGCTCAAACGGCTTTTCGCGCTGTTCTTGTTGCTCGTGGTCAGCTTCTGGGAGACCTCTTCCCTGAGGTAGTCGGTATGGATGGAGTGCTGCTGCACGGTGCTTGCCGAGGCATCGCCGAAGCCGACGACGAAACGCGCCTTGAGTATGTTCGCGTCGAGGGATTTTGCCGCCTCCACTTCATTCATGCGTATCTTCCGGCCGGCCTTGTCGCCCACGTTCTTGGCCAGGCTACCGATCACCCCCAGCATGTTGTCGCCCGCCGCGCCGCGCCCTTCGTCTTCATCGATCTCCGGTTCGTAATACTGGAGTCCGTGCGGGGCGACCACCGTGGACGAGACATCGTGGTCGTAGTCGAACCGCTTCGAGATTTTGTATTCGATGTTGGTTTTCTCTTGCGCCTTGGCTCCCTTGATCAGCGTCTGGTATGCCTCGTTGGTACGCAAGGTTTCCTGCGGCAACACTTCAAAACCGGCATGCTGGAGGTCGGCGACGAACTGGTCGTATGCCCGGTCGGCGACGCGCTGCATCACCTCATCCGGCACGCCTTCCAGCGTAAAGTCCGTCTTGTTGTTGCTGTAGGTGTCGGTGATGATGTTGCGGTCGCTCACGCTCACATGAACCTTGCGATTGAACTCGACCCCGAAACTGGTGATCGCCACGCGTTTGGTCTTGAGCTTGTCGAGCCCGTACGTTTTGACGAATGTTTCTGCCAGACTGGCGGGAGGTTGCGCGGGATCGAATGGGGGCGGTGCATCGCCGGAAGTGCTACCGGAAGAACCCGCCATGCTGGCGAGACTGCCGAACAACCCGGCCTGCGCAGCCGGGATGAAGCCCAGGGCCAACCCTAAAAATATCCTCGATAACACTCGTAGCATTTCAACCCCCTTGGGTGATTTGTATTTGTATCCGCTTTGTATCGGGATACAAAATAAGCCATCACGGGGCAGGAGTCAATAAGCCGGGCGGGACGGAACCGGGCGCTTTCTGCGCCTGTCGGCATGGTCGCTGCGCGGTCATGGTACATGGATAATGGTAGAATGCGCGCCTTCGAAAATAAGGCAGTCCTATGTTATCCACCGCAAACATCACCATGCAGTTCGGCGCCAAGCCGCTGTTCGAAAACGTCTCCGTCAAATTCGGCGACGGCAACCGCTACGGCCTCATCGGCGCGAACGGTTGCGGCAAGTCCACCTTCATGAAAATCCTCGGTCGCGATCTGGAGCAGTCTTCAGGCGAAGTCATGCTGGATCGCGGCGAACGCCTGGGCAAATTGCGCCAGGATCAGTTCGCTTATGAAGACAACCGCGTGCTCGATGTGGTGATGATGGGCCATGCCGAAATGTGGGAAGCGATGTCGGAACGCGACGCGCTTTACGCCAACCCGGATGCGAGCGAAGAAGATTACATGCGCGCCGCCGACCTCGAAGCCGTGTTCGCCGAGTACGATGGTTACACCGCCGAAGCGCGCGCCGGGGAGCTGCTGCTGGGGCTGGGTATCGCCATCGAACTGCACGGCGGGCCGATGCGCGAAGTCGCACCCGGCTTCAAGCTGCGCGTGCTGCTGGCGCAGGCACTGTTTTCCAACCCCGACATCCTGCTGCTGGACGAGCCGACCAACAACCTCGACATCAATACCATACGCTGGCTGGAAGACATCCTCAACGCGCGCAACAGCACCATGGTGATTATCTCGCACGACCGTCATTTTTTGAACAGCGTGTGTACGCACATGGCCGATCTCGATTACGGCAAGATCACCGTGTATCCCGGCAACTACAACGACTACATGCTGGCCTCCACGCAGGCGCGCGAGCAGCAATCGTCGGACAACGCCAAGGCCAAGGAGAAGATCGCCGAACTCAAGGCCTTCGTGGCGCGCTTCTCGGCCAACGCTTCCAAGGCCAAGCAGGCCACTTCGCGCGCGCGCCAGATCGACAAGATCAAGGTGGAGGACATCAAGCCTTCGAGCCGCCAGTACCCCTTCATTCGCTACGAATACGACGAGCGCGAGAAATTGCATCGCGTCGCGGTGGAAGTGCAGCACATGGCCAAGGGCTTCGACAAAGTTCTTTTCTCCAATGTAAATTTCCGCATCGACGCGGGCGAGAAGGTCGCCATCATCGGGCCCAACGGCATCGGCAAAACCACGCTGCTGCGTTGCCTCGCGGGCGACCTCGAACCCGACACCGGCACCATCAAATGGGCGGAGAAAGCCAAGCTCGGCTACTACGCGCAGGATCACGCCGCCGACTTCGCCGAAGACAAACAGATGATGGAATGGATGACCGACTGGCGCGGCCCGCACGACGACGATCAGGTGGTGCGCGGCACGCTGGGGCGTTTGCTGTTTTCCGGCGACGACGTGAAGAAAAAAGTGAAAGTGCTGTCCGGCGGCGAGAAGGGCCGCATGCTGTTCGGCAAACTGATGCTGGCAAAACCGAACGTGCTGCTGATGGACGAACCGACCAACCACATGGACATGGAAGCCATCGAGTCGCTCAATACCGCGCTCGACCTGTACAAGGGCACGCTGATCTTCGTCAGCCACGACCGCGAGTTTGTGAGTTCGCTGGCCACACGCATCATCGAGATATCGGCCAAGGGTGTGACGGACTATCACGGTACGTATGAAGAATATCTGCGCAGCCAGGGCATGGCCGAGTAAAGCCTGCCCACGCGCCCGGTTATTTTTTATCCGCGAGTAACGGCAGCTTCCTTTTCCGCCAGCAAAGAATCTAACCGCTGTTCCGCAACCCTGCTGCGATGCCGTTGATGGTCAGATGTATTGCCCGCTTCACCAGCACATCGTCATCTCCTGCGCGGTGGCGATGCAGCAGCGCGACTTGCAGGTGGTTGAGCGGATCGATGTAGGGCGTGCGCGTGGTGAGGCTGCGCGCCAGCGTGGAATTGTCTTGCAGCAGCGTGGAAGCGCCGGTGATGGCGAACAGCATGTCCACCGTGCGCTGCCATTCGGCTTCGATCTCGCCGAATATCCTGTTGCGCAGCGTTTCATCCGGCACCAGTTCGGCATAGCGCGAGGCGATGCCCATATCGGTCTTGGATAGCACCATGTCCATGTTGGAAAGCAGGCCGCGAAAGAACGCCCAGTTCCGGTACATGGCTTGCAGTTGCGCAAGGCCGCCCCCGCCTTCGCGTTCCATGAAACGTTGCACGGCGCTGCCGAAACCGAACCAACCGGGCAACAGCACACGGTTCAGGCTCCAGCTGAACACCCAGGGAATCGCGCGCAGGTCTTCGATCTTGTCGCTCGCCTTGCGCGATGAGGGGCGGCTGCCGATGTTGAGTTCGGCGATCTCGCGTATCGGCGTGGCGGCAAAGAAATAGTCGGTGAAGCCGGGTGTCTCATATACCAGCTGGCGATATGCGATGAACGCATCCGCGCTCAATATTTCCATGATGCGATGGAATTCGGGCATGGTGCTGTCGGCGCCATGGTGATGCAGCAGCGTGGCTTCCATGGTTGCGGCGATCAGCGTTTCGAGATTGCGCCGTCCGATTTCCGGATTGGAATATTTGCTGGCGATGACCTCACCCTGTTCGGTGATGCGGATCTGCGCATTCACGCTGCCCGGCGGTTGCGCCAGGATAGCCTCATAGCTGGGGCCGCCGCCGCGACCCACGGTGCCACCGCGCCCGTGGAACAGACGCAGTTCGATGCCGTGTTTCTCGAACACTTGTACGAGTTCGATTTCGGCTTTGTACAGCTCCCAGTTTGCGGTGAGGTAACCGCCATCCTTGTTGCTGTCGGAATAGCCCAGCATCACTTCCTGCGTGTTGCCGCGTGTCTTTAACAGTTCGCGGTAGTACGGAATGGAGAACAGTTCATCCATGATGGGGCCGCAGCCGCGCAGGTCGACGATGGTCTCGAACAGCGGAATGATGTTGAGATGCAGCGCGGGATCGGTGTCAAGCAAGCCGGCCTGCTGCAACATCAGCGCGACTTCGAGCAAATCGCTCACGCCCTTGGTCATCGAGATGATGTAATTGGGCAGCGCGGCGCGGCCAAAGCGGCGATGGATGATCGCCGCCGCATGCATGATGCGCAACTCGCCCTGCACGGTGTGCGAAAACCTTTCCATTTCTGTGGCGAGATGTTTGCCCGCATGCAACGCGTCGAGCAGCGTGCTGCGGCGCGCGGCCTCGTCGAGTTGCTCATAATCCTTGCGGCCGGCGACTGCCAGCAGTTCGCTCACCACCTGCTCATGCACCGCGCTGTGCTGGCGCATGTCCAGCGGCGCAAGATGGAAACCGAACACCTGCGCGGCGCGGCGCAGATAAGCGATGCGCCCGCGCGCGAGATATGTCGCGCCGTGGTGATTGAGCGAATTGATGATGATGTCGAGGTCGGCGATGAATTCCTGCGCGTCGGCGTAGGGTCGGGCATTGGGGTCGGCGGGGCGCAAATGCTCCGCGCGGTGTTCGAGCTGTTTCGCGGTGACCGCAAGGCGCGAATAAATCGCGATCAGCGCGCGGCGGTACGGCTCATCCTCGCGGCTGGCGGCATCGTCCAGCGACTGTGCGGCGAAGGCGTCGAGTTCGTCGCTGATTTCCACCAGACGGGAAGAAAGCGAATAGCGCGTGCCCAGGGTATGGATTTCAGTCAGGTAATGTTCAAGGATCAGCGTCGAATGGCGCTCGGCGGCATTCTGCATGACCTCGTGCGTGACGTAGGGATTGCCGTCGCGGTCGCCGCCGATCCAGCTACCGATGCGCAGAAACGGCGGGATGGCGATGTGTTCGCCGTAGCGCTGCTCCAGTTGCTTTTCCAGATCGGCGTAGATCTTCGGTATCTCGGTGAGAAAGGTATAACTGTAATACGCCAACCCGTTGTTGATCTCGTCCGGCACGGTCAGTTTGGCGGTGCGCAACATGCGCGTGTGCCACAGGATCAGGATGAAGCGGCGCAACAGCTCTTCGTTCTGGGCCAGCTCGTCCGGCGTCATGTCCATGCGGTCACGCTCGGCCAGGATGCTGGCGATGGAGATCTGGCAATCAAGTATGCTCTTGCGCTGCACTTCGGTGGGATGCGCGGTAAGCACGGGCGAGATCAGCGCCTTGTCGAAGAACGCCTGCACCGCGTTCGCGCCGGTTTGCCTGGCCTGCACGCGATCCAGCGCCAGTTGCATGCTGCCGTCCTGCGGCGGCGAACCGGCCTTGAGATGCGCGCGGCGGCGGCGGTTGTGGTGCTGGTCCTCGGCGATATTGGACAGTTGCGAAAAATAACTGAAGGCGCGCACCACCGACAGCGTGTCGCGCGGCGACAGTGCATCCAGCATCTGTTCCAACTGGTCGCGGTCGCGTTCGTCCTGGGTCTTGCGGAAACGCACGGCAGCGCGGCGCACGCTCTCGACCAGCTCGAAGGTCTCGTTGCCTTCCTGCTCGCGCAAAGTGTCGCCGAGGATGCGCCCGAACAGGCGGATATCCTCGCGCAGGGGCAAGTCCTTACTCGATATGTCGGCGGGTGCGGAAAGTAAAGTTAGCATGTTCGTTTTCTGTTTCTGCGGCGAGGTAGAACGGGGTCGTGTTAAAATGCGCCGCTATTAGCTATACAAACCACCGAATCAATCAACTTGTCAGGAATAAGCAATGAATCAGACAACTCAAGCGCAATCGGTTCCAAGCAAACTGGTGATCGCTTCGCGCGAAAGCGCGCTGGCCATGTGGCAAGCCGAACACATCCGTGACAGGCTGCGCGCATTATATCCGCAAACGCAGGTCAGCATCCTCGGCATGACCACGCAGGGCGACCAGATCCTCGATGTCACGCTGTCCAAGATCGGCGGCAAGGGACTTTTTGTAAAGGAACTCGAAACTGCGCTGGAAAACGGCAGCGCCGACATCGCCGTGCATTCCCTGAAGGATGTGCCGATGAATCTGCCTGAAGGTTTCATGCTGGCCTGCATCGGTGAGCGCGAAGATCCGCGCGACGCCTTCGTCTCCAACAACTACGACAACCTGCAAGCGTTGCCCGCCGGAGCAGTGGTCGGCACTTCCAGCCTGCGCCGCGAAAGCCAGTTGCGTGCACGCTTTCCGCACCTGAAGATCGAACCGCTGCGCGGTAATGTGCAGACCCGTTTGCGCAAACTCGATGAGGGCCAATACGCCGCCATCATCCTCGCCGCCGCCGGCCTGAAGCGCCTGGGTCTGGGCGACCGCATACGCAATGTCATTACCAGCGAAGACAGCCTGCCCGCCGTGGGCCAGGGCGCACTCGGCATCGAATGCCGCGCCGACCGCGCCGATCTGGTTGGCGTACTCGCACCTCTGCATCATCCTGACACCGCCGCCTGCGTGTTGGCCGAACGCGCGATGAGCCGCAAACTGGGCGGCAGTTGCCAGGTGCCATTGGGCGGTTTCGCCGAAGTGGTCGACGGCAAGCTGCGCATGCGCGGCTTCGTCGCCACGCCCGACGGCTCGCGCCTGATCCGCGCCGAGCATACCGGCAGCGTGAACGCTCCGGAAGCGCTGGGCGATGCCGTGGCAGAAGACCTGTTGAAACAAGGCGCGGGCGAAATTCTTGCGGCGCTAGCTTTGTAAAAACAATTTAGCCACAGAGAACGCAGAGTTGAAAACCACCGTAAATAGATTGTGGTTTTTTCTGTGTTCTCTGCGGCAAATGATTTTATGACTTTGCCCCTTGCCGGACTGAACATCGCCGTGACCCGCCCGCGCGAACAGGCGGCGCAACTGGCGCAGCGCATCGCGCAGGCCGGTGGCAAGGCCATAGTGTTCCCCTTGCTGGAGATCGGCCCGGCAGCCGATCCGCAAACGCTGCGCGCACTTGTCTCGCGCCTGCACGAATTCGATCTCGCCATTTTCATCAGCCCCAACGCGGTGCGCTACGGCATGGCGGCTATTCGTGAATTACCCGCCGCATTGAAGATTGCCAGCGTCGGCCAGGGCAGCGCCAGGGTGCTGCGCGAGTTGGGCGTGAGCGGCATCCTTGCGCCGCAGGATCGTTTCGATAGCGAAGCGCTGCTGGCCCTGCCCGAATTGCAGAACGTTGATGGCTGGCGCATCGCGATTTTTCGCGGCGACGGCGGGCGCGAGCTGCTGGGCGATACACTCAAGGCACGCGGCGCGAGCGTGGAATATGCCGAATGTTACCAGCGCAGCAAACCGCAACAGGATGGCGCCGCATTGCTGGCTGCCGGACCGGACGCCATTACCGTAACCAGCAGCGAAGCGCTGGGATATTTGTGGGATATGTTCGATGAACAAGGCAGAGCGCAGCTTGTCGCCATACCATTGTTCGTGCAGCACGAGCGCATCGCCGCTGCCGCGCAACGCCAGGGCTGGCGGGTAGTGACCGCGACCGCAGGCGGAGATGACGGCTTGCTCGAAGGTTTGGTAGCATGGGCGCAGAACCGGAAACCAGCATGAACGAAGCAACCCCACCCACGCAGCAAACTCCGCCGCCGCATAACCCGGTGGCGAACCTCATCGCGCGCATGAGCGTCGCGCAGATGACGCTGGCCGTGGTGCTGGTGATATTCGTGCTGCAATGGTTCGATGCACACCGCCAGATCGGCAACATGCAGCAGGAACTGGCGCGGCGTCTGGCCGAGATGGACGGCAGCAACAAGGCCAGCCAGATGCTGGTGACGCAAGGCCAGGAAGCGACGCGCGAACTGTCGGCCAAGGTGGTGCTGCTGGAAGCGCATTATGCCGAAGCGCAGAACCAGCGCGCCGCGCTGGAGACGCTGTATCAGGAGCTTTCCAGCAGCCGCGACGAGACGGTGCTGGCGCAGGTCGAACAGATGCTGCTGATCGCCGGGCAGCAGTTGCAACTCGCCGCCAACGTGAAAGCCGCGCTGATTGCCATGCAGCAGGCCGACGATAATCTCAAGCGCATGGACAGGGCTTCGCTGAATAACCTGCGCAAGGCCATCGCGCGCGATATGGACAGGCTGCGTGCGCTGCCCAATGTGGATGTGCCGGGCATCAATCTGCGCCTCGACAATCTTATCGTTGCCGTGGATGCATTGCCGCTGGCGCAGGATATGCACCTGTCGCAGGAAGCCGCCGTCGCCGCGCCTGCCGCTCCTGCCGCGTCGGGCTGGCAACGCCTGCTGTACGAGATCTGGACCGACGCCAAACAACTGGTGCGCATCGAGAACACGCAGAAGCAGGAGCTGCCGCTGCTCATGCCCGCGCAAACTTACTTTCTGCGCGAGAACCTGAAGCTGCGCCTGCTGTCGGCACATTTGGCGCTGCTGGCGCGCGACGAGTCCAGCTATAAGCGCGATCTGCAAGCCGCGCAGGAATGGGTGGCGCGCTATTTCGACACCAGATCGGGCGACGGTGCGACAACCGTCAGCACACTACAGAAATTGCGCGAGTCCAATATCAGCATCGAGCTGCCTGACATCAGCGCCAGTCTGGAAGCGGTGCGCAATTACCGTGTGTCGCGCGAGAAGCCCGCGCGATGAAATTTCTGTTCTGGTTGCTGGGGCTGTTCGCATTGGCGGTGACGCTCACGCTGGCCGCGCATAATCCCGGCTATGTGCTGCTGGTATATGCCCCCTACCGCATCGAAATGTCGCTCTCGCTGTTTGTGGTGGGGCTGCTGGTGCTATTCGTGTTTGCTTTCCTGACTGTGCAACTGATAGCGGCGACCCTGCGTCTGCCCGAATATGTGCGCCGTTTCCGCAGCGAGCGCGCGCATGCAAAGGGGCGCGCGGCAATGATGGAGGCGCTGGGCGCCTTCTTCGAAGGGCGCTATGCGGTGGCGGAAAAAGCTGCGGCACTGGCGATGGAGCTGGACGAGGGTTCTGCCATCAATCCCATCATCGCCGCGCGCGCGGCGCACGAGTTGCGCGAGTTCGACAAGCGTGATGCCTACCTTGCATCTGCCGAAGGCAAGACGGTCGGCGATACCACCATGCGCTTGATGGCCACCGCCAAGTTCAATCTGGATCAGCATCAACCGCTGGCTGCGCTGGACACGCTGAAAGCCTTGCGCGAATCCGGCGTGCGCGGCCATGTCGGCGCACTGCACCTGGAACTCAAGGCGCAGCAGCAGGCGCGCAACTGGGATGCGGTGCTGGATATCGTCAACCAGCTGGAAAAACGCGAGTCTATGGACACCACCGCCGCCGAGCAAGTGCGCCAACAGGCCTGGCTGGAAAAAATCCGCGCGCAAACACAGGATGCTTCAGCGCTGTTGTCGGTGTGGAGAAACATGCCGGACGAGTTCCGCCAACGCACCCCGATCGCCAGCGCCGCCGCGCATGCTTTCATCCAGCTTGGCGATTGCAAGAATGCGCAACAGCTAGTCACCGACAGCCTGGACGCGCAATGGGACAGTGGCTTGGTCACGCTATATGGCGACTGCCTCGTGGGCGATGTGGTCGGGCAGATCGAACAGGCCGAGCGCTGGCTCAAACTGCATACGGACGATGCAGGATTATTGCTGGCGCTGGGCAAACTATGTTTGCATCAGGCGCTGTGGGGCAAAGCGCAGACTTATCTCGAAGCCAGCATCAGCGTATCTCCCAGCCGCGCCGCCTATACTGCTTTAGGGCAGCTTGCCGAGAGATTGAACAAGCCGGATGAGGCGCTCAGATATTCGCGCAAGGCGATGGAATGGGTATAAGCGAGGCGCGCATTCATTCGCGCCTGCGCCCAAGGCAAGGTGATACATTCAATCTTCGGCTTCCACCCTTCGATCCAGAGGCTTGGGCACAAAAGTGAATGCGTCCGAGAAAAACTCTTCATCCGGCAGACCGCGTTGCGTAGTGAACTCGCGATGCGCCGCTTCCACCACCACGGGTGCGCCGCAAGCATAGACCTGATGGCCGGATAGATCGCTGTAGTCTTCCAGCACCGCCTGGTGCACAAATCCCGTGCGCCCATCCCATGGTTCATCGGAGACGACGGGCGTGAACTTTATGCCGCGCGCTTCCCATTCCTTCAGGCGCTCCAGCATGTAGAGATCGGATGGTTTGCGCACCCCCCAGTACAGATGCATGGGGCGCTGCATGCCGCTGTACAGCGCATGTTCGATGATGGCTTTGACCGGCGCGAAGCCGGTGCCGCTGGCGACAAACACGATAGGCTTGCCCGAATCTTCGTGCAGGAAGAAAGTACCCAGCGGTCCCTTGATGCGCAGAATGTCGCGTTCCTTCATTTTGTTGAACACATGCTGCGTGAAAGTCCCGCCCGCGATGTTGCGGATGTGCAGTTGCAGGAATTCGTCGTCGTGCGGTGCATTGGCCAGCGAGAAGCTGCGCGGCTTGTCATCTTTCAGCAGGATGTCTATGTATTGTCCGGCGAGAAATTGCAGGCGCTCGTTGGCGGGCAGCCTGAGGTAAAGCACCATCACATCGTCCGCCGCTTTTTCCATTTTCTCCACGCGGCATGGCAGTGTCCGCGCCGGAATATCATTGGATACGCTCACTTCGCGGCATTCGATGACCACATCGGATCGGGGCTGGGCGCAACAGAACAAGGTCATGCCTGCGGCCTTTTCCGCCTCGCTCAATGCATGGGCCTGGGAATTGCCATGATCCACTACGCCCTCCAGCACCTTGCCTTTGCACGCGCCGCACACGCCGTTGCGGCAACCGTAGGGCAAGGTGATGCCATGCTTGAGTCCGGCATCGAGTATGGTTTCATCCTGCTCGACAGAAAAACTATGGTTGCCGGGTTTGATGGTGGTGGTGAACGTCATGCTGTGCCTGCTGCTTACGCGAAGGCCGCGATTTTAACGCATAATCGCAGCATGAAACGAATTCTCATGGTTGGCTGCGGGGACATTGCGCTGCGGGTCGCGGCATTGCTGTGCGAACGTTATACCTTGTTCGGGCTGGCGCGCAGCGCTGCACGTTTTCCGGTGTTGTGCGCTGCCGGCATCACCCCGTTGCCGGGTGATCTCGATGGGCGCAGTAGTCTTGCACGCATCGCCGGACTGGCCGATACGGTGCTGCACTTCGCGCCGCCACCCAATGCGGGCAATGGCGACACGCGCACGCGCAATCTGCTCGCGGCCCTATCGCGCGGCTCGCTGCCCGGACACTTCATCTACATCAGCACCAGCGGCGTCTATGGCGATTGCAATGGCGCGGTGGTGGATGAGACCCATCCACTCCATGCGCAGAACCCACGCGCGCAACGCCGCGTGGATGCCGAACAGCAGATATGTGCCTGGGTCAAACGCAATGGTGTAACAGCCAGCATACTGCGCGTCCCCGGCATCTATGCGGCGGAACGCCTGCCGCTGGAACGTTTGCGCTCGGGCGGCCCCGCCATCGTGGCGCAGGAAGACAGCCATACCAACCACATCCATGCCGACGACCTGGCGCGCATTGTCGTCGCGGCTTTGCGCCACGGAAAACCGAATCGCGTATATCACGCCTCGGACGATAGCGGGATGAAAATGGGCGCCTACTTCGATGCGGTTGCGGATGCCTGCGGTTTGCCGCGTCCGCCGCGCATCAGCCGTGTCGAAGCGCAGAGCGCATTGTCGCCGATGCTGTTGTCGTTCATGAACGAATCGCGGCGGCTGACAAACCTGCGCATGAAGCGTGAGTTAAAAGTGGTGCTGCGTTATCCGACGGTGATGGATATGCTGAATCTGCGGCGGCCCGATCAGGCGCCAAGATAAGCGCGCCTTACCTCATCGCTACCCAACAGATTTGACGCGCTGTCCGCTAGAGTGATCAACCCGCTTTCCAGCACATAACCGCGCCGTGCGACTTCGAGTGCAAGTCTGGCGTTCTGTTCGACCAGCAGAATGGAAACGCCCTGCGCGGAGATGTCGCTGATGGTCTCGAATATTTTCGCGACCATCATGGGCGCGAGTCCCATGCTGGGTTCGTCCAGCATCAGCAGTTTGGGTTTGCTCATCAATGCGCGCGCCATCGCCACCATCTGCTGCTCGCCGCCGGAAAGCGTGCCGGCAAGCTGCGCACGGCGTTCGGCGAGGCGCGGAAACAGCGCGTACATGCGTTCGAGGTCGGCGGCGATCTGCGCAGTGTCGTTGCGGATGTAAGCGCCCATCTGCAAATTCTCTTCCACGCTGAGGCGCGCGAACACGCCGCGCCCTTCGGGCACCAGAGACAGGCCATCGCGCACGCGCTGATGCGCGGGAATGTCGTGCATGGATATTCCATCGTAGTGGATACTTCCTGACGCGGGGTGCAGCAGCCCGGCCAGCGTCTTGAGCGTGGTGCTCTTGCCCGCGCCATTGCTGCCTATGAGCGCGACGAGTTCGCCCTGCGCAACTTCGAGGCTGATGCCTTTCAGGGCTTGTATGCCGCCGTAACTGGCCTTGAGATTTTCTACAGAGAGCAGGCTCATGCCGCTTCCCCGCCCAGATAGGCTGCAATCACCGCCGGGTCGCGCCGCACTTGTTCCGGTACGCCTTCGGCGATCTTCCTGCCGTAGTCGAGTACGGTCACACGGTCGCACAAACCCATGATGAGTTTTACGTCGTGTTCGATCAGCAGCACGGTAATGCCGCTCGCGCGTATGGTTTGCAGCAGGGTTTTGAGGCTTCCGGTTTCGGTGGCATTCATGCCTGCGGCGGGTTCGTCGAGCGCGAGCAGCTTGGGCTCGGTGGCGAGTGCGCGCGCGATTTCGAGGCGGCGCTGCTCGCCGTAGGACAGGTGCTTGGCCAGCGTTTCATGCGGGCGGTCTATGCCGACGTAGCGCAGCAATTCGCGCGCGCGCTGGGCTATGGCGCGCTCTTCGGCGCGCGCGGCGGCATTGCGCGTGAGCGCGCCCCAGATGCCGGAGCGCGTACGCACATGGCATCCGACCATGATGTTTTCCAGCGCGGTCATGTTGGCGAACAGGCGGATGTTCTGGAAAGTGCGCGCGATGCCAGCTTCGGCCAGTACATGCGGCTTGCAGCGCGAGTACGCGACGCCGTCGAAAGTGAAGTTGCCTTCGTCGAGCTGATACAGTCCGGTGACGACGTTGAACAGCGTGGTCTTGCCCGCACCGTTGGGGCCGATCAGGCCGTAGATTTCACCGCGCCCGATGTGCAGCGATACCGCGCTCAATGCCGCGAGACCGCCGAAGCGTTTGCCTACGCCGGCAAGTTCCAGCAATGGGTTATTTGCTGTTGTCATACACCGTGTCCTGTTCTTGATGGCTGATCATCTCATCCGGGGAGAGTTCGCGGCGACGCTGCGTCGAGGGCCACAATCCCGCAGGCCGCAGCAGCATGACGGCGATCAGCGCCAGCCCGAACATCAGCATGCGCAGGCTCTCCGGATCAACCAGTGTCTTGCCGAACAGCGCCTGCTGCATCGGGCCTGCGCCGTTGCGCAGCGCTTCCGGCAACAGTACCAGCAGCACGCCGCCCAATATCACGCCGCCGATGTTGCCCATGCCGCCCAGCACCACCATGCACAGGATCATGATGGATTCCATCAGGCTGAAACTTTCGGGGCTGACAAAGCCCTGGAATCCCGCGAACAATCCGCCGGACAATCCGCCGAAAGTCGCGCCCATGGCGAATGCCAGCAGCTTGATGTTGCGCGTGTTGAGGCCCATCGCTTCCGCCGCGACTTCGTCTTCGCGTATCGCCATCCAGGCGCGGCCGATGCGCGAACCTTCCAGCCGCCGCGATACGAAAATCACCAGCAGCGTGAACAGCAGGAACAGGTAGTAATGCAGGTGCGTGGCGGGAAATGCCAGGCCGAACAATTGGTGCTCGCCGCCCATGGAAAATTCCCCCGCACGTATCGGATCTATCATGCTGATACCTTGCGGGCCGTTGGTGATATTGACCGGCGCATTGAGGTTGTTGAGAAAGATGCGGATGATCTCGCCGAAACCGAGCGTGACGATGGCGAGATAATCACCGCGCAGTTTCAGCGTGGGCGCACCCAGCAGCACGCCGAAGCAACAAGCCAGCAGCGCCCCCAGCGGCAGCACGACCCAGAACGGCCAGTGCAAGCCGAATTGCGGCGAGGACAGCAGCGCATAGTTGTAGGCGCCCACCGCGAAGAACGCGACATAGCCCAGGTCGAGCAGGCCCGCATAGCCGACCACGATGTTCAGCCCCAGCGCCAGCATGATGTACAAGAGCGCGAAATCCGCGATGCGCACCCAGCCGCGCCCGAGCATTGCGTCGGTGGCAAAAGGCAGGAGCAGCAGCGCGATGGCGAGTGCGGCGAGCAGCGGTTTGTGTTTCAAGTTCATGCGCGTTCCGCCACACGTTCGCCCAGCAATCCGGACGGCCTGAACACCAGTACCGCGATCAGCGCGAAGAACGCAAATACATCCTGATAGTTGCTGCCGAAGAATCCGCCGCTCAGGTCGCCGATGTAGCCCGCACCCAGGCTTTCGATCAGCCCCAGCAACACGCCGCCCAGCATCGCGCCGCGCAAATTGCCTATCCCGCCGAGCACCGCAGCGGTGAAGGCTTTCAGGCCCAGCAGGAAACCCATGTAGTAATGCACGATGCCGTAGTTGGCGCTGACCATGAGGCCCGCCACCGCCGCCAGCGCGGAACCTATCATGAAGGTGACGGAAATCACGGTGTTGATGTCCACGCCCATCAGCGCGGCGGCGGAAGGATTTTCCGCCACGGCGCGCATCGCGCGTCCGAGGCGTGTGCGGTGCACCAGCACCAGCAGCCCGGCCATCATGAGCAATGCAACCGCGATGATGATGATCTGCACGTCGTTGATGATCGCGCCGCCGAAACCGTGCGATGCGCCGGGCAACAGTTGCGGGAACGCGTGGTATTCGCGGCCCCAGAAGATCATCGCAAGATTTTGCAGTACGATGGAAACGCCTATCGCGGTGATCAGCGGCGCGAGGCGCGGCGCATTGCGCAAGGGACGATACGCGATGCGCTCGATGGCGTAACCCAGCGCCATGCATACCGCCATCGCAACCAGAAGTGCGAGCAGCAGCACCAGCAATGGCGGCAACCCGGCGGCGAGCAACATCCCACTTACCGCCAGCGCCACCATCGCTCCCACCATCACCACTTCGCCGTGCGCGAAATTGATCAGGCCGAGGATGCCATACACCATGGTGTAGCCGAGCGCGACCAGCGCATACACGCTGCCTTGCACCAGGCCGTTGATAATTTGTTGTAAGAGAATGTCCACGTAGGATTCAAATTATCCTGGCCTTCCCCCTGCAAGGGGGAAGGAACTGAGTGGCATCACTTGGCTGCAGGCGCGCTCCCGCCCAGTGTTTGCAGCGGCATCCACTTGCCTTTCTGCACCTGGTACATCGTGATTGCGCCGCCCTTGAGGTCGCCCTTTTCATCGAAGGTAATCTTTGCGGTCACACCGTCGTATTCGGTCTTTGCCAGTTCGGACAGATATTTTGCCGGTTCGGCGGAGCCGGCCTTTTGCATCGCGGCGATCATCACGTTCACCGCGTCATAGCAATACGGCGCATACAACTGGATGGGCTGGTTGAACTTGGCCTGATAGCGCTGCGAGAAATCCTTGCCGCCGGGCATCTGCTCCAGCGGTACGCCGGGCAGCGAGGCGTAAGCACCTTCTGCGGCAGCACCCGCATTCTCGATCAGCTTGGGTGTGTAGCCGCCGTCGCCCATCATGAACTTCACGTCCATGGCAAGCGAGCGCAGTTGCTTGAGCATGGGTGCACCTTGCGGGTCCATGCCGCCGAAGAACACCAGGTCGGGCTTCTTGCCTTTGATGGCAGTCAGCACGGCGGCGAAGTCCACGGCTTTGTCTGTGGTGTATTCGTGCGTCACGATCTGCGCACCGTTGGCTTGCGCGGATTTGACGAACTCATCTGCCAGTCCCTGGCCGTAAGCGGTGCGGTCGTCTATCACCGCGATCTTCCTGGCATTCAGGCTTTTCGCGGCGAACTCTCCCAGCACCTTGCCTTGCTGCCCGTCATTGGCCATCACGCGGAACGCGGTCTTGAAGCCTTGTGCGGTGTAAGCCACTGCGGTGGCGGAAGGGGAAATCTGCGGGATGCCGTTGTCGCTGTAAATGCGCGAGGCGGGGATGGTAGTGCCGGAATTCAGGTGGCCGATGATGCCATTCACTTTTGCATCCACCAGCTTCTGCGCGACTATGGTCGCAGCCTTGGGATCGGTCTGGTCGTCTTCGCTGAGTAATTCGAAGCGTGCCTTCTTGCCGCCTATCATGATGCCCTTGGTATTGGCATCTTCTATCGCCATGCGCGTGCCGTTCTCGTTGTCCTTGCCGATATGCGCCTGCGGGCCAGTAAGCGGGGCAGATGCGCCTATCTTCACTACCAGCTCATCGCTTGTGGCGCCCGTAGCGGCGGGAGCTGAGGAATTGGCGGCGGGTGTCCCGGACTTGCCGCAGGCGGCGAGCACGGCAGCAAACAAAATGGCCAGGGGCAAGTGTTTATAAGGCATGGGAGATAGCTCCGAAAGTGGATGGCGGATTATCCGTAGCCCCCTGTGCATTGTCAATTTGGGTGGCGCAGCAAAAAGCCGACTGGCGTCGGCTTCTCAACACGATAGGCAATACTCTCTGAACGCTATTTCGCCAGATTCAATATGAATCTGACCAGTTCCCTGATATCGGCCTGCTTATTGCCGTTGGCATCGTTGGGGGGCATGGGCATGGAGCCCCAGTTGCCGAAACCGCCTTTGGATACTTTCATAACCAGGCCTTCTTCCAGCGGATATTCACTGCCGCTGTAGGTGTACTTGGCCGCACCCTTGTATTTTCTGGACACATCCATCCATGCCGGGCCGACCACTTTTTTGTCTATGGCGTGACAAACGGTACAACCCTGTTTCTGCGCCATTGCGGGCATTTCGGCGGCATGAGCGCCCCCCGCAAGCAACAGCCCGGAAATCGCTCCGAGAATAATTCTCATATTTTTCTCTCCCCAAAAACTCAAACGGGGTCGGTTTGCACCGACCCCGCCGAGGGTTACTGCCTTGTAGCTATTACAGGCCCAGTACGAATTCGACCAGTTCCTTGATGGCTGGCTGCTTGCTGCCATTCGGGTCATTGGCGATCATAGGAACGGTGCCCCAGTTGCCGGAACCGCCTTTGGATACCTTCATCATCAGGCCTTCAACCAGAGGATAGTCCTTGCCGCCGAACGAGAAAGTCTTGGCGCCCTTGTATTTCTTGGCAACGTCAGCCCAAGCCGGACCAACCACCTTCTTGTCAATTGCGTGGCAAGCGGTGCAACCGTTCTTCTTTGCAGCTTCCGGCATTTCCGCTGCCAGGACGCTACCTGCAACCATCAAACCTGCTGCTGCTGCCATGCTAACGATAATAGATTTCATAATTCCCTTGTTCTCCATGTTTAGATTTAGACTGAGGACATTACTGCCCACGCCATTTTAACCAACCCTGCCTGGTTTGCAAACCCAATATCCGGCAGTTGGGAACAATAACGCTTGCCATAGGAAAAGCGTTGACAGGAAGAGCGATTCAGTTTTGCTCGAGCCAATTCGACAAGTAAGCCCACTGCTCCAGTTCCCGCCCGGCCAGATGGGGCGGCAGATCGAACAGGGTTTTGCCCTCGAATGCGGCATTCACGTACACCTGGGTTTCGCGCAGATAAGCCAGTACAGGCAAATCCAGGCCTGCGATGAATTGCTCCAGTGTGGTCGCTGCGCGCGTATGCGGCGCCATGCGCATGCCGACTACGCCGACAAAGGCCTTGCCTTTGCGTATGGCCTTTTCATGGATGAGTATTTCCAGAAAGTCACGGCTGGCCTGGATGTCGAACAGCGACGGCGCGATGGGCACGACGACTTTGTGTGACAGCTTCAGCGCATGTTCAAGATTTTTGCCATGCAGCCCGGCGGGGGAATCTATCACCAGCCAATCCGTTCCAGCCTGTTTGTTCCCTTCGGCTTGCAGCGTATCGATCAGCGGCAGTTCGAACGGGCGATTGGACAGCCACTGTGTGGCGGATTTTTGCCGATCCAGATCCAGCATTGCCACACGATGTCCGCGCGCAGCAAGATAGCCCGCGATATTGGTCGAGAGCGTAGTCTTGCCGCAACCCCCTTTGGGATTCGCAATCAGTATGGCTTTCATGGCGTCTCCCTTTGGTGCGTTATTCATAGAGCTTGAACCAAATGTAGGTCGGGCTTTGCCCGACCTACGGATTATTTTTCAACTTGCGACACATCGCGCACAGCGCCCTTGTCGGCCGAAGTCACCATGGCGGCATAGGCGCGCAACGCCGCCGATATTTTGCGCGGACGTTCGGCCGCAGGCTTCCACGCCTGCTTGCCCTTTGCTTCCATCGCCGCACGACGCTGGGCTAACTCGGCATCCGTGATCGCCAGGTTGATGGTGCGATTCGGGATGTCGATTTCGATGCGGTCGCCTTCCAGCACCAGTCCAATCGCGCCACCGCTCGCCGCTTCCGGCGAAGCGTGACCGATGGAGAGGCCGGAGGTGCCGCCGGAAAAACGCCCGTCGGTAAGCAGTGCACAGGCTTTGCCCAGTCCCTTCGACTTCAGGTACGAAGTCGGGTACAACATCTCCTGCATGCCGGGGCCGCCTTTCGGGCCTTCATAGCGAATGATTACTACATCTCCGGCCACGATCTGGTCGGCCAGAATACCTGCGGTTGCCGCGTCCTGGCTTTCGAACACGCGCGCGCGTCCGCTGAATTTGAGTATGCTTTCGTCCACGCCTGCGGTCTTCACGATGCAACCGTCGAGTGCAATGTTGCCGTGCAGCACGGCCAGTCCGCCGTCCCGCGAATAGGCATGCGCCTGGTCGCGGATGCAGCCATTGGCGCGATCGGCATCCAGCTCGGGATACAGCATGGATTGCGAAAAAGCGATGGTGGTGACGATGCCGCCGGGCGCGGCGCGGTAAAACTTCTGCACTGCTTCATCCTGAGTTAGTGCGATGTCCCACTGCTTGAGACCATCGCGCAAAGTCTTGCTATGCACGCTGCCGACTTCGCCATGCAGCAATCCGGCTCTATCCAGTTCGCCGAGAATGGCGGCGATGCCGCCCGCGCGATGCACGTCTTCCATATGGTATTCCGACGACGGCGCGACCTTGCATAGCGTCGGCACATGGCGCGACAAACGATCCATGTCCTTCATGCTGAAATCCACACCCGCTTCGCGCGCGATGGCCAGCAGATGCAGCACTGTGTTGGTCGATCCACCCATGGCGATATCCAGCGTCATGGCATTTTCAAACGCATCGAAGGTCGCGATGTTGCGCGGCAGCACCGACGCATCGTCCTGCTCGTAATAACGCTTGCACAGATCGACGATCAGACGTCCGGCGCGCAGGAACAATTGCTTGCGCTCGGCGTGCGTCGCTACCAGCGAGCCGTTGCCCGGCAGGCTCAGGCCCAGCGCCTCGGTCAGGCAGTTCATCGAATTGGCGGTGAACATGCCGGAGCAGGAGCCGCAGGTCGGGCAGGCGGAGCGTTCGATGGCATCCACTTCTTCGTCGCTGATACGACCATCGGCGGCGGCCACCATCGCGTCCACCAGGTCGAGGCCTTTCACTTTGCCCTGCCAGTTGACCTTGCCCGCTTCCATCGGCCCACCCGATACGAACACCACCGGGATGTTCAATCGCATCGCGGCCATCAGCATGCCCGGCGTAATCTTGTCGCAGTTGGAGATGCACACCAGCGCGTCGGCGCAATGCGCGTTGACCATGTACTCCACCGAGTCGGCGATCAGGTCGCGCGAGGGCAGCGAATACAGCATGCCGTCGTGGCCCATGGCGATGCCGTCGTCAATGGCAATGGTGTTGAACTCCTTGGCGATGCCGCCCGCCTTCTCGATTTCGCGTGCGACCAGTTGCCCCATGTCTTTCAGATGCACGTGTCCCGGTACGAACTGGGTGAACGAGTTGGCGATGGCGATGATGGGCTTGCCGAAGTCGCTTTCGGTCATGCCGGTGGCGCGCCACAGCGAGCGAGCGCCAGCCATGTTGCGGCCATGGGTGGAAGTGCGGGAACGATATTGAGGCATGATACGGATTCCGGAATGGTTTTGAAGAAGGGCTTATTCTAGCAGGGTCGCGGCGGCATTTCGTTATGTCATGGTGAGCACGATTTTTCCGGTTATCCCGCCTGTTTCGATCAGGCTATGCGCCTCGGCAACTTGTTCCAGCGGCAGACGGTGCGTGACCAGCACGCCGAGTTTGCCTGCCTCAACCAGCTGCGCGCCGGCTTCGAGTATCCTGCGCTGGCGCACGCGTTCATCGTGCAGCTTCATCGCCTGCGGCGTCAGCATGAGTTCATAGCACAAGGACAGATTGCGCAGCCGCGCCAGTTGCGAGTCGGCCAGTGACAGCGGAGTGGACAGCAGGCTCACCACCTTGCCGCCGATGCGCGCGGCATTTAACGAGCGTAAAAAAGTGTCGCCGCCCACAGTGTCGAACACCACGTCCGCGCCTTTGCCTTCGGTCCAATGCAATGTCTCTTGCACGAAATCCTGCTCGCGATAATTGATGATCTTCTCCGCCCCCAGGCCGTGCGCCAGCCCGGCTTTATTAGCATCGCCCACGGTTGCCGCGATGCGCGCGCCGAGGTGATGCGCGAGTTGCACGGCGACATGGCCCACGCCCCCGGCAGCGGCATGGATCAGCACGCTCTGCCCGGCTTGCAGATGCGCGCGTTCGACCAGCGCTTCCCACGCAGTGATGAACACCAATGGCAATGCGGCGCTATCTTGCAGCGTGATGTTGGCAGGCTTCGCGGCGCAATACTCTTCGTGCAGCGTGGTGTATTCGGCGTAGTTTCCCGGTTCGTCGCCTATGCCGCCGTTGCAGAAATACACGGCGTCGCCGACCTTGAAGCGCGTGACTTTCGCGCCGATGGCATCCACGATGCCTGCGCCATCGCAGCCGAGTATCGCGGGCAGTTTATCGGGGAAATACGCGGGCTTGGCGCGCAGTTTCGTGTCCACGGGATTCACTCCGGCGGCGACGAGTTTCACGCGCAAATGATGTGGGGTGGGCAGCTCCGGTTGTGGAACGTCGCGCAGTTGCAGGACTTCTGTACCGCCTGCGGCGGTGGCGAATATGGCTTTCATCGACAATTCTCCGGGTTCGTCATTTCCGCGCAGGCGGGGATCCAGTCAATAAAGAAAGCTCTCCGCAGCGCGGAGACAAAGCCTCGAAAGCATTTTGAATAAAACCGCTGGATTCCCGCCTGCGCGGGAACGACGGCCCCATTTGCATAGAGTCCCGTATGTTAAACTCCCTCCATCAATTTAGCGAGACAACACCATGTCTGGAAACACTTTCGGCACCCTGTTCACCGTCACTTCCTTCGGCGAATCGCACGGCGCGGCCATAGGCTGCATCGTGGATGGTTGCCCGCCGGGCATGGAACTCTCCGCCGAATATATCCAGCTTGATCTCGACCGGCGCAAGCCCGGCACTTCGCGCCATGTCACGCAGCGGCGCGAATCCGACACGGTGGAAATCTTATCCGGCGTGTTCGAGGGCAAGACCACAGGCACGCCCATCGCGCTCCTGATCCGCAACGAAGACCAGCGCAGCAAGGACTACGGCAACATCGCCGACACTTTCCGCCCCGGCCACGCCGACTACACCTATTGGCAGAAATACGGCATCCGCGACTATCGCGGTGGCGGGCGCGCATCGGCGCGCGAAACGGCGGCGCGAGTGGCGGCGGGCGCCATCGCCAAGAAATGGCTGCATCAACAATACGGCGTGGAGATACGCGGCTATCTCGAACAACTCGGCGAGATCGAGATCCCATTCAAGTGCTGGGGCGACCTGCACGAGGAAGGCAACACTTTCTTCGTCGCCGATGCGAGCTATGTCGCGCAACTCGAAGACTACATGGATGCGCTGCGCAAATCGGGCGATTCCATAGGCGCGAAACTTGCCGTGGTCGCACACAACGTGCCGGTCGGCTGGGGCGAGCCGATATTCGACCGCCTCGACGCCGAGATCGCTTACGCGCTGATGGGCATCAACGCGGTGAAGGGTGTGGAGATCGGCGCGGGCTTTGGCTGCGTCACGCAGCGCGGCAGCGAACACGGCGACGAACTCACGCCGCAAGGTTTTTTATCCAACAACGCAGGCGGCATACTCGGCGGTATTTCCACGGGACAGGACATCGTCGCGCGTTACGCGATCAAGCCCACCTCCAGCATCCACATTCCGCGCCGCTCGATCAACAAGGCGGGCGAGCCTGTGATGGTTTCCACCGAAGGCCGCCACGACCCCTGCGTCGGCATCCGCGCCACGCCGATTGCGGAAGCGATGGTGGCGTTGGTGTTGATGGATCATGCCTTACGGCATAGAGCGCAGAATGGGGATGTGGTTTGTGGGACGGTGAAGTTGCGGTAGGCGTTATGATTGCATTCAATCGGTTCACCCAAATCGTATTTCTTTGGGCTGCCACCACCCCAGCTTGGGCGGGTGACGCACCTTCTCAGGAGGCGGATGCTCGGTTAGGGTTTGTGCTTCCTGGCGGATTGAGGTGATGACGCGGCGTGCCGCAGCGGGATTGTCGCGGGCGATGTAGTCGTGGATTTGCCGCAGGTCGTGCCACGCGCTGGTGAGGTAGCAAGCGTAGGATGGGTGTAGCGTAGCGCAACCCATCATCGGTATTTGCCGTCGTATCTTGTTGAGTTGCGCTACGCTGCACCCAACCTACAAATTCAAAATCCTCCACCATTTCGCGAACTGTGAACGATGCCGAGTCGTGTCAGGTGAGGAAGAATCGCTCCACCTCTTCGTCGTCGGCGAACTGCCCGGTATCAGTAAACGTAGGTCGGGCTTTGCCCGACATGGTGGGCATAGCCCACCCTACAAAACTTTTTGGTATAACCTGAAGCGTTCATCCTTGTCGCTGGGCCGTCCGCCTTCCCAGACTTTTTTCCATAGCGTCGTGTCTTCCGCCGGGTCGGCCGTGTTGCGGCCTTGCGTGAGCAGCCAGTCGCAGTTTTGTTCCGCGTTCTGCTGCGTATCGAGATTGCCGTGATATTGCAGCATGGCGCGCTGTGTGGCGCCGACGTTTTTGCTGGCGATGCAGCCGTGCTGTGCGGGCAGGGCGTGTTGCAGTCCGGCGGCCACGCTGCGATAGCTCTTGCCGCTGTTCAGCCAGGGCAGCCAGATGGTCATGGCGAGCACCCAGACCAGGGTGACGCCCGCTGCCCAGTTGACTACGGCGCGGCGCATGGAGCGGCCTACACGCCATGCCAGCACTACCCACAGGAAGGTAACGAGCACTGCGAGCCAGAAGGTCGGCGTGTGCACGCTGGGCTGGAAGCCGGGTTGGTATTCCTTGAGCAACTGGGTGATCTTGGCGTGGTTGTCGAGCAGCAATCCGGTCCAGCCCCACCACATGAAAATGGCGAGCAGGCCGAAGGTCATGATGCCGAACCAGTCCAGCGCGTTGGCGGCGCCGCGTCGCAGCGTGGAGAGCGCGGCGGTGGCGAGCAGCGTGAGCGGCAGCAGCATGGGCAGCGCGAATATGTCCTTGATGTTGGGCACGAAGCTCAGCGTGACGAGCATGACGATGAAACTGGTCAGCGGCAACTGGAACTCTATGGTGTGGAATACTTTCTTGCGCGCCTGCCACACGGCCCACGCGGCCAGTGGCAAAGCGGGCCAGGCGAACCACGGCAGGATGCGGACGTAATAGAACGCGTCTGCAAAATCTCCGCCGCGCGCGAATTCGAACCAGCGCCCGATGTTGTGCGTCCACGCCCATTCTGCGAACAGTTGCGGCGAGTGCAGATAGAGCAGCACGGGCCAGAGGGTGAGCCAGGGCAGCGCCCACAGCACGGCGCGGCCGAGAGCGGTGTAGTAGGGTTGCACGCGCCAGTTGCGGTAGATCAGCATGGCGAGACTGATGAGCAGGAACAGCATGGGCGCGATGAAGCCCTTGGCCATGAAGCCTATGCCGAGTCCGGTGCCGAGCAGGATGCCCGCGCGCTGCGGACGGCGGTGGCTCAGGCTGTAGCCGTATTGCATAATGGCGAGGCCGGTGAATAGCGCGAGGTCGGTGACCATCTGGTGTGCGGTGACCAGCATGCCGAGGCAGCCAATCAGGATGATGACTGCCGCCCAGCCGCGTCCACTGCCGAACAATTCGCGCCCGGTCAGCCCGATGAACAGCAGCGTGAGTGTGGTGTAGAAGCCGCTCGCCAGCCGCGCCCCGTCATGCAGCGCCAGCCAGGGCGAGAACAGCTTGGCGAACAATGCGGCGGTCAGGTAATACAGCGGCGGCTTGTCCATGTATGCATCGCCCGCGAGATTGGGTACCAGCCAGTCACCGCTTTGCAGGATATGGAAGATCAGGCCGAAGCTGTGCGCATCTTCCGGTTTCCACGGGTCGTGCCCGACCAGCCCGGTGCCCACCCACACCGCGCACAGCAGCGCAAGGAATAGCGCTTTGGTGGGCGTGATGATGTGTTCGTGTTCGGGCGGGTAGGGGAACATGGGCGCTATTCTACAACTTTGCCGCGCACATCCTGGCCGGGTTCGGTCGGGATGCCGGTGTCACGGGAAAACAAAAAGGCAGCTTCTGCTGCCTTTTTGCGAGTCGCTGCGAAGCCGATCAGGCGGCTGCTTTGGCGCCGGGCTTGCCGTATTTCTGGTTGAACTTTTCGATGCGGCCAGCGGTGTCCACGATCTTCTGCGTACCCGTGTAGAACGGGTGGCACTCGGAACAGACTTCCACATGCAGCGGCTTGGCCATGGTGGACTTGGTCTTGAATGTATTACCGCAGCTGCAATTCACTGCGATCTCTTCGTACTTCGGATGAATGTCGGCTCTCATGTCTATTCCTTCAATATGGTGCGCGGCGTGTACGCGCAAGGGGGCGCATTATCCATGAACGTCAGCATTTTAGCAACAGCGCCGTATACCCTCCCATTTCGCCTGTTCGCGCTGGCGAAAATATTTCGCGCGCGACAGCGGTTCGGCCTCGGCATGACAGGCAGCATGATGTAGCAGATAACGTTCGTAGGCGTCGTCGCCGGAAAGCTCGCGGACGAGTTTCCAGCAGCGGCGCAATAATTCGTTCAATCGCGTTGCCATGCGGCCTCCTCCAGCTCCGACGGCTGATGCGGGGCTTCGCTCAATGGCGGCACGGGTTTGTTGCCGAGGTGGCGGATGCAGATGCGCAACATGTCCAGCACGATGATCCACAGCATGGCGGCGAAAAACAGCGCCAGCGCGGCATCGAGTTGCAGGTTGAAAATCAGTGTGGGGGCGACGGCGGCTTTTTCCGGCGGCAGGGTTCCGGCAGCCAGTTTGTCGGCCATGCTGTGGGCGGCGGAGAGGAAGCCGATGCGGATGTCGTCGCTGGCGAGCTTTTCCCATACCGCGCTGCTGGTGATGGTGACCAGCCAGGCCAGCGGCAGGCCGGTGATCCAGGCATATTTGAGTTTGCCGGATTTGACCATGATGCCGGTGGCGACGCATAGCGCGATGGCCGCGAGGATCTGGTTGGAGATGCCGAACAACGGCCAAAGAATATTTATGCCGCCGTTGGGATCGATCACGCCGATGTAGAGGAAGTAGCCCCAGGCCGCGACCACCATGCCGCTGGTGAGCAGCACCGAGGGATACCACGAGGTTTGCCCCAGTTTCGGCCAGATGTTGCCCAGCATGTCCTGCAACATGAAACGACCCACGCGGGTGCCCGCGTCCAGCGTGGTGAGGATGAAGATGGCTTCGAACATGATGGCGAAGTGGTACCACATGGACAGCATGCCCTGGCCGAATGCGCTGCCGAAGATGCTGGCCATGCCCACTGCCAGCGAGGGCGCGCCGCCGGTGCGTGCGAACAGCGTGGCTTCACCCATCTGCTGTGCCAGCAATGCCATCTGATCCACTGCGACCGGGAAGCCCCACGCGGAAATTTTTGCGACCGCATCCGCCGCTTCCTTGCCCACCACGCCTGCGGGCGAGTTGATGGCGAAGAACACGCCCGGATCGAGCACGCTGGCGGCAATCATTGCCATGATGGCGACGAAGGATTCCAGCGCCATGCCGCCGTAACCTATCATGCGGATGTCGCGTTCGTTGCTGAGCAGTTTGGGTGTCGTGCCGGAAGCGATCAGCGCATGGAAGCCGGAGATCGCGCCGCAGGCGATAGTGATGAACACGAAGGGAAATAATTTGCCGCCGAAGATGGGGCCGCTGCCATCCACGAACTGGGTGAGCGCAGGCATTTTCACGTGCGGCTGCATCCATACGATGGCGAGTGCGAGCAGGATCACCGTGCCGAGTTTCATGTAGGTGGAGAGATAGTCGCGCGGTGCGAGCAGCAGCCACACCGGCAGGATGGCGGCGGCGAAACCGTAGGCAATCACCGCCCAGGCCAGCGGCAGGCCGGGATGGTCGAACAGCACGCGCAAATCAGGCTGATGATCTATCCAGCCGCCACCCGCGACGGCGAGCAACAGCAGGACGATGCCGAGCAGCGAACCTTCCAGCACGCGGCCGGGACGGATGTTGCGCATGTACAGGCCGACCAGCATGGCGATGGGAATCGTTGCGGCGACGGTAGCAGCCGCCCACGGGCTGTGCTTCATCGCGTTGACTACCACGAGACCCAGAACCGCAATGAGAATGATCATGATGAGCAAAGTGGCGACCAGCGCCGCGATGCCGCCGATGGCGCCGAGTTCGTCGCGCGCCATCTGGCCCAGACTTTTGCCGTCGCGGCGCATGGAAAAGAACAACGTGACCATGTCCTGCACGCAGCCGCCGAGCACCGCGCCGATCAATATCCACAGTGTGCCGGGCAGGTAGCCGAACTGCGCGGCCAGTGTCGGACCGACCAATGGGCCGGGTCCGGCGATGGCGGCGAAGTGGTGGCCAAACACGATCCAGCGGTTGGTAGGCATGTAATCATGGCCGTTGTTGAGCCGCTCGGCGGGCGTGGCGCGCGTGGGATCGATGAGCAACACTTTGCTGCTTATCCATGCCGCATAGAAGCGATAGGCGACGGCATACACGCACAGCGCTGCGGTGACGAACCACAGCGCGTTGATGGATTCGCCGCGATTCAGCGCGATGCCGCCGACGGCGGCCGCGCCGAGCAGGGCGACGGCGATCCAGACGAGAGTGGAATAAATTTTATTGTTCATGATGGCGGACGGTTACCCGGAAGTTTTGTGCGACAATGCTACCAAAATTTGATTCATGCGGTGTCCGTCCGTAAAATCGCCGCCTTTCTTCGAGAACTACCGTGTCGTTCGAATCCATCAAACAGTTGCTTGCGCCCGACATGTCCATCGTGGACGGGGTGATACGCGCGCGCCTGCGTTCCGATGTGGTGTTGGTCAGCCAGGTGGCCGAGTACATCATTGGCAGCGGCGGCAAGCGCTTGCGTCCGGCACTGGTGGTGTTGTCGGCCAATGCCTTTGCGTATACGGGAAAATATCATCACGATCTCGCCGCCGTGGTCGAGTTCATCCATACCGCCACCTTGCTGCACGATGACGTGGTGGACGAATCCGATCTGCGGCGCGGGCGCGCTACAGCCAATGCGCTGTTTGGCAATGCGGCCAGCGTGCTGGTCGGCGACTTTTTATATTCGCGCGCTTTCCAGATGATGGTGGAAGTGAACGACATGCGTGTGATGCAGACGCTGGCCGACGCCACCAATGTCATTGCCGAAGGCGAAGTGCTGCAATTGCTCAACTGCAACGACGCGAGCGTGGATGCGGCAAATTATCTGCATGTGATCCATTGCAAGACCGCCAAGCTGTTCGAGGCTGCGATGCGTCTGGGCGCGATTCTGGGGCGGGCGAATGCGGCTGCCGAACAGGCCGCCGCGAAATACGGCATGCATCTGGGAACCGCATTCCAGCTGGTGGACGATGTGCTGGATTACTCCGGCGACGAGCAGGAGACCGGCAAGAATCTGGGCGACGATCTGGCGGAAGGCAAGCCGACCTTGCCGTTGATCTATGCCATGCAGCATGGCGATGCGGCGCAAGCGGCAGTGGTGCGCGAAGCGATAGAGCAGGGCGACATCGCGCGCTTCGAAGAAGTATTGCAGGTGGTCAAGCAGACCGGCGCGCTGGAATACACGCGGCAACAAGCGCAGCGTGAGGCCGATGCGGCGCGCGCCGCGTTGGGCAATTTGCCGGATACGACATACAAGCAATCTCTGCTACAATTAGCGAACTTTGCCGCCACGCGGCAATTTTAGTTTCGCGAATTCGGAGTGTAGCTCAGCCTGGTAGAGCACTGCGTTCGGGACGCAGGGGCCGGAGGTTCGAATCCTCTCACTCCGACCAATCAAAATTGGTCAAAATCCATTTCCAGCATCAATCTGCAAGCCACGTCTTTATTGGCTTTTAAGGCATCTGCATAGATTAGCTTTGTTCGCCTTTTCTTCAGTTTGAGGCCATTCGATACGACCGAAATTCGGCTCCGTGCCCATTTCGTGCCCAAATTGTGCCCATTTCGTGCCCATTTCGTCCTCAGCCTTGTTTTTTGAAATGGCAAATCTTCCCCGATTTGAATACTGCTGCTCTTTTTGACTACTGCGTATTTTTCTGACGAACGCGCAAGAGCTGCACACGTCATGTGAATACTGCATTCTTGTGCCCGAAACGCCTTAGAACTTATCCATTATCAATGTTGTGCCCAAACTTATTCTGTGCCCAAAAAGATTCTAAGCAAACTTTTACATCAATATTTGACCACTGCTCTTTGTGTCTATTGGGATGAGATTTTGTGCAAATTGGCATTATCTTGTTCACTGAATTTCTTCAGTTCTGCCTGACCTATTTGTATTCGAGTTAACCAAGCATTCGCATCTCCACAGACCGCAACATCACAGAGCGGACGAAGCCTTGGTAACGCCAGATGCTCACTCCTTAACCTCTGCCGACATATGACGTTGCGCCGTTGAACGACCGCATTGGCGTCCAATTCAGACAATCGGGTTGTAAGTGTCTTCACGGATTTGGGAGCGATTCGAATAGCCTAATACCTAGACCGCGAACTTTGGGTATATGCTTCCTCGCACATTTCGGAATCGCTCAGATAAAGCATTACCAACACTTGTCCGTTTGCCGATGGAATAGCCTGTTCCAGCAACTCATATTGGTCCGCATCATCCTGCTCGAACCAAGCATCTGCGGGCTGTTTTCTTGGGCGAGTATGTGTTTGCCCGTTGTGCAAAACATCATAAGCAAAGCTGTCTCTGTCCAAAGTGGTTTTTGGCGTCCATCGCCAAGGAATGTGATTTGCCCTGCTGTACCACTCCCGCCCTCTTTTTGAATAGCATGCAACAATTACAGGCAAGGAATCCAACTGTGCTAATCGAATTGATATGGCTTGCAGGCTAACTTCAAAATCGTCTGCAATCTTCTTTAGATCGTTGAGCCCAGGTTGTCCGCTAGCACGAATGGCTGACTGAAATATCCTTGTTGGCATCAAAAGGTGTGCAGCAAACTCATCGGCCTCTTTTTCGTAATCATTGTTCGAGGAATAGTTCAGAACTATATCGTCTGACCGGCACTTAAATGACTTTCCTCGATGCATCTGCCAGTGCCCAATTTCATGACCGATTGAAAATCGCTCACGCCCTCGGCTGGATGACGGATTGATGGTCGCAATCGCCTTGTCGCCGTATCCAACAAGCGTTGCCTCACACCCATGTAGCACCTCGTAAGATACATGAACGCCTCGATCAAACGCTATGGCTTCGATGTCGATCTCATTAGGCGCTGTAATTCCTAACTCGTTGATCAAATCCTCGGCTCGCTGCCCTGCACGACCAACTCCCATTTATTTGTCCTGCTTAGATTGGAGTTGTGTTATTTGTTTATAGATACGACGAACGTCCTCGTCCGACATTTCGCCAAGCGATCTAGCTGCTAGGGTGAATTGGCTATCATTCATGGCCGCCTCAATGACTTGTCGTGCCATAGCTATACTCACTTCCTCCTGCTTGACTTTGCTTCCTTGTTGGCTAGCCTCGTACCCTAAACGACCGGCAGCTAAGCGACGGCGGCCTGCTGAAAGCTTGGCCATGGCGATCATGTTTTCCTTTTCATTCTGCAAAGCAGCAACATCTTCACCCTCCAGAATTTCGCTTTCAGGCATAGCAAGCAGCTCCTCTGCAAGCGCTTTGAGGAATGAATCTTGTTCCTCTAATTGTTTCATGTGGCTCATGGTCAACCCTCTTTCATTTTGTCGAGACGCCGAACAAGGCGCTTACGCGCTGCCTCATATTTTTTCATGTCCCACTCCAAATATTTCGCTGCATCCTGCCCTTTCATATCCAAGCACCAAACCGCCAAAAGATCTTGCAACTCAGGATCGTCTTCGACCAACGTATTCATGGCCGCCATTAATTGGCGGTTTTCTGCGATACGTTCTGGAGTTATTTCAGTGCTCGGGACAACCGACAGATCACCATCTTCATCCATGGACTGGGTGAGCGTAGCCACATCGATGTGGTGATCTACCGCGCCGTTCTTTTCTCGCTCCCGGCAATTGGATGCTTCGCTATGCATTGTTGGTGCGCGTTTAAAATTACCCAGTCCTGCGCGTTGAATTTTACCCAGGCACTTTAAACCGCCGTTTGGGTGGCGGCTGCGGATAAGTGTAGCTCAATTTCACTGCATTTACCCCGGAGAAGGAATGCGCGCAGTGG
>JACQFX010000058.1 GCA_016199835.1 Nitrosomonadales bacterium | reverse complement strand
GGAAGCGCTGAACAACTCTGCAATTTAGCGCACCGAATCACCGCGCAAACGGCGATTTGTTTGAAACGAAGGCTATTTCCTCAAGATGGGTCTGAATCAGGCAGGATTTCCTCCCGTTTTCCATCTTCAGGACGCACCTTGGGCATATTCGGGCAGCAACCATCGCTTCGCCAGCACCAGATTTGCCAGCCCGAACAGCGTCAGCAACTGCGCCGTGTTCTTCTTCAACCCCCGATAGCGCGTCTTGCGATGCCGGAATAGGTTCTTCACCACGTGGAACGGGTGCTCGACCTTCGAGCGGATGCTCGCTTTGACCTGTTCCAGCCGTTCCTGCAGCCGCCCCTCGTCGGACTGATCCAGCGCCCGACGCTTGCCCGGTCGCATCGCAACCTGCCATTGCACCGGCGTCCCCACATGCTCGGAACGCTTCTCTATGCCTTGATAACCAGCGTCGCCAAACGCCATCACTTCGTCCCCGTGCAACAATGCGTGCGCTTGGCTGATGTCACTGACATTCCCCGCTGTGCCGACCACGCTGTGCACTAGTCCGCTGTTGGCATCAACGCCGATATGCGCCTTCATGCCGAAGTACCACTGCTTGCCCTTCTTGCTTTGATGCATCGCCGGGTCGCGCTTGCCAGTTTCATTCTTGGTCGAGGGGGGCGCGGCGATGAGGCTGGCGTCGACGATGGTGCCTTGGCGCAGGAACAAGCCGCGCTCGGCCAGATGGGCGTTGATAACGTTGAAGAGCGATTCGGTGAGCGCGTGTTCTTCGAGCAGATGCCGGAAGTTCAGCAAGGTCGTGGCGTCCGGCACCGGGTCGCGTCCGAGATCGACGCCGACGAAGCGGCGGATTGCGTGGCTGTCGTAGACCGCGTCTTCGGTGGCTTCGTCGGACAGGCCGAAGCATTGCTGGGCGAGATACATCCGCAACATGCGGGCAAGTCCGATGGGGGGACGCCCGGGCAGGCCGCTTTCGGGGTAGAACGGCTCGATGGCCTGTTCAAGCGCGGTCCACGGAGCCAGACGCTCAAGTTCGTCGAGAAAGATGTCGCGCCGCGTGCGCTTCTTGCGGGCGGCGTATTCCAGATCGGTGAAGCTCGTTTGCATCGCTTGGCACTCGCTACAGGGAGGACTCAATTCTGCCAGACAGAAATCTCGATGGAACCGATATCGGGGAGTTAATCAGTGTTTCCTTATGGAGTTAGGGAGTGGGCTGGGGATAATGCATCGGCAAGTCATGCCACTTTCACTTCGCCAAATGCGCGCTGCTTATTGCCATCGCGCATCGCCGGTGCAGACATTGCACGCATGCTGGCTCAGATGCATCGACTTTATGGGGCCTCTGCTGCGCCGTCTGTCTGTTATCGCACATAGCAAAGGCGGGGATATAATCCTCGCCGCTATGGCGTTTCGGTCATGGCCGGCAATCGGTTGATCAGAAGATCAGAAGATCAGAAAACCAGGAGATTGTTTATGCTCGATACGCATGACCCTCGCCAGAACCGCCTTCTCGCCGCCGCGTCAGCGGACGAATACGCGCGCGTCCTCCCTCATCTGGAATTTGTTCCGCTGCCGCTCGGCGAAGCGCTTTACGAGCCCGGCACGCTGATGCACCACGCCTATTTCCCCACCACCGCGATCGTGTCCCTGCTCTACGTCATGGAAGACGGTGCTTCGGCCGAGATCGCCGTCGTTGGCAACGAAGGCATGGTCGGGGTCTCGCTGTTCATGGGCGGCGAAACCACGCCCAGCCGGGCCATCGTGCAAAGCGCCGGCCACGCCTACCGGCTCAAGGCGCAGGTGTTGAAAGACGAGTTCCATCGCGACGGTTCGATGCAGCATCTGTTGCTGCATTACGCTCAGGCACTGCTGACGCAGACGGCGCAGACGGCGGTGTGCAATCGGCATCACTCGCTGGATCAGCAGCTATGCCGCTGGCTGCTGCTGAGCCTGGACCGGCTGTCCTCGAACGATTTGGTCATGACGCAGGAACTGATCGCAAACATGCTCGGCGTGCGCCGCGAAGGCGTCACCGAGGCCGCGGGCAAGCTGCATAAGGCCGGCTTGATCGAGTATCGCCGCGGCCATATTTCGGTGCTCGATCGGCCGGGACTGGAAGCGCGCGTGTGTGAATGCTATGCGGTGGTGAAAAAGGAAACCGATCGCCTGCTTCAGACCGCGCGCGATAATTCGGCGTTCCATAAAAAATCCAGCCCGCCCTTGCATCTGGCTAAGAGACGGTTTCCTTAGGGAACCGCTGAACAATCCGGTGATTTAACGGATTTCAGCGGGTTGCCACTTGGGTTCATCGCGAAGTGAAGCGGTATTCGATCTGCACTGAGCCGAATCGCTCAGGATTTCCCG
>JACQFX010000057.1 GCA_016199835.1 Nitrosomonadales bacterium | reverse complement strand
GAATACCATGCCGCGATGATGGAGCCGTGGGACGGCCCGGCTGCGATGGCGTTTACCGATGGCCGCCATATCGGCGGCACGCTGGACCGCAACGGCCTGCGTCCGGCGCGTTATATCGTGACCGATGATGATTTTGTCGTGATGGCATCCGAGTCGGGCGTATTGCCGATTCCGGAATCGAAAATCATCCAGAAATGGCGCCTGCAGCCAGGCAAGATGTTCCTGATCGACCTCGATGCCGGCCGCATCATCGACGACAAGGAGTTGAAGAATACCTACGCCAATGCCAAGCCTTACAAGGCATGGATCAATTCGGTACGGATCAAGCTCGATGCAATCAAGGCGCAGGCAGTTGAGGAAAAAGCGACCGAGTCCCTGCTCGACCGTCAGCAGGCGTTCGGCTATACGCAGGAAGACCTGAAGTTCCTGATGGCGCCGATGGCGGCGTCCGGCGAGGAGGCAATCGGCTCGATGGGTAATGACTCGCCGCTGGCCGTCATGTCCAACAAGCTCAAGCCGCTGTACAGCTATTTCAAGCAGTTGTTTGCGCAGGTAACCAACCCGCCGATCGATCCGATCCGTGAAGCGATGGTGATGTCGCTGGTGTCCTTCATCGGTCCGAAACCGAACTTGCTCGATACCAACAACATCAATCCGCCGATGCGCCTCGAAGTCGCGCAGCCGATACTGGATTTTGCCGACATTGCGAAATTGCGCAACATCAGCGCGCACACCAGCGGCAAGTTCAAATCCTATGAGTTGAACATCTGCTACCCGGTCGCATGGGGCAAGGATGGCATCGAAGCACGCCTGGCGTCCTTGTGCGCAGAAGCGGTGGATGCGGTCAAATCCGGTCATAACATCCTGATCATTTCCGATCGCAAGATGGATGCGCAGTTGGTGGCGATGCCGGCCTTGCTGGCGACGTCTGCGGTGCATCAGCATCTGGTCAGCAAGGGCCTGCGTGCCTCGACCGGCCTGGTAGTCGAAACCGGTTCGGCCCGCGAGACGCATCACTTCGCGTTGCTGGCGGGTTACGGTGCGGAAGCGGTGCATCCGTATCTGGCCATGGAAACACTGGCCGAACTGGCCAAGGGCATGGCGGGCGATTTGTCGGCTGAAAAAGCGAT
>JACQFX010000004.1 GCA_016199835.1 Nitrosomonadales bacterium | reverse complement strand
TTACTTTACCCAGTAATTTCATGGTGATCATCTCCTTGGTTTCTCCATTCCGAAAATCGGAACGGAGGAGGTTAATCACCTGGGTAATTTTCAGCGCGCAGAACCTAGAATTTCTGGGTAATATTCATCGCGTACCAACACTCAATCAAGGTAAAGCACTTTTTTTTGTAAAACCTTCTCCTAATGAACCTATGCCAGTATTACCACATATCGCAACAAAAAGTTCTGCAGAATTAAATTCTGTCAGTCAAAAGAATTAAGATTTATTTTTTGAAAAACTTATCCCCCCTATTAGTAAGGGGGGTTCCTCCCCCCCGCACTGCGCTCGTACCTCGCTGGTGCCGGGGAGGAACCTAATAAAAAACTTGCGGCACACCCAGAGAGGAGCCGAATCCCCAAGTGTGAAAAAGATGGCAGATGTGAAGAAGCACCGGCAAAGGCGGCTCCCCATCGCCCGCAGATCCAAGTTGATACGTACTGTTGGCAGTAAAAGCAAGGCCCGCAGCAAAATCTAGCGACTTAATCTCTGATGTACCCCAAACACATTTTTCAAAAGCGTTGTGGCCGACGATAAAAAACTTCTTCTCAGAATCATGGATGTCCAGACAGATGATGCGCCAATCATCAATCCGTGAGTAGCCGAGATCGTTGTCAGAATCCGATACAGAAAAAAAAGGTGCCAACTCATCCCTGGAAGCAAGACGAACCGAGACGCGATCACGATGCAGCCTAATGATGTCATCCAAACACTTTATAGAAAGCGCCATCACCCCTCCTTCTTAAAACAATTGGGTTTGCAAGACAAAGGCAAAATCAAAAATGTAGATCTAGTCGAATCAAGCCGCAAGCCTATGCAATGGCTTGATCTTCGGAGTAGGCTGCTGCTTGGCCTGCCACAAGTCCCACTGAGTTTGCATACCAAGCCAAACATCCGGTGAAGTGCCCAGCCATGCAGCCAAACGTAAAGCCATTCCCGCCGTTACTCCGGATTTCCCATTCAATACCTTGGAAAGCGTAACGCGAGATACTTGCAACGCCTTCGCAGCAGTAGTTACCGACATATCTTCCGGTATCCATTCACGCAAAACATCGCCGGGATGAGCCGGGTTGTGCATTCTCATGATAAGTCCTTTCAATGATAGTCCTGATAATCCACCAGTACAGCATCAGTACCTTCAAACATGAAGGTCATTCGCCAATTTCCATTTACAGTAACTGAATGATGGCCTGCCAGATCACCGGTTAAAGGATGTAACCTCCAACCTGGAGCATTCATGTCATCAGATCGTTTTGCGTTATCCAACATCGTCAACATGACACGCAACTTGCCGGCATGGTGTGGCTGAATTCCAGCCTTACTACCCTTCCGGAAAAAGGTTTCAAGGCCCTTGTGACGAAACGTTTTAATCATAAATTAACTGTAAACTGTTAATTAACACATGTCAACAAACTACTGTCTAAAATGCCAACGAATCACAAGCTTTGGCATGGGATACAAGGCATGAAAAATATGGGGAGAATTTTAGACATGTAATCGAAAACCGGATTTCAAATCATCAGACTACTGCCGCTTGTTTTGGCTAATGCTGCATCATCGGTGTGTGCTGGGTGGCTTTGGTGTCAGTCATATCTCATGCAACCTCAAACCACTTTCACCGGCACCCGCGCTGCCAGCGCACACAGCAACTCATAGCTGATGGTGCCTGCGGCACGCGCCACATCCTCCACGGGCAAGCCCTCACCCCACAGCGTCACGCGGCTGCCGACACCGGCAGCGGGCAACGCGCTCAAATCCACGCTCAACATATCCATCGAGACACGACCCAGGGTGCGCACGCGCTGCCCCGCCACCAGTATCGGCGTGCCGGTCGGCGCGTGGCGCGGATAACCGTCGGCATAGCCGCAAGCGACCGTACCAATGCGCATGCCGGATTCGGCGCGGAACGCAGCGCCGTAACCCACGGCCTCGCCCGCTTCAAGCGCGCGCACCGAAATGATCTCGCTGGAAAGCGTCATCACTGGCTGTAGCCCAAGCTCTTGTGCGCTGACCTCCGCGAATGGCGATGCGCCATACAGCATGATGCCGGGACGCACCCAGTCGCCATGTGTTGCGGGATAACGCAACAGCGCGGCGGAATTGGCCAGCGAGCGCGGCAGGCGATAAGGCGCCGCGAGCGTGTTGAACAGTTCCAGTTGCGCGGCCACGCCCGTCGCTTCATCGGCGCTGGCGAAATGCGTCATCAGCGTGATGTCGCGCACTGCCGGATGCGATCTGAGTTTTTCCATCGCTGCCGGAACATCTTGCGGCGCGAAGCCCAGACGCCCCATGCCGCTGTTGATCTTGAACCACACCTGCAAACTCTTGCGGCGCGGGCAGGCATCCAGCATGGCGAGTTGCTGCGGGCTGTGCACCACGCAGGCAAGATCATGCTCCACCGCCAGTTGCATATCGTCCAGCGTGAAGCATCCCTCCAGTAACAGCATGGTCTGGCGGAATCCTGCCTCGCGCAGATACACGGCCTCGCCCACGTTCAGCAGCGCAAAACCCTCTGCCGCATTCAGCGCCTGGGCCGCGCGCAACATGCCATGCCCATAGGCGGCGGCCTTGATCACCGCCATGATGCGCGCATCAGTGGCGCGACGGGCAATTTGCAGGTTGTGTTCCAGCGCAGCGAGGTCGATGCGGGCTTGTGTAGGACGAGACATGGTATTGCAGGCGATTTGAATTATTGTTAATGATAGCAGGCACCACCTTTTCGTGATATAAAACGCGCTCTGAAAAATAGCCTTTCTTGATGAATTCCGGTTTCCCTATCATCCTCGCGGCGCAGTTCTTTTGGCTACGGCCGGACGACACCCACGTCCTTAACGTGCTTCGCACATTAGCCTTCGCCGAAAGAATATGAATCTCGGTTTCTACGTCATTCTTGCGGCGCAGTTCTTTTGGCTACGGCCGGACGACACCCACGTCCTTAACGTGCTTCGCACATTAGCCTCCGACCGAAGAACATGAATCTCGGTTTCTACGTCATTCTTGTAGCACAGTTCTTTTCCGCGCTCGCAGACAATGCCTTGCTGTTTGCCGCCATAGCGTTGCTGAAAGACCTCAACGCACCGCCCTGGCATACACCTGTATTGCAGGAAGGCTTCGTGGTGTCTTACATCCTGCTGGCGCCGTTCGTCGGCGCCTTTGCCGACTCGTTGCCCAAGGGCCAGGTGATGTTTATCAGCAACACCATCAAACTGGTCGGCTGTATTTTCATGCTGGCAGGACTCCACCCCTTGATCGCTTATGGATTGGTCGGTCTCGGCGCGGCAGCCTACTCGCCCGCAAAATATGGGATCCTCACCGAATACCTGCCGCCGGAAAAACTGGTGCTGGCAAACAGCTGGATGGAAGGCCTCACCGTCATGGCCATCATTCTCGGCGCGGTGGTTGGCGGCATACTCATCAGCCCGGTCATCGCCGACCCCATGCTGCAATGGTGGGACGTACCGCTGATAGACACTGGCATAGATACGCCGCCGGAATTGGCCATCGTCATCATCATCGCCCTCTACGTGATCGCGGCGCTGTTCAACCTCTATATCCCGCGCCTGCCGATAGACCACAAGCCCATAGGCAACAGCCCCGCATTCCTGGTGAGTGAGTTCATGCACTGCTTCAAATTGCTATGGAAAGATCCACTGGGGCAGGTATCACTCGCCGTCACCACTCTGTTCTGGGGAGCGGGCGCCACGCTACGTCTGCTGGTGCTGGCCTGGGCCGCTACCGCGCTGCATTACGATATGAGCACCGCCGCCAAGCTCACCGCATGGGTCGCCGTCGGCATCGCCATTGGCGCCATCCTCGCAGCGAAACTCGTCAAGCTGGAACATTCGGTGCAAGTATTGCCGGTCGGCATCGCCATGGGACTGATGGTGCTGGCGATGATCCCGGTGCATGATCCGGTGCTGGCTACCCTGCTACTGATCGCCATCGGCGCGATGGGCGGCTACTTCGTGGTTCCGATGAATGCCCTGCTGCAGCATCGGGGGCACCTGCTGATGGGTGCGGGCAGCTCCATCGCGGTACAGAATTTCAACGAGAACCTCAGCATCTTCGCCATGCTTGCGCTGTATGCCGTGATGGAAAAACTTGAACTCGGCCTCACCGTCATCATCCTGGTGTTCGGCTTGCTGCTGGCAGGCATCATGGCTATGCTATACAAGCGGCACGGCCACGATCAGGATTCAGGGCAGATTTGACACTATAGTTTTCACCCTACCGGGGTGCCCACAGCCGCTCCAGCAACTCCTCCAGCTCTTCCACCGCCACCGGCTTGCTGAACAGGAAGCCTTGGTAAGCGGTGCATTCGTGGTGCTTGAGAAAGGCCAGTTGCGCTTCTGTTTCCACGCCTTCGGCGATCACTTCCAGATGAAAACCTTCTGCCAGAGCGATAATGGTGCTTACCAGTTGGGCATCGTTAGCGCCCCGCGTGATGCCTTGCATGAAGCTCCGGTCTATTTTGACCTGATCCAGCAGAATGCCTTTCATGGAAAGCAGCGCCAGATAACCCTTGCCGAAGTTATCCATGGACAGCTTAATCCCCAGCGCCTTGAGTTCCTGCATTTTTCTTGCCATGCTGTTTAAGTCGTGCAGCATCAGGCTCTCGGCCAATTCCAGTTTCACGGCGGACGGCGTGACCCCATGTGCCTGCATTGCCCTGATAACCTGCTCTACGAAATCCGGCTGTGCGAACTGCTTGGCACTGATATTCACACCCAGAGTCAAGCCGCGCAAGCGCTCATTCCCGGCCCATATGGCAAGTTGGCGGCACGCCTGATCAAGCACCCAATGGCCGATATCGAATATCAGCGTGCCCTCCTCGGCAATCGGGATGAACTGGTCGGGCAACAGCAGGCCGCGTTGCGGATGGAGCCAGCGCAACAATGCTTCAGCGCCCACCGGACGATGTTCGTTATCCACTTGCACCTGGTAATGCAAACATAGCTGCTGCAACCCGATGGCACGATGCAGCTCTTGTTCCAGCGCGTTACGCGTGGTTACGTTGTGCTGCATGACAGGGTCAAAGAAGCATATGGTATTGCGGCCCGCTCCCTTGGCCTGGTACATCGCCATGTCGGCCTGCTGCAGCAGGGTATCTATCGTCATCTCATTGCCGCAATACAGGCTAATACCTATGCTGGGGGAACTATGGCATTCGTGTCCCTTCAATTGGTATGGCTCCGCCAGCGCTTCGCGAATCTTTTCGGCGACCAGGCCAACTTTGTACAAGGCCGCATCCTGGACGTCGCTGAGCTCCTCTACCAGCACCACGAACTCGTCTCCACCCATGCGTGCCACCGTGTCCATTTCGCGCACGCATGACTTGATGCGGGCAGCCACTTCGATCAACAGCAAGTCGCCATACTCATGCCCGAACGTGTCGTTGAGCAGCTTGAAACGATCCATATCTATGAATAGCACTGCGCCGTAATCATTGCGGCGCACGGAAGCGACCAGTGCTGCGCGCAAGTGATCAAGGAACAGGCGGCGGTTGGGTAATTTTGTCAGTACATCGTAGAACGCCAGGCTGCGAATTTCCTCTTCCACCAGTTTGCGCCGGGTGATGTCGCGACTGAAAACAAAAAACTGCTGTATTTCAGTCATGAAAGTGGCGGACATCTCGATATCCATCACGCGCCCATCCTTGCACCGATGGCGCGTCTCGAAACGGTCGTGGCCTTGCGCGATTATTTTCGCCATATGCGCATCGATCTCATGCGGACTTGCTTGCGCCTCCAGCTCGCTGATGTGCATATGCATCAATTCTTCTATGGTATAGCCGGACATGCGCTCGTAAGCTTCATTGGTTTCGATCAGGTTGCCCCGTACATCGATGCGCCAGAATCCATCCATCGCGGTCTCCACCACCCGCTTGTGCAACAGCATGATCGAATCGGCCCGCTTGCGCTCGGTGATGTCGCGACTGGAATTGAAGAAATAACCCTTGCCATCCACCTCCATGCCGCAAGAACATATTTCGACCATGATCAGCGAACCGTCCTTGCGTCTATACGCAGTTTCGAAGCGCGCATTTTTCCCCATAAGCGATTTAAAATTCTCGCGCGATTCACCGGCTGACCATTGCGTCTCCCAGTCCACCACATTCATGCGCGTTATCTCTTCTTGCGTGTAACCCAGCATGCTGCAGAAAGAATTGTTCGCCTCCAGAATATTGCCGTCGATATCCATGACGTGGATACCTTCCATGGAGTTCTGCATCAACACCTGGGTGCGCCGCAGCAATGTCTCCGTCTTGCTCAGGATGCGGCGGTACTCAGACATATCCACGCCCATACCGACCAGCACCAGCTCGCCATTCCTGACGATGCGCCGCCCGGTAAAGTGGTAGGGGACTCTGCTCCCATCCCTCGCCACCAGCATCGCATCCACGGCAACTTCCCCCGACTCGAACACCGTGCGGATGGCCTCGGCGATACGGATTGCATCCGCTCCGTCGAAGAAATCCAGCGGGTGGCTGCCGGCCAGTTCCTCCGCGCTGCAATGCAGCGCGAGCTCCAGATTGCGGTTCCACATCAGGAATTTCCCGGCAGCATCTATCGTATAGAAGATCCCCGGCAGTGATTCGGCAAGTTCTTTGCGGAATTCATCTTCCCGTTGCAATAGCTTGTCCAGCATGGTGTTAAGCGCTCTGGACAAGCTGCCGATCTCACCATCATACAGTTGCGGCAAGTGGATATTATGGTCGCCGGCCATGATCTTGTCGGCAGCCAGAGTGATCTGTTTCAGCGGGGCAAAAGTCCGGCGCAAAGTGAGGATAGCTGCCCCCCCCAGCAACAGCATCATGATGAATCCGATGGCAATATGCTTGGGCGGTATATTGTTGGCCTGCTGCGCCATCGCGTCTTCCGTTATGCCATACACCAGAAGCAGGAAATGCTCCCGATCATTTGGATCGAAATGTATCCGTCTGGCGGCGAGGTATTGGTTGCCCCCACTCGTGGCGGCGGCTTGCAACGGAAGATTATCCGCACCCTGAGGCTCAAGCATCATCTTGAGGGTGGGGAAATCCGCGACGATATTTCTGCCATCGCTCGCTGCAAGATTCAGCAGCACATCGTTGTAAAGCAGGTATCTCCCATCCATGTTGGCGATACTGGCCATAGCGCCTGGCGGCAGATTCAGCGTGGCAGATTCCAGCAGCTCCCTTACGTCCATGCTGATCACCACCATGCCGAATATTTTCCCCGGCGCGGAAAATACCGGTACAACGACGCGCAGCATGTAGGTATGCTGGTCGTCTGACTCCCGCTCGAAATTGAAATCCGACATCCACACCTGATTCCCGCGCAACTTCAGCCCGGCCTGGAAATAATCCCTGTCCGCCAGCGCTTGCAAGCCGGCAGACGGCATCGCTTCAATATTCCCTGCACGGTTATCCAGACGCAGCAACTCGCGCCCCCCATCGGCCGCGCCGATGTAACTGATACGGTAATAGGCCGGGTTCGCCTGCAAGAAAGCCGAGAAGATGCCATTCATGCGAACTTCCCATTGTTCGCGGGTATTGCCATCGCGCGCATCATAGCCATGATTCAAGGCGGCGCGCATGATGCCGAAAACGGGAGGGATCGAGGAAAGGAATTTTGCGTCCCGCTGCAAGGAGGTGACCTCCTGATCCAGACGCTGTGTTACGTTATAGAGAGCTTCTCCCATGTCTTCGCTGCGCTCGCCAAGATAAGCATCCTGCAGACGCGCATTCTCGGACAGCATCAGCGCCATGGCACCCACGGCCAAAATGAACAGTGCAGTAGCAGTGATGCGCGTGGACAGGCGAAACCCTTTGGGCTCCATATTCCAGGGAATGGTGCTCTAGTTGGATTGGAGCAGCTTAGCACGCACATGGAAAATCAAAATCGCGAAGAGAGCCTATAAAGGCATTTATTTACAATAAATTGTATTCCGGATACACATACAGGATCACTCCGTGCAGACCACCCCATTGCGCCCCTGCTCCCTGGCCTTGTACAACGCCTCGGCGGCAGTCAGCAGATATTCCAGCGCAAAATCATCCGTAGGCAACAACAGATTTGACACTACAATTTTCACACTACGAATGGGCATTTATCTCCCGCAAACGCTCAAGCAATCCTGCCATCTCCTCTATCGGCACGGCTTCGCTGAACAATGATCCCTGATACGCCATGCAATGGTGCTGTTTGAGGAAAGCCATTTGCTCCTCGGTTTCCACGCCTTCAGCAATCACCTCCAGGCGAAAATTCCCTGCCATGTCGATGATGGTGCGTACCAGCAGGGCATCGCTGTCGTCGCGGGTGATGCCCTGCACAAAACCCTTATCTATCTTGATCTGGTCCAACGGAAGATCTTTCAGGCAAGACAGCGACGCATAGCCCGTACCAAAATCATCCATAGCCAGGTTGACCCCCAGCTTCTTCAGCGCTTGCATTTTTATGGCTGTATTCTTCAGGTCGCGCAACATCAGGCTTTCCGTCAATTCCAGTCTCAGCCTGGATGGCTCGACCCCATGCATGTGCATGACTGCGGCGATTTGCTCCACGAAATCCGGCTGGGAGAACTGCTTTGCGCTGATATTCACCGCCATCATCAAGTCTCGCATGCGCTCATCCCCGCCCCATACAGCCAATTGGCGGCAGGCCTGATCCAGCATCCAATGGCCAATGTCGAATATCAAGGCACTGTCTTCGGCTATCGGGATGAACTGTCCGGGCAGCACCAGACCCCGTTCCGGGTGTAACCAGCGCAGCAACGCTTCCGCCCCCAGCGGGCGCTGCTCGCTATCCACCTGCACCTGATAATACAGGCGCAACTGATGCCGGGCGATGGCCTGGTGCAGGTCGTTTTCCAGCATGGTGCGCGTCTCCACGTTACGCTGCATGATGGGGTCGAAAAAGTGCACGGCATTGCGCCCGGCTGTCTTGGCCTGATACATCGCCATATCTGCCTGTTGCAGCAGAACATCCACTGCTGCATCGTTGCCGTGATACAGGCTGATGCCTATGCTGGGCGAGCTGTGGTGATCGTATTTTTTGAGCCGGTACGGTTGCGCCAGCGACTCGCGGATCTTTTCGGCGACCAGGCCGATCTTGTGCGAGGCATCATCCGGAACATCGCCCAGCCCCTCGACCAGCACCACGAACTCGTCCCCACCCAGACGCGCCACGGTATCCATCTCGCGCACGCATAACTTGAGGCGGGCAGCCACCTCTATCAGCAGCAGGTCGCCGTAGTCGTGTCCCAGCGTATCGTTGAGCGTCTTGAAACGATCCATATCTATGAACAGGATTGCACCGTAATCATTGCGGCGCGCAGACATGGTCAGCGCGGTGTGAAAACGGTCGAGGAACAGGCGGCGGTTAGGCAGTTTGGTCAACGCATCGTAGAACGCCAGATTGCGTATCTCCTCCTCTGCCTGTTTGCGCGCAGTGATGTCGCTGAAGATGGCAACATAATTACTGACTTCCTGCCGCTCGTTGCGGACAGCCGTGATGGTCATCCATTTCGGATATATCTGGCCATTCTTGCGCTTGTCCCATATCTCGCCTGCCCACGATCCGGTATGCAGCAACTGCTGCCACATCTCGATATAAAACGCCTTATCGTGATACCCGGAACTCATGATGCTCGGATTCCTGCCCACCACTTCCTCGGTGCTGTAGCCCGTGATGTCGCAGAATGCCTGGTTCACACGCAGGATATTGGACTTGGCATCGGTGATCAGGATGGCTTCATGCGTCTCAAAAGTAGCAGCGGCCACACGCAGGGCATCCTCCGCCTGCTTGCGTTCGGTGATGTCGCGGCTGAACACGAAAAACTGCCGCGCTTCCGGCATGAACGTGGCGGACACCTCGATATCGACCAGATGCCCGTCCTTGTGGCGGTGGCGCGTCTCGAAGCGGTCGTGGCCCTGCGCGATAATTTTTGGGATGCGGGCCGCCACATCTTCGGGGCGATCTATCGCATCCAACTGGCTGATGTGCATCCCCGTCAGCTCGGCTTTCGTATAACCCGACATGCGGGCGTAAGCTTCGTTTACATCCAGCAAAACACCCGTCATGTCGTTCATCCAGAAGCCGTCGTTCGCGCTGTCTATCACCAGCTTGTAGCGTTGCAACACCGCCTCGGCCCGCTTGCGCTCGGTGATGTCGCGGCTGGCCGCATACATGAAAATCTGGCCGTCGAGCTCGATGCCGCTGGCGGTGACTTCGACCTGCACCAGCAAACCATCCTTGCGCCGGTGTGCGGTTTCGAACCGGGTGCTGCGCCCGACCAGCGACTTGAAGCGTTCGTGCAATTCCTCGCGCGACCACTGCGCATCCCAGTCCGCCACGTTCAGCCGCAACGCCTCCTCGCGCGTATAACCCAGCATGGTGCAGAAGGCGTCGTTCACTTCGATGACATTGCCTGCGGCATCCATGATGCGGATGCCTTCCATCGAGTTGCGCATCAGGGTCTGGTTGCGCAGCAGCAGCGCTTGCGCTTCGGCATAACTCTTCTGCAATGCGGCTTGCGCATCGGTGGCCTGCTGCAATTCCAGCGCATATTTGCGGCGATAGCGGTGCATGGTGCCTATCGAGAAAGACACGATGATGCCGTCCATGAGAAACACCAGATTGGACCAGAAACTGGTTTGCAGAACCTCGAATGAGATCGAGTAATACGGCGGGGTAAAAATGAAGGTGGCGAAAACCAGCCCTATCATCGTGGCGAACAAGCCCGGCAGGAATCCACCTGCGACAGCCGCCAGCGTGACGGCGGGGAAAAAGGTCACATACTGCAATCCCGCGCTGACGGGCGCGATCTCCAGGCGCAGCCACAGCGCCAGCAGCATCAGCACAGCCGTCAGAGCATAGTGCTGCACGCTGCCGCACCGTTTCGGGGCGCGCAAGGGAAACCGGGCGGCAATCTGGAGGGCCAGGTTTTTCAGCGTGCCCATCAAGTTCATGATGTTCCTTTCATGTGCGCTGCCCTCGCATCGCCCGTGGGAGCAGTCTGCCGACCGCGATTCGATGAAAGCCTCCCAAGCTGTCGCGAGCGGGAGATCGCTCCCGCAGGTCTGCGAGCTACTCCGCGCACACCACCGTATTGCGACCCTGCTCCTTGGCCTTGTACAGCGCCTCGTCGGCGGCGGCCAGCAGATCTTCCAGCGCAAAATCATCCGTAGGCAACACCGAAGCGACGCCGCAACTGACGCTGACATGGCCGAGCCTGGAGCCGCTGTGCGGCATGTTGATATCTGCCACGTGCTGGCGAATATTATTTGCCACCCACTTCGCGCCATCCACCGTGGTTTCACCGAGCACCAACACAAATTCCTCGCCGCCGTAGCGCGCCGCCAGATCGCTGGCGCGCGGTGCGGCGCGCGCCACTTGCGCGGCCACGGCCTTGAGGCATTCGTCGCCGCCCTGATGGCCGTAAGTGTCGTTGTACTGTTTGAAGTGATCCACATCCACCATGACCAGCGCCATCGGTTTCTTCAGGCGCACGCAGCGCCGCCATTCGCGCTTCACCAATTCGTCGAACATGCGCCGGTTGGCAATGCCGGTCAGGCCGTCAGTGGTCGAAAGACGTTGCAGCTCCTTGTTCGCCACGTTCAATTGCTGCGTGACATCCACCAGCGCGCGCTGCATCTCGACCAGCCTGCGCATGGCATTCACCTTGGCTTTCAGCACCACTTCGCTGACCGGCTTCATCAGGTAGTCGTCGCCGCCCGCCTCGATGCCGCGCGCCATATCCCTGTCCTTGTCCATGCTGGTCAGGAATATGATCGCGGACCATTCATCGCCTTTTTCCGTCGCGCGAAAATGCCGGGCAATATCGAAGCCGTCTATATCCGGCAGGATGGCGTCAAGCAAAATAATATCGGGGCGCTTCCTGCGGAATATGTCTATCGCTTCCTGCCCGGTCGCTGCTGTCAGTGGATTATGGATGCCCATGCGCTCGAGATAGTTGCACAGCGCCTTCATGGTCACCTTGCTGTCTTCCACTACCAGCACTTTCAGTTCGTTTTCTTTTTTCGCCATGCTTCAGTCTTCCATAGTTTTTACTGCCAGGCACAAATCCTGCCATGCCTTGGCCTTATCCGCCGGAGTGCGCAACAGATAGGCTGGATGATACGTGACGATAAGCGGGGTAGCAGCCCCGACACGGTGCGACGAAGTCGTCTGGTGCGGGAGGGGCTGCCGGCGACTGCTTACATCCCCTTGCTCCATCTCCATTCCCACCGCAGGCGCCCAGTAATCATGCAGCCTGCCGCGCAAACTGCCCAGCGTGGCCTCTCGCCCCAATAGCGACGTGGCGGCAGTTTTGCCCAATGCCACGATAAGTTTGGGCTGGATCAGCGCGATCTGGCGTTGCAAATACGGCAAACAGGTCGCGATCTCGTCCGTCTCCGGCGTGCGGTTGCCGGGCGGGCGGCATTTCACGATATTCGCTATGTAAACATTTTTACCGCGCTTGAGCTTGATCGCCATCAGCATATTGTCGAGCAGCTTGCCCGCCTGTCCCACGAACGGCTCGCCCTGCGCATCCTCATCCGCGCCCGGCCCTTCGCCCACGAACAGCCAGTCCGCTGTCTCGTCGCCCACACCAAACACGGTCTGCGTGCAGCCCGCGCGCAGCTTGCACGCGGTGCAATCGCGCACCAGGGTTTTCAATTGCGGCCAATCGAGCTCGCCCAGCCCCCCTCCCCCTTGCAGGTAACCAGCGACTTGCCCGCTTGCGGGCTTAGTAGAATGGCTAGTAGTTCCATCAGGGAGGGTTGGGGTGGAGGTAGAAACCTGGAGTTCCTGCCGCCCCGCTTCCACCCCCATCCCATCCTTCCCCCTCAGAGGGGGAAGGGGTTGCACTGCCTCAGGCGCAGCCTCTCCCCGCCGTTTCCACAGCGGATACAGATTGAGCTCGCGCAGCACTGCTTCTTCCCTGTTCACAATATCCGTTCCATTACGATCGCATCTTCCCGCCCATAGGCCGACTGGTAATAGCCGCGCCGCAAATTGATCCGGCTGAATCCCGCCTCACTATACAGCCCCAGCGCCGCCGCATTCGAGGCGCGCACTTCCAGCAGCATGCGCCGCGCCTTCAGGTCGCGTGCGATCCGCATCGTCGCATCCAGCAAGCTGCGCCCCAGGCCTTTGCGCTGATGTGCTGCGGCGATGCTGATGTCGAGCAACTCCACCTCGCCCACTCCCGGCATCAGCACCGCGTAGCCCAGCATCGCGCCGTCGTTCTCATACACCTTGCACACATAACCGCTGGCCAGCGCATCGCTGAAATTGCCGCGCGTCCACGGATGCGCATGCACGTCTTGCTCGATGCGCAACACCGAGTCCACATCGGCCAGCGTCATGTCGCGCAGAAGCGGACTCATCGTTCGCAGGTCTTCAGTGCCACCTTGTCGCGCAGGTACAGCGGCAGCGCTTCCGCCGCATCCATCCCGCGTCCGGCGGCGAACAACGGCGCGGCCAGTTGCGCAATGGCCGCAGCCTGCGGCACGGCCTGCGCATCCACTCCGGCGAGATTCGCCGCATAACGCGCGCGCAACGCATCGCCATGTGCAAGAAAACCGCTGCCCGCACCGGACCAGCCCTCCCCTTCGACCCCGGGAGCATCCTGCGGCAGGCACAGGCTGGGCGCACTCGCCGCTATCCATTCGCCCTCGCGCTTTTCATAAGCCGCGTGATACACCTCGGCCATGCGCGCATCCAGCGCGGCGATCACCCTGTCATAGCCGGATGCCTGCGCCAACGCTTGCAGCGTACAGACTCCGGCCACCGGCAAGTCCGCGCCCAGCGCCAACCCCTGCGCCACGCCACAGGCGATGCGCACGCCGGTGAACGATCCCGGCCCGGAACCGAAAGCGATGCCATCAAGCTGTGCGAGTTTCACTCCCGCTTCGCGCAACACTTCGTCCAGCATTCCCATCAGCACTTCCGAATGCTTCTGTCCGACCAGCTTGCAACGTTCGACGATAGCACCATCCTGCCACAACGCGGCAGAACAATATTCGGTGGAAGTTTCCAGTGCAAGTATGCGCATCAAAACGTAGGGCGGGCTTTGCCCGCCAGAATAATTCGGCGGGCAAAGCCCGCCCTACAGGATTCTCATCCCACCAACAGCAACGCCACGGCTTGCGCGCCTATCCCCTCGCCGCGCCCGGTGTAGCCCAGCTTCTCAGTAGTAGTGGCTTTCACATTGACGGCATTCATCGCTATGTCCAGATCGGAAGCGATATTCTCCACCATCGCCGGAATATGTGGCGCCATTTTCGGCGCCTGCGCGATAATGGTGGCGTCCACGTTGCCAATACGAAAACCCTCGTTCGCCACCATGCGCACAACTTCGCGCAGCAGCACGCGGCTGTCTATGTTCTTGTACTGCGTATCGGTATCGGCGAAGTGGCGCCCGATATCGCCCAGCGCCGCAGCGCCCAACAGCGCATCGCAGATCGCGTGCAGCAGCACATCCGCATCGGAATGGCCGAGCAGGCCTTTCTCATAGGGAATCTCCACTCCTCCAATAATCAGCTTGCGGTTGTCCACCAGTTGATGGACGTCGAAGCCTTGACCGATTCTCATTGCACACCTCCTGCACATTCGTAGGGTGGGCTTTGCCCACCATGTCGGGCGGAGCCCGACCTACATCCTTTTCAACAACAACTCCGCCAGCCGGATGTCCTGCGGATACGTCACCTTGAAATTCGTCGTCTCGCTCTCTACCAGCTTCGGATGCAGACCCAGCGCTTCGACCGCCGACGCCTCGTCCGTCACCTGCGGCGCGGTGCGCAAGGCCTGCAACAGCAACCCGGCGCGGAACATCTGCGGCGTCTGCGCCTGCCACAGGCCAGTACGATTCTCGGTGTGCGCGATGCGATGCGCTGCGCCTTCGCGCTTCAGCGTATCCGCTACCGGCACGGCAAGGATGCCGCCCACTTCGTCGTCGCGCAGCTCGGCGATCAGTTTATTCAGTTGCGCTTGCGCCAAACATGGCCGCGCCGCATCATGCACCAGCACCCAGTCGTCCGGCTCCAGCTCGGAGGCCAGCAGCCCGTTGGTCACGCTCTCGGCGCGCGTCGTGCCGCCGCAATACAGCGGTTGCAACTTGTCGCCCAGGGCTGACCAGTCGTACTGCTGGAACTGCTTGTCGTCCGGGGCCAGCACCACGAACACGGTGGCGAGGTCGGCGCAGGCGCACAAGGTCGCCAGTGCGTGGTAGATCATCGGCTGTCCGGCCAGCGGCAGGTATTGCTTGGGCAGTTCGCCGCCCATGCGGGAACCGGAACCGGCGGCGGGGACGATGGCGTGGAATTCGGGCATGGGCGAATTGTAAAGGAAAACGGCCTGCTTGCCTTATAATGCATGCCTTTGCACCGACAGTTCCGCATGCTTTTCCAGTCTTCCCATTCCCGCCCGCGTTACACCCGGCTGCACGGCTCGTCCGATGCACTGGCGCTGGCGCAACTCGCCGCAAAACAAGCTCCCCTGGCAGTGATCGCCGCCAATGCTCTGGAGGCGCAGCGACTGGTGGAGGAAATCCCGTTCTTCGCGCCAGAGCTGCGCGTGTACCTGCTGCCAGACTGGGAAACGTTGCCTTACGACCATTTTTCGCCGCATCAGGATCTGATCTCCGAACGGCTCGCCACGCTGCACCATATCCGCAGCAACTCTTTCGACGTGGTGGTGGTGCCGATCACCACCGCGCTGTATCCGCTGCCGCCGGTGGAATATCTCGCGGCCTTCACCTTCTTCCTCAAGCGCGGCGAGAAGCTGGACCTCAACAAGCTGCGCGAACAGATGACCTTCGCCGGATACGCCCATGTGCAGCAGGTTCTGACGCCGGGTGAATACTGCGTGCGCGGCGGGCTGATCGACCTGTTCCCCATGGGCAGCGTCGTGCCGTTCCGCATCGACCTGTTCGGCAACGAGATCGAGACCATCGCCACGTTCGACGTGGACACGCAGCGCACGCTGTATCCGGTGCCGGAGATACGTTTGCTGCCTGCGCGCGAGTTTCCGCTGGATGAAAAAGGGCAGGCGCATTTCCGCCAGAGCTTCCGCGACCGTTTCGAGGGCGACCCGTCCAAGTCCGGCATCTACAAGGATGTGAGCAAGGGCATCGCGTCAGCGGGGATCGAGTATTACCTGCCGTTGTTCTTCGACCAGACTGCGACGCTGTTCGATTACCTGCCGAAGAATGCCACGCTGTGCCTGCATCATGAGGTGGATGAGGCCATCGCGACTTTTGCCAAGGACTCGGCCTCGCGCTACAACCTGTTGCGCGGCGACCCGCAGCGGCCTTTGCTGGAAACGCATGAGCTGTTTCTGGATGCGGAGCAGTTCTTCATACGCACGAAGGAATTTGCACGGGTGGATATCGTGGCAAATCAACAACCCGTTCGCCCTGATTCCTTCGACTCTGCTCAGGACGAACGGATTGTTGACCCCTCTATAATTCATGACGACGCACGATTCACTGTAGGGCGGGCTCTGCCCGCCGCGTCGGGCGTAGCCCGACCTACGACCCCTGTCTTCAATTATGAAAAACTCAATGATGCGGCGGCGGGAGGCACGCCAAAAAACCTCACCCCTTGCCCCACCGCTCCGCTCCCCGACATCGCCGTAAACCGCCGCGCTGAAGTCCCCACGCAGGCCTTCCAGTTGTTCCTGCAAGGCTACGCCGGCCGCGTGCTGCTGCTCGCCGACAGCCTGGGTCGGCGCGAGATCATTTCCGGCTACCTGAACGAATATGGCCTGACGCCTGCGCTGTGCGAGAACTATGCCAGCTTCCTCGCCAGCCGCGATAAATTCCTGCTCGGCGTCGCCACGCTGCAAAACGGTTTCATCCTCTCCGATGAAAACCTCGCCCTGGTAACCGAGAGCGAACTCTACGCCGAACAGGCCCGCAGCCGTGCCGCGCGCATCGCAAAGAAGAGCAACGTCGAAGGCATGTTGCGCGACCTGTCCGAACTCAAGCCGGGCGACCCGGTGGTGCATGAGCAGCACGGCATCGCGCGCTATCACGGTCTGGTCAATCTCGACATGGGTGAAGGCGAGAACGAATTCCTGCTGCTCGAATACGCCGACGAAGCCAAGCTGTATGTGCCGGTGGCGCAACTGCACGTCATCAGCCGCTACAGCGGCGGCGCACCGGATGCCGCACCGTTGCACAAGCTCGGCAGCGGCGCATGGGACAAGGCCAAGCGCCGCGCCATGCAGCAGGTGCGCGACACCGCCGCCGAATTGCTGAATCTTTATGCGCAGCGCGCGTTGCGCAAGGGGCATGCATTCAAATTCACTTACCATGATTACGAAGCGTTTAGTACCGGCTTCGGTTTTGAAGAGACACCCGATCAGGCTGCCGCCATTGAAGCCGTGATCCTCGACCTGCAATCCGGCAAGCCTATGGATCGGCTGATCTGCGGCGACGTCGGCTTCGGCAAGACCGAGGTTGCATTGCGTGCCGCCTTCGTCGCGGTGATGGACGGCAAACAAGTCGCGGTGCTGGTGCCAACCACACTGCTCGCAGAACAACACTTCCAGAACTTCTCCACGCGCTTCGCCGACTGGCCGGTGCGCATCGCCGAGCTGTCGCGCTTCCGCTCCGCCAAGGAACAGACGCAGGCGCTGAAGGACATGGAAGACGGCAAGCTCGACATCATCATCGGCACGCACAAGCTGATCCAGAAGGGCGTGAAGTTCAACAACCTCGGACTGGTGATCATCGACGAAGAACATCGTTTCGGCGTGCAGCAAAAAGAAAGATTGAAAGCCTTGCGCGCCGAAGTGGACGTACTCACGCTGACCGCCACACCGATCCCGCGCACGCTGGCGATGTCGCTCGAAGGCCTGCGCGATTTCTCGGTGATCGCCACCGCGCCGCAGCGCCGCCTCTCGATCAAGACCTTCGTCAGCCAATACAGCCAGGGCGTGATCCGCGAAGCCGTGCTGCGCGAACTCAAACGCGGCGGGCAGGTGTACTTCCTGCACAACGAGGTGGACACCATCGCCAACATGGCGGAGAAACTGGAGACGCTACTGCCCGAAGCGCGCATCCGCACCGCGCACGGACAGATGGGCGAACGCGACCTCGAAGCCGTGATGCGCGATTTCTACCACCAGCGTTTTAACGTGTTGCTGTGCACCACGATCATCGAGACCGGAATTGACGTTCCATCGGCCAACACCATCATCATGAACCGTGCGGATAGATTCGGCCTCGCGCAGTTGCATCAGTTGCGCGGCCGCGTCGGACGCTCGCACCATCAGGCTTACGCTTACCTATTGGTGGACAGCAAGGAAGGCCTCACCGCGCAGGCCAAGAAACGCCTCGAAGCGATACAGGCCATGGAGCAATTGGGATCAGGTTTTTATCTCGCCATGCACGATCTGGAGATACGCGGTGCTGGCGAAGTGCTGGGCGAATCGCAGAGCGGCGAGATGCAGGAGATAGGTTTCTCGCTCTACACTGACATGCTCAACGCCGCGATCACCTCGTTGCGCATGGGCAAGGAACCGGACATGGCGCATCCGCTCGGCGTGACTACCGAGATCAACCTGCACACGCCCGCGCTGTTGCCGGACGACTACTGCGGCGACATCCATCAAAGACTGGTGATTTACAAGCGGCTGGCCAACTGCAACACGACTGAAGATTTGGATGAGATGCATCAGGAACTCATAGACCGCTTCGGCCTGCTGCCTGAACCAGCAAAAGCACTGCTCGATTGTCACCGCTTGCGCATTGCGGCCAAGCCGCTCGGCATCGTCAAGGTGGATGCATCAAGCGAGGCCATCGTGATCCAGTTCGCGCCTAACCCGCCGATAGACCCGATGAAGATCATCACCATGATCCAGAGCAAACGGCATATCAAGATGGCGGGGCAGGACAGGCTGCGGATCGAGTTAAAATATGGCGACTTGAGCCAGCGGGTGCTGGCGATAAGGAACTTCTTTGGTGAGTTGAAGTGATTCCACGCGGGGTGCAATAAACGTAGCGCATTGCACCGGATGTCTCGTGAAACATACGGCGCAATATCCGTTGGTTATTGCGCCCTAAGCGAGTTGAATATAAATATCAACAGGAATATCCGCTAAAATACCCGCACCATCTGATTCAAGGAACCACCATCATGTCCATTTCTTTCGCCGAAGTTGAACAGCAAGCTTCTTCATTGCTCCCCGATGAGCGCGCGCGGCTTGCCGAGATATTGCTTGAATCTCTGCATAGCGAATCCGTGGTCGAGATTGAAACAGCATGGCAAAATGAAATCGCGCAGCGTGTTGCCGTCTATGAGCGTGGCGAGGCAGAGTGCTTCCCCGCCGAGCAGGTGTTTGCCGAAGCCAGACGCATCACCAAGTGAAACGCGCCCGCTTTATCGCCGAAGCACGCCGCGAGTTTCTGGCCGAAGTCAGCTATTACAATAAGGCACAAGAAGGGTTGGGGGCACGTTTCACTGCTGCAGTTGAGGAAGCAGCCGCCCGCGCGCTGATTTATCCTTTGGCGGGATCGCTTGCAGAAGAAACGAATACTCGTCGCGTAATGCTCAAGGACTTTCCGTTCGCACTGCATTATCGCCCCGAACAAAACGGCATCCTGATCTTCGCTGTTGCTAACCATTTGCGCAGCCCGAACTATTGGCAGAATCGTATCGAAAAATCTTGATCTGCTCTATCCCATAACAAAAGCGCCAATCATTCGAATAGTATGAACCTCATCATCCAATCCACCCGCGCCATCCCCTCGGCCCAACTCGATCGCCTCACCGGCCTGACCACCGCCACTCGCATCGAACAGATTTCCGCGCACGCCTACCGCCTGCGCGAAGCCAGGCAGCACGATGCCGTCGCCACCATTTGCCACGATCACCAGCTCGATTACGGCTATGTCCGCCCCGGCCAGCAGCTTTCTGATTTCGGATTGGTAGTGATGGACATGGATTCCACGCTGATCACCATCGAGTGCATAGACGAGATCGCGGACATGCAGGGACTCAAACCGCAGGTCGCGGCGATCACCGAATCCGCAATGCGCGGCGAGATGGATTTCGCCGAGAGCCTGCGCCGCCGCGTAGCTTTGCTTGAAGGGCTGGACGAAGGCGCGCTGCAACGCGTGTATGACGAACGTTTGCAACTCAATCCGGGAGCCGAGATCATGCTCGCCGCATTAAAGCAGCACGGCATCAGGACGCTGCTGGTGTCCGGTGGCTTCGCGTTTTTCACCGAGCGCCTGAAGCAGCGCCTCTGCCTCGATTGCGCTCACGCCAACACGCTGGAGATCGTCAACGGCAAACTTACCGGCAAGGTGCTGGGTGACATCCTCGATGCGCAAGCCAAGGCCGACTGGCTGGTGAAGATGCGCGACGAACTGGAACTGCAGGCCGAGCAGGTCATCGCCATGGGCGACGGTGCGAACGATCTCAAGATGATGGCGCAGGCCGGAACCAGCATCGCCTACCACGCCAAAGCAGTAGTACGTTCGCAGGCCGGTTATGCGTTCAACTTCGTCGGGCTGGACGGGCTGGTACATCTGTTCGCATGAACATGAGAGCGATGCGCGCCTCCATTCCATCACAGACACGCCGCTGGCTGTTCGTGCTGGCCGCGCTACTGCTCAGCGCTTGCGCCACCCCCGTCAAACCGCCCGAGACTCCTCCGCCCAGCGTGGAGATACCGGCCCCGCCCGTCGCGTCGCCCGTAGTGCGTCCGCCGCCGAAGATCGCGCTGGCCCTGGGCGGCGGCGCGGCACGCGGCTTCGCCCACATCGGCGTGATCAAGGCGCTGGAAGCGCAAGGTATAGTACCGGACATCGTCGTCGGCACCAGCGCGGGCTCGGTGGTCGGTGCGTTCTATGCGGCCGGTTACAGCGGCATCGAATTGCAGCAGATCGCCATGCAGATGGACAAAGGCAAGATCAGCGACTGGTCCTTGCCCAACCGTGGCTTCATCAGGGGCGAAGCGTTGCAGGATTTCGTCAACGAGACCGTCAAGCAGCACACGCTGGAAAGCTTTCCCAAGCTGTTCGCGGTGGTCGCAACCGATCTGCGCAGCGGCGCGATGATCGTGTTCCGCACCGGCAACACCGGCATGGCGGTGCGCGCTTCCAGCGCCGTGCCCGGCGTGTTCCAGCCGGTCTCCATCAACGGCCACGATTACATCGACGGCGGTGCAGTCAGCCCGGTTCCGGTCAGTGTGGCGCGTTCGCTCGGCGCCGATTTCGTCATCGCGGTGGACATCACAAAACGGCCACAGGATGGCGAAACCACAAGCACCTTCGACGTGCTGCTGCAAACCTTCACCATCATGGAGCAGCGCATCAACCGCGATGAGTTGCCCAAGGCCGACGTGGTGATCAGCCCCAGCACGCCCACGATCAGTTCGACCGATTTCAAGGATCGGGAGCAGGCCATCCTCGAAGGCGAAAAAGCCGTCGCCGCCATCCTGCCCGAACTCAAAGCCAGGCTGGAAAAGCTGCGCAAGGAACGATAAAGCTGCCCCCCTCGAATCTGCTTTTCCAGATTTGCGATTCTCGATTCCCATTCGCGGGACTGAAAACGAATCACAACCTCCGCAAAAATATCCGCCCGCTTTTAAAAAAACCCGCGCCAATACTCGTATACAACGGCACCAGCACCATCCCTGCCCGGGCTGGTATGCAATATGCATATCTATCGGACAAGGGCTACGAACATAGCCTGTAGCGCCAACACAACAGATGGAGGTATGCCATGCGCATCGTGATGGACATGAGCAATTACGAAACGGAACTTGATCCGGAGCAGATCGAGTACGGCGATGATGTCTTGTACGCCGGGTGGAATCCGGCTGTTGTCCTGAGCCAGCAACAGCCGCTTACGCCGCCCGGCGCGGACATCTCCGCTGCTCTTGCACCGGAAAATGTGGAACTCTTCCTGCAAAGAATGTATGCCTGCCAGCGCTGATTTCACGCCGGACGTGGCGAAGCGAGGTGAACCATGATTATTTTTACTGTGCGGGGATTCATATCCAGGGATGGGAAGTATTGTGATTTCGACCTGGACATCTTCGCCGACTCTCCGCTGGATGCCACGGAGAAAGTGCTGAGGCAGCACACCAATCTGGTGGTATCCAGCGTATGCAGAGCCAACACGGGCAGGCTGGTAGATTACTAAATTACTAACATGCGCTCACGCCACCGTCACTTCCTTCGCCGCATACACATCCTGGATCGCGTTCAGTAACGCCACGCCATCCTGCATCGGCTTCTGGAACGCCTTGCGTCCGGAGATCAGGCCCATGCCGCCCGCGCGTTTATTGATGACAGCCGTGCGCACGGCTTGATGCAAATCGTCCTTGCCCGATTCGCCGCCAGAGTTGATCATGCCGCAGCGTCCCATATAGCAGTTCGCCACCTGATAGCGCACCAGGTCTATTGGGTGATCGCTGCCGAGCTCGCTGTACACCTTGGGGCTGGTCTTGCCGAACTTGAGCGCGTTGTAACCGCCGTTGTTCTCGGCCATTTTCTGTTTGACGATATCGGCGTTGATGGTCGCCGCAAGATGGTTGGCCTGCCCGGTCAGATCGGCGGCGACGTGATAATCCTTATCGGCAGTCTTGAACGCGGCGTTGCGCAGATAAGCCCACAGGAAAGTGGCCATGCCAAGTTCATGCGCATGCGCGAAAGCTTCCGAGACTTCCAGTATCTGGCGGCGCGAATGCTCGGAGCCGAAGAATACCGTCGCGCCCACCGCCACCGCGCCCATGTCGAAGGCCTGATCCACGCTGGCGAACAGCGTCTGGTCGAACATATTGGGATAGGTGAGCAATTCGTTGTGGTTGATCTTCACGATGAACGGAATCTTGTGCGCGTAGCGGCGCGACACCGAACTCAGCACGCCGAGCGTGGAAGCCACGCCGTTGCAGCCGCCTTCGATGGCGAGTTTGACGATATTCTCGGGATCGAAATACATCGGGTTGGGGGCGAACGAATAACCGGCGGAATGTTCCACGCCCTGATCCACCGGCAGGATGGAGAGATAGCCGGTGCCGCCCAACCTGCCGTGATCATAGAATGCTTGCAGGCTGCGCAACACGCCGGGCTTGCGATCCTTCATCGCCACCACGCGATCCACGTAATCCGGGCCGGGCAGATGCAATGTTTCTCTGGGAATTCCGCTACAGCGGTGCGCCAGCAAATATTCCGCTTCATCCGCCAGCAGTTGTGCGATGTTGGTCATGGCAGCCTCCTATCGATTGTGGGACAGGAAAATACTACTCCTCATTTTCGCGCGAAGGAAATAAGCAAAAGACCTGTGGCCCAGCTGTCAGGCGTGGCGCGCTTTTGCGTGTTCGTCAGCCAGCTGATAGATCTCCAGCAAGTCTGCTTCGCTCACGTCTATCACGCTGTCCATCTGCTTCAGAGCCCACTCGATATCGGCCGCGCCTATCTCGCCATTGCGCTGTATCGGTGCCCGCACGGTATGGCGCGCAGGATAATGCCTGCCCGGAATCAGACTGTTGATGAGCAGCGCCAACAGCAAGGACAGCAGCGCATTGGCAGTCACCGTGACGGCCACCCATTGCCAGCCGTGCTGGTGGAACTGCTCCGCATTCAGCACGATGATCAGCGCGGTCGCTGCGCCCGACGGATGCAGGCAATGCAACAGATACATGATGAGCACCGACAGACCGACCGCGACGGCTCCCGCAATGACCGGATCGGGGATGAGCAAGCTGCCCCCCCAGCCCGCCAGCGCCGAAAACAGATGCCCGCCGACCAGCGGCCAGGGTTGCGTCATGGGGCTGTGCGGAGCCACGAACAACAAGGCGGCAGAAGCCGCCATCGAAGCCAGCAGCAGCAGCGGATAGCCGGCACCCGGCAGGAAGCGCAAAACCCACCCCATCAACAAAATGCCCACCGCCACTGCGAACGAACTGCGTATCTTCTCGGCAAGTGGAATGGCATCGAAGCCCGGCTTGAACGACGCGATGAATTCTTTCAGCTCCATGACCCGCTCCGCATAAAATGTGCGCCGAATATATCAAAAGCGGGGAGAACGGACTACAGAATTAAAGCTGGCATGCTGTGAGCTAGCCTGCGCTGAAAAAATGCATAGACCTTTTTTCTGCTTGTGCGGTGAGGTTTCTTGCTGATAGATTGCCTGCCGTGCAGCGATGGCCGAAAAGAATGCGGCCTGTGCCGGGGAAATCGTGCAAGGGGTGTTTGGCGTTTTCAATATTCCGAAAAGTGGTGCGCTAAAAAAACTTAAGCGATTGAAATGAAAATGGCTCTGCACACGGAAATATTTTTATCCACCTGTCCTGATAAAAAATTAAGTTTTTTATTGGGGTATACATTACGTTGGGCCTTCCGCAATATGGAGATGTGATGGCTGATCCTGCGATTGTCTTTGCCAGTAACTTCGACGCCAGTTTCCGATCACTGACGAACGGGTTTGCTCATAACGAAATCCCACTATTCCAAGCGATGCATTCTGCCTTAGTCTTACTGTGTCACAAACGTAGTCTTGCGCTGACCCAATTGCAATGCGGGCAGAAGCCCAGTTCGCCGACGAGCGCCGTGCTCAAGTGCAGGCGCAACGAGGTGATCGAGTCCGGCACGTGGCGCTGCGCGCGTT
>JACQFX010000056.1 GCA_016199835.1 Nitrosomonadales bacterium | reverse complement strand
TGCATCCCGCAGCCGCATTCAGGATACCGACTTCGCCGCAGAAACTGGTTCGCTGACCCGCGCCCAGATCCTGCAACAAGCTGGCACCGCAATGCTGGCACAAGCGAACTCGACTCCGAACGGCGTGTTGGCTCTGTTGAGATAGGTCACGTCGATCAGCTTGTTCGAGTTGAACGCCTCATCAACAATCATCCAGCGTGTCTTGCCCTGATTGGTGACCGTGGCGATCATTGATAGTTTCTGGCGCGTGCCGCCCACCGCAAAGGTCACCAGTGTTTTGCCGGCCGGTGCGTAGCTGCGGCCGCGCGCATCGGTGGCTATCAGCTCAACGGCAGATTCGTTCTTTCCAGTTTGATGAGCGATCACGCCCGAGAAATGCAACGCATCCGGGGGATTCGGCTCGGCCTGAAGTATTCGCTGATAGAGCGCTGCCGCCCGAGACAACCGCCCTGCTTGATGGTGTTCCAGCACAGATTGAATAGCAGTGGAAGCCAGCGTCGCCCCGGAATGCCTGCTTGCTGCAAGCTCATTATTACGCGGCAAACAGCATTGTTTGCACCAAGGCCTTGAAGGGTTCACATAAAAAATTCAGTTGGCCACTAAAGTTTTCCGAATTGAGCCCGATAACCTAACCAACGGAGGTTGATTGTGCTGTTGCAACTACCAACCGTCGTTGCCAGCCAGACCCAGTTCAACGGCCTGAACCTGCTGGATGGTTCTTTCACTGCCCAAGTGTTCCAGGTGGGTGCCAATGCCGGTCAGTCGATCTCGATTTCCTCTATCGCCGACTCGCGCTCTTCCAACCTGGGTGGCCATAGCCTCACCACCAACGGTACCGCCATGTCGCCTGCTGCCGGTCATATCGTTGCAGGCACCAATTTGGCTGCGGCAGTTAATGGCGTTACAGCAGAAACCAACCTCACCGTCACCACCAACGCCGGCACGAGCGCCGCGATCTCTTATGCTGCCGGCGCTGGCGCCGATGCAGTTGCCGCCGCACTGAACGGCGCTACATCTAGCCTCGGAGTGAGCGCTACTGCCACCAACAGCACGACATTGTCAGGCCTGAGCGCCCCCGGAACGGTCACCTTCAATCTGAGTGGCGGCACCAATCCGGGAGTGGCAGTTTCAGCCGTCATTACGGATCAGAACGACCTCAGCAACCTGGTCTCGTCGATCAACGGCATACAGGGCACCACAGGCATCACCGCGTCTTTCACGACCACCTGCATCCCGCAGCCGCATTCAGGATACCGACTTCGCCGCAGAAACTGGTTCGCTGACCCGCGCCCAGATCCTGCAACAAGCTGGCACCGCAATGCTGGCACAAGCGAACTCGACTCCGAACGGCGTGTTGGCTCTGTTGAGGTAATTCACGATAGTGTTGTAAAATAACCCCGGTCGGAATCAAGTTCCGACCGGGGTTTTAAGCAAGGAGAGGCATCATGCTTATCCAAAGTACAAGTAGCGCCGCACAGGCGGCTTGGCCCACTAGCGATAGTGTGCCTGTTGCTGTTGGTGCGCCAAAAACCCAGATACCTCCTGTCCAAAATGCAGATAAAGCCACCAAGGAGCAACCCACATCCGCGCAACTACAAAGCGCAGTGGACAGCCTCAATCAGGCGATGAAACAAAACAACGCTAACGTGGAATTCAGCATAGACAAAGACACCAAACAGACAGTGATCCGCGTGGTGGAATCCAAGACCGGTGATGTGATCCGGCAATACCCATCGGAAGATGTCCTGGCGATCTCGCGTGCTATTGACCATATGCAACAGCAAGGTTTACTGCTGAAACAAAAAGCCTAAGCCAAGCGGGGTTCATTATGGCAACCACATCAGCCACATCTACCGTCAATTCAACACTTGATGTCGCCAGCGTTGTCAGCCAGCTGATGACGGTCGAACAAAGGCCGCTCACGCTCCTCGCCACCAAGGAAACGAGTTACCAGGCCAAACTATCTGCCTTCGGTAGCGTGCAAGGTGCCTTAGGCAGTTTCCAGACTGCCGTTTCCGGATTGACCGACCTGTCCAGATTTCAGTCCCTTAATGCTACGGTCTCAGATACCAGCATAGCGAGCGCTACAGCCTCGTCCTCCGCGATTGCAGGAACCTACTCGCTCGCCGTCACCAAATTGGCACAATCCCAGCAGTTGGTGGCTAATGGGCAGGCCAGCAGCACAAGTGCGATAGGTAGCGGCACGCTGACTTTCGATTTCGGCACCATCTCCGGTACGCAGGTTAACGGAAAATACACAGCAGGCGCCACGTTTACTTCCAATGGAAACGGCGCAAAAACCGTCACCATTGACGCTTCGAATAATTCCCTGCAAGGCATCCGCGACGCAATCAATTCTGCGGGCATTGGCATAACCGCAACCATCGTCAATGACGGCGGCGCCTCGCCCTATCGCCTGGCGCTGACTTCAAACAACATAGGCGCAAACAACAGCATCAAGATTTTTGTCGCCGAAGACCCCCTCGCGCCTGGCCTGGCCGCCGTGCTGGCTCATGACCCGGCTGGGACGCAAAACCTGACTGAAACAGCCGCAGCACAGAATGCAGAATTCAATGTGAATGGCATCGCCATCAGCAAGGCCAGCAATACGGTTACCGATGTCATTCAGGGAGTCACGCTGAACCTGACGAACAAGACCACCTCGCCGGTAAACGTGACGGTAACGCGCAACACTTCGACTATCAGTACCGCAGTATCCAGTTTTGTAAAAGCCTACAACGATTTGAATTCGACTCTGGTAAATGTATCGTCTTACAACGCAGCCACCAAAACAGGGGCGGTTCTGCTGGGCGATTCGACGATACGCTCGCTGCAAACTCAATTGCGTGGCATCCTGAACAAGCCCATCGGCAGCACGGGCGGAACACTGACCACCCTTTCACAGATAGGCGTATCCTTCCAGAAGGATGGCACCCTGGCCTTGGACTCGACCAAACTGACTGCGGCCATCAACAGCAACTTCAACGATATCGCCTCGCTATTCGCGACTGTGGGCAAGTCATCAGATAGCCTGGTCGGCTACAGCTCCGCCACTGCCGACACCAAGCCCGGCAGCTATGCTGTGAACGTAAGCGCCCTGGCTACACAGGGCAGCACCACAGGGAATGTCAATTTGAATTCCGCCTCGACCACTATCGCCTCCGGTACTACGATTAATACGACCGTAGATGGGGTCAATGCTACGGTCGCGCTGACTGCCGGAACCTATACCGCAACCCAATTGGCGGCAATGATCCAGTCAGCGATCAACGGGACAGCCGCATTTTCTTCCGCAGGATCCTCCGTTGCTGCCACAATAGACGGTAGCGGCTTCCTTAACATTACGTCCAAACGCTACGGCTCGGCATCCAATGTCAGCCTGGCCAATGATCTGGGCACGCCCGTTACAAATTTCATGGGTTCCATATCTTATACGTCTGGCACCGATGTCGCCGGCACCATAGACGGATTTCCCGCAACCGGGTCTGGACAGAATCTTACCGCCAATTCCGGAGGGGCAACCGGGCTCAAGATACAGATCAACGGCGGCGCCCTGGGTGCGCGTGGCATGCTGAACTATTCGCAGGGCTACGCCTATACCCTGAATAATTTTGCGACCGCAGTACTGGCAAACGATGGCATGCTGACAGGGCGCACCAACGGCCTCAACAAAAGCATCGCCGACATCGGCAAGCAGCGCGATGCATTGAACAAGCGCCTTGCCAGTATCCAGGCAAACTACACCGCACAATTCACCGCGTTGAATGTTATGCTGAGCAACCTGAATCAGACGCAAAATTTTCTGACCTCGCAATTGGCAAAACTGTGATGTTCGTTACATAAATCCGGGGGAATACCGTGAACACAACCACCGCACTCAAGACATACGCCAATGTCGGACTGGAAACCAGCGTGGCAGCGGCGGATCCACACAAGCTCATTTTGCTGCTATATCAGGGCGCATTACTGGCGATAAACTCGGCCAAGAACCAGATACAGCGCAAGGATATCGCCGCAAAAGGCAAATCCATCTCCCAAGCCATCATGATCATAGACGAAGGCCTGAAAGCCAGCCTCGACAAGAACGCAGGTGGCGAGCTGGCGCAAAATCTCTCTGCCTTGTACGACTATATGAACCAGCGCCTGCTAATCGCCAACCTGAAAAACGATACTGCCATACTGGACGAGGTCAGCCGCTTGCTGATAGAACTAAAAACAGCATGGGAAGAGATTCGCCAGATAGCAACCTCCGCACAACAACCAGCAAACACCACGCAGCCACAGGCAGCAAAGCAAGCTGCGCTGACCTATGGAAGGATGTAGTCCATGGACGCGGCCCTCGAGAATTACGAGTATCTATCTTCCCTCACCGCCCAGATGCGTACCGCAGCGATACAGGGCGAGTGGGATCATCTGGTTGATCTCGAGAAACAGTGTAGCGCACGCATATATCTCATGAGAACACTCGGTGACGCCACGCCGTCAGATGAAAGCACGCGCTTGCGCAAAGTGGAGTTAATCCGCAAGATACTTGCCGATGATGCGGAGATACGCAACCAGACCCAGCCGTGGCTGGGGCAGTTGCAACATCTCATGCAAAGCGTGGTTCAGGAACGCCGGTTGCAAGAGGCTTATTCCGGCGGGCATTAACCCCGCCCAATCTACATGCATAAATGATGCATGCTGCCCCCCAGCCTCTTGTCCGCGATCAAGCTCGCATTTGCGCAGAAGCCGCTACCACAGGCTGCAGCAACTGACCCCGTACCCAAAACCGGGCAGTTCGAGTTAAACCAGAAATACCAGGGCACAGTACAAGCCCAGATCGCCCCCGGCACATTTAAGGTGCGCGTCGCCGACCAGATCATCCAGATGCAACTTCCCGCCATGATTCGCAGCGGTGACACCGTAGCATTACAGGTCATATCCATCCGCCCGCGCCTCACGTTCAATATGGTCAGCTCGGCCAACCCGCTCTCCACCCCGGAACAACTTGGCTCTACTGCCAGGATGTTATCTTCCCTGTCACAACAAGCGCCGGAAAAAGCTTTCGTGCGGGCAGCACAAAATACACCTATATGGGAAAAGACGCAGCCGCCGGAAGGCAAACCACTGGCAGGACTATTGCGCGAAGCACTGGCCAACAGCGGCTTATTCTATGAATCGCATCAGGCGCAATGGGTGCAAGGTTCACGTAGTACCGCACAACTGCGGCAGGAGCCGCAGAACCTCCCCCCAGACCAGGCCAGAGCCGTGGTGGCAAACAATGCCGCATCAATCACCGCGCCCACAAATAATATTGTGGCCCCGCCCATGGCCGAGGATATCGCCAGGAATGTAACGACCAACGCCAACAATATACCAACAGCCTTCACACAAACTGCGGCACCCACTCCGCAAGAAGCCAAAGCATCGAACGTTCCGGAGCATTTGCAGCCACTGGTGCAACAGCAGCTCAATGCACTGGAAACCCGCCAAATGCTATGGCAAGGCTACGTCTGGCCGGGGCAGACCATGCAATGGGAGATCCACGATCAGGCGCCACGCACCTCTCAGGCTGAAGACCAGCGGCAATGGGCTACCGAACTAAAACTGGACTTGCCCAATCTGGGCGGAGTCACGGCCATGCTGCGCTTAAACAGTGCTGGCATGAACCTCACGCTGAAAGCTGACAAACCGGAAACCCGTGCCATGCTGGGTAGCGCCAGCACGCAACTGCTGGACGCATTAAAGAAGGCAGGTATCCCGGTGCTCGGCGCACAAGTGGCGGCGCCATGACGACGCCCAACAAACGCCAGATGGCGGTGGCGCTGGCCTATCGCAGCCACGACCCCGCTCCCAAAGTGGTAGCGCAAGGACGCGGCCTGATCGCGCAGGCGATCATCGAGCGCGCCAGGGAGCACGGCATATTCGTGCATGAATCGGAAGATCTGGTGGGGCTGCTGATGCAGGTAGAGCTGGATCAGCAGATCCCGCCGCAACTGTACCTTGCCGTAGCGGAACTGCTGGCCTGGATATATAAATTGGAAAATGGTGGCGAGATCCCTTCCAGACCGGATGCAGCAAAAAGGAAACTTTAGGTAGAATGGCGACCCGTTACTCAGGTCGTTCGTCATGGCAAGAAAAAAGAGCGTCTCCCTGCAAGTAGAGTCATTTCCTCAAGGAGGAGATGTCGAATTTCGCATCCTTTCAAGGAAGGAGATACAGCTCATCCTGCTGGACATCGCAGAAAAGAGAACGCGCGTGGTTCTGTATTACGATGAATTTGACAACTACATCCTGACTACCCTGATAGGCGCGACAACAGAAGGCGTATGGCTGGAAATCGGCCCCCATCCACCCGAGAACGAGCGCATCCTGCAAAGCGTGCGCTTCACCATCGTCAGCCTGCATCGTGGGGTCAAAGTACAATTCGTCACCGATAACATCCAGATGGCCCCGCCAGCCAATGGAGAAGCGTTCTACATGGAACTGCCGGATCATATGCTGCGCATACAGCGCCGTGATTTCTTCAGGCTGTCTGTCCCATTCGCCCCCCCGGTAAAATGCACTTTCCACATCCGACCGGAAAGCGCACCGGAACGCCCTGCCGCATGCCGCGAAGTATGCATCATGGACATCAGCGGCGGCGGCATATCGCTGCTGTGCGACGAACATGAAACCGAATTGCGTCCGGGCAATATTTATCCTGATTGCCGGATCACTTTGCCAGAGGTCGGCGTCCTGACTGCCACACTGGAAATCAAGAACAGCGCCAATATCGACATGCCGAACGGTACCGTCAAAAAACGCCTGGGCTGCAAATTCACCAGCTTGAACCTCCAGACAAATTCGCTGTTGCAACGCTATATCATGGATCTCCAGAGCGAAACCTTGGCCAGTCAGAAAAACTGACCGCCTTTCCATATTCATTCCTATCTGCACTGGCAGGTAGCCACATCCAACTCCACTTGCAAGAATCCCGGCATGGATCACACCCTTGCGTGACATCCATATGAGATACGCGTTCAGCCAGCGCGCCCGTTGTTCGATCGATAGAGCAAACACGGATCATGAAAATGCAGTTCTACACCATTCGGCTTACATGCTGCTTATGCTTTCTGCTCGGCGCTTGCGGCACACCGGCGATTCCGCCGTCGGATCAGCACATACTGAACAATAGCGCCCAGCCTATGCGCCCAGCCAGGACTTAATGAAATGCCTGCCATGAAACATCGCGGCTACACCCTGATCGAACTGGCTGTCGTGCTGTTCATAGTTGCTCTGTTGCTGGGCGGTTTGTTGCCCAAGCTATCCGGAAAGATCGAACAGCAACGCACGGACGAAGCGCGCAAACAACTGGACGAAACCCGCGAAGCACTGATCGGCTACGCCATCGCCAACGGACGATTACCCTGTCCCGCCTCGCCCGTCAGCAATGGTGCAGAAAGTTTCAACCCGGGCGGTAGCGCCGGTGATGGAAATTGCTCCAACTTATATGATGGATTTGTGCCTGCCGCCACGCTGGAGCTGGTTACGGCAGACGGCTACGCCATTGACCCCTGGGGCAACCGCCTGCGTTATGCCGTGACGAACTCGAACAATAATGCCTACACCCGGACTGGCGGCATGAGCAGCACAGGCATGTCCGCGCTCGCGCCCAGCCTGCTCGTATGCGCCACCGCCACCGGCATCAGCACGACGAGTTGCGCATCGAATACTGCACTCACGGCCAGCCCCGGCGTGCCCGTAGTGATTTATTCAACGGGAAAGAATGGGGGGTATGGTGGAACAGACGCAGACGAAGCGGTCAATCTCGATGGCAATAAAACATTTGTCAGCCATATCCAAACTGCCGCCACATCAGGCAGCGGCGAATTCGATGATCTTGTGATCTGGCTATCGCCGGGCGTCTTGTACTACCGCATGGTGGAAGCGGGAAAACTGCCGTGAACTTCCTGCGTCAGGCGCGCCGCCAGGTGGTGCCGGAGGCGCTGTCTTCGAGCACGATACCGGCATCGAGCAACTCCTTGCGGATGCGGTCGGCTTCGGCGAAGTTTCTGGATTTTTTGGCGGCGATGCGGGCGGTGATCATCTCATCAATTTCTTGCGGACTCTTTCCAATAATCAAAGTCGCCTGCGTATCCGACCAAGTGACTTGCCCTAGTTTCGCATCAATGATGGCCGGCATCCCTTGTAAAAATCCATTCGGGTCACGCTGCAACAAACCAAGCACACCAGCCAGCATCTTGAGTTGCACAGCCATTCCCGGCGATTTGCTGCGATTCACTTCGTTGGCGAGGTCGAATAACACCGCCATCGCTTCAGGTGTATTAAAGTCGTCGTTCATTGCAGCCTGGAAACGTTGGGCGTAGGGCTCATTCCATTCAACCTCCGCCGTTCGTGCTGAGCTTGTCGAAGCACGCCCTTCGGCAAGCTCGGGGCGAACGGATTTAAGCGCCGTATACAACCGCGTCAACGCACCCTTCGCATCATCCAGATGCGCATCCGAATAATTCAGCGGGCTGCGGTAATGCGCGCGCAGAATGAAGAAACGCACCACTTCGGCATCGTATTTTTTCAGCACTTCACGTATGGTGAAGAAGTTGCCGAGCGATTTGGACATCTTCTCGTCGTCCACGCGCACGAAGCCGTTGTGCATCCAGTAGTTCACATACTGGCACTGATGCGCGCCTTCGCTCTGGGCGATCTCGTTTTCGTGATGCGGGAACTGCAAGTCCGCGCCGCCGCCGTGGATGTCGAACTGTTTGCCGAGCAATTCCGAACCCATCGCCGAGCATTCGATGTGCCAGCCGGGACGCCCCTTGCCCCAGGGCGAATCCCATTTCACTTCTTCCGCTTCTTCGTCTTTCGCATGTTTCCACAGCACGAAGTCGAGCGGGTCGTTCTTGCCGCTGTTCACATCCACGCGCTCGCCCGCGCGCAAATCTTCGAGCGACTTTCCCGACAATTTGCCGTAGCCGTCAAACTTGCGCACCGCATAATTCACGTCCCCGTCCGCCGCCTTATAAGCCAGGCCATTCTTTTCCAGTTGCGCGATCATTGCCAGCATCTGCGGCACATATTGCGTGGCGCGCGGTTCATGATCGGGCGGCAGGATGCCCAGCGCGCGTTCGTCTTCGTGCATGAAATCGATGAAGCGCTGCGTCAGCACATGGATGGATTCGCCCTTCTCCGCCGCGCGCTTGATGATCTTGTCGTCGATGTCGGTGATGTTGCGCACATAGGTGATGTCGTAGCCGGAAGCCTTGAACCAGCGGTACACCATGTCGAACACCACCATCACACGCGCATGACCGAGGTGGCAATAGTCGTACACCGTCATGCCGCACACATACAAGCGCACGGTGTTCGGCGTGATGGGGATGAAGTCCTGCTTGTCGCGGGTGAGGGTGTTGTGGATTTTTAACATGTAAACCTTTGCTGCAAAAATTATTACCGTCGACTTCGTCCCCCTGCATGGAGGCGGGAATGTTCGTGCTTAGCTTTGCTCTCTCGTCCAGGAATCCTTCAACGTCACCGTGCGATTGAACACCAGCTTGCCGCCCGGTTGGTGTTCGCGGCGGTCGGTGCAGAAATAGCCGAGGCGTTCGAACTGATAGCGCGTTTCAGGTGCAGCATCGCGCACCACAGCCTCGACCCAGCCTTGCACCACAGTCAACGAGGCCGGGTTGAGGTGTATGCAGAAATCCACCTCGCGGTCGCCATCCGGTTCGGGTACGGTGAACAAACGGTCATACAGACGTATCTCCACAGGCAGCGCGTGCGCACGTGACAAAAAGTGGATCACGCCCTTAACCTTGCGCCCTTCCGGATTTTTGCCCAGCGTGTCGTGGTCGATGCTGCAACGCAGCTCAATGACATTGCCGGATGCATCCTTCACCGCTTCGTCACAGCGCATCACATAGCTGTGGCGCAGGCGTATCTCGCCGCCCAAGGTGAGGCGCTTCCAGCCTGGCGGCGGCACTTCGGCGAAGTCGTCGGCTTCGATGAGCAGCTCTTTACCGAACGGCACGACGCGCTTGCCCAGTTCCGGCATGTTGGGATGAAAATACGCCTCGCGCGTTTGTGCGCCATCGGCATTGGTAATGGTGACCTTAAGCGGGTTGATGATGGCCATCACGCGCGGCGCGCGCAATTCCAGGTCTTCGCGGATCGCGCCTTCCATGATCGCCATGTCGACGCTGTTCTCGCTCTTGGACACACCTATGCGTTTGGCAAATTCGCGTATGCCTTCCGGCGTGTAGCCGCGCCTGCGCATGCCGGAGATCGTGGGCATGCGCGGGTCGTCCCAGCCGCTCACCTTTTTCTCGTTCACCAGTTGCAGCAGCTTGCGCTTGCTGGTGATGGTGTAGTGCAACTCCAGGCGCGAGAATTCATACTGGCGCGGATGGCAGGGAATGGTGAGGTTGTCCAGCACCCAGTCATACAGCGGGCGGTGATCCTCGAACTCCAGCGTGCAGATGGAATGTGTAATGCCTTCCAGCGCGTCGGAGATGCAGTGCGTGTAGTCGTACATCGGATAGATGCACCAATTGTCGCCAGTGCGGATATGGTGGGCGCGACGGATGCGGTAGATGACCGGGTCGCGCAGGTTGATGTTGGGCGCCGCCATGTCGATCTTCGCGCGCAGCACCATCGCGCCGTCGGCGAATTCGCCGTTCTTCATGCGCGTGAACAGAGCCAGATTCTCGGCTGCGGGGCGATCACGGTTCGGGCTGTTCCTACCGGCTTGCGTCAGCGTGCCGCGATACTCGCGCATCTGTTCCGGCGTGAGATCATCCACATAGGCCAAGCCCTTGTTGATAAGCTCCACCGCATAGTCGTACAGCGCATCGAAATAATCCGAAGCCCAGCGCACTTCCCCGTTCCATTCAAAGCCCAGCCAGCGCACATCGTCCTGAATGGACTGCGCATACTCTTCGCTCTCCTTCTCCGGATTGGTGTCGTCGAAGCGCAGGTTGCACAGGCCGTTGTAATCCTTCGCCAGACCGAAGTTCAGACAGATGGATTTGGCGTGGCCGACGTGCAGATAGCCGTTCGGCTCGGGCGGGAAGCGCGTGACGATGCTCGCGTGCTTGCCGCTGGCGAGATCGCCATCGATGATCGTGCGGATGAAGTTGGATACGGATGCTGGTGCGTCGCTGCTCATGAGTTGGATTTTCATTACCGTGGATGACGCGCGGATTTTACCCGAAAACCTGACCGACCAAACCGGCGTAGCGAGATAACGAGTGAAACAAAGCGGCTTATTTGATAGAATCCGACCCGTTTGGGTAATCCGCACAGCACGCAGCGTTTCCCATTGCAAACCAACCAGGAAAACACGACACCATGAACTTGCCAAATCGTTCCAATAAGTGCGCCGCACTGTTTGCGGGCGCATTGCTGTTGTGCTTCGGGCTCACTGCAAGCGCGGACGAGTTGCAAGATATCAACAAACTGCTCAAGCAGGGCAAGACCGAACAGGCGCTGGAACGTACCAACAACTACCTGACAAGCAAACCCAAGGATGCACAAGGGCGCTTTCTGAAGGGCCTGATTCTTACCGAACAGGGCAAGACTGCCGACGCTATTCGCGTGTTCACCGAACTGACCGAGGACTACCCGGAGTTGCCGGAACCGTATAACAATCTCGCGGTGCTATATGCCAGCCAGGGACAGTACGACAAGGCCAGGATCGCGCTGGAAATGGCGATCCGCACGCATCCAAGCTATGCCACCGCGCATGAGAACCTGGGCGACATTTATGCCAAGCTGGCGAGCCAGGCTTACGACCGCGCACTGCAACTGGATCGCGGCAACACCAGTACACAGACCAAGCTGTCGCTGATCAAGGATCTGTTTTCCAACTCCTCCACCAAGAGCAGCAAACCTGCCAAGACTGCCGCACACGCCGAAGCCGCAACCGTGGCTGCCAAGTCGCTGCCAGCAGAACTGGCCGAGCCTGCGGCAGCCACGGAAAAAATTGCTGTCAGCGAACCTGCTGCAACCGCTGCACCGGCTGTCGCCGAATCCAGATCGGCAGCAGACTCCACTGCTGCGATACTGCAAACAGTACATGACTGGGCTGCCGCCTGGTCGGCCAAGAATGTGAAGGGCTATCTCGCGTTCTATGCCGACGATTTCAAGATCCTGGATGGCGCAAGCCGCGCCGACTGGGAAGCCCAGCGCACCGACCGCATCCGCAAGCCCGGCTCCATCCAGGTCGACATCGGCAATCCCAAGGTCAAACTCATGGACGCCAACCACGCGAGCGTGTCATTCAAGCAGTCTTATCGCGCCAGCCATCTGAAAAACCATTCCAATAAAACGCTGGTACTGGTCAAATCCGGGAGCAACTGGTTGATACAGGAAGAACGCACCGGAAAGTAAGTCATGCGCATCACCCGTCCGCTTTCCTTTTTCGCGCTCGCGTTTGCGCTCGTTTTGGCTCACGCCGGAGAGCGTGCGGGCAGTTCCGACTCGCGCAGCATGGAAGCATTGCTCGTGGAAAGTCTGCTGTCGGTATCCGGCAACAAGCTGGACGTAGCGCTGAACGAAGTGGATACGCTGCTCAAAATCAATCCCAAGTTCAAGCTGGCGCAACTGGTCAGGGGCGATCTGCTGATGGCACGGGCGCGACCACTCAGCGAATTCGGCAATGCACCGGACGCGCCGCGCGAACGCATGGAAGACCTGCGCGATGAAGCACGCGCGCGCCTGCAACGTTTCCAGGAGCAATCCCCCTCCGCGCTGGTACCCCAATTCCTGTGGCAGCTCGATGCCCAGCAGCGCTACGCCATCGTGGTGGACACCAGCAAGTCCACGCTATACCTGTATGAGAACGTCAACGGCGAGCCGCACTACGTGGCGGACTACTATGTCAGCAGCGGCAAGAACGGCAGCGAGAAACTTTCCGAGGGCGACCAGAAAACTCCGCTCGGCGTGTATTTCGTCAAGTCCAGCCTGCCAAAAAACCAGCTCACCGATCTCTATGGCAGCGGCGCCTACCCGCTGAGCTATCCCAACGAATGGGACCGTAAACAGGGGCGCGATGGCCACGGCATCTGGCTGCACGGTACGCCGAGCGACACCTACAGTCGCCCGCCGCGTGCCAGCAACGGCTGCGTGGTGCTGTCCAACGAGGATCTGGATAATCTGGGCAAGCTGTTGCAAGTCGGCGTCACTCCGGTGATCATCACCAACAAGATGGACTGGAGCAACGAGCAAACCCGGACCGAGCGTACCGCATTGGTCGGCGAGATCGAACAATGGCGCAAAGATTGGTCCAGTCGCGACACCGAGGCTTACCTCAAACATTATGCGGCTGATTTCTCCAGCGGCAACATGGATATCTCTTCCTGGACACAACTGAAAAAACAGGTGACCGCGGGCAAGTCGTGGATCAAGGTGAATATCTCCAATCTCAGTTTGTTCGCCTATCCCAACCAGCCCGACATGGTAGTAGTCAGCTTCGAGCAGGATTATGCGAGCAACAACCTGTCCAACCAGATGAAGAAACGCCAGTACTGGATGAAGCGTGACAACCGCTGGCAGATCGTTTACGAAGGCGCCGCCTAATCTCTCCAACCTGTACCGAGGACACATATGAACATCCTGAAAAGCTTCACCGCATTATTGCTCGGCTGCCTGTTATGCTTTAACGCTCAAGCCGCAACCCATTCCAAAACCACCGCACAAAAAGGAAAGCACAACATGGTCAAACTGCACACCAACCACGGCGACATCACCATCGAACTGGATGCCGAAAAAGCGCCGGTCACGGTCAAGAACTTCCTCGATTATGCGGGCAGCGGCTTTTACGACGGCACCATCTTCCACCGCGTGATCAACGGATTCATGATCCAGGGCGGCGGCTTTGAACCCGGCATGAAACAGAAGCCGGCCAAGGCAGCGATCCAGAACGAAGCGGCCAATGGCCTGAAGAACGATGCTTACACCGTCGCCATGGCACGCACCGGTGACCCGCATTCCGCCACCGCACAATTCTTCATCAACGTGGCTGACAACGACTTCCTCAACTACACCTCGCCCGACACTCGCGGCTACGGCTACTGCGTATTCGGCAAGGTAGTGGAAGGCAAGGAAGTCGTGGACGCAATCCGCAAGGTCAAGACCGGCAACAGCGGCATGTTCCAGGATGTGCCCGCCGCAGACGTCATCATCACCAAGGCGGAGCTGATGTGATATTAAAAACGGCGCCCATCGTTTTCATGCGGTTTCCCGCATAGAAGCGCGCCCCCGGGCCTCGGCGCCGTTTCCATCATAGCCATGCCGCATACCCTGTTCATCTCCGACCTGCACCTCGGCGCGGAACAATCGCACATCACGCAACTCTTCCTGCGTTTCCTGCAACGCATCGCCCCAAAAGCGGAAGCGCTATACATACTCGGCGACCTGTTCGAATACTGGGCGGGAGATGACGATCTCGACGCCCCCCTCCACCGGCAAATCACCAGTGCATTAAACACGCTTGCAACGAACAATACACGCCTGTTCATCATGTGCGGCAATCGCGATTTCCTGATGGCGGGAGAACTCGCAGCAGCCTGCCACGCCACGTTGTTGTCCGATCCCACACTGCTCGACCTGTATGGCACGCCGACGCTGCTCACGCACGGCGATATGCTATGCACCGACGATGCGGCCTATCAGGATTTCCGGCAGCAAGTGCGCGGCGATGAATGGCAACAACGATTCCTGTCGCAGCCGCTGGCGCAACGCAAGGCACAGATAGCACAGATGCGCACCATGAGCGCAAGCGAAAAACAACGCAAGACGATGAGCATCATGGATGTGAATGAAGAAGCGGTGGCAGCGCTATTGCGCGAACACGGCTATCCGCGCCTGATACACGGCCACACTCATCGCCCCGGTCGCGCTCTGTATCACCTCGATGGCCACACCTGTGAGCGCTGGATACTGGGCGACTGGGATAAACGCGGCAATGCACTGCATTGCGCAGGCCAGGAATGCCGCCCCATTGAACTGGACTGAGAACGGACACAGAAAAGCACTGGGCTCGTGACCAGATGCCGAATTCCCATGATACTTTAGTGGTTTCCCCTATATGAAAATCGATCCGCATGTACAAGAATATACAAGGAGTCATTGTAATTACATCACCCATCTTGTAGCGCATGCTATCTCGTGATGTCGTCTTAATCATGATGACTTGATTATGAGCCAACCCGGAACAACGGAAGGCAGCCATGAATCAAAAGATGATACGGACTTATGATCAGGAGATAGAAAATGCAAACTCAAGAACGACGCAACAGCACCAGAGTGCCATACCCATCAAAGGGCTTTGCGATTCTTGGGAGCCGCCACATTGACCTGACCACTCAAGACATCTCGCTGGGCGGAGCATTGGTGAAATTCCCGGAGCCCTGCACCTTGAAGGTGGGCAGCGAGATTCGCCTCTCACTCGATATCGGCTTCAATGGCTGGTCGACTGTTTGCCGGACGACTACTGATGATGACTCTACCTTGTGCGGCCTCAAGTTTGAAGGTATCAATCGCGCTTCGTATTTCGCGCTGGGCATCAGCATTCTGAATTACAGAAAAAGCCTGACTGACAAACCATCTGGACAGAAGTTGACCATGAAGCCCTTTGGTCGCCGATAGCTTTAGCAAGCCCTTGGTGCAAACTGTTTAAAACAAAAGCCTCGCATCGTTGCGAGGCTTTTGTTTGTTGGTCGACCCTCGCGGACTTGAGCCGCGAACCAAAGGATTATGAGGGTTCGCCGACAGCGTTTTTCATCGCACAATCAGTGCCCCCCCTGATTTTCATTTTAATCGACGGATATTCGCCCCCAACTGCGACAACTTCGCCTCGATGTGCTCGTAGCCGCGATCCAGATGATAGATGCGGTCTATCACGGTTTCGCCTTGCGCCACCAGTCCGGCGATCACCAGGCAAGCGGAGGCGCGCAGGTCGGTGGCCATCACATCCGCGCCTTCCAGCCGCTCCACGCCGCGCACCATGCAGGTATTGCCTTCCACGTCTATCATCGCGCCGAGGCGGCGCAGTTCCTGCACGTGCATGAAGCGGTTTTCGAAGATGGTTTCCACTACCATGGCGCTGCCGTCAGCGATCGTATTGAGCGCCATGAATTGTGCCTGCATGTCGGTGGGGAAAGCGGGATAGGGCGCAGTGCGCACATTCACCGCCCTCGGGCGTCCGTTCATTTGCAGATGGATGTGATCACCCTCGACGCGTATCTGCGCGCCCGCCTCGGTCAGTTTTTCCAGCACGTTATCGAGAATGTCGGCACGCGTATCGGTCAGCGTGATGCTGCCGCCAGTCGCTGCTGCGGCCACCAGAAAGGTGCCGCTCTCGATCCGATCCGGCATGATGCGGTGCGCCGCCCCATGTAATTTTTCGACTCCAGCAATCGTGATGGTGTCGGTGCCGTCGCCGGAAATTTTTGCGCCCATCGCGCGCAGGCACACGGCCAGATCCACCACCTCGGGCTCGCGTGCGGAGTTCTCCAACACGGTTACGCCATCGGCCAAGGCTGCGGCCATCATCAGGTTTTCCGTGCCGGTGACGCTGACGATATCGAAGAAGATGCGCGCCCCCTTCAAGCGTTTTGCCGTAGCGTGGATGTAGCCGTGCTCGATGTGTATCTCCGCGCCCATCGCCTGCAAACCCTTGATGTGCAGATCCACCGGGCGCGAACCTATGGCACAACCGCCGGGCAGCGACACACGCGCCTCGCCGAAACGCGCCACCAGCGGCCCCAGCACCAGCACCGAGGCGCGCATGGTCTTCACCATGTCGTAGGGCGCTTCCAGCTTGTCTACCTGTCCGCCGTGCAGCGTCATTTCGCCGCCCTGTACCTCGGCCTTTACGCCCATCTGTTCGAGCAAGCGGCGCATGGTGGCGACATCGTGCAGCTCCGGCACGTTGCCCAACTGCAAGGCATCGGCGCTCAGCAAGCTCGCGCACATGATGGGCAACGCCGCGTTCTTTGCGCCGGAGATGCGCACCTCACCACGCAAGGGGGTGCCGCCTTGTATCGCTAGTTTTTGCATAAATTTATCCGTCGGTAGGGTGGGCACAAAAATGTGCCCACCCTATTTATCCTGCCACTCTTGCGGCGTAAAAGTTTTCATCGACAAGGCATGGACTTCTTCGCGCATCCTGTCTCCCAATGTCTGATACACGCGCTGGTGGCGCTGCACGCGGCTCTTGCCCGCGAATTCATCGCTCACCACCACCGCCTCGAAATGCCGGCCATCGCCGCTCACGCTGAGATACGTGGTGACCATACCCTGCTCGATATTGTGTTTGATGCTTTCCGGTGTAACCATAATCCTCAAGAACGTAATTTATAACCCGAACGCAATAATGCCAGCGCGAACCCCGTCAGCAACAGCATGCAACCGCCCACCACCGCGAGGCTGATCCAGGGTGAAATATCGGAAACCCCGAAGAATCCGTAGCGGAAGCCGTCTATCATATAAAAAAACGGGTTGAAACGCGACAAACCTTGCCAGAAATCCGGCAGCGAGTGGATGGAATAGAACACGCCGGACAGAAAGGTGAGCGGCATGATGATGAAATTCTGAAAGCCCGCGAGTTGATCGAACTTCTCCGCCCAGATACCCGCCACTACACCCATAGCCCCGAGCATGGCGCTGCCCATCACCGCGAACAACACGATCCATAGCGGTGATTGCAACGGCGGTTGGGCGAACCACAAGGCTGCCAGATACACGCCCGTCCCCACCACCAGCCCGCGCACCACCGAGGCCAGCACATAAGCCGCAAAGAACTCCACATAAGAGATCGGCGCCATCAGCACGAACACAAGGTTGCCGGTGATCTTGGACTGGATCAGGCTGGAAGAACTGTTGGCAAAGGCGTTCTGCAACACCGACATCATCACCAGACCGGGGATCAGGAACGCGGTGTAACGCACACCAGGATATACCTCGACATGCCGCTCCAGCACATGCGAGAAAATCAGCAGATACAACAGCGCGGTGAGTATCGGCGACAGCAAGGTCTGGAACGCCACCTTCTTTACGCGCAGCGTTTCCTTGTGGAACAGCGTGTAGAAACTCAACATGACTGCGCTTCCTCATGCTCCACTTTCATCACGCGCAGGAATACGTCTTCCAGATCGGGCTGCTGCAAACTCATTTCCTGTACTGCGACTCCCGCAGTGCGCAACTCGGCGAGCAGCAGCTCCAGTGCCTGGTAGGATGGCAATGCCAGCAGATAATTGCCATCTTTTTGCTCGATCACCTGTGGCATCAGGGTGGCAGGCAAAGCGCCGGCCAGCCTCAGGCGTAAGCGACATCCAGTAACGCTGTTGAGCAGATTCTTTGTGCTATCCAGTGCCACGACCTGGCCGTGCTTGAGCATGGCGATGCGGCCGCACAGCGCTTCCGCCTCTTCCAGATAGTGCGTGGTCAACAGCACGGTCTGGCCTTCGCGATTGAGTTGCTGAATGAAGCGCCACATGGTCTGGCGCAGTTCCACGTCCACCCCGGCGGTGGGTTCGTCCAGCACGATCACCGGCGGCTTGTGCACCAGCGCCTGTGCCACCAGCACGCGGCGCTTCATGCCGCCGGAAAGTTTGCGCATATTGGTGTCGGCCTTGTCGGCAAGATCGAGATGGTGCATCACCTCGTCTATCCACGCATCGTTGCGTCGCAAACCAAAATAGCCGGATTGCAGTCGCAGGGTTTCGCGCACGGTGAAGAAGGGATCGAATACCAGCTCCTGCGGCACCACGCCGAGCAAGCGGCGGCTGTCGCGGTACTGTTTGACGACATCGCAACCCATGACGGAGAGCCGCCCGTTATCCGGCAACGCCAGCCCGGCCAGAAGATTGATCAGCGTGGTCTTACCCGCGCCATTGGGGCCGAGCAGGCCGAAGAATTCGCCCTGCTCGACGCGCAAATCAACGCCATCCAGCGCATGCAGGGAGCCATAGTGCTTATGCACTTGGCGGGCATCAACGGCGGGAAACATGGGGAGGAATTATAGCGTCGGCCATCCAACAATTCTCGTGGCTGGCGGTGAGCAACGCGAACCCCAGCGTGCCGAGGTCATAAAATGCTGGGGTTCGTACCTCACCGCCAGCTACGGCATAGCTTCGGAGCGCACCGGCAACATCTCCGCGACGCCGTACATGCGCGCCAGGCTCAACAGATTGTCCGGGACATGGAAAAAACTCAGCTGCACATTATCGCGTTGCGCGCGACGCAGCCAGGACAGCAACAGGCTCACGGCAGCGGAGTCTACCGCTTCGACTTGCGCCAGATCTATTTCCAGTGCGCCATCCCCATCCGGCTGCAAGGCAACACCATGCAGAGCGGTAACGGTGTCCATGGTCAAACGACCCGAGACTTGCAAGCGATCGCCGTCGCGCCTAATCATTTAGCTGCCACCCTTGTGCGGTGCGCTGGCGGCGTTCTGGTTCTTCTCCACCAGCGTCTTGATCAGCCCATCTATGCCCGCCTGCTGGATCTGCTCGGTGAATGTGCCGCGATAAGTGGTGACCAGGCTGGCGCCCTCCACCGAAAGGTCGAAAGCTTTCCAGCCATCCGCCGTTTTCTCCATCGCATAATCCACGGCGACCGACTGCGCACCCGGTTTAACAATGAGGGTTTTGACTGTCACCTCATCCGCGCCCGCAGGCATCTTGAATGGCTTTACTTCGACGGTCTGGTCACGGTAACGCGTAAATGCGCTGGTATAAGTGCGCACCAGCAGGTTGCGAAACTCTGTCATCAGTTGTTGCTTCTGTTCCGGCGTGGCACTGCGCCAGCTTTTGCCGACCGCCAGCCGCGTCATGCGCTCGAAATCGAAATGCGGCAATACCTTGGCATCCACGAGTTCCAGAAGTTTTTTCTGATTGCCGGCCTGGATGTCCTTGTCCTGCTTGACGATGGACAGCACGTCCTGCGCGGTGTTCCTGATCAACGCGTCCGGCTCCGGCGTCTCCGCGCGCGCGCCCAGCGCAACGATAGCCAGCAACGTACCCAAAATGATTTTCCTCATGGCATTTCCTTGGCTCTTCAACTCAACTATTTTTATTTCGCGTTCCCACTCTCGGCCTTGCTGTACAGAAACTTGCCTATCATGTCTTCCAGCACTATGGCGGACTGCGTCTGCTTGACGACATCGCTGCCCTTCAGCACTTCACTGTCTCCGCCCGGCACCAGACCGATGTATTGCTCGCCCAGCAGGCCGGAGGTCAGAATATTTGCGAAGGTATCCTTGGGAAACTTATAGCGGCTGTCTATGCTCATGGTTACCTTGGCCTCGTAACGCTCGGTATCCAGCGTGACCCCCGTCACCCGCCCGACCAGCACGCCCGCGCTCTTGATCGAGGCCTGCGGCTTGAGGCCGCCGATATTGGTGAAATACGCCTGCAACTGGTACGTGTCAGATACGTTGTAGGTACTCAGGTTCCCCACCTTGAACGCCAGCAGCACCAGCGCGCCGAGTCCCGCCACGACGAACATGCCCACCCATAGATCCAGCGTAGTGCGCTCCATAACTCAATCCCCTCGAAACATGAATGCAGTCAAAATAAAATCCAGCATCAGGATCGCCAGCGACGATTGCACCACCGTGCGCGTGGTCGCTCCCGAAACACCTTCCGCAGTAGGCGGCGAGTCGTAGCCCTCGAACAAGGAGATGACCGTCACCGCCACACCGAACACCAGGCTCTTGATCACGCCGTTCAACACATCGTGCTGAAAATCCACCGCGCCCTGCATCTGCGACCAGAACGATCCCTCATCCACGCCGATCAGCACCACGCCCACCACATAGCCGCCGAACACGCCCATGGCGGAAAACATCGCGGCCAGCAATGGCATGGAAATCACACCCGCCCAGAAGCGCGGCGCCACCACGCGCGCGATGGGATTCACGGCCATCAATTCCATTGCTGCAATTTGCTCGGTGGCTTTCATCAAACCAATTTCGGCGGTCATCGCCGAACCCGCGCGGCTGGCAAACAGCAAAGCGGCCAGCACCGGGCCGAGTTCGCGCACCAGGCTCAATGCCACCAGCGAACCCAGCGCCGATTCAGAACCGTAACGCTTGAGCGTCTCGTAGCCCTGCAAACCCAGCACCATGCCGACGAACATGCCCGCCACCAGAATGATGATGAGCGACATCACGCCGGAGAAGAATATCTCGCGCACAGTCAGACGGAAGCGGCGGAAGCTCATGCCGGAATAGAGCAACGTCATCAGGAAGAAGCGGCTGGCGTAACCGATGCGCCACACCGCATTTACCACACGCGCCCCTATACCCCGCAAGTTGTCGAGTATGGACATCAGGCGCGCACTCCCAGATCCTTGTTGTAGTCGCCGGCGGGGTAGTGGAACGGAATAGGCCCGTCCATCTCGCCGTGCACAAACTGCTTCACGAAAGCCTCGCCGGAGGCACGTATCTCGTCTGCCGTGCCTTCCGCGATGATTGCGCCATCCGACACAAAATAAACATAATCCACAATCTTCAGCGATTCCTGCACGTCATGCGTCACCACGATGGAGGTCGCGCCCAGCGCGTCGTTCAGGCGGCGGATCAATTCGCCCACCACGGTCAGCGAGATCGGGTCGAGACCGGCGAACGGCTCGTCATACATAATCAGCATCGGGTCCAGCGCCACCGTGCGCGCCAGCGCCACGCGCCGCGCCATGCCGCCCGAAAGTTCGGCGGGCATCAGATTCTGCGTGCCATACAGCCCCACTGCATGCAGCTTCATCATCACCAGATCGCGAATAATTTCTTCCGGCAGGTCGGTATGCTCGCGCATCTGGAACGCTACGTTGTCGTACACGGTCATATCGGTGAACAGCGCGCCGAACTGGAACAGCATGCCCATCTTGCGCCGCATCTGGTACAGATTATCCTGGTCCAGCTCGTGGATGATCTGCCCGTCCATCTTCACATAACCCCTGGTTGGCTTGAGCACTCCGCCGATGTGGCGCAGGATGGTGGTCTTACCGCAGCCGGACAGCCCCATGATGGCGATCAACTTGCCCTTGGGGAAGGTCATGTTGATGCCTTTCAGTATGGGGCGGCTGTCATAGGCAAAATTGACATCGCGAATTTCGAGCAGCGCTGGGGATGACACGTAACAGACCTGTGCTTATTTTTAAGGCGGGCATTCTACCACGCACCCATCCTGCCGCAACTTTGCACCTGCTGGCGCGCTATTCTGCCTGCGGCAGAATGGTCACGCGCATGTTCCTTTCCAGCGAGCGGATGGAGCCGCCGGTAACGTAATGGAAGCTCACTTCGATCACATCTCCCGCCCTGGCGGCAACCGGCTCGGCCAACGGCAGCACGAGATAATCTATGAACCAGTCTATGGTGGTGGCGCGCTCAGGCACCACCGCCAGAATATTTTTGGTGATGAAGCGCAAGGCGTTCACCGTGCCGCCCGCTTCCAGCACAAATCGCCCGGACCACCGGATATTGCGCGAAGTAGGCTGCAACAAATCCAGCGTGCTATAGACACTGGGTTGCGCCAACTCGACCGTCCCTTCCTGCTTAACTTGCGCCCGCTGGAACTGGATGATGGGCGCATGAAAACCGTGGAAGTCGTACTCCTGCTGTAGCGGTTGCACCGCCATGATAACCGCCTCAGGAATCAGGATCGGCAACTCTGCGCCATGGCGCTTGCGGTAGCGCTCCTTGAACGCCTCGATCACCTCCACCTGTTTCTCGCGCAACATCGCACCGTGGATCATTTCGCAGATCACCACATCCACGGGTTCGGGCGGCAGATATTCAAAGGCATCCGCATGCACCACTTCCACTTTGCCGCCATCGCGATTGAGCGCCAGCAGGCGGCGCGACTCCGCCACCATATCCGGATTGAATTCGACGCACCACACCTTGCTGGCCCGGGATGCCGCGAGACAGGAAAGCACGCCGGTGCCGCCGCCGAGCTCCAGCACTTTGGCGCCATCGAAAACCACATGATCTATGGCCGTCTTGAAAGCGCTCATGCGATTCGCATCCATCAGCATGTTGTGGTGGTAATGCAAAGGAATGAACTGGCCGAGGTAATGCTCGCCGCTGCCTTCGTCGACCAAAGGCGAATGCTCGGCCAACCCGGCTCGTCCCAAACGTCCCGCTTCCGCCCCGCCCATCTCCGCCGCCTCCATTCCTGATTCACAGTACGCGCCATGCCCCATCGCCGGGCACAACAAGCGCACCGGGCGGAGGAAACAGCCACGTCAATTGCTTACATCGGCAGATTTGAGGGGTTCTTTAAGGAATATGTCGGCAACGTGTGTGATTGCAGTCCGCTGGACAGGTGAATAATCAACGCGTCACTGGCAGTGATATATCCGGAGACATTGCGTTCAGCAACAGTTCGATCTTCCCGAGCACCACGCCGATTTGCCAAAACTCGTCTTCAATCAGCGTATCAACGATATTCCCCGTTTCCCGGCAGAAGCTTTCCGAGAAAATGCGCGCGCCCGCACTGATCCGCAGCACGGCCGTTGCGATACCTGAGTGGTGCAAGGCGGGTACCGGTTGGCCGATGTGGCATAACTGGGCGAGCAGCCTGTATTCCCTCGCGTTCCGATATGGGAAATATCTGGAACAATCCTGGTTCAGCAAGGCGTATATCTGCTGCACTTGTTTTTCCGAACAGAGCTCCCGGATGCCATCGTGCACGCGGTACAGGAAGAACGGAAATATCATCCTGCGCCCGCTTAATTCTCCCGGCTCCAGAACAAGCCGTGTATTTCTGCACGAGCTCTGATAGTGCAGTTCAAGAAAAGGCGCGGCCTGTAAAATGTCTTCGATGTGCCCGCAAAATTGCGCTACGGCCCGGCTGCGAACGAGGGGAGGAATCTCGTAATATCGTTCCATTTCCGCAATCGCGGCGATCCAGCGGAACAGCGAACCAAGATTGAAGTGCTGGCAGCGCCCGCGCAAGATGGCCTTCAATCGCGGCGGAAAATCTTCGCGCGCGCAATAGGAATTGAATCCTATATCGAGCTTGGCGCCGTTATTTTTCACTTCCTGCACGACCTGCTCCGGGATCAATATCGCCCCGCAGAAAGGCGGGCCGGTGAAATACTTGGAGCCAGTGATGATGACGATCATCTGGTGCTCCAGATACTTGATGATCTCCTCCCGATCCAGCCTCATCTGGCATGCGTCAACCACAATGCAGACTCTGGAGCCGAAGCTGCGCTTAAGCTCCAGAAGCAGCGCTTGGGATGGGCCGGAATAGCCCAGCTTCGAATGATTCATGGCGTGAACCACCACGTAATTCCCGGCTTCGACATTTGCGGCGACCAGCTCCCGCACGCGCCCGTCCAGAACTCTTAGCTGCACCTCGTTCCCCGCTGCGTCCCGAACCGGGATGTCTACCTGGCGCTCCCGGCTGTTTTCCGCAGACAGCGGCTGACCTTTGTGGACGGTACGGGACAAGGCCGTATCGTCGGCAAAATGCCGTTCCTGCAATGCCAGTTTCACGCCGGAACCGGATTCTTCCACGCCGACGATGAGCGTGGTTATCGCTCCGCCAGCAATGAGCCGGGCCAGCCCCTGCGCGATGAGGAAACTGTCCGTGCCCGAAGCCGTGATGACTACATCGGCGACGTTTGCGCCGATATTCAATAACCGGAAAATTCCGACGCGCACTTCTTGCGCCAGCACCGACGCCGCGCCGTGCAGCCCGTTCTTTGCCGCCTCGGAAATGAATTGCTGCCGACGTTTCTCGACAAGGTCATATGCATATTTTGAAATCGAGGTCGCGGTGGATGAGGAAAACGTGATGGCCTCGGGACGGGGGAACGGACGGCATCCGTAACCGTTCAACAATGTGTTCGCATCCACCGCCAGGCGATGATCGCCGCCGAGCACTAGTATTCTTTCGATCGGCAGCGCCAGTTGCAGGAGTTCATCAAAACCTTCGGCGCCGGATGCCCCGACTTGCTCGGAAATCGTCGGCCTGAGCGCCCGCAATGCGGCGAGCGTCGTCGCGAAATAGTCCGGGATACCCCCGTGGATCGCTGCATCCGGAGTATCCAGATGAAATATTTTTGCCATCCAGTCAGGTTTGCACCCCGGCAGATAATCCGGGTGATAATGGCAATACGTGACTGCAATGGCAAGCGCCGCCATGTCGCACACCCGCGTATCCGTCACGCCGGAACGATGCCACAGCAGCCACTCCCGCGCATAGTGATCCGCAAACTCGCCCATGCCATGCAGCTCTGCCGCAGATGAATGCAAAGTGATTTTCCCGCCCAGGTCAAATTCAAATGGCGGCGAGCTTTCCCGTAATGATTGCCGCTTATCCGATTTCTGTGCCTTGTTCACTGCGCGCGATTTTTTGCATTCAACAGCATCTCGCGGAAAGCGCCGAACAGCTTGCGCATCTGCGGCTGTTTATAGGGAAACACTTCCACCGGGTCTATCGCGTGGACGATCATGTTGCTATCCACTTCGAAAATCAGCAGGCGTCCATCGGCGCTCTCGCCGCAATCGATGCCGACATAGTCGAAGCCCATACGCTCGTGGATGGCATGAAACGCAGCGGCGTGGCGCCGCGCAAAATCCTCGTCGAAAGTCTCCATGCAACGCGCTTCCTCGGCGCGCTTCTCCGCACTCTCGTCCATGCCCGCATTCAGGTAATGGATCATCCAGTGCGCGGAGATGGCGAGGTGGCAAAGGTAGGGACGGCCTGCGATCAGCACGATGCGGTATTTGCGGAACAGGCCGTCCGCGCCGCGATAATCGACGAAACCGGAAAGATAGAATTCACTTTCCGGCCGGGTGCGCAGATAATCCTCGACCGCTGCCGGGACCTCGAGCTTGTCCAGCCCTTGGCCTGCATGCGAATCGACCGGACGCACGATGACGGGAAATACGTCGCCCGGCAGAAAAATATCCAGCGACGATACCCCGCTTGCTATCTGTTCCAGCGCCTGACGACCCACGCGCACCGTGCCCGGCATGACTATGCCAAGGGCGTCGCCGAGCAACGCGCAAACGTTGTCGCGCGCCAATGCGGCTATGCGTTCTGGCTGGTTCAGTACCGGGCGCGGCCAGGTTTTCACCACTTCGCCCATTTCCGCCAGCAGCGGCAGGTTCTGCTCGGATTCGCCGATGGCGACGAACAGCACATCGTGGTCGGGCAGCGATGGCGGCACGGGTAGGTCGGGCGCGACGTAAAGTATGTCGAGCGCGACATCGGAATGTTCCAGCAGGAATTCCAGCGGCGTGTTCGCCATCAGGTCGCCCCGCCCCATGATGGCGAGCACGCGGATGGCGGGCTCGCCATCTGCGGTCGGCGGCGCATAGAGTTGCTGCAACTCCAGCGCCTGTGCCTGCATGACCATGGACAACTCATGTTCGCCCCGGAGCTGAAGCACCGTGGACAGATCCATCAGCGCATGCGCGTCCGCCGTTTGCGGATCGGCTCCGGCGCGCGCAATCAGTTCATTGCCCAAGGGCGCGAGATCCACACCGGAGAAAGCCATGCGCATGAGTTTGGCGAGGCCGATGAGGGGTTGCTGTTTGCTGCCTTCCATTACGTCTGAATTCATGATGTCTGCTTGTGTAATGTTCCAATGCGGGCCTTGCCCAAAGCGAGAGTTGTCCTTATCAGCGCATCGATATTTTCACGTCGAGTACGATGATTGACGATGGCGGCGCGGATGGCGAACTTACCGCTTATCGTGGTGGATGAAGGCGCGGCGATGCCCGATTCCTGCAAGGCCACCACGATGTCCGCATTCACCTGGTCGGCATTTGCGCAACGATAGCGGAAGCATACGACGTTGAGCGACACCGGCGCGAGCAGTTCCAGTTCGGCTTCTTGCCCGATGCGTTGCTCCATATAGCGCGCCAGTTCGCAGGTATGGGCGATCACTTCACCCAGTTTCTCTGTGCCGTAGACCTTGATGGTGAACCAGGCCTTGAGCGCGCGAAATCCACGCGACAGATCGGGGCCGAAATCGCAGGGCCACGGCGACCCGGCAGCCATGCCGCGACTCTCGCGTTTCATATATGCGGCGGGTGAGGAGAATGTGTCGAGATGGATCGCTCCGTCGCGCACGAGAATGAAACCTGCGTCGTAAGGCACCTGCCCCCACTTGTGGAAATCGAAAGCAATGGAGTCCGCACGCTGCATGCCTTGCAGGCGCAGAACAAAATCGGGTGCCAGCATGGCGAGTGCGCCATAAGCGCCATCCACATGGAACCATATCTGTTCTTTGGCGGCGATGTCCGCCAGCACGCTGAGATTATCGATGGCACCGGTATCCACCGTGCCTGCCGTACCGACGACGAGGAAGGGCATCATGCCATCGCTACGATCCGCCGCAATGGTGCGCTCCAGCGCGTCGACATCCATCCGAAATGCCGCATCCACCGGAATGATGCGCAAAGCATCCGTACCCAGCCCGGATAGATCCATCGCACGCGCGATGCAGCCGTGCGCGGCGGCGGAAGCATAAGCTGTGAGGCGCGACCCGCACGACGCAACACCCGCCTTGCGCACACCGCCCCCCAGGGCAGATGTGCGGGCTACCAGCACGGCAATCATGTTGGCCATGGATGATCCGGTCACAAACAGACCGCTCGCGTCTGCGGGAAAATCAAACAGCTCGCGCACCCAGCGCAGCACCTGCCGCTCGACTTCTACGGGCATCTGATCACGCCCGCCGAGGTTGGCATTCAGCCCGGCGGCGAGCATCTCGGCCAGCATGCCGACCGGCGTGCCGCCGCCATGTACCCAGCCCATGAAGCCGGGATGCGCATTGCCCACTGCGTAAGGGAGGATGTCGCGCATAAAGGATGCATGCACGTCTGATATATCCGCAGGTTGCCGGGGCAGCGGCTCTTGGAACAGGGTGCGCACATCCGGTGGTATGGGCTGCCATACCGGACGCTCGCGGATGCGTTCCAGATAGTCCAGCATGTCGTCCAGCATCTGATGGCCCTGCGCGCGCAGGTTTTGCCAGTCCGATGGATCAAGCGTGTCCGGCTCAACCCCGTCCGGTGACGGCTCTCGCAAGTCTTTTTTCATGGTGCAGGGAAGCGGCCCCGTTCGGTTGGTAATGCACTTCAGGATATGCGAGGAGTTGTACCATTCAATCCGGCGTTAAAGTACACTTATACCTGCATGTTCATGATGTCATTATAGGCGGCGATCACCTTGTTGCGCACCTGCACAGTGGTTTGGAAGGAAATGTTGGCCTTTTGCATGTCTATCATCACGTCGCTGAGGCTGACATTATCGTCGCCCAGCACGAAAGCCTGCTGCATGGATTCGGCATGGCTCTGCGCCTTCGCGACATTATCCAGAGAAGCTTTCAGCACGGCGGCGAAATCGGTCGGAGCGCTTGCTCCGGTCACGTTCAATGCGGCAGGTTTCGCTATGGCGCCGATGGCGCCACCTTGTGCCACGGCCATGGCGGCACGCATCTGGCTCAGCAAGCTATCCATCCCGTTAACGTTCATACTCATGATCCACCTCCACTTTGTTAGGGGGCACTTTATCAACCGTTCCCGCGAGCCCAGCGCAGGAAAAGCGGCGGAATTCCCCCGCTTTTCGCAATACCGTACTTGTCTCGCGCGGTGATAATGCGCAGCATGACGTAGTGGATTAACCAACAGGAAACAGCGGCGGACTTATGGCAGACGACAATCCAACCCTGGCCCCAGCGCAGCCCCCCACCGTGGCGAGCGTGCTGGCGGGGTTAAGCAGCAAACAAAAGATGGGGCTCGCTGTCGCCGTCGCGGCCACCATCGCGCTGTTCCTCGGCATGTGGATGTGGGGGCAGCCTCCCGAATATCGCGTGTTGTACAGCAATCTCTCCGACCGCGACGGCGGTGCGATCATCGACTCCCTGCAACAGCAGAACATCCCTTACAAGTTCTCGGAGGGCGGAGGCGCGTTGCTGGTTCCTGCCGACAAGGTGCATGAAGTGCGCCTGCGTCTGGCCTCGCAAGGCCTACCCAAGGGCAGCCTGGCCGGATTCGAATTGATGGAAAACCAGAAGTTCGGCACCAGCCAGTTTCTGGAACAAGTGAATTATCAGCGAGCACTGGAAGGCGAGCTTGCGCGCTCGATGCAGACCCTGGCTGCGGTGCAGGCCGCGCGCGTGCATCTGGCCATTCCCAAGCCCACGGTGTTCGTCAAGGAGCAGCAGAAACCCAGCGCCTCCGTGGTGCTGACGCTGTATCCTGGCCGTGTACTGGATCGCGGCCAGATAAACGGTATCGTCCATCTGGTTTCCAGCAGCATCCCCGACATGCCGGCCTCCAACGTAACCATACTCGACCAGAGCGGCTCATTGCTCAGCCCCACCAAGGAGGGACCGGAAGGGCTGGATGCCAGCCAGATCAAGTACGTGCGCCAGATCGAGCAGGATTTTGTCAAGCGTATAGAGTCCATACTTGCGCCGCTGGTCGGCGCAGAGAATGTGCATGCGCAAATCACGGCGGACATAGACTTCTCGCAAAGCGAGCAGACCGCCGAAAGCTTCAAACCCAACCAGCCGCCCAATGAAGCCGCCGTGCGCAGCCAGCAAAGTCTGGAGTCCCGCAATGGCGCACAAAATGCGGCCGGGGTGCCCGGAGGACTGACCAACCAGCCTCCGGTTCCGGCCACTGCACCTATCGTCAATCCGGCAAGTGCCGTGGCCCAGGCCAGCGGGTCGGATATCAACATGCGCAAGGAATCCACCACCAACTTTGAAGTGGATCGCACCATACGCTATACCAAGCTTCCGGTAGGCAACATCCGCCGCCTGTCGGCAGCGGTGCTGGTGAACAACCGCACGGTGACGGACAAAAGCGGCAAGACCAGTTCCAGGCCGCTGACCGACGGCGAGAAAGAACAGATCACCGCACTGGTTAAGGATGCAATGGGTTTCGATGCGGCCAGGGGCGATTCGCTGAATGTGCTGAACAGCGCCTTCAATGAGGAAAAGGAAGCGCAGGGACCGGAAGTTCCGTTGTGGAAACAGCCGGAAACCGTCGCACTGGCTAAAGATGGAGCGAGATATCTGCTGATCCTCGGCATCGCACTGTACTTGCTGCTGGGCGTGATTCGCCCTGCGATCAAACGTGCCTTTCCGCCGCCCGAGCCCAAGGTGGAGGAGGCCGAAGTGCATGACGAAGAGGCGGGAGCGTCGGGAGCAGAACACGCCGAACATCCTTATGATGCCAATTTGAAAGCGGCGAAACAAATGGCACATGATGATCCGAAAATCGTGGCATCCGTTGTCAAGGAGTGGGTGAATAAAGATGAGTGATGTCGGCATCCATAAAAGTGCGATCCTGCTCATGACGCTTGGTGCGCATGAGGCAGCCGAGGTGTTGAAATTCCTCGACCCGCGAGAGGTGCAGAAGATCAGTACCGCCATGGTGTCACTGAAAGATTTGAAGCGCGAAGAGATCGCTGAAGTATTCGAGGAGTTCCACAAGATCGCCGCAGAAAAAACCACCTTCGGCATGGACTCTGACGAGTACATTCGCAACATGCTGACCCAGGCGCTGGGCGAAGACGCGAGCGGCCTGCTCGACCGCATCCTGCAAGGAAACGACACCAGCGGCATCGAGAGCCTAAAGTGGATGGATCCAGCGGCAGTCGCCGAGTTGATAGGCGGCGAACATCCGCAGATCATCGCCACTATTCTGGTGCATCTGGATCCGGATCAGGCGTCCAGCATTCTGGGTTTCATGACTGAACGCACGCGCAATGACGTGCTACTGCGCATCGCCACGCTGGACAGCGTGCAGCCTACCGCGTTGCGCGAACTGAACGACGTATTGACCAACCTGCTGACCGGTGGCACGGCCAGCAAGAAACACATCAAGGGCGGTGTGCGCACCACGGCTGAGATACTCAACTTCATGGGCAGCGCGCAGGAAGGTTCGGTGATCGAGACCGTACGCGGCTACGATGCCGATCTTGCCCAGGAGATCATTGATGAGATGTTCGTGTTCGAAGACCTGATCGAAGTGGACGACCGTGCCATCCAGCTCATCCTGCGCGAGGTCCAGTCCGAATCGCTGATCGTTGCACTCAAAGGCGCTAATGAGGAACTGCGCGAGAAGATTTTCAAAAATATGTCGCAGCGTGCCGCTGAGATGTTGCGCGAGGATCTCGAGGCGAAAGGCCCGGTCAGGGTCAGCGAAGTGGAAGCCGAACAGAAAGAGATACTCAAGGTGGTGCGCCGCTTGTCGGACGAAGGCCAGATTGCGCTAGGCGGTAAGGGAGATGAATCTTATGTCTGACGCCACCACGCAGAAGGAACATCTCACTGCCTGGCAGCGCTGGGAACTGCCTGCCTTTGATGCGGAAATAGCCGCCGCAACCGACAAAGCCCTGGCTCCCGTAATCACGCTGCCCACCGCCGGCCAGCTTGAGCAAATACAACGACAGGCACACGATGAAGGTCTGCAGGCGGGACATGCGGAAGGTTTCAAGGCTGGCCACGAGGAAGGCTACCAGGCTGGTTTGCAGCAGGCGAACGAAGAGGCACAACGCCTGGCAGAAATGATGGGGGCGCTGGATAAGGAATTACAACAAGTCGATCAGGAAGTCGCACAAAGCTTGCTGAAACTATCGCTGGAAGTCGCCCGTCAAATGTTGCAACAAGCGCTCAAGGTCCGGCCCGAATTGCTGCTCGAAGTGGTACAGGAGGCCATCCGTGCACTGCCGCATTTCAACCAGCACGCGCACCTGATCCTGCATCCGGCCGACGCAGAACTGGTGCGCGAACGCCTGGGTGAACATCTCACCCATACCGGCTGGAAGGTGTTCGAGGATGCTCTGCTGGAGCGCGGGGGCTGTCGTGTGGAAACTGCGAACAGCCAGATAGATGCAACCCTGGCCACACGCTGGCAGCGTGTGGTCGCCGCCATCGGACGGGACGACAAATGGCTGGAACCGTGATCTCCCTGGGCAGCCCGGCACGGCGCTGGCAGGCCTGTTTACAGGACAGCACCGAAGCCATCGCGCAAAGCAGTTCGCTGCTGGTCAGCGGTCGCCTGACACGCGTGACGGGACTGGTGATGGAAGCCGTCGGACTGCGAATGGCCGTAGGCGGCACCTGCGTAGTAGAACTACCCAATAACAGGATCGAAGCCGAAGTGGTGGGCTTCTCCGGAGACAAATTATTCCTCATGCCGGAAAACGACGTGCAGGGCTTGATACCCGGCGCACGCGTTGTACCCCGGGAAATCACGGGAGCTCCGTTCAACGCCCGGCAGCGCGCCCCACGGCGCCGCGCTGCGGATCGCACGCGCCACTTGCCGGTGGGCAATAAATTGCTGGGGCGTGTGCTGGATGGCGCTGGACGCCCGCTGGATCAGCTTGGCCCCTTGCCGGACGAAGAAACCGCACCGCTGCAAAGCCGCCCGATCAATCCGCTGGAACGTGCGCCGATCAAGGATCCTCTGGATGTCGGCGTGCGCGCCATCAACAATCTGCTCACTGTCGGGCGCGGTCAGCGCATGGGTTTGTTCGCTGGCTCCGGCGTGGGCAAGAGCGTGTTGCTCGGCATGATGGCACGTTATACCAGCGCCGATGTCATAGTAGTCGGATTGATAGGCGAACGCGGGCGTGAAGTGAAAGAATTCATCACGGACATCCTGGGACCGGAAGGCATGGCACGCTCCGTAGTGGTCGCGGCACCGGCCGACACCAGTCCGCTGATGCGCATGCAGGGTGCCGCTTATGCGACCACAATTGCCGAATATTTTCGCGATCAAGGGAAAGATGTATTGCTGATCATGGACTCCCTTACCCGTTATGCCATGGCGCAGCGCGAAATTGCGCTGGCAATAGGCGAGCCCCCCGCCACCAAGGGCTATCCGCCATCAGTGTTCGCCAAATTGCCGCAACTTGTGGAGCGCGCTGGTAATGGCACGGAAGAGGGCGGCTCGATCACTGCGTTCTATACCGTGCTGACTGAGGGTGACGATCAGCAGGATCCCATTGCCGACAGCGCGCGCGCCATACTGGATGGGCACATCGTGCTGTCGCGCCGCCTGGCCGAGCAAGGCCATTACCCGGCGATAGACATAGAGGCCTCTATCAGCCGCGCCATGAACCATCTGGTTCCCGAACAGCATTTCGGTATGGTGAACCGCTTCAAACATCTGTATACCCACTATCAGCGCAACCATGACCTGATAAGCGTGGGAGCTTATGTCAATGGCAGCGATCCTTTGCTGGACGAAGGTATCGCGCTGTACCCGGCCATGGAACGCTTCCTCAAGCAAGGCATGTTCGAACGCGAAGATTTCGCCCACGGCGTGGAAGCCTTCGTCCACACATTCGACAGGTAGTATTGAAAAATCATGGACAAGATATTTCCCCTGCAACCTCTGGTGCATCTGGCGCAAAAGAAGAACGATGATGCCGCGCGCAAGCTCGGCCAGCTCAACCAGCAGCAGCAGGCTGCGCAGTCCAAGCTGGACACCCTGCTGCAATATCGCAAGGATTACCAGACGCGTTTTCAGGAAGCCGTGCAAAACGGCATGAACCAGACCGATCTGAACAATTTCCAGAATTTCATCCAGCGCCTGGACGATGCCATCGCCCAACAGCGCAACGCCACCGAGCATGCGCGCACCTCGACACAGATCGGGCGCAACGAATTGCAGGACACGCAACGAAAAATGAAATCCTTCGACACGCTGGCGCAGCGCTACATAGAGAACGAAAAAAAGCTGGAGGCAAAGATCGAACAGCGCCAGCAAGACGAATTCGCCGGCCGCAATGCCACCATCAAGGCCACGATGGCTCAAGACGAAAGCTAACTTCGGGAGACCACCATGCAAAACCTGCCCATCACCATCACCGCAGCCACGCCACCTGCCATTCCGGCGCATGCAGCCGTCTCGATGGATCACAATGCCGCGCCACAGACGACAGAACCGTTTGGAAAAATATTGGCGCGACAACAACGTGCCAATGCACAGGATGGGCAACAGGCTCAGGCTGCACACGCCAATCCTGCTACCGATGGCGCGGCCGATGCAGATCAGGGAACTGTGCCGGATCTGAGCAACACCCTGCCCGGCGACATGCTGGCGGCACTCTTGCCAACCTGCACGAACCCCGTCAAAGGTAAAGTCGCCGATGAAAGAAAACCGGCCCATAAGGTGACCCAGAAGACTGAAGCTATAACAGACGGCGCCGCAGTATCACCCAACGCAATGCCGATAGCGGCACTATCGCCCATCGTAACGCAAGGCAAGGATGGCGCCCCCCAGCAATCGCTCGCATCCTCAGCAGACGGCAATGCGCAACGACCAGCAGACCATATGCTTACTCTCGGCAAGCCAGGCAAAGCGGCAACGTTTGCATCCCATGCAGGTGCGCAGGCCGCAGTGGCGGCCCGCACACCTGGCGAAATATTGCCGTCTGCCACGCACCATGACGAAACCTCCTCCGCCAGGCCCGACGCATTCTCCTCCATGCTGGGGGCACTGGATAAAGACACCGCAAACATGGCAGTGCCTGCCACACAGATCGCCACGCAGATCGTCGCACACGAAGCGTTACCCGATGCGGCCACCCTGACCAACCTGGCCCAGGGCATCGCTGCCATGACCGCGCCCGTCAGCCAGAATGCTCCGATGCAGGTAGCGATCAATACTCCGCTGACACAAGACAAATGGGGCGATGAATTCAACCAGAAGATCACCTGGCTGGCCACGCAAAACGAACAAACTGCCGAACTGCACCTCAATCCACCGCAACTGGGGCCGCTGGACGTGGTGATCAACGTCAGCGGCGACCGGGCCACGGCATTATTCACTTCGCCCCACGCTGCCGTGCGTGACGCGGTGGAGCAAGCGCTGCCCAAACTGCGCGACATGCTGGCCGACAACGGCATCACCCTTGGCAACGCCACCGTGAGCGACCAGTCGTCCAGAGAACAGCAACAGGCTTGGCAGATGCAACAACAAAAGGAAGGCGGCGGCAATTCTTCCGCGAGGGGAAGTGACATCGCCATTCCGGGCGGCATACAGACCAGCAGCACACCCTCGACCCCGCGCCGCCAGCTAGGCATGCTGGATACTTTTGCCTGACAAGCGGCTCGTGAGACATCAGAAGAAATTCTCAAGCTGAGGGGGATTCATCGTTCTATTCCGGTTATTATATTAGCTGGATTTATCCGATAATCCGCCTAACAGATAAAGGAACAGCAATGGCAAAACCCGCAAAACCGGTACCCGCTGCAACCGAAGGCGCTGCGAAACCGAAAAACAACAAGATGCTGATCATCATCCTCGCGGTGGTTCTCGTTATCGCGGGCGGTGCGGGCTGGTATTTCTTCAAGGGCAACCAGCCCCATAATGAAGCCAAAGCCCCCACTCCGCTGGCCGAGCCAAAATTCATTGCGCTTGATCCCTTCACAGTCAATCTCCAGAAAGAAGAGACCGATCAATTCCTGCAGATCGGCATCACGCTGAAAGTGACTGAGCAGGAAATGGAGGAAAAGGTCAAGGCACACCTGCCGGAAATTCGTAGTCATCTGCTGTTACTGCTGTCCGGCAAGCGCGCATCGGAACTGATTCCGGCAGATGGCAAGGTGAAGCTCGCACAAGAGGTCATTGCGGAAACCGAGGCCGCCCTTGGCCTGCATGCCGCGCCAGCCCAAACAACAGCGGCCAGCGCCCCGCCTGCGACGCATGCTGACGAAAAATCCAGCGGCAAAATAGACGTGCTGTTTACCTCGTTCATCATCCAGTGATGTTGTCATGAGCAAGGATTTCCTCTCCCAAGACGAAGTTGATTCCCTGCTGAAGGGGGTCACGGGCGATATCGACGCAGCGGATCAGCCGACCGAGGAGGAAGAGGAAGGCAGTGTCCGCCCGTACCATCTTGGAACACAGGAGCGTATCGTGCGCGGGCGCATGCCCACGATGGAAATCATTAATGCACGTTTCGCACGCCTGTTCCGCATTGCGTTCTTCAACCTGATCCGGCGCACTGCTGATGTCTCGGTTGGACAGATACGCGTACAACAATACAGCGAATTCATCCGCAACCTGCCGGTGCCGGCCAACTTCAACGTGGTGCAGCCCAAGCCCCTGCGCGGCCACGCGCTGTTCATCTTCGACCCCAACCTGATTTTTCTGGTGGTGGACAACATGTTCGGCGGCGACGGACGTTTCCACACACGAGTCGAGGGGCGCGAATTCACCCAGACCGAACAACGCATCATCCAGAAATTGCTGGCCGCCGTATTCGAGTCCTACGGCAAGGCATGGGAGTCCGTCTATCCGCTGGAATTCGAGTACGTTCGATCGGAAATGAATTCGCAATTCGCCAGCGTCACCTCTCCCAACGAAGTGGTGCTGGTCTCAACCTTCGACATCGAATTCGGCGGTATCGGCGGCGCCTTCCACGTACTGATGCCCTACGCCATGATAGAGCCGATCCGTGAACTGCTGTATAGCACCGTGCAGGGCGAACACATGGTAACGGACCAGCGCTGGCAGCGCACGCTATCTAAACAGGTACAGGCAGCGGATGTCGAACTGACCGCCATACTCGGACAGGCTCGCATCACGCTGGACCAGGTTCTGAAAATGCGCAACGGTGAAATCATCCAGCTGGACACCGGCGAAAACATCGTCGCGCAAGTAGACGACGTGCCGGTAATAGAATGCAAATATGGGATATCGAACGGGCAGTACGCCTTGAAGGTGGTAAAGATGCTGTCCACAGCAGCGACATCAACAGAAACGACCGATGGAGACAAACATCATGGCTGAAGAAACCACAGAAGGAATCAGCGCCGACGACTGGGGTGCGGCAATGGCGGAACAGTCCGCAGCCACCCCAGCCGCCGACGACTGGGGTGCGGCAATGGCAGAACAATCCGCAGCCACGTCAACTCCTGCTCCGGCGGCACACCCCCACGTGTTCGAACAATTTGGCACGGGCTCACAGAGTGGTGCGCATAACGATCTTGACATGATCATGGATATTCCGGTGCAACTTACCGTTGAGCTCGGACGCGCCAAAATGCCGATCAAAAATCTGTTGCAACTGGCCCAGGGATCGGTGGTGGAATTGTCCGGCCTGGCAGGCGAGCCGCTGGATGTGCTGATCAACGGCTTCCTGATCGCACAGGGGGAAGTGGTCGTGGTGGACGAAAAACTCGGCATCCGCGTCACCGACATCATCACTCCGTCGGAGCGTCTGCGCCGGCTCAGCCGCTGATAATGAAAACGATTACAGCCTTCCCTGCCAACACGGGACGTGCCCGCCTCTGCCTCATTGCCCTCCTGTATGCGCCTCTGCTCGCGGCGGCGCAAACCACAACAGCCCCCCGTCCCGCCTACATCCCGCCAACCGCCCCGGTAACGTCCGGTAGCGTGCTGCAAGTCATTTTCAGTTTGGTGCTGGTGCTGGCAGCAGTGGCAGCCGTCGCATGGCTACTGAAGCGCATCAACTTGCCGCAACACGGTGCAGGCAGTCTACTCAAGGTGGTCAGCGGCATAGCAGTAGGGCAGCGCGAACGCATCGTGCTGGTGGAAGTCGGCGACACCTGGCTGGTCGTCGGCGTCGCGCCCGGGCAGGTACGCACACTGCACAGCATGCCAAAATCAGAATTGCCAACTGCCCAGCCCGGCACACTTCCAAACGCAGATGCCAAGAATTTCCAGAGCTGGTTAAAGCAGATGGTGGAGAAGCGTAATGCGGGTCAGTAAGCTCTTGCTGGTCGTTTTGTTGCTCGGCCTGGTTCCAGCAGCCCATGCAGCGAACGGCGGGCTGCCCGCTTTCATCAGCACCCCCGCACCCGGCGGCGGACAGACCTATTCGCTAAGCCTGCAAACCCTGATCCTGCTCACTTCGCTGAGCTTCCTGCCCGCCGTGCTGCTGCTGATGACCAGTTTCACGCGCATCATCATCGTACTGTCGCTGCTGCGCTCAGCCATCGGCACCCCCTCGTCGCCGCCAAATCAGGTGTTGATAGGATTGGCGTTGTTCCTGACCTTCTTCGTGATGTCGCCCGTGCTGGACAAGATATACCAGGATGCCTACCAGCCATACAGCGAAGACAAGATCACGCTGCAACAGGCATATGAAACCGGCAGCGTGCCGCTCAAGGCATTCATGCTGCGGCAGACGCGTGAAACCGACCTCGCCCTGTTCGTGCGCATCTCGAACAGCGAGCCGCTGCAAACCCCGGATACGGTGCCGATGAAAATCCTGGTGCCCGCCTATGTCATCAGCGAATTGAAGACCGCATTCCAGATCGGTTTCGTGGTATTCATCCCGTTCCTCATCATCGACATGGTGGTAGCCAGCGTACTGATGTCCATGGGTATGATGATGGTGTCGCCTTCGGTGATCTCGCTGCCGTTCAAGATCATGCTGTTCGTGCTGGCTGACGGCTGGAATCTGCTCATCGGCTCTCTGGTGCAGAGCTTTTATACGTGAGGCGACAGCGATGACTCCGGAAAGTGTAATGACACTTGGCCGCCAGGCGCTGGAACTGACCCTGATGGTGTCGGCGCCGCCCTTGCTGGCTGCATTGATCATCGGCCTGGTGGTCAGCATCTTTCAGGCTGCCACCCAGATCAACGAAATGACCCTGTCATTCATCCCCAAGCTGATCGGCATGTTCGTCGTGCTGATCATCACCGGCCCGTGGATGGTCACCATGATGGTGGATTACATCCAGCGTTTGTTCAACAGCATACCCGGACTCGTGGGCTAGCCACCATGATCAGCGTAACCAGCGTCCAGTTGTCCGCCTGGCTCGCACTGTTCATGTTTCCTTTCGTGCGCATCCTGGCCCTGGTCGCCAGCGCCCCCATCCTCGGCAACAAGCAAATTCCCGCGCGCGTGAAAATCGGACTGGCGATGCTGCTCACTTTCGTCATCGCCCCCACTTTGCCCGCCATACCAGAAGTCGAGCTGTCTTCAGCTCCGGGCGTACTCATGCTGCTGCAACAATTGCTGGCAGGACTGGCGATGGGATTTGCCTTGCGCATCATTTTCATCGCCATCGAGATGTGCGGAGAACTTATCGGAATGCAAATGGGGTTGGGTTTCGCCAGTTTTTTCGACCCGCAGAACGCATCCTTCACACCAGTGATCGCGCAATTCCTGGGCATCTTCGCGGCACTCGCATTCCTGGGCATGGATGGGCATCTCTACATGCTGGCGGCATTGGCGGACAGCTTCCAGTCATTTCCCATCAGCGCCGCCGCACCTCATGCCTCCGCATGGCACACCCTGACCGTATGGGGAGGGAGCATATTCGCTGACTCGCTGCAACTGTCCATGCCGGTGATAGGTGCGCTGCTGATCACCAATCTTGCGCTCGCCATCCTGACGCGTACGGCACCACAACTCAACATCTTTGCTGTTGGTTTCCCGATCACACTGACAGTCGGCTTCATCGCGCTAGCCTTGGCGCTATCCTATTTTGCACCATTGCTGGACAACATCACTCACGCCGGGATGGATACTGCGTTGCGCGTAATGCATCAGTCCGCACAACCTTAGACTGATGCATTACGGCATATAGTTGAACATTGAGAGATTGGCTACTTGCAGGAAAGATTTCTGCGCTGCTTGCAGCATGGTTTGCTGCTGGGTCAGGTCGGTGATGGCCTTGTTATAGTCCACGTCCTGCAACTGTGACAGCGTCTGCTTGTACTGCAAGTCCAGACTGCTCGTCAAGGTACTTTCCGAGTCCAGCGCATTCAAGCGGGCTCCGATTGAGGCGCGCACCGTAAGCACATTGTCCAACCCTCGACTCAAACCATTCGTCGCATCGCTGATGCTGGAGGCGAACTTGGTAGCTCCTGCGACATTTCCCGCGATCAGCGGCGTGTTAAGCGTATTGATCAGATTGGAAATCGTAGTAAATATGCTCTCATTGGTGCTGGGTTTTACAGTGAACTGGTCGCCATTGGCTGGTGCCCCGCTAACCGCCAAGCGCATGCCATCGAAGGTGATCGCCTGACCGCTCGAATATGCGTTCCCGGTCGAGACGGCAGTATTCGTTGTCGTATTGAGCACATCGTAAGTCGTCACACCACCCGACACATGGAAGGCGATCTGATAGCCGTTCCCGGTAAGCTGCGTCGGGTCAATAACATCACCCTGGCTGATGGTGGCACTACCGGCATTCCCCGCGCCACCATTGCTGGACGGATCCAGTGCAGTAACGAATGTTCCGTTGCCATTCTTGATACGCATGAAAATATCCGCACCGGAATTGCTGGTCGCTATTTGCCTTGACGCGTTCACCTGCACCGAACGCTGCCCATCGTCACCCATGTACTGCACTCCGGTGGCGGATTGCGCAAAAGGCGGCGTATTGCCTTGAAATCCGGAGTACAGGTAATTCCCGGTTGCGTCAGTGCTGTTCGCGTAAACGAGCAACTCATCCAATTGCCCCTGCAATGCAGACGCCATCGACTTTCTGTCCGAGTTCGCCAATACAGGATTGCCTGCCTGCACTGCGGTGGCCTGGATATTCTGCAACAAGGTGGTGACGCTCTGCAGCACCCCTTCCGAGAGGCTCAATGCCGTTTGCGCCCCGCCAATATTGCTCGAATATTGGGTGTTGGTAGCTTCTGCTTGCGACACGTTGAGAACCTGTGCGGCAGCTGCCGGATCATCGGCAGGAGTCAGGATGCGGCGACCTGATGCGATCTGCTGCTGCGTCTGGAACATCTTGGTTTGCTGCTGATTCAGTGTGGCGACGTTGACATCCATGATAGTGCTGCTACTGATACGCATGATGCACCTACCTTCCTATGGTGAGCAACGTGTCGAACAAGGTATTAGCGATCTGCATAGCCTTGCCCGCCGCCTGATAGGCGCGCTGGTAACGCAACAGATTAGCTGCTTCCTCATCGAGATTAACGCCGGATACCGACTGCTGTGCCTGCACGGTTTGCTGCACCAGCGCATCCTGCGCAGTACTGGTCACCTTCAGTTCGCGCGTCTTGTTCCCTACCGTGCTCACCAACTGGCTATATGTATCCTGGTAACTGGTGGTTCCGCCATACAGGGTTTTCTGGTTTTGCAATCCGGCCAATGACAGCGCATTGCTGCCATCCATAGATGCATTGGTATTGGGGCCCACGGTAAAGGTATCGCCCGCCACGGGTGCGCCACTGATCTGCATGGTCCAGCCGTTGTAACTGATGTTGCTGCCTGCGGTATAGGCAAGCCCGGTGGCAGGGAGTCCAACGCCAGTTCCGGTAACATCGAATGTAGTCGGACTGGTAAATGTTATGGTCACTGCCTGTTTCAGGTTCACATCCGTAGCCGGGTGCAGCGGATCCGGGGTAACCGGCGGCGCCGGATTCACCGTGACCGCGCTGATGGTCCCCGTTCCGGAATTTGTCAAAGTCGCATTTGTGCGTATCGGCACAGCCGCAGCAATCTTTGCCGGATCACCTGTGGTGACATTGATGCTAAGCGCACCATTCACGGTCGGGCGGATCAAGAAGCTGTCGCCTATGCCTGGGGCTCCAGACGCCAGGCTGATATTAACGCCATCCAGCGTCATGGGCAGGGTTGCCGAAGTCGTGACGGTGTTGTCGGAAAGGCGCGTCACGAAATAATTGGTTCCGTCATAACTCATCGCATAATCACTGCCGGTCAGCGCCTTGTAGTCAGCAATGCTGGCCGCTACCTGAGCCGTGCCAGTGTTGGCAGAATTTTTATTAACTACCGGTAAAGGATTGGTAAATAAATCCTGTCCCTGCGCACCATTCAGATCCTGACCGAGCTGGTGCTGCTGGTTAAACGAGGCCGCCACGCCCATGGCTACCAGCCCTAAAGCGTTCTGTGCTGAATCCAGCGTCTGACTGCGGAAGGCGATCAGGCCGCCCAGATTTCCCCCCTGAATGGAGCTTTGCTGCAATGGAATGACAGCGCCGCTGGCCGTGCCAGCCGCAACTTCGATCTTGGTAGGATCGCTGAACGACTGCACTGCCTGCAGCCCGTATGAAGTCGCCCCCACCACCAGCAACTGTCCGTTACCAATCGTCACGTTAAGGCTGCCGTCCCCCTGCTTGGTGACGTTCACCTTGATTTCCTGGTTCAACTGCGAGATGAGCTGATCGCGCTGATCCAGCATGTCATTAGGCGGTTTCCCGCCAGACGCCGCTTGCGCCAGCACGATGCTTTGATTAAGCGTTGCTATTTCACTTGCGTAGCCATTGATACTCGTCACACTGCTTCTGATCTGGCCATTGACGCTGTCATTAATATTGACCAATTGCTGATTCAGCGCCTGGAAACGCGAAGCGAGCGACTGCGCGCTACTCAGCATGGTCTGTCGCGCTGGCATGGAATTCGGCGCGCTGGACACACCGTTCACCGCACTGAAAAAATCTTGCAATGCAGGCGATAGCCCGGCATTAGGGTCGGCCAGCATATTATTGATTTGCTGGATCTGGGAGTAATAACTATTGAGTTGCGCTGCCTGCCCCTGTTGCTGAATAACCTGGCTGGAAAGAAATTCGTCATACACGCGCTTGACTGTACCTACGTCCGCTCCCTGCCCGACATAGCCCGCGCCCGTAAGTTGAGCCTGGCGCGCGCCCACTACAATTTCCTGGCGATTGAAACCAGGAGTATTCGCGTTGGCGATGTTGTGCTCAGTCGTCGTCAGCCCGATCTGGGCTGAATTCAGCGCACTGACACTGATACCAAAAACGTCGTTTCCCATAGCATTTTCCTTACAGCGCGGAACGTCTTAAATGGTTATCGGCAGCCCGCTGGATTTCTTTAGCCGATTTTAACACCACCCTGCATTCCAGTCGGCTTCTCAGCCAGCCGCACTTATGCGGCTCATAACCCTAACCAGCTTATCGGCATAATTCGGATCGGTCGCGTAGCCGGCACGTTGCAAAGCCTGCGCCGCAGCGGCTCCGCCCTGCCCCGGCTGCATCACTGGCGCATAACGCGGATTGTCGCAGAGTAAATGCGCGTAATCACTAAAGGCTTCTGCATACGAATCATATGCGCGGAATTTTTGCACTTGCCTGCTGGCCACGCTGCCATGGTACTCGGTGGTCACCACTTCCGCCACCTTGCCATTCCAGTTGCCAGTCGCCTTGATACCAAACAGGTTGTAACTGTTGCTGCCATCCACCATGCGGATCTCGCGCCGCCCCCAGCCGCTTTCCAGCGCTGCCTGGCCCAGCATCAGGGGCGCAGGCACGCCGGTTTCCTGACTGGCCTGAAGCGCATAAGGCGTCATGCGTTGCACAAAATCTTGCTGCGATCCTTCACTGTATGCCGAAGGCAAGATACTTCTGGCAACTGGTGCCACTTCTTTCGGGGTTGCGACGCGGCTGGAAGGCTTTACGATGTGCGCGTCGGCTTGCGGCATGGTGGCAGAACCCGGTGTCCTGCTCAATTGACGCACCATGATATCAGCCAGTCCGATACCACGGCTCGCCATGTTTTGCGCCAGTTGCTGATCCAGCATACCGGTAAACATCTTGGTCTGTTCGCTGTCGAACATGCCATCCTGAGGCGTGGCATCGCGCATGCTCTTCAGCATCATATTCATGAATACCGATTCGAACTGCCGTGCAGCCGCTCTCAACGCTTGATCGGGTGATGCCTTGGCCTGATTGCGCAAGCTATCCAGGCTTTGCGAACTGGCCGCCAGACTGCCCGCGATGTCGGCCTGAATGTTCATTAGATGATTTCCAGTTCGGCGCGTAAAGCCCCGGCGGATTTCATCGCCTGCAGAATGGCCAGCAAGTCCTGCGGGGTTGCACCTATGGAATTCAGCGCCTTCACCACCTCGCCCAGCGACACGCCTTTCTTCAATACGATCACCCCGCCCTTGCCGGACTGGATGTCTATCGTAGCCTTGGTGGTCTGTACCGTTTCACCGCCAGAAAGCGCGTTAGGCTGGCTAACCACGCTGTCGGTGTTAATCACTACCGTCAGGTTGCCGTGCGAGATCGCACAATCATCCAGCCTCACCGATTGATTCATCACCACCGAACCGGTGCGTGCATTGATGATGACGCGTGCATTGCCCTGCGCCGGATCGACCTGAAGATTCTCTATCTGCGACAGGAAAGCCACGCGCGCATTGCCATCGGGCGCACGCACCCGGATCAATCGGCCATCCAGCGCCACAGCGATTTCCTTGTCCGGCGAGAGTTCGCGATTGATCGTCTCGACCAGGCGTGCCGCCGTGGTGAAATCGGTGGTGTTCAACTCCAGATTGATGTATTCACCCTGGCCCAGCACGGCCTGTACGGCACGCTCAACCGTCGCCCCGCCAGGGATACGCCCGACACTCAAGTGATTGACCTGCACTTTCGCCCCACCGGCTTCCGCACCTACGCCACCGACCAGCATATTGCCCTGCGCCATCGCATACACCTGGCCGTCAGCACCTTTCAACGGCGTCATCACCAGCGTCCCGCCGCGCAGACTTTTCGCGTTGCCAATAGAAGAGACGGTGATATCAATCGTCTGCCCCGGACGCGCGAACGGTGGCAGTGTTGCTGTAACCGTAACCGCCGCCACGTTCTTCAGTTGCAAGCTGGTAGCCGGAGGCAAAGTGACACCCATTTGCGACAACATGGTGATCGTGCTTTGCACGGTGAACGGTGTTTGCGTGGTCTGGTCGCCGCTTCCGTCCAGCCCTACAACGAGACCATAACCGATCAACTGGTTGTCGCGCACTCCCTGAACGCTGGCCAGATCCTTGATGCGCTCGGCGAAAGTCACGAACGGTATGGCCGCCAGCAACATCCCCAGCAACAATTTTGCAATAGTGTTCATGATGACTTCCTTAGAATGGCAACACCGAGAGGAATACACGACCCAGAATGGTTACCAGCGTCGCCTTGTCTATATTGTTCACTCCCTTGTATTCGACATGCGCATCGGCCACCTGGGTTGATAGCACAGTATTGGTGCTGGTGATGTTGACGGGATTGACTACGCCGGAGAAACGGATGTACTCATTGGCCATGCCAATGGCCACCTGCTTCTCGCCACTGACCAGCAAGTTACCGTTAGGCAGCACCTCGATCACGGTGACAGAAATGGTTCCCGTGAAAGTGTTGTTGCCGGAATTTGCTCCCTTGTTACCTATGCTGCCGTTCGCGTTGCCATTGCTGGTATATGGATGCAGCAAAGTCTTGGTCACCACTCCGCCTGTTATGCTCGGCGTCGACATGGAATAACTGCCGCCCTCACTGGAACTATGGGCGGAGGCATCTGCGGCGGTGGTTACTTCGGCAATATTGATGACCAGGGTGTCGCCCACGTTGCGCGCATGCCGATCTTCAAACAACGGGCGCTCGTTTTGCCCGATCTGGAAGATGGCACCTTCACGAGAAGGACTCGCTGCCATCGGCACGGCCGGGCGTGCCGTCATCGGCTGCTGGATATTAGTCGAAGGGGCGCTTGCACATCCTGCCAGCAACATCGCCACACTGCCCATAACCCACAAAATTGAATTACGCATGATGCACCTCACCTCCCTTACATCTGGGACAATTTCTGCAGCATCTGATCTGATGTAGTGATTGCTTTCGAGTTGAGCTCGTATGAACGCTGTGTCTGTATCATATTCACCAGCTCTTCCACCACGTTCACGTTGGATGTTTCCACATAACCCTGATCCAGCACCCCGGAACCATTGATACCAGGCGCACTGACGCTGGGCGCACCGGATGAGGCCGTTTCCACATACAGGTTCTCGCCCTGGCTTTGCAAACCCGCCGGATTGATAAAAGTAGCCAGCTGCAGGCTGCCGATCTGGACAGGTGCAGCCACACCTGGCTGCGTGATAGACACGGTGCCGTCACGAGCGATGGTCACGCTGGTTGCAGTAGACGGTATGGTAATGGCTGGCTGGATCACAAAACCGCTGGATGTCACCAGTTGCCCCTGGCTGTCCGTCTGGAAAGAACCATCGCGCGTATAGGCGGAAGTGCCATCCGGCATCAGCACCTGAAAGAAACCTGCGCCGTTGATAGCCACGTCCAGATTGTTGCTGGTCTGCTGCAGATTACCCTGTGTATGGATACGCTCCGCCGCCACCGGACGCACCCCGGTGCCAATTTGCAGGCCTGATGGAATCTGGGTCTGCAGTGAAGATTGCGCGCCGGGCTGGCGTATGGTCTGGTACAACAAATCCTCGAACACCGCGCGTGAACGTTTGAAGCCGGTGGTACTGACGTTCGCCAAGTTATTGGCAATCACATCCATCTGGGTTTGTTGCGCCTCCAGGCCGGTTTTGGAAATCCACAGGGAACGTATCATGGCTGCTATCCTTTCAAAACTTGATGCCGATTAAATGATGCCCATCAACCATTGAGAGTGAGCACAGTGGTTGCCTGCTTTGCATCGTTATCCGCGCTTTGCAGCATCTTCATCTGCATGTCGTATTGCCGCGCCAGAGAGATCATGTCCACCATCGCGGAAACAGTATTCACATTGCTGCCTTCTATATTGCTTTGCACCACCGTCACGGCGGCATCCGCTTCGGTTGCCGCTCCGCTCTTAAGGCGAAACAGGCCATCATCCCCGCGCACCATCTGGTTTTCAGGCGGGTTCACCAACTTGATGCGCCCCACAGTCACCACTTGGTTGCGCTGTGAAGTGCTGGGTACGGTAGAGATGGTGCCATCCTTGGCAATAGTGACTTCAGTGTTTTCCGGAATAGTGATCGGACCGGAATCGCTCATCACATTGAGCCCGCTACGCGTCTGCAACACGCCTTCTGTGGTGAGCTGAAAACTGCCGTCGCGAGTGTAGGCTTCGTTGCCATCCTGTCCCTGCACCGTGATCCAGCCCTGCCCCATCACTGCCAGATCCAGGCTGCGCCCGGTCTGCTGCATGACCCCTTGAGAAAAATCCGAACCGGCAGTGGAATCCACCACGAAGGTGCGCGTCTGCAAACCTTCGCCGACCAGCGGCACCGCGCGGAAAGTGTTGATTGCGGCGCGATAGCCGGGCGTATTAACGTTGGACAGGTTCTGAGACACGGCGGCCTGCTGTTGCATCACGTGCGCAGCGCCAGTCATCGCGGTGTATATCAACCTGTCCATGTCTTTCCCTCCCCCAGCCTCAACTCATTAGCGCAGGTTCACCAGCGTTTGCAACACCGAGTCCTGCGTCTTGATGGTCTGCGCATTGGCCTGGTAGACGCGCTGCGCCGTAATCATATTGACCAGCTCGGACGACAGATCCACGTTGGAATCTTCCACTGAGGAAGTCTGCAATACGCCATTGTTGCCGGTACCCGGAGCATTCGTCGTCGGCTGCCCGGAAGCGGACGATTCCGCCCACTCATTCTGGCCCAGCGGTTGCAAACCCTGATTGTTCGGGAACGTAGCCAGTGCAACCTGCCCAAGTGGCTTGGATATACCATTCGAGTAGCGTCCCAGTATGATGCCGTCCTGACTAATGCTGAAACCGCTCAATTGGCCGGATGTGTAGCCATCCTGGGTCAGCTTGGTAACGCCGAATGCCGCACCGAATTGCGTGCTGGCCGAGAAATCAAATGGGATTTGCTCAAGATTGGCTCCGGGTGGCGTAAAACCCGTAGTGGCTGTATTCATGGCGGGATTGGGAGTCCACGATGAGTAGCGCCCATTCGTGCCGAACACCAACGTCCCGTCCGCCGCCCATGATCCTGCAACCGGAGGAATGGTGGGGTTGGCATATAGGTACGAACCTGTTGTAGGGTCGATTACCGTGGTGTATACGTCCCAAGTATTCGCCGCCGTTTTCTTGAAATACATCGTGGTGGTCTGCGCTACGCCTTTGCTGTCATATGTCGTCGTCGAGGTTGAGTTGTTGTATGAATTAGGATTCAATGGATCGAATGCCGGAGCGAGTACCGACCCAGTTGAATCCAGGTTCAACCCGACGACCACTCCTTTCGCGCCGGCGCCCGTGCCGGCACCAGTTGCCTGGGCATCGGCAATTCCGGTAGGAATGGACAGCGCTGTCGGACTACCTATCGGTTTTTGTGTTACCGGATCTATGGCATAACCTTGCAAAAAATGTCCTGTACTGCTGACGATGAAACCATTCTTGTCCAATTGAAACTGTCCGTTGCGGCTATAGCCCGTTCCGTGCCCGTTATCCAGTATGAAAAAACCCGGCCCGTTGATCGCCATGTCCAGCGTGTTATTGGTCACACTGATGTTGCCTTGCACGAATTGCTGAGCCACGGTTGCCAGTCTCGCACCTATACCTATCTGCGCCGAACCCGCACCAGTCAGCGCTGCTGCAAAAACATCGGCGAACTGAGCTTCCGAAGCCTTGAAGCCCACCGTATTGGCATTAGCCACGTTATTACCTATCACCTCCAATTGCTTGGAAGCCGCATTCAATCCGCTCAACCCTTGTGTAAAACCCATGACATTCTCCTCACGTTAGCACCACAACCCCACAGCACTCTCACGCTGTAGCGGACTTGTTACATGACCTGTTTGACATCCGACAAAGCGAAGCTGCCCAATTGCCCCACATCCAGAGTCGCCCCTTGCACGCCGGGGGTCATGGCGTTCACCGTACCGAACGACAGGGTCGCAGGCGTCGTGGCGTTGCCGGAAAGCACTGCCTGCACCTTGAATTTGTAGACACCATCCGCAGCAGCCGCACCGGCATCGGTTTTGCCATCCCATGCGAACGGCACTATGCCAGCACTTTGCGCGCCCAGTTGCAGGGTACGCACAGTATTCCCGGCTGCGTCTGTAATGGTCACGCGAAGGCTGTCGGCTGGGGTGGTCAACTCGGCTCCCCCGATCGCCTGCCCGTTGCTCAAATTCAGGGAAGAACCCGGAACCATTACACCGTGACCTATCATGCTGGTGGACGACATGGATTGCGCCATAGTCATGCTGTCACTCAAAGCCTTCAGGGTCGCATTAAGCTTATCTATTCCGCTCACAGTGCTGAGCTGCGCCATTTGCGACGTGATTTGACCATTGTCCATGGGGTTCAGCGGATCCTGATTTTTCAACTGCGCCGTCAGCATCGTCAGGAATCTGTCCTGTATGGCGCTGGCACTGTTCGCATTGGCTGCCGTCTTGTTCGCCAGCGAGCTATTGGCAGCGTTTAGCGAAGCGATCAGCGCGTCGGATGATCCGCTGTTATTGGTTGAGTTAATCATGGTTGGTCCTTTCTCTATTGACCGATGGTCAGGGTTTTGAGCAGCAAGCTCTTGGAGGTGTTTAATACCTCGACATTGTTCTGATAAGAGCGCGAGGCCGAGATCATGTTCACCATCTCTTCCACCACATTGACGTTGGGCAAGGTAACGTAACCCTGTTCGTTGGCCATGGGATGATGGGGGTCATACACCATTTTCATCGGCGACGCATCTTCTACCACCGACGCCACTTTCACCCCTGAGGCCATACCCTGACCGTCCACCGGCAGGGTGCTGAACACCACTTGTTTGGCATGATACGGCTTCCCATCCGGGCCGGTCGTGCTATCCACGTTGGCCAGATTGCTGGCCACCACGTTAAGGCGTTGCGATTGCGCCGTCATGGCAGAGCCGGCAACGTTGAAAATATTGAATAAGGACATGACGATTATCCTTGCAAAGCAGCCAACACATCCTTGGCCTGATCACTGACAAATTTCACGCTGGCCTCATAGCGTAATGCGTTATCGGCAAACTGTGCCCGCTCGACATCCATATCCACCGTATTGCCGTCCGCGCTCGGCTGCAATACGGTACGGTACATCACTGGCGAACCCATCACGCTTTGCCCCGCCATTCCGGCCAGATGAGCGGGCGCAGTCGTAACGAGCGGCAATTTCACCGAACTACCCGACATCGCCCCTTGCAAGGCGCTGGCAAAATCAATATCCTTGGCCTTGTAGTTCGGTGTATCGGCATTGGCAACGTTGGATGCAAGCAATTCTTGGCGCGCCGCGCGCAAACTCAAGGCGGTCTGGTGAAACTGAAAGGCGCTGTCTATTTTGCTGGTCATGCCCGTCTCCCGATTTGTTTTCCTGCTATTCCCATGACGCACATCCTACTCATCCCTGCGTCTCGGCCATGGCTCGATAAAGAGTGGAAAAACGCTTTAATTTCCCGCTTTAAAAGCTTCCCTTGCGACGATAGCCAGACGACAATACAAATATGAAGAATCTGATGCCATGGATATTGCCCGGCTTGTTATTGCTCGCCTTGCCCGCATGGTCGGCGCAGCCTGACCACGAAAAGCTAACCGCTCTCATCGAGAACTTCGTGCGGGCGCAAACCGCTTCACTGCCGGGTCGGGTTGCCATCAAGGTAGGCGAAGTGGACAAGCACATCGCGCCGCCAGCCTGTCCCTTGCCGGAAATTTTCCTGCCACCCGGTAGCCAGTTATTCGGCAATAGCACCGTAGGTGTGCGCTGCCCGAATACCCCCAAAAGTCGGCCATTGTTTGTGCGGGTGCAAATTAAAGTCACTGCAAGTTTGATTGTTGCGCGAAAATCCTTGCAACTGGGGCAGACGCTGGGTGCAGACGATATCATCAGCCAGGATGGTGAGCTGACTCAAACCAATACGCTCACCGAGCCAGCGCTAGCCATCGGCAAGGTACTCAAACTCAGCGTCGGCGCAGGGCAGGCGCTGAGGAGCGATATGCTGCGCCCCCCTTTTTCCGTAATGCAGGGGCAGACAGTACAATTGCGGGCAGAAGGCAGCGGGTTCAGTATCCGCTCCGAAGGCCAAGCGCTGAATAATGCGGCGGAAGGGCAAGGCGTGCGCGTCAAAACGCCGTCCGGCCAAACTGTTAGCGGCACTGCGCAAACAGACGGAAGCGTAAGCATACGCCCGTGATCTGGCACGACACATCGCCCCACAACTTGTGCTGTCGGGTGCGGCGGTGTATAAGGCAAAAAATATTGAACAGGCTCTATACAAAGAAATTTAGCAAAAGAACTATTGGACACCCTAAAGTTCCGCGTTTGGCTGCCGATATATGATCCAATCGAACCAGCGTTAAAGGTGATACCCGTGAAAATAGAAAAATCCAGCAAGCCGCTTCCCGCCACGGCCACACCGGCTGGCGAAGGGCGTGTACGCGCGCAGGCAACCAAGACTTCCGATAATACCCCGTCTGCTGCCCCCAGCAGCACAAGCGTAAATCTCGGTGCTACATCCACACAATTGCGCAGCATGGAAAGCAGTGTGGCCAGCGCCCCCCTCGTCAATGCGGCGAAAATTGCAGAAATAAAACAAGCTATCAGCGAAGGCCGCTTTCAGGTTAATTCCGGCGTAGTGGCCGACAGTCTGATCAAATCCGTGAACGATCTGATCAGCGTGCAAAACGCTTAGGAGCTATGGGCAAGAACACCGCAGTGGCTGGCTTTTCAACCCACCTGAACACTGAGCGTGACGCGCTGAAGGCGTTCATCACGCTGCTCGAAGCCGAACAGCAGGCTCTGGTCAATGGAAAGATCGAGCAATTGCTGGGTTTGGTAGACAACAAAATCCAGTCTGCGCAGGAATTAAACAAACTTGAGCTTGTACGCCAAGGCATATTACGTGCGCTGGAAGCTCCCGCTGAGCCGAACGACATAGAAGCGTGGCTAGGCGACCATGCGCGGGACAGCTTGCCAGCGTGGCTCGACACCCAGCGACTCGCTGCACAGGCGAAAGAAATAAACCGCGCCAACGGGATGCTCATCCAGACTCGCTTACGAAACAATCAGCAGGCGCTGACCACACTGCATAATGCTGCGAACAGCGCGAGCGGCTTGTACGGCCCTGACGGGCAGCCACACATCCCATCATCCGGACGCACTCTGGGTAGCGTTTAACTTACTGGGTGGGTTGCTGCGCCGCACGCTCCAACGCAGGCGAGAGGATGGTGACTGTGACACGGCGATTGCGGGCACGCCCCACAAGCGTATCGTTGGATGCGATTGGCCGGTTGGCCGCCGAACCCACGGCAGTCAGGCGATCTGCCGCCACTCCGTGCTCAATGAACAGACGTACCACGCTGCTGGCACGTGCCGAAGATAGCTCCCAATTGGAAGGAAAACGCGGGTTCTTGATGGGGACGTCGTCAGTGTGACCTTCAACCTCGATGGCCTGATCCCCCTGCCCCAATATGCGCGCCACCTCGGACATGGTCTTCACCGACTCGCTCTGCAACTCGGCTTCGCCCTGATTGAATAGCGCACTGGCATTGATATCCAGCACCACCCCACGATTACTCTGCGTGACACTGACTTGTCCGCTGGACACCTGTGACGCGAGAACCTGATTAAGATTATTCGCGACGCTGCGCATGTATTCCTGCTGTTTGCGCGCCCGTTCACCCTGCTTCGCGTTGCGCCTGTCTACCAGCGATTTCATCAGACGATCCTGCTCGCTGAGCGACACCGGAGAATTCGATTGAGGAGTGGCCGTCTCCCCGAACACGCTGGCCAGAGAAGCGCTAAGCACCTTGTATTTGCCTTCATTCAGGGAAGAAATGGCATACATCACCACAAAGAAGGAAAACAGCAAGGTGATGAAGTCGGCGTAAGAAATCAACCAACGTTCATGGTTATCATGCTCCGGTCGTTTGGATCGGCGCGCCATTTCAGGATATATATCCCTGCAACTTGTTCTCGATGAAGCGCGGGTTGTCGCCGCTGGCGATGGCAACCAGCCCATCCACCAGTATCTCGCGCATCATCACCTGCCGCGCGATGAGTATCTTCAGTTTGCCCGCAAAGGGCAGAAACACCAGATTTGCCAGGCCCACACCGTAGATGGTGGAGACGAAAGCAACCGAAATGCCCGCTCCCAATTTGGATGGGTCGGTCAAACTCTGCATGATGTGGATCAGGCCGAGCACCGCGCCCAATATGCCTATGGTCGGGGAATAACCCGCTGCCGACTCCCACAACCGCGCAGACTCCCATTGCAAATGGTCGTAGGTACTGATATCCACCTCGAGCACCTCGCGAATCTTTTCTGCGCTATTGCCATCTACCAGCAACTGCAATCCCTTGCGCACGAACGGATCCTTGTTCGTGGGAATCTGCGGCTCCAGCGCCAGTATCCCGTCCTTGCGCGCCAAACTGCTCCATGCGGTGATCTGATACACCAGTTTCTGCGGGGATAATTGCGGAGTAATGAACACCCAGCGTACCATCCTGATGCCGTTCACGAAAACCTTGGGCGGATTCTGCAACATTACCGCACCCAGCGTACCGCCAAACACAATCAGGAACGCAGCCCCCTGAAACAGTATTGAGAGTGCGCCACCCTCCAGCCATTGTCCGCCAACGATGCCGCCAATGCCGATCAACAGGCCGATGAGGCTGAGCTTGTCCATTAGTTAGTGCCCTTTCAGCAAAACACGCAGGCGCGCCACTGCCTGGCTATGCAACTGACATACGCGCGACTCGCTAACTCCCATCACCTCACCGATCTCTCGCAAATTCATTTCCTGCTCGTAATGCATGCCCATCAACATGCGTTCACGCTCCGGTAGATTGTCTATCGCCTTGATCAGGGCATTGCGGAAACCCTCGTCTTGCAGCATTGCCAGCGGATCGGAATCACTGTCGAATTCAAAACGGTCGAAAAAATCCTCGTCGCCCTCTTCATGAAAATCCTCGTAATAAACCAATTGCGCACCGCGCGACTCGAACAGCATCTGCTGGTATTCAGTCAGCGGCATGTCCAACTCTCTGGCGATCTCCGTTTCATTCGGCAGTCGACCAAGATGCTGCTGCAACTTGCTCATCGCAGCCTCGATACGGCGCATGTCGCGGCGCAGACTGCGCGGCATCCAGTCGGCCTGGCGCAACTCATCCAGCATCGAGCCGCGTATACGCTGTGCGGCATAGGTCTCGAATTGAGCACCGCGCAACTCGTCATACCGCCCGGCAGCTTCCAGCAGACCCATCATGCCCGCCTGGATGATGTCATCCACCGCCACGCTGCTGGGCAGCCGTGCCATCAGATGGTGCGCGATACGCTTGACCAGCGGCGCATACTCCTTGAGGCACTGTTCCTTGTCGCTTAATCCGCTTGGCGTGTACATAATGTTCATGATTATATCGTCTGCACCATAACCGGTGCGCGCGCCCGCCGCATCAAACGTCGTATCACATCAGGCAGGCCGCCTGCTTCCTCGCTCCCGATTGCGGGCAGCAACATCAGGTTGCTACCCAATTCCCCGAATGCCAGTGCAGAGGGGGCAGTCGGGAATGCCTCAATCACGGTACGGCATAATTGTGTCGCACGTTTGAGCTTTTCATCAATCGGAATATAACCCAGATAATCCACGCGCACACGCAAATGACGGCGCGCCACCGCAGCCATGTTGCCAAATATGACTCGCGCCTCCCGCGCATCCCGTGCCTTGTTGACCACGATCTCGAAATTCTGCCGCCCATCCTGCAAGGCCATGCGCTTGATCAAGGCATAGCTTTCAGTGATCGCGGAAGCTGTGGCATTCAGCACCAGCAACAGCGGTTGATCTGTCGCCAGGCTGGCGGAAATGCCATGCTGCCCGGCTGCCGCTGCATCCACCAGCACGATATCCGCATCGCGCGCAGCTTCAGCCAGAAATTCCTGCAAACGTTCGCGCTCCACTGCCGCCAATTGCGGCAAAGACCGCATGGCATGAGCCATCGACAGCACACGCATGCCATGCGCTGAACACAACATAATCTCACGCAAGGTCTTCTCGCCGCGCACGGCATGCAACAAGTCATAGCGTGGCTTGAGCGCCAGCGCGTTGCCGACATTGTCGTGCGACAGATGCTCGTCCAGCACCAGAACGTCCTTGCCGCTACGCGCCAGCGCCGATGCCAGATTTACCACCACGCTGGTCGAACCCAGTCCGGCCTGCGCCGCAGCCACCGTGATCACGCGCGTGGAAGCACGCATCAACATGCGACGCAAACCTTCCGCCTGATCCATCATGCGCTCATCAAGCAGCATATTGCACCCCGTTCGCTGGGGAGGTATTCAAATTTCTTGCCGATGCCGAACCCACGCCCGCCATCAGCATCGGGAACTCCAGTTCATTCAAAGTAAACGTCGCGGCCCTGGCAGCCGGTTTCAATGCGCGGTGCAACAGGTATTCCAGATTAACCTCATGCAGATCTTCGGGCACGCGCTGGCCGTTGGTGATGTAGTGCAAGGTCAGTTTATGGCGTACCACCACATCCAGCACCGTACCCAGAGACACGGCCTCGTCCAGTTTGGTCGGAATGCAACCGACGACACCGGTGCCGTGGTACATGCGCACCACATCATCCAGCGTATCGCCGCCACTGGTGGCATTCAGCAGCAGCAGGCGCTGTACACCACAGGCGTCGAACATCTCGGTTTGCCCGGCCACGCGCTTGTCGCGTTGGCCCATTCCTATGGTGTCTATCAGCACCAGATGCTTTTTCTTCAACGCCGACAGGGTAAGGCGCAAGTCCTCCGTATCGCGCACCGCATGCACCTCGACACCGAGTATCTTGCCGTAGATACGCAACTGCTCATGCGCACCGATACGGTAACTGTCCGTGGTAATCAGCGCCACTTTGTCGGCGCCGTAGCGCACCACGGCACGCGCCGCCAGCTTGGCCGTGGTGGTGGTTTTGCCCACACCAGTGGGACCGATCAACGCAAGCACGCCGCCGCGCACCACCACATCTTCTTCCTGCGTGGCCACGCGCAGATTCAACCCCAGCACCTGGCGCAGCCAGGAAGCCTCCGTATCTGCTGGCATTTTATCGAGCAACTGGCGCGACAATGCCGGGCTGAACCCGGCATTGAGCAGGTCGCGCAACATGCGCGCACGTTGCGGGTCGCGCTGCTGCATATCCGACCACGACAGGCAGGCCAGCTGTTCCTGCACCATATCGCGCATGGATTTTATTTCACTGAGTATGCCCTGCTGTTCCAATATGATGGCTGAATGCATTTCCGGCGCGGCCGCGACAGGTGCGGGCATGGTCACAACCGGCTGCGCCTGGACTGGCGCCCTGTGCGCCGGCTCCGCCTTGCGTTCCTGCGTCAGCCCGGCAAACTCGGCACCCGATACGGCCATGATCTCGACGCCCTCATCCACCTTGCGGTTAGACAGGACGACTGCGTCCGCACCCAGCTCGTCGCGCACCAGGCGCAAGGCCTCACGCGATGTCGCTGCGACAAATTTCCTTGCGTTCATGCTTTCCTCCCAACATCGAATCATCCGGCACGATTTACTTTATCCGTGATTAACATTATCGACATTTGCAGTCCCTCCGTTCGCACGAATAAAAGGGGCTTTATCACGCTATTCAACTCAAAGCACATTCCTATGCGCGTCCGCCCACCATGGAGGTCACACGCACGGCCTTGAATCCGGGCACTTCGTCATGCGAGATAACCTTGAGTTGCGGCAATGCGCGCTTCAGGAAACGCGCCAGCAGGTCGCGCAACTGGCCAGGCACCAGCAATACTGTGGGCAACCCCAACTGTTCCTGCGCCTGTGCCGCATTGCGCGCTTCGCGCAGCAAGGTATCGGCCAATCCGGGCTCAATGGCCTGGTTGCTGCCGCCGGCCTGCAACGCCTGCATCAGCACATATTCCAGTTCCTTGTCCATGCCGATGACCTGCAATTCCTGCGCCGACGGATAGAATTGCTGGACGATGGCCGGGCCCAGCGCCACGCGCACCAGCGCAGTAAGCTGATAGGGATCCTGCGTCTGCCCGGCATATTCAGCCAGCGTTTCCAGTATGGTGCGCATATCGCGAATGTGCATCCCCTCATCCAGCAGGTTCTGCATCACCTTCTGCACCGTAGACAATGGCAACAGCTTGGGTATCAGATCCTCCGTGAGTTTCGGGGCGAGCTTGGCCAGATGATCCAGCAACTGCTGCAACTCCTGCCGCCCCAGCAATTCGGCAGCATGGGTGTGGATCAAGTGGCTCAGATGCGTGGCAACCACTGTGCTGGCATCCACCACGGTGTAGCCCATGGCCTGCGCCTGCTCGCGCATGGCGTTGTCTATCCAGACCGCAGGCAAACCGAATGCCGGATCGGTGGTCGGCGTGCCGGGCAACTCGCCACCCGCATTGCCGGGGTTGATCGCCAGATGCATGTTGGGATAAGCCTCGCCCGCACCTATCTCCGCACCCTTCAGAGTGATACGGTAAGCGTTGGGGCGCAGATCCAGATTATCGCGGATGTGGATGGGAGGCGGCAGAAAACCGATGTCCTGCGTGAATTTCTTGCGGATACCCTTGATACGGCGCAGCAGGTCGCCGTCCTGCGCCTTGTCCACCAGTGTGATCAAGCGATAACCAACCTCCAGACCCAGTACGTCCACCTGTGCCACATCTTCCCAACTGGCTTCCGGCGCTTCCGTTGCAACTGGCGCCGCGATGGTTTCTACGGCGGCCTGCTCCGTTGCTTTCTTGCCACGTTGCACAAGATAATATGCCAGCCCACCTAATGCGCTTGCCAGCAACAGGAAAGCGAAATGCGGCATACCGGGAATCAATCCCATCATGGCAAGAATGCCGCCCGTCAGCACCAGTACTTGAGGCTGGCTGAACAACTGGCCCATGAGTTGCTGCCCGATATTCTCATCCGTGGACACACGGCTCACCACCATACCAGCGGCCGTGGAAATAACCAGGGCCGGGATCTGCGCCACCAGCCCGTCACCGATAGCTAGCAGGGTATAGTTCTGCGCCGCCGTAGACAGGCTCAGATTGTGTTGCAGCACGCCCACTATCAAGCCACCGACCACGTTGATCAACATGATCACGATACCCGCCACCGCATCGCCGCGCACAAACTTGGATGCACCATCCATCGACCCGAAGAAATCGGCTTCCTGGGCGACCTCGGAACGGCGACGACGCGCCTCGTCCTCACCGATCAAGCCCGCATTGAGGTCGGCATCAATCGCCATCTGCTTGCCAGGCATCGCATCCAGAGTGAAGCGTGCGCCCACCTCGGCAATGCGCCCCGCACCCTTGGTGATGACCACAAAGTTGATTACCACCAGAATGGCAAACACCACGATACCGACTGCATAATTGCCGCCCACCAGAAAGTGGCCGAATGCCTCGATCACCTTACCCGCAGCAGCCGGACCGGTATGTCCTTCCAGCAGCACCACGCGAGTAGACGCGACATTAAGCGACAGACGCAGCAGCGTGGTGACCAGCAACACGGTAGGAAACACCGCAAAGTCCAGAGCTTTTGTGGTGTTCATGCTCACCAGCAACACCATCACCGCGATTGCGATATTGAAGGTGAACAGAATATCGAGCAGGAAAGGCGGCAGCGGCAACACCATCATCGCCAGGATTAACACGATCAACACTGGCCCGGCCAGGGTGCGCAGCCCGGCGCGCTTGATCAGATTTTGTATACTTTGTAGCAGGTTCATGATGCGTTCTCTTTCGCAGATTGCGGTGGCCATGCTGACCCAATTTCATACAGGGACATTATCCGAGCCAGGTGGCAATGGGCATCGTGGGAATAGGAGGTTTTTTTTGCGGCTTTTCAGATGGTAGTCCGCAGCGCGCAACTTGCAGAAAAACCGGGGGGTCACCCGCTCCAAGTGCGCATTTATTCGCACGGCGTCCATGGAGCCACGTGCGAATACCCTCCGGGGACAGGAACTTCTTTGAGGTAGTCCGCACCTACGCCGGCCGGGCTTCCTCGTTAGCCGGGTCAAGCTGCGGCGGCACCGGCAATTCGTGCGGCTCTTCCGGCCGGGCACCGCCCACCTTGTTGTAACGACGCAATTGATAAACGTAAGACAGCACTTCCGCCACGGCCATGTACAGCGCTTCGGGTATGGTCTCGCCCAGCTCGGTATATTTGTGCAAGGCACGCGCCAGTGGCGGCGCTTCGAGTATCGGCACATTGTTGGCAATGGCGATTTCCTTGATCTTCGCCGCCAGATGATGCGAGCCCTTGGCTACCACGATGGGCGCCTTCATGCTGCCATCGGCGTAACGTAAAGCCACTGAGTAGTGCGTCGGGTTGGTCACCACCACGTCGGCGGTCGGAATCTCGGCCATCATGCGGCGGCGCGCCATTTCGCGCTGCATGCTGCGGATACGTCCCTTGACCTGCGGATCGCCCTCGGTTTCCTTGGCTTCCTGGCGCACTTCCTCCTTGGTCATCTTCAGCTTCTTGTTGTGTTCCCACAACTGGAGCGGCACATCCACCGCCACGATCAGCAGCATGCCGCCCATGATGGCAGCAAAGCTCATCCACATCAGATAGCCCAGGTGCGGGACGGAGACAACCGCAGGTTGTGCGATCAATTCCATCACCGCATCCTTGTTGTGCCAAATCGCCCACGCTCCGATGCCGCCCACGATCACCGATTTGCCGATGGCCTTGCCCAGCTCGGCCAGACTATTGACGGAGAACATGCGGGAGATACCCTCGATCGGATTGAGTTTCGTGAAATTCGGTTGCAGCGGTTTCAGGGTGAACAGCCAGCCATTAAGCAGCAAGGGAGAGAATGCGGCCGTAAGCAACAGCAGCAGCAGCAGCGGCAGGAAGACCAGCAGCGTATCCGCCGACAGTGTGTACAAACGCAGCAGCAGCAGATCGGAATGAAAGGCAAGTTCGCGATCCACGGTGAGCCCGTCATGCAGCAACCTGATCAATTGCCCGGACAGCGAGGAACCCATCAACCATATTCCCGCTCCGCCCGCCATCATCACGGCGAACGTGGACAATTCGCGCGAACGCGCGACCTGCCCCTCTTCGCGCGCCTGATCTATTCGCCGCTGTGAGGGTTGTTCCGTTCGTTCCAGATCACTGTCTTCGGCCATAACCTTTACCTCTAGTTATGGTGATTATCGGCATCAAAAGAAAAATCGATGCCGCGAACAGGCTATGGTTTCCTGTCTATTTCATTTTGGAGTTTTACAGCAGGCAGAAGACTAAAGCCCCGGCATCGGAGCCATCGCCTGATTGATGATCAGTATGGTCGCATCGTCATGCGGCTTGTTCCCGTCCAGACTCTCTTCCCAGATTTTCTCAAAAAGCGCTTTATCCAGCGCGTTGCCATATCGCTGGATGGCGCCATAAACCCAGTTCTCGCCCAGATCCCGGCCGTCTTTTCCCTGGGATTCGAGCACACCATCCGAGCAAGTCACCAGCATGGACAGACTGTTCCAGGGAGCACTGAAAAATTCAAAATGCAATTCTCTGGAAGGAAGGATGCCCAGCGCCAGATTGCCCGACTTGAAAGACTGTATCCCTTCCGGCCCCTGCACATACACCTTGGGTGTACCGCCCACCCAACCTGTAAGCCGTGAGGCTGCCGGGTCGATATGGAGAAAAGTAGCTGCCAGGAAGCGGCCGGGCGACGACAGTTCGCGAGTCTTGTCGTTTATCTCGGGAACCAGCATTTCCAGCGGCAGCCCCTTTCTCGACATCGAATAAAATGCCTGTATCGCAGGCAGCAAATTGATGGCCGCAGACAAGCCATGACCCGTGGCATCCAGCATCATTACGTTCAACCCGCCTTCCGGCGTCCTGGCTACGGAAATCGCATCGCCGCTGAAATGATGCGACGCCGACAGTATCGAATACCCAACTCTAGGATCATCGTGGCTCGCATTGAGGTAACGCCCCATCACATAGGCGGCCAGCACGTCTTCTTGCTCGTGCTGTTCCAGATAGCCGTTAATCTGCTCGGTTCGCTGTGCGACCATCTCTTCCAGGTGACTGCGATGCCCGAGCAGCTCGGCCTCCATTTCCCTGTGCTGCTCAACCAACTGCGCCAGTGGCCGGAACACAGAAAAATAGAGTGTCGGGAAAAGCAGCACGACCAGCACTGAAGCATCGAGAAAATTTTCCAGCCAGGGTGATATGTGGGGAATCCGCTGGAACACAGTCATGACCAGCCATTCTATGGCAAACACCACCCCCATCAAGACGAGCAGCATCCTGACTGGCGAAGGTTTTATTCCCACGACCGACTCCGCTTGATGAGCCTCATGCTCCTCCACCCGCTGACGCGCACTCAGCCACACTCGCTCGCGCTATCTTGCATCCACCATCAGATCCGGGAGGAGCGCACAGCCCGGTGTCATGCAACGGGATGCAGACCTGGGCCTGTGCGCCATTATTGGAATACTGCAAATCTCCACTCAGGCTCTGCACCAGCATGATGCCCCGACCATGACGCCGCATGCCCGTTTCCATTGCAGCAACCTGGAGAGTGGCAAGGTAATCAAAACCCTTGCCGGTATCGCTGATGACGACTATGAGGCAGGGGCCGAGCGTAGTGGAAATCTTCTGTAGCCTGATATTGATCTCGCCTTCCGCCAGCCGCTTCAGACGCGCAGCACGTTCTTCAAAATAGCGCTCCATACCCTGCGGATCATGCTTCAGCGCCGAATCCAGCCTGAGCAAACCATGGTCCAATGCGTTATTGAACAGCTCCGACAGGATCAGGAACAATTTGCGTGACAGCTCCCGCCCCTCGAGTTCTATCTGGTTCACCAGATTCAACAACAGCGGCACGGCGTCAATCTGGCGCAACTGCGGCGCAGTCAGGGTTAACGCAAACTGCCACTCTGTTTTTGCCTGATGCTCATCTTGCTCCTGTGCCGCAATGGCGCCCAGCGACTCGGCCCCGGAGTGTACCGGCTGCGCCGGGATGGGCACAGTCTCGGACTCTTGCGGGCAATCAATCAGGATCAGCGCAATATCATCGAACGCCGGCTTGCCTGCCAGCCGCGCCTCCAGCATGCCAACCATGGCCGACAGGCGCGCTGCTGGCGCGTCCACAGCTTGCGCCGCCTGCAATAAGCGCCCCATGCCGTCCGCCATGCTGGCCGCATCCGCAATATCCACTGCACCATCCGAACACAGCAGCAACTGGCATCCCTGTTCGCCATAGTGGCAATGCTCCACCTCATCATCAAACTCATCCGCCTTGAGTACGCCCATCGGCAGATGTCTGGAATCGAACTGGCGGACACCCGCTTCGCCCGAACAAAACAAAGCGACGGGCGGGCAGCCGCCATTCCATACGCTTACCCGGCAATTTTCTTCATCCAGCGCAACCAGCACGGCCGCGACAAAACGATTGGACGGCAAATATTCCTGCACCTTGCAGTTGACCTCGGCCGCGATCGCACCGATGCTGTAACCCTTTGCGGCCATGGTGTGAAACAATTGCAGCGTCGGCATCACCGCCAGCGCAGCCGTCAGGCCGTGACCGGTGCTGTCGGCCAGCATGGCATACAGATGATTCGCCGGGGTACGCGCCACCGCGATCAGGTCGCCGCTGAAAATTTCCGCTGCTCGCAGATGAAAGTGCACCTGGGGATCATTTATCTTGTCCAGCGCCAACAGCCGGTTCATGAATTCCTGGGCTGTCTGCCGCTCTTCCTCGTTCCGCCCATGGTAATCGAGCAGCAAGCGATTCTGCTCTTCGAGCTTTCTGGAGAGTCGCAGGCGCTCGAACAACACATTGATCTTCGCCTGCAATACCTTGTAGTTGAGCGGCTTGGGCAAATAGTCGTCGCCCCCGGCTTCGATGCTGCGCACCAGATCATCCTCGCGCCCTGCCGCAGTAACAAATATGATCGGCATCCATTTTGTGGCTATGCGGCGGATTTTCTGCACCGTCTCATACCCGTCCATGCCAGGCATGAATACATCCATCAGCACCATGTCCGGCTCGCCCTGCGCAAACAGCTCCAGCGCCTGTTCGCCGCTATCTGCCTGCGTCGCCGCATAACCCATTTTCTCCACCATGGCAGACAACAGCAGCAGATTGGCGCGCGTATCGTCCACGATCAGGATACGCATCCTCTGTTCCATGGCAGATGGGGCGGGAGCAATCATCTGTTCAGCGGATGGTGAACATTTTCGCGAAATTGGCGATGTCCAGTATTTGCGCGACAGTGTCGGTTGGCTTGCTCAACACGACCTCTTTCTTCTCCACCTGTGCACGTTCGCGCAGCATCAGCAACATGCCCAGTGCCGAGCTGTCCATATATTCCACGCTAGCCAGATTGAGTTCGATGCTGCTTATGTCTTTCTGGTGCACCAAAGGCTCATATGCCTCCCTGAATGCGCGATGCACGTTAAAATCAAAACGCCCGCTCATATGGATGGTTCCGGTCTGGCCTGCTGTTGTCACCCTGATGTCCATTGTCTTCCTCTCCCCTGATGTTCTGATTCTTGCCGCTATCCTCTTGCGATCAGTTGCCGCAACATGACATGCCGCATTGAAACCACGGGATGCCGACTGTCCTTACACGCGGTTAGCCATGCCGCCGCGCTGCATCAACCGGTTCAACACCCGTTGCGTCATCTCGGTGATAGGCGCCACTTCGTCCACTGCACCGACTGCTATCGCCTCGCGCGGCATGCCGAACACCACGCAGCTCGCTTCATCCTGCGCCAGGTTGTAAGCTCCGGCCTGGCGCATCTCCAGCATGGCGACCGCGCCATCCTTGCCCATGCCGGTCAACATCACGCCGATGGCGTTCTTGCCCGCGCACTGCGCGACAGAACGAAACAGCACATCCACCGACGGGCGATGGTGATTCACCGGATCGGACTGGCTCAACTGGGTCATGTAATTCGCCCCGCTGCGCTTGAGCAGCAGATGCGAATGGCCGGGTGCGATATACGCATGGCCAGGCAGCACGCGTTCGTTATCCACGGCTTCGCTCACCCTGATCTTGCATAGTCCGTCCAGCCGGTTGGCAAATGACTTGGTGAAAGCTTCAGGCATGTGCTGGGTAATCACGATGCCCGGCGCATCGGAGGGCATCCTGATCAGGAATTCCTTGATCGCCTCGGTACCACCGGTAGAGGAGCCGACCGCGATGATCTTCTCGGTAGTGGAAATAGGATTGCCCAGTGCGGGCAGCGCTTCACGCGCCGACGGTGCCCCGCCGCGTTGTCGTGGCTTGGTCTTGTACGCGACCCGGATTTTTTCCGCTATCTCGTCGGCATATCCCTGTATGCCGTCCACGATACCCATCTTGGGCTTGGGCAGGAAATCCACCGCACCCAGTTCCAGCGCACGCAGCGCCGCCTCCGAACCGCGCTCGGTCAAGCTGGAGATCATCAGCACCGGCATGGGGCGCAGGCGCATCAGCTTTTCCAGAAAGGTCAGCCCATCCATCTGCGGCATTTCCACGTCCAGCGTCAACACGTCGGGATTAAGCGTCTTGATCATCTCGCGCGCCTGCAACGGCTGCGACGCCGCGCCGACCGCCTCCATGTCGGGATAGCTATTGATGACTTCCTGCAGAATGCTGCGTATCAGCGCGGAATCATCTATGACCAACACTTTGATCTTGCGTTCTGGAACCGGATTATTCATAACCAACACCTTGAAATTCCATCCAACTTAAAACAACTCCACATCGCCCTGTACATCGGCGCCCTTGAGTCGCGCACTGTAGGCCCGTTCGCGCTCGACAATGGTGTCATTATGCGCACCGCGCAATTGCTTCACCAGCACCCGGCAACTGCGCGGAAAGAAATAAACCTTGCGCGGATAAATATCGAGCACATCCTGCGCCATTACCTTGATGTTTTCCTTGCGCAGGAAGTCCACTGCAAAATTTGCGTTGCTCTGCCCCACGTTGCTCACCGTAAAGCCGCGCAGCACGTTGCCGCCGCCGAATACCTTGGCCTCCAGATTGTTGCGCTTCGCGCCCATCTTGAGCAGCTCGTTGATCATGATTTCCATCGCGTATACCCCGTAGCGCGCGGACGAGCTCAGAATATCCTTGTTCTCGCGTCCTCCGGCTGGCAGCATGAAATGATTCATCCCGCCCAGCCCGGCGAACCTGTCATACAAACAGGTGGCGACACACGAACCCAGCACCGTCACCAGCGCCATGTCGCGCGACGTCACATAATATTCGCCCGGCAATATCTTGACCGCCTCAATATCAAAGTGCTTATCGTAATACACGTTGGGCGACAAGACTTCCTCATAAGTCTTGTCATGCATGTGAGCGAATGGATCGTTAATCTCCATGGCTCGGCGCTACTTGCCAACCTTGTGTGTCATACCCTGCGTATCGCGCTGCCTGGGCGCGAGCTCATACACCGTTTTCCCCAGCAGCTTGAAGTAGTCCGCCGCATGGTAAAAGCTTTCCGAGTGCCCGGCAAACAACAGGCCATCGTGGCGCAGCAGCGGAACAAACTTCTTCAGGATGGCGAGTTGCGTGGCCTTGTCAAAATAGATCATCACATTGCGGCAGAATATCGCATCCAGCGGCGCACGCACCGGCCAGTCACCATCCAGCAGATTCAGTTGTCGAAACGTGATCATGTTGCGCAACTCCGGACGAACCCTGACATAACCCTCACGCGAGCCGGTACCGCGCAGGAAAAAACGCTTGACCACGTCCGGATCCAGCTTTTCCACGCGGCTTTCCGGATAGATCCCCGCCTGCGCCGTCGCCAGCACCTTGGTATCTATATCGGTGGCGATGATGTTCACCGGCGGCTTGAAACTGCCGCAGGCATCAACCAGGGTCATCGCGATCGAATAGGGCTCCTCGCCGGTGGAAGAAGCCGAGCACCACACAGAGAAGAGCTCCGGTCCTCTGTGCTTGCGCGCATGCTCGGCGAGGATGGGGAAATGGTGCGGTTCACGAAAAAATGAAGTGAGATTGGTAGTCAGCGCGTTGGCGAATTGCTCCCACTCCGTTTCGTCACCGCTCTCCACCACCCAATCCAGATATTCCGTGAAAGAGCGCCTGCCGGTGGCGCGCAAACGCCGCGATAATCGGCTGTAAACCATCTCCTGCTTGCTCTCGCTCAGTGCGATCCCGGCATGGTCATAGATGAGTTTCTGCACGCGGCTGAAATCCTGCGCCGTGAATTTGAATTCGCGTCCGTCCTTATCCCTGAAATTTGTCTGTTCTGTCATGCTGGCTCAAGGTTCAGGGAACAAGGTCAGGAAGCGGGCAACGTCTGCCTTGCTCCCTGCGCCTTGAACCTGATTCCCGCCCCTCAAAACTCTTTCCATTCCTCGTCGTCCGCCGCACTGACCTTGGGCAAAGGACGACCGGCAGGTTTGGCAAATTTCGCTGGCTGACGCTGGGCCGGAGCCACTGCGGTCGCCCGTTGCGTGCGCACCGCCACCGTCGTGTGCGACGTCCCGGCACCGTTGGCCAGACGGAAGGTGTCCATCAAACCGCTAAGTTCCTGCGCCTGCTCCTCGAGCGACTCGGCAGCGGCAGCAGCCTGCTCGACCAGTGCCGCGTTCTGTTGCGTCACATCGTCCATCTGGCTGATGGCCTGATTCACCTGTTCGATACCCGAACTCTGCTCGACCGAAGCCGCGCTGATCTCCGCCATGATGTCGGTCACGCGGCGCACGGCGTTCACCACTTCGTCCATGGTCTTGCCGGCCTTGTCCACCAGATCGGTGCCCACCGCGACCTTGTCCACCGAGTCGCCGATCAGCGTCTTGATCTCCTTCGCCGCTGCGGCCGAACGTTGCGCCAGGTTGCGTACCTCGCTCGCCACCACCGCGAAGCCGCGCCCCTGCTCGCCCGCGCGAGCCGCTTCCACCGCCGCATTCAGCGCCAGGATATTGGTCTGGAACGCGATGCCGTCTATCACGCTGATGATGTCCACGATCTTCTTCGAACTCTCGCTGATCGAAGACATGGTGTGCACCACCTGGCCGACCACTTCGCCACCGCGTTTGGCTATTTCCGAAGCGCCTGCCGCCAACTGGTTGGCCTGTTTGGCGTTCTCCGCATTCTGTTTCACGGTGGAAGTCAGTTCTTCCATGCTGGCCGCCGTCTCTTCCAGGCTGGACGCCTGCTCCTCGGTGCGCTGCGACAAATCGGTGTTGCCGGAGGCGATCTCCTTGGCCGCCGTATTGATGGTGTCACCCGCCTCCTTGATGCGGCTGATCACTTCGGTGAGCTGTTCAACGGTAGCGTTGGAGTCATCCTTGAGCTGTCCGAAAGTACCGTGATAATCATTGGTAATTTTCTCGGTCAGGTCGCCCTTGGATAGAGCGCCCAGTACTCGCGCCACTTCATTCAGACCCTCCGCGCTGGTTTCCATCAGGTTGTTCATGCCTTCCCCGATCTGCTTGAAGAAACCCGTCTTGCCTTCCATGACGATGCGACGACCGAAGTCGCCGTTCGATGCGGCCTGGACAATATCGGCGACCTCTCGTTCCACGGCCACTTCCCCGGTACGGTCATCCCACTGTGTGACGCGCCCCAAATACTTGCCCGCATCATCGCGCACCGGCGAAGCGGTCAAACGCATTTCGCGACCCGCCATGCGGGTGTCGAACGACTTGGGCGCATCAAGCTTTCCGGCGTAAGCCACTTTCAGGATTTCATCCTCAAAGAAATCCGACAGCTTGGTGTTCGTGCCTATCATGTTGTCCGCGTCAAAATGTGGGAAGGCTTCCTTCAGCTTCGGCTCCATCGCACGGAACAACTGGCTCGCCGAACGGTTCATGTAGATGAGTACGCTATTGTCATCCGAGACCGTGACGCTGTTCGAGATACTGTCCAGCGCGATCTTGATGCGCAGCGACTCTTCCGCCAGACGCCTCGTGTCGGAGACCTCGAAACCCATGCGGATCTGCATGGACTTCATCGCATATAACAACATCCCGGCCTCGTCCGCGTGCGCCACGTCGATCTGGTCGTGATAGGCGCCCTGCGCGATACGCATCAACTGGCTGCGCGCCACTCCGATGGAACGCGCCATACCATTGATCACCACCCAACCCATGCTGAGCACCACGACTATCCCCACCACGATCATGGCGATCAGAACATCCAGCTCCTCGCGGAAAATCGCCTCCGCCTTGTCGTCTGTTGTCTTGGCGTCCTGGGACAGGAATGCCACCAGCTCGCTCTCGGCTTCCCGCACCGGCTGATTCAATGTGCTGACCTTGCCCTCGGCAAGGCGCGCCGCCTCCTTGATATCACCGTCACGCAGTGCCGCCATGGCGGGGATATAGCCTTCTTTTACCAGCTTGTCGTCCGCAACAAGGAAATTATCCAGCAGCGCCTTGTATTTCGGCACATCCTTCTGCACCCCGCGCAACTCATCTAATATCTTGCCTATGTTCGCGCGATTCTTTTCAAACTCTTCGGAACGCTTCTGAATGTTCTCCTGGGTCGGGTTGATGACGCCATCCAGTATCAGCACGCGATTGCGGTTTATCAGGGAAGTCGCCTCATGCAGATGTATCTGCGACATGAAATCGTTATCGGCTTCCGCATCCGATATGTTCATGGTGGATTTCATGCCCGCCACGCCGACCGCACCCACCAGCACCAGCAGCAAGGACAGACCGCCGATCAGCGCGAACATGCGCGCCTTGATACTCATTTTTCCGAACACGTTCAGCTTCTGCCAGAAAGTACGCTTGACCGCCTTGCCTTCCCTGATGCGCAGGTTGCCCTGGCGCCCCTCCTTGAATAAACGGTAAGCCGCCGCATGCGCATCGATCTGTTCGCGCGTCGGCTTGCTGCGTACCGACATATAGCCCACGCAACTGCCGCCCTCGAAGATGGGCGTGGCATTCGCCACTACCCAGTAATGGTCGCCGTTCTTGCGGCGGTTCTTGACCAGGCCGGTCCACGGCCTGCCTTGCTTGAGCGTATCCCACAAGTCGGCGAACGCTTCCTCCGGCATATCCGGATGGCGTACCAGATTGTGCGGCTGGCCGATCAGTTCCTTCTCGGTGAATCCGGAAGCTTCGAGAAAATCGGCATTGATGTAGGTGATAAGGCCCTTGAGATCCGTCTTGGAGACGATCGAGGTGCCATCCTTCAACTCGTATTCGACGTTCGTCACCGGTGTGTTCATGCGCATTTGTACTCTCCTCGTCTCGTTCTCTAATTATCGTCAGGCCATCTCGTTCATCAAAGCCATCTCGCTGCTGCTCATCAGCTTCTCTATGTCCACCAGGATCAGCATGCGCTCGTCCACTGTGCCCAGGCCCATGATGTAGCGCGTATCCAGCGCGGACGACAACTCCGGCGCGGGACGTATCTGTTCCGGCGTCAACGCCAGCACGTCGGACACGCTGTCCACCACGATGCCCACCACGCGGTGGCCGAGATTGAGGATGATGACCACGGTGAACTGGTTGTATTCCACCGTGCCCAGATTGAATTTGATGCGCAGATCCACAATGGGAACAATGGTGCCGCGCAGGTTGATCACGCCCTTGATGAAGGCTGGCGTATTGGCGATGGTGGTCACCGCATCATAGCCGCGTATCTCCTGCACCTTGAGTATGTCCAAGCCGTACTCTTCGCTGCCCAGCGTGAAGGTGAGGAATTCGCTGCCCACTGCCCCGATTGCAGAATTCGTATTTTCTGTTGTCATTGTTTGTGCTCCCCCTGTTACTGTAGGTGCGGATTTATCCGCACTTTCTTATATCCAGATGCGAACGAATGCGCGCCAGCAACCTGCTGCTACACCACCGCTTTTGCGTTCTGCCCGTGATACGCCACCAGTGCCGCCACATCCAGTATCAACGCCACCTTGCCATCGCCCATGATGGTCGCGCCGGAGATGCCTTGTATCTTGCGAAAATTCGACTCCAGGCTCTTGATGACCACCTGATGCTGGCCCAGCAACTCGTCCACGAACAGCGCTGTCTTCCTGCCCTCCGCCTCGACGATCACCACGATGCCTTTTTCCAGCCCTTCCGCAACCGGCCTGGTATTGAATATCTCATGCAGCGCGACCAGCGGCAGGTATTCACCGCGCACGCGCAGCAAGCGACCCTCGCCGCTCACTGTCTTGAGGTCGGCTACAGTCACTTGCAGAGACTCGATGATGGCGTTCAGCGGAATGATATAGACCTCATGTCCAACCGAGACCGACAAGCCATCCAGTATGGCCAGCGTCAGCGGCAAGCGGATGATGGTGCGCGTACCGAAACCTTCTACGGAATCCAGCTCCAGGCGCCCGCCCAGCTCGGTGATGTTGCGCTTGACCACGTCCATGCCCACGCCGCGCCCGGACACATCGGTCACCACTTCGGCGGTGGAAAAACCCGCCTCCATGATCAGCGCATAGACATCCTGATCGGTCATGTCATCACGCAGCGACAAACCGCGCTCTCTGGCCTTGTTCAATATCCTGGCCTTGTTCAGGCCGCCGCCATCGTCAGTCACTTCGATCACCACGTTGCCGCCCTGATGATAGGCCTTGAGCGTGATGGTGCCGCGCGCATCCTTGCCCGCCGCCATGCGCTTCTCCGGCGACTCGATGCCGTGATCCAGGCTGTTGCGTATCAGGTGAGTCAGCGGATCGGCAATTTTTTCGATCAAGCCTTTGTCCAGTTCGGTGCTCTCGCCCACCGTCTTCAATTCGACCTGCTTGTTCAACTTGCCTGCCAGATCGCGCACCACGCGTGGGAAGCGGCTGAACACGAAAGAAATCGGCATCATGCGGATGGACATCACGGCTTCCTGCAAATCGCGCGTGTTGCGTTCCAGTTGATACAGGCCGCGTTGCAAACGTTCTTCTCCGCTATCCAGCGCAGCCTGCGCCAGCATGGCCTGGGTGATGACCAATTCGCCCGCGAGGTTGATCAACTGGTCCACCTTCTCCACGCTCACGCGGATGGAGGTCTCGGCGGAAGCCGCCGTAGCCGCTTTTTCGGCAGGACGCTTGGCGGCAGGGGCGCTGCCTGTATCGGCAATGCGTGCTGCTTCACTCGAGGCAGGAGCCGGTGTGGCGGAAGGTGCAGCAGGAGCGGCCTGATTTACTGGCTGCGGCTCCTGGAAGAATCCGTAACCCTGCTTTTCCTCGCGTTCGCTTTTTTGTACGGGTGTTTCTTCGAAGAAACCGTAGCCCGATTCCTCTGCCTGTTGTGTAGCCGGGGCCGGGGGCGGAACTTCATCGAAGAAGCCGTAGGCCTCGCCAGCGGACTGCGCAGCAGCCTCGGCAGCGGACTTGGTCGCATCGAACAGGTCGTCGAAGAAGCCATAGGCATCTTCTTCTGCGTCCGTTTTGGCCACCGCCGCCGAAGGCGTAATTGGAGACGGGGCAGCCTTTCCTTCCGTCAAATATGCGAGCCTTTCGCACACTGCTTTGACTTCTGCTTCGTCCACACTACCCTCGTCACGGTGCGCGGCCAACTGCATGGCAATCACGTCGCCCGCTTCGAGGAAAGCCGTGACCATCTCGTCGGTCAGCGTCATTTCCTGCTTGCGCAGCCTGTCCAGCAGGGTTTCCAGTACATGGGTCACTTCGGTCATGTCGGTGAAACCGAAAGTCCCCGCCCCCCCCTTGATGGAATGCGCCGAGCGGAAGATCGCATTGAGGTCGTCCATGCTGGGATTGGACACATCAAGCTCAAGCAGCAGCGTCTCCATTGTCGCCAGATGCTCGGCAGCCTCCTCGAAGAATATCTGATAGAACTGGGTGAGATCTATGCTCATTGGACGGTCTTGAGTCTCGAGTTGGAGTCTACAGCTTCGAGTTACTGATTTTATTTATATCGCCAGTCTTCCAACTGACGGCTCGAAACCGAATTTAGCCAATTACTTTTTTGGTCACTTCCAGCAGCTTCGCAGGGTCAAATGGCTTCACCAGCCAGCCGGTTGCACCAGCCGCCTTGCCCTGCTGCTTCATGGCATCACCGGATTCGGTGGTCAGCATCAAAATGGGGACGCTGCGATAACTCGGCATGGCGCGCAGATTCTTGATCAGTGTCAGGCCATCCATACGCGGCATATTCTGGTCGGTCAGCACCATGTCTACGGTTTTCATCTTGGCCTTGTCCAGCCCTTCCTGCCCGTCCGCTGCCTCGATCACTTCATAGCCTGCACCCTTGAGGGTGAATGCCACCATCTGCCGGATGGAAGATGAATCATCAACGCTAAGTATTGTTTTTGCCATGGATATGCCCCGACTGGTTACTATTGCTTATAAGCTCGGCTATCTTAGCCTGCTCCAATGGTTTAAACAAGCCACAACTTCGCTCGGATTCCACGTGAGACAACATGGCCTCATCCCCATGCAAGCGAGTCAACCCAGCTTATTGTTAAAATAGATCCACGTCGCCGCTTTGCATGTGCTCCTGCCGCACCGGATTGCGCTGACTGACGCTGTTGGCACGCTCGAATATATCGCCAATCTCACGACACAGGCGGGCAACTTCATCCGGGGAGGCATACCTGCCATTCTGCTCTTCGCGCGCCAGATTGCCTATCCTGTTCCAGGCATCCTGCATGCTGTCGAGACGCAACCTGGAGTGCTGCACCAGTTGGCTGACCATATCCTGGAATTGCAGCGAAGTCACCGCATTGCCAACCACCACGTCCACTTGCCCCGAGATCGCGGCCTGCTCGACAATAACCTGTGACATGCGCTGGTTGGTGTCCTGCACGCGCTGCATGATGGCGCCCAGGCGATCTTTCGAGTTGAGCGCGAAACTCATATCCAGCGAAGCCATCTGGTTGATGGACTGCTCCGCATCCAGGATGGCGGCATGCACCTGCTTGACGTTGCTGCGTATCTGCTGGCTGAAATGCTCGGCACGCGCCGACAGCTTGCGCACTTCGTCCGCCACCACCGCGAAGCCGCGTCCCGATTCGCCCGCACGCGCCGCCTCGATGGCAGCATTGAGCGACAGCAGATTGGTCTGCTTGGAGATGGAGTCTATCTCGCCCAGCACTTGCAGGATGGCCTGCACCTGCTGGCTGACCGCTTCCATCTTCTCGACCAGCTCCATGCCGATCTTGCTGTTATTGACGATGCTGCCCACCAGCAATTTCAGGGTTTCGGTAGTTTCGCCCAGCGTATTCTCGATGGAAAACCCCGAGTCATCACCGGAAACGGAAATCGCCGCATCATGCTGCGCCTGTATCAAACGGTGCATACCATCGAAGCTGTTGAGCAATTTTCCTATCGCATCGCCCAGCAAGGACTGTATCTGACTTAAATCTTCATTTGATCCGGAGAAATGGGTGGAAAACTCGGCATGGGTCTTCAACAGCACGCTGTCCACCCCGCGCTCTTCGCGCACGGATGCCTCAAGGAGCGAGCCTGTCCGGCTACCGTGCTGCGGCTGACACACAAGCCAGGCGACCAGCCAGATCGACAGCGCCGTGATGGTGGCATGCATGCCAGTCACAAACCATCCGGCTTCAAGTTGCGCCACTCCCCAGTGCAGCAACAGCGCCACGGCGGCGATAGCTAGCAGCATTGCCCCGGCATTTTTTTTATGGTTCTGCACGATCCGCCCTTCTAGCCATGCCCGCGCACATCGCCGAGCAATTCCTTGATGTCCAGGATCAGCACGATATCGCCTTCGCTGGACATGGTTACACCCGCCACGCCTTTGGGTCGGAAGGTATCCAGTGACTTGATCACCACGTCATCATGCCCGGCGAAACCATCCGCAGACAGGATGAAGCTGCTGCTACCCACCTGCATCAGCACGCCCACTTCCGGTTCCACGTTCTGACTCCAGCCGATCAGGTGGGCCAGAGGCAACACCGGCAGCACCTCACCGCGCACCACCATGGTAGCCTTGCCGGAAACCTGTTGCAGATCGGATGGCGAAATGGACAGTATCTCGCGCACCAGCGACAGCGGCACAGCAAACGACTGGTTGTTGAGACGCAGCAACAGCACCGGCAGAATCGCCAGCGTGAGCGGCAACGCGATGGTAAATTCGCTGCCCTTGCCCGGCTCGGATACGATGTTGATGGTGCCGTTCAATTTCTGGATATTGGTCTTCACCACATCCATACCAACACCGCGTCCGGAGACGCTGGATATCTGATCCTTGGTCGAAAAGCCCGGCAGGAACACCAGCTCCAGACTTTGCTCATCAGTCAGGCTGCTGGCCGAATCTGCGCCGATCAGGCCTTTTTCGATGGCCTTGTTGCGTATCACTTCCGGGCGCATGCCCTTGCCGTCGTCGGCGATGGAAATGAGAATGTGATCGCCTTCCTGGCGCGCCCCGAGGCGTACCAGGCTCTTTGCGGGCTTGCCCGCCGCCGCACGCTGATCGGGTTCTTCCACACCATGATCCACCGCATTACGGATCAGGTGCACCAGCGGATCGTTGAGATCCTCGATCATGGTCTTATCTATCTCGGTCTCTTCGCCGAACAGCACTAGCTCCACATCCTTGCCGAGCTGGCGCGCCAGGTCGCGCGCGAGGCGCGGATACTTGTTGAACAAGCGGCCGATGGGTTGCATGCGCGTCTTCATCACCGCGTTTTGCAGATTCACCACCAGCATGTCGAGCTGGCTGACCGACTCGTCCAGTGCGCGCAAAACCGCCGCATCGGTGCGCCCTTGCAACACGTCGCTGCGCAGATGTGTCAGGCGGTTTTTGGTCAGGCCGATCTCGCCGGAGAGGTTGAGCACCTGATCCAGGCGATCGGTATCCACGCGTATGGTGTTGTCCTTGCCCGCATCAGCCTCGCGGCGCACAGCCGGTGCCTTGTTGCCCGGGATATCGGCCGCGCGACGACCCAGTGCACTCAAAGCCGGATCAGGTGCCACAGCGACAGCTTGCACCGGAGCGGATACCGCAGGAGCAACCGGAACAGGATCGGATGCAGGCACAGCCTGTGGCGGTTCACCGCCCACCAAAGCGTGATACAGCACATTCCAGTCCGGCCCACTGCCTGCCACGGCCTGGGGTGCGACAGACGCCGCCGCTTGCGGCGCAGGTACCGGAGTGGCAGCGGCAACCGGCTTGCCTTCCAGCGCGGCATGCAATGACGCGATAAGATGCGCTGGGGCGGCCTCCGGCTGTCTGTTCTGCGCCAGATAACCGAACATCTGCCGGACCTCACCTGTCGCGGCAAAGATCACATCCATGAGATCGGCGTCCAGCTCCAGCTCGCCATTGCGCAACTTATCGAACAGGTTTTCGGTGAGATGGCACAGCGTGACCAATTCCGTAGCATTAAGAAAACCGGCCCCCCCCTTGATGGTATGGAAGCCACGGAATATGACGTTGAGCAGGGCGCGATCTTGCGGCGTCTTTTCCAGATCCATCAACTTGCTGTCGACATCTGACAACAGGTCGGAGGATTCCGTCAGGAAATCCTGCATCAATTCTTCCATGCCTGCGAAGTCGTTCATTTCAGAACCCCAGGCTTTCCAGGAGATCGTCCACCTGATCCTGGCTGGTCACCACGTCAGTGCGCCCCGCCGCGTTGATCACCGGACCGTTCAGCGTTCCGGCATGAGCCTCCAGATGAGCGGTAGAAGGCGGGTTCGCGAGCAGCAATTCCACCAGTTGTTTTTCCATCTGCTGTGTCACTTCCACGATCTTCTTGATAACCTGCCCGGTCAGATCCTGAAAATCCTGCGCCATCATGATGTCCGTCAGGTAGGCATTGGTCACCTTGGTTTGCTTGGGCACCTCGACCAGGAACGCATGGGTTTGCGTGGCCAGATTCTTGAACTGTTCGACATCCATCTGCTTATCGAACAATCTCTGCCATTCGCGCGCCAGCCGCTGCGATTCGATCTCGATTTTTTCCACCACCGGCTGCGCCGCATCGGTGGCATTCAGCACCTTCTCGGCGGCCTGCTGGGTCATGGCGGCAACATAATTGAGGCGGTCGCGCGCATCCGGGATGGCGGAAGTGGCTTTCTCCAGATTCTTGTCATAACCCAGTTCGCGCAGGCTGTCGTGCAGCGCGCGCGTCATGTGGCCGATCTTGTTGATCATCTGGTCGGCAGGATTGTTTTCGTCGCCGACAAAGGCCGCGCTTGCAGTCGCTTCTTCATTCCGCCTCGATGATGTTCTCGCGCTTGGCCTCGGCGGTCACCATCAGCACCGGCAGGTGCTTGAGCGACGGGTCGGAACGTATCGCGCGCAGCATGTCTATGCCCGTCATGTTGGGCATATTCCAGTCGGACACCACGAAGTCGAAATCGCCGCCGCGCAGCTTGTTCAGCCCGTCCACGCCATCCTCCGCCTCGGTCACATTGGTGAAACCCAGTTCCTTGAGCAAATTGCGCACGATGCGCCGCATGGTGGAGAAATCGTCCACGACCAGAAATTTCATGTTTGCGTCGACCACGCTACCTCCCTGTGCCTCATGCCTGATACGGCATGGGCATGTATCTATCCGGTTGTTACGCTGCCAGCAGCGGCAACAGCGTATTTGCCAGTATCCCCGTGTCGAACTTGGGCACGTAATAATCTACCCCGACCCGTTTTCCCATGTCCTTGTTGGCTTCCGATGACAAGGATGAGTGCATCACCACCGGTATGCCGTCGAAACGCTTGTCCGCCTTGATATGCTGGGTTAGTACATAACCGTCCATTTCCGGCATCTCTGCATCCACCAGTATCACCTGTATCTGCGCGCGCAAGTTGGCACCACTGTTCTGCGACACATCCGCCAGGCCTTTCAGCCTGTCCCATCCTTCCTGCCCATTGTTCGCCTGCATGTGCTTGACACCCATCTTGTCCAGCACTTCGCTTATTTTCTTACGCGCGACCGTCGAGTCATCCACGAAAAAGACGCACATTTCGTGTCCTCTTTCGACTTTCTCCACATTGCCCACCACCTCTTCGCCGAATGCACTGGCAAGTATCTGCTCAACATCCAGAATCGAAACCAGCTTGCCGTCAGGCAATTCCGTGATGGCGGTGATCATGTCGCGGTTGCCGGCCAGCATGCCTTCCGCCGGGCGCACCTTGTCCCAGTCCACGCGGATGATGCGATCCACATCGCGCACCAGGAAGCCGAGGATGTGACGACTGTATTCCGCCACCATCATGGTCGCGTGTGCACCCGGCTCAGGTATATCGAATCCCATGAATTTGGCCAGGGTCAGCACCGGGATGATGTGCCCGCGCAATGACACGATGCCTTCCACGCCATCCGGCATGTTGGGCGTCTTGGTGATCGATATCGCGCGGCACACTTCTTTGACCTTGAACACATTGATGCCAAATATCTCCTGTGTGCCGAGCGAGAACAGCAATATCTCCATCTTGTTGGAGCCAGCCAGACTGGTGCGCGCATCGACTGTATCGAACAGGCTACCTCCGGATTGCTGGTCATCTTCCAGCAACCGTGAACTTGAAGTGTGGTATTCGACGGAAGACATGATCACTCCTTATCGGGTCAGCAGGCGCTTGAGCGTCTGTGCCAGTTTGTGCGGTTCAAATTTGGACACGTATTCATCGACCCCGACAGCCTTGCCCAATTGTTGATTGGAAGTGCCGGAAAGCGAAGAGTGCATGAGCACCGGTATCCCGCTAAAACGCTGGTCGGACTTCACTTTGCGCGTCAGCATATAACCATCCATTTCCGGCATCTCCACGTCAGTCAGGATGAGTTGAACCAGATCTCGCACCGGTACTCCGGTAGCATCCGCGCGACTGGCTATGCGCTGCAACTCATCCCACGCCTGGCGCCCATTGATGGCGGAGATGTAATTCACCTGCATCGCATCCAGCGTCGCAGAGACCTGTTTGCGCGCCACCGCCGAATCATCGGCAAAGAACACCGTGCGCCCCGGGATACCCATAGGCTGTATCCCTTTCAGCTCTATTTCATCATTAAAGTGCCCGGTTTCGGCCAGCACTTTTTCCACGTCCATCATCATCACCAGCCGCCCGTCCGGCAACTCTGTAACGGCAGTGACCAGGCCGCCCATCTGTGCGTTCAACATATCCGGCGGCACTTTCATCGAAGACCAATCCAGCCGCAATATGGTATCCACCGCCTCGACCAGGAAACCCTGGGTATGGCCGTTATATTCGGTAACGACCATGATTCCCGGTTTGACATCGGTCTGTACCCCGGTGTATTTCGCCAGGTCTATCACCGGCACCAGCGCGCCACGCAAGCTCACCATGCCTTCCACTGCATCCGGCATCTCCGGCGCGCGCGTGATGGGAGGACTGCGCATCACTTCGCGCACCTTGAACACATTGATGCCGAATGTCTCGCGGCGCCCGTTACGATTGTCCAGACCCAGCGTGAACATCAGGATTTCCAGTTTGTTGGTCCCCGCCAGCTTGGTGCGCTCGTCTATATTCTTAAGCAGTTCGGACATGATGAATTTCCATTTTCCCGGTCAGAGCTTGAAATGCCCCACCGATTGTTTGAGGTTGTCGGCAAGCTGCTCCATTTCGCGCACGGCCTGCACGGTGTGCATGATGGATACATTGTTATTTTCCGCCATGGATGCAATGTTTTCCACGTTGTATGCGATATCGTGGCTTGCCTGTTTCAGTTCGTTCACGGAGGCCGTGATGCCATCTACGCCCTGGCTCACGCTCCCCACCGACTCGTTGGATTGTGCCAGCACGGAAGAGACGTTCTGCATGTGATTCTGGCTGCTTTGCAGCGACTGCAAACCTTGCTGTATGCTGCGCTCCACCTGTTCGCTCTGGACAGATAGCGTCTTGGTCACCACATCGATCTGGCTCGCTGACTGTGCGGACTTTTCTGCGAGCTTGCGCACCTCATCCGCCACCACGGCGAATCCGCGCCCCTGCTCGCCGGCGCGCGCCGCCTCAATCGCCGCATTCAGCGCCAGCAGATTGGTCTGTTCGGCGATATCGCGCACCTGCTGCGTCATGCTGGTGATGGTCTGCGTGCTTTTCACGAATGCCTCTACCGAATTTGCCATCTGCTTCACCGCGTTCTCGACCTGGCCGATCTCTCCCATCATTTCATTCAGGCTTTGCTGGCCTCGCACGGCACGCTCCAGACTATCCTGTGACAAGCGAGAAACTGCGTTGGTGCTTTCCGCCACGGTGGCGATACTGGCGCTCATCCCTTCCACCGTACCCGCAGCATTTGCCGCAGCGTCGCTCTGCTGCTGGGAGCTTTGCGCTATCCCGTCCGCATCGCGCGCCAGAGAAGAAGCGGCGCTGGCAACTTGCCCGGAATAGCCATGCACCTGACCGACAAGGCCCTGAAAACTTCCAACCAACTCATTAAATGCGCGCGCGGTCTGCCCGATCTCATCCGCGCTGCGCACGGGAACACGCTTCGACAAATCGCTATCGGCCTGCATGGCAAGCATGGTGCGCTGCAATTCCCTGGAGGGCTGGATGACGTGACCTATGATCCAGCCAATCACGAAGAACAACACGATCTGGATCAGCAATTGCCCGACCCACAACAGTATGCTGGCTCTTTGCATCACGGCATATTCAGCTTCCATGTTCAAGGTAATGCTGGCCGCCCCATTCACCGACCCCGCCTTGACCTGATGACACATCAGGCAGTTGGTGCCACGGAAGTTGGTGCTTACGATAAAGGGCACCACCGCACGCAGCGTGTGCTTGCCGCCTTCGGCAGAAGACTTGAATTGCGCCGTGGCGCTTTGTATCGCTTCGCGATCCATGTCGTCGCGCGCCTGCTCTTCCGGCAGGCCGGGGCCAAACTGATCCTGCACCTGCTTGGCACGAATGACGCGCAGCTCTTCGACGTTTTCGGAGGAGCCCATTTTCTTGATGAGGAGCTGGCGCTGATCCGCCTGGCTGATGATGCCGTTGATCATCAACATGTTCAGACCGTTGATGACACCATCCGCCGACACCCTGGCTTTTTGCTTCGCCTCTTCCAGCACGCGCGCCTCAAACTGGTCAAAAGCCCACCGCTGCGCAAACACCATGATCAGCAACAAGATGAGCTGAATGGGTATCTGTAGCTTGTTCTTGAGGGACAAAGCACCCCACCAGTTTTTCACTTTTCTCTCCCTTGCTTTCCGGCTTCTTGAGGGCAGCTCGCCCGGCCTGTAGCTTCATAACGGCTACGCGACTGGAAACTTTAGGAAACCCTGATTTATCCGGGCTTGAATGCAGTATTAAACCTGTGGAAAAGCCGGCACCTCGCGTGGCGCCTTACTGTCTGGCCGCTGCAGGCGGCGCGTCAATGCCGTTCATGATCGCCTGTTTTGCATCTCCGCCCCCATCAATCTCGACGCTCCCCCCATCGTTGCGCGCGGCCTCTTCCGCTTTCTTGTTCATCACGATGATGCTGATGCGCCGGTTGACCGGATTGAACGGATCGATCTTGTCGAACAACACCGCCGAGGACAATCCCACCACGCGCACGACTTTGTCCTCGCCCAGGCCGCCCACCGTCAATTCGCGGCGCGAGGCATTGGCACGATCTGCCGACAATTCCCAGTTACTGTAACCTTTATCCCCGACCGAGTAAGACAACGCATCGGTATGTCCGGACAGGCTGATCTTGTTGGGAACCTGGTTCAGCATATTGCCGATCTCATGGAGAATCTCCACGGTATAAGGCTCGAGTCTTGCGCTTCCGCTCTTGAACATGGGACGATTCTTCTCGTCCACGATCTGGATGCGCAAACCTTCCGTAGTGATATCGAGCAATATCTGCTTCTTGAACTGCTGCAGCTTCTGGTTGGAATCTATCGCCTTCTCTATGCTGGTTTTCAGCTCCTTGAGTTTTTCCAGCTCTTTTTGCCGCTCGACCTTGATAGCTTCTTCCGCTGACAACTTGAGGTTGAGCGCTTTTTCTGGCGGTAATTCGCCCTTCTTCACATCACCCTCGGTACGCATCAGATCCTTGCCGCCACCTTTGATCACGCTGGGACTCAAAGCCGCGCTCGGCCCGCCAGCCAACGCAACACTGAGCGGCATCTTGAAATATTCCGAGATACCTGCCAGATCCTGCCTGCTGGTCGAACCCAGTAACCACATCAGCAGAAAGAACGCCATCATCGCCGTAACGAAGTCGGCATAGGCGATTTTCCATGCACCGCCATGGTGGCCGCCCGCCACCTTCTTGATGCGCTTGATTACTATCGGTCGTTTTTCGTTGCTTGCCATATGGGTACCTCTAAAAACCCAGATTTGCGAGCATCCGCTACGCGGATTGCCTGCTTAAACCATTTCATCCCGACTGCTGCGTTGCGGAAGAAATTTCTTGCTTACATATACTCACATATGCGGCGCGGCGAAATTTCTTCCGCGCCTTGCATTTGGGCGAACTCTGATTTTTAGAGGCACCCATAATTTCGATTACGCCTGGTGAGTTCTCAATTCTTGAAACAGATCAGCGTTTCTGCTTGACGTGTTCTTCCAGCTCGACGAAACCGGGGCGCTCGGTGGAATACAAGGCCTTGCGGCCAAATTCCACCGCCATCGCCGGGGCGTAACCATTCAAGTTGGCCAGCAAGGTAACCTTGATGGTCTGAAACATCTTGGTGGATTCTTCCGCCTTTTGTTCCAGCACCGTCGCCAGTGGGCCAACGAATCCATATGCCAGCAAGATGCCGAGGAAGGTACCCACCAACGCGTGCGCGATAAGAATCCCCAGTTCGGCAGGCGGAATGCCGACCGATTCCATGGTGTGTACCACGCCCATCACCGCAGCAACGATACCGAAAGCCGGCATCGCATCGCCGGCCTTGGCAACCACGTGCGCCGGAACAACGGCCTCATGATGGTGGGTTTCAATCTCCACATCCATCAGGCTCTCGATTTCCATCGCATTGAGGTTGCCGCTCACCATGATGCGCAGGTAATCGGTCATGAATTCGACTACGTGGTGATCTGCCAACACGGCGGGATATTTGGCGAAGACGGGGCTTTGATCCGGATTTTCGATATCGCCCTCGATGGACATCAAACCTTCTTTGCGTACCTTGCCGAGCAACTCATAGAGCAGCGCCATGAGCTCCATGTAGCTGTCCTTGGTATATTTTGAACCCTTGAATACGGTAGGCAGCGCCTTGAATGTCGCCTTGATGGTTTTTCCGTTATTCCCTACGACGAAGGCTCCCGCCGCCGCCCCGCCTATCATTAGGAATTCAACCGGTTGAAGCAGCGCCCCCACATGCCCGCCCGCGAGGATAAACCCTCCCAGCACCGAAATCGCCACCACCACATACCCGACTATTACCAGCATGGCCCCTCTCCCCGTATAATTATTTTGAAATAATGCACGACAATAGGGTACCACATCCCCCCCTTTGTGCTAATCCCGAAACAGGCTGAAAAGCCAAGTGCCATTGCTTTCGCCAGGAGTGTAAGCAGTTAAAATGCCGGGTTCGCGACCAACCGGCCCAACGCGTCATTTCTCTTGCTTGTCTTCCCGGCGCGAGAAGGCGGGCGGCAAATGCCGCATATGTAGTCAACATACAGTTCGTTGCTATGCACGACGAAGTGTCCGCCACACTCGGAGCAAGCGGTCGATTGCAGCATTTTTGCATCGAAGAAGCGCACCAGAAACCAGGCGCGCGTAATACTCAGCACAGCCTCGTCACCGCTGACACTGATTTGTTCGAGATACAGGCGATAGCTCTTGATCAGCACCTCGACACCCGAGAGGCTGGTATGCGTGACCAGAAACTGATGGATATCCATGAACAAGGAGGAATGGATGTTAGGTGACCAGCTCATGAACCAGTCGGTGGAATAGGGCAGCATACCCTTGGACGGCGACTCGCCTTTGACTTCCTTGTACAACTTGAGCAGACGCTCGCGGCTCAACGCCGTCTCTTCCTGCAGCAACTGCAAGCGCGCACCCAGCTCAATCAACTCCACCGCAATCTGGATTTGATACGCTTCAGTTACGACGCTCTTATTGCGCATGATGCTTCCTCAGGATTGATTGCAGTCAGGCAGCCAATACTTCCATCGGCTGCCCCGCCATCAGAATGGCAGTATGCGCCTGCGACATCATCCTGTCCTTGTTGTAATCCGTGATCATATTGAGCAACAGTTTTTCGTCGAAGCGGAAGCGGCACAACAACATGTTGGTCGCAGCCATCTTGAGCAACTGGGCCGGACTCAAGCCAGAAATGAGCTCTGCCATTTCTTCGCTTATGCCCAGGCGGAAAATAGCCGCTTCCTTGTCCTCTTGTATCATTTGCCGCGCAAGCAACATATAAGACAAGTTGGCTTCCCTGATCTCTTCCTGCAATTGAGCTGTCTTCATGATTTCGTCCCCGTATAATCAAAAACAACATCGTCTCTTTCGACGGTCGCATCTTGCTATGCGGATGGCCGGGAATAAATTGGAAGGTTTCCAATTTATGCGTAAGAAGTCTTCCTACACGGGAACAGCTCCACCGCCGAACACGGTGGAAGCTTGCCAACACTGCATTCGAACTGAATTCGAGGGGACGAAATCCAGGTTGCAGCTATTTTATCGGCCCTCCTTTTATAAACCTCAGGCCCGCCCTTAATTCCCCTACTGCCCTGCTACCGTCATATTTCCCACCAGTATCGAGCCGCACTGGCGTGAGCCCTGCACCAGCACGTCATTGCCCACCGCCACGATATGGCGGTACATATCCCTGAGGTTGCCCGCGATGGTAATCTCTTCGACGGGATACTGGATTTCACCGTTCTCCACCCAAAAGCCGGCAGCACCCCTGGAGTAATCGCCCGTGACGTGATTGACACCCTGTCCCAGCAGCTCGGTGACCACCAGGCCGCGCCCCATTTTCTTGAGCAAGCCGTCGAAATCCAGCTTGCCCGGTTGCACGATGAGGTTATGGTTGCCGCCTGCGTTGCCGGTAGTCTTCATGCCGAGTTTGCGCGCGGAATAGGTACCGAGGAAATAGCCTTGCAGCACACCCTTTTCGACGATGGTGCGGCGCCGGGTCTGCACACCTTCATTATCGAATGCGCCGCTGGCGAGGCCTCTGGGAATATCCGGCATGTCGTCTATGCGGATGTGATCCGAGAACACTTGCTTGCCGAGCTGATCCAGCAGGAAAGAGGATTTACGGTACAGGCTGCCGCCGCTGACTGCACCGACGAAGTGTCCGAGCAAACTGGCCGCGACCGGAGCCTCATACAGCACGGCGCACTGCATGGTGCCGAGCTTGCGCGCCTTGAGCCGCCGGATGGCGCGCTCCGCCGCGATGCGCCCGACCTCTTCCACCTTGAGCATGTCGCTTGCCTCACGCGCTTCGGTATACCAGTAATCGCGCTGCATGGCGCCACCCTTGCCGGCAATCACGGCACAACTGACACCGTGACGCGAAGTGGGGAAGCCGCCCATAAATCCCAGGCTATTCGCATAAATGAACTGCGACTCATGCACGTTGATCGTAGCGCCTTCGGAATTCCTGATGCGTTTGTCGCGCGCATAGGCGGCCTGTTCGCACTCCCTGGCCAATTCGATGGCCTGTTCCACGCTCAATTGCCAGGGGTGATATAAATCGAGATCGGGGAACCCGGTAGCGAGCAGGTCTTTTTCGGGCAATCCCGCGCAGTCGTCGCTGGCGGTGTGGCGCGCGATGGCGAGCGCAGCGTCCACGGTATCGCGCACGGCGCGTTGCGAGAAATCAGAAGTGTTGGCATTGCCGCGCCGCTGACCGATATACACGCTGACGGCTATGCCCTTGTCGCGATTGTATTCGATAGTCTCCACCGCGCCATTGCGCACGGTGACGGCCTGGCCGAAGCCGTCCGAGACTTCCGTCGCACAGGCGCTGGCACCTTGTTGTTTGGCGTACTCGAGCATGTCTTGCGCAAGCTGGCGCAAGGTGTCGGCGGAATGGGAAAATCTCGATTCGTGCTGGACTAAGGCATTCATGGAATAAATATCGGCAAACGGTTTTAACGGAAGACGCTATCATATCAACATCTGTTTATTATTTCGTCACCATGCATCCACATCACAAATCGCACGAAGGGCTTGAGGAAGAGCTTGAGCTGCCACCCAGCAAGACCAAGATCAAGAAACAGATGCACGAATTGCAGGATCTCGGCGAACAACTGGTGGCCTTGAGCAAGGATCAACTGAAGGAAGTGGATATTCCGGAAACCCTGCGCGACGCCATCCATGAGGCGAAGCGCATCACCAAGTTCGGCGCGCTAAAACGGCAAATGCAATACATCGGCAGACTGATGCGCGATGTGGAGCCCGAACCCATCATCGCCAAGCTGGACATGTGGAACGGAAAATCGCACCAGCATACTGCCTACCTGCATCGGCTGGAGCGCTGGCGCGAACGCCTGCTGGAGGACGAGAGCGCGCTCACGGAGTTGCTCGCCGAACATCCCGGCGCGGATGCACAGCGGCTGCGCGCGCTGATACGCAATGCGCTCAAGGAAAAAGATCTGCTGAAACCGCCCAGAAACTACCGCGAGATATTCCAGGTGTTGCGCGAAATACTGCCGGAATAGACAACCATGAACAAGCCGCTGCCCCACATCGCCCTTGAAACCGGAGTGTCGCCGCAACACAGCATCATCTGGCTGCACGGCCTGGGCGCGGACGGCGGAGATTTCGTTCCCATCGCGGAAGAGATGAACCTGCCAGTGGCGGTGCGCTATATATTCCCGCATGCACCGATGCAGCCGGTCAGCATCAACGGTGGCTTCGTGATGCGCTCCTGGTACGACATCGTGGCCACCGACATCGGTACGCAGCAGGACGAGCCAGGCGTGCGCGCATCACAGGCCGAGATCGAGAAACTCATCGCGCAGGAAAAACAACGTGGCATCGCAGCGGAAAATATCTACCTCGCCGGCTTCTCGCAGGGCGGCGCTGTCGTACTGCAAACCGGCCTGCGCCATGCAGAAAAACTCGGCGGCATACTCGCGCTCTCGACTTACCTGCCACTCGCCGACACTTTATCGAATGAGGCCAGTAATGCTGCCAGGGACACGCCCATCTTCATGGCGCACGGGCGCAACGATCCCATCGTACCCTACGCACTGGGCAAAACGTCTGCGGAAAAATTAAGCGGGCTGGGTTACGTCCTGACCTGGCGCGAATACGCCATGCCCCACTCGGTGTGCGCGGAAGAAGTGCGCGATATAGAAAGCTGGCTCGCACAACGCATGCGCGCAAAACCTCAATAAGCCTCATCGCTTCCGCCAGCATCCTGCTCGATCTTGCGATAGCGCGCCAGATCGTAATCTGCGCCCCGTTCCTGCAACCCTTGCGGCATCAATAGATAATGCTTGCCGCCCAGATGCACATTCAGGCTGCGAATATCGGAATAAGCATCGGCATTCATCAGAATGCTGACCTCGCCTGCATCGGTGTCGGGAGTATTCAGCCACAGCGCAGCTTGCTCTTCACCCAGAAGCTGGTCGCGCAGCACCACCCCCGCCATCTGGTTCGCCAGTATCTCCACCCCAATCTGCAAATTATTCCCGGCATCGCGGCTCAGGCGGCGCACGATACCTATCCCCCAGCGCTCCAGCTTCTCCGGCTTGATGCCGATCAACATGCCTATCGCTACCCCATTCGCGCGCGACGCAGGCAGGACACAACGGAATCCGCCCGCGCTGATCTCGTCTATCTCCCAGGTCAGGCTGCTGTCGTCGCCGAAATTCAAGCCCACATCGGTGTGCTCAACCACGCAGGAGAAACCGCTCGCCACGCTCAGATTCACTTTGATGCTGCGCCGCGCGTTGCGCCGCTTGGGCGGCGGCAAACCCAGGCATCCCGCCAGATAGCGTACTGCATCGCGCACCGCATCGACTCCATATACGCCGCCGAGGTTGATAGCCTCCGGCACAACTCCCTTGCCCAGCATTCCAAGCAATGCTCCGAATTTCGGCTGGATGTCATGCACGCCAAGATAGCGCAATCCGGGTCGCTGCCCATTCTCCACTATCGCCCGTACAGGCTGCGCGGGATGCTGCAAATCGAAACCAAACAGACTGTTCGCCCCATGCTGCATATCCACGCTGAGATTGCTGCACAGATGCGCCAGCAAACGCTCGGCCAGATGCAGGCTCAGGCGCGTGAGCGAGCCAGCGCAGGAGGCATACCACATCAGCACACCGGCAAAGCTATAGCGCGCCGTAACGCTTGCGCCATATCCGGCATAAGGCGCGACAGCTTCGTCCGCATAGCGTTGCGTCTCGGCATGGCTATAGAAATCGGCCAGACATTGCCACACTTCCGGCTCGACCAGCGCATAGTGCGCCGCAGCGCATTTCAGCCTGCCCGCCACGGCATAGATGGCGCGCACGGCAAGCAGCGGCAGCAATGATTTGATCGGGGAGCTGCCTTTGTCGTCATTGCAGTAACGCGCCAGCAACTGGCGGTATGCCTGCGCAAGCTGCCCGTAGAATTCGTTCAGCCCCAGCCACAAACGATTTTCCTGAAAAGTGGACAGCGTAGTGGCGGAAAAATAATCGCGCGCCAGCTTGCGCTCGAACGGACGCGCGGCTTCATCGAGCAAGCGCAGCACGGCAAACTGATGATCCACGCGGAACGCGTCCTGCTCGCGCACGGATTCTATCCACGAGGAAATCTCGTGCAAGGCCTTGAGCGCATCGTTTTTCGGCAAGTCGTCCAGCAGCGCCTGCGCCGACTTGATGTCTGCCATCGGGTGATCCGTCTTTTTGCCGAACAATCCCAGCATGGCCCACCTCCAGAAGCGTGCTTTGCGTTTGGTAATATAATCACAAACCTTGTTGATTGGCTATACCGCCGGCCGCCCATAAAGACACGCACCATGATCCCGCTGCTGCACGACGACACCCCCTTCCCGCCTGTTGCGAGCGCATTGCGCGCACCCAACGGGCTGCTTGCGGCTGGCGGCAATCTCACTGCGGCGCGCCTGCTGGACGCTTACCGCCACGGCATCTTCCCCTGGTTCAACGCAGACGATCCCATACTGTGGTGGAGCCCAGACCCGCGCATGGTGCTGCTCCCGCAGGAATTCAGGATCTCGCATTCGCTGCGCAAGACCCTGCGCAATAAAATTCATGAGATACGGACCGATACCGTGTTTGAACAAGTGATGCGCGCCTGTGCTGCGCCGCGAGGCGAAGATGCGGGAACCTGGATACACGAGGACATGATCGCGGCTTATAGCGCTTTGCATCGCATGGGTTATGCGCATTCGGTTGAAAGCTGGCAGGATGGCATACTCGTGGGCGGACTGTACGGCGTCGCCATCGGGCGCATGTTCTACGGCGAGTCCATGTTCAGCCGCCGCAGCGACGCATCCAAGGCCGCACTGGCCCATCTTGCCGCACAGTTGCGGCTATGGAACTTCGGCATGATAGATTGCCAGATGAACACGTCGCATCTTGCCTCGCTCGGCGCGCGCGAAATCCCGCGCTCAGAATTTCTCCATCGCCTGCTGGAATTGATACACTATCCGGACACGCCTACCCTCTGGTGCTTCGACAAGCATGAATTTACTGGATGACATCCCTCTATCCGCGTTGCAGCTCTACCTCACCGCGCCCTATCCGTGCAGCTATCTGCCGGATTATCTGGCGCGCTCGCAGGTCGCCACGCCGAGCTTCCTGATCACCACCAAGGTCTATTCGGAACTGGTGCTGCGCGGCTTCCGCCGCAGCGGCACGTTCACCTACCGCCCGCGTTGCGATGCCTGCTGCGCCTGTGTGCCGGTGCGCATCGAAGTCGCCGCCTTCGCCTCCAGCCGCGCACAACGCCGTGCCGTGCAGCGCCACCATAATCTGGAAGTGGCGCTAAAACCGCTGCAAGATAGCGAAGAGCATTTCAATCTCTATCAGCGCTACCAGTTGGCGCGCCACCGTGACGATGGCATGGACAGCGACAGCCCCGAGCAATACCGCAACTTCCTGCTGCAAAGCCATGTGGATTCCACGCTGGTGGAATTCCGCGAAAACGGCGTGCTGCGTATGGTGAGTCTGATAGACATACTCGAAGACGGCCTGTCCTCGGTCTACACTTTCTACGATCCGGATGTATCGCAAGCCAGCTACGGCACCTACAACGTAATGTGGCAGATCGAACTGTGCCGCAAACTGGAACTGGAATTCCTCTACCTCGGCTACTGGATAAGCGCGAGCGGCAAGATGGCATACAAAGCCAACTTCCGCCCGCTGCAAGGCCTCATAGAGGGCATGTGGAAAAACTTGTAGGGTGGGCTATGCCCACCCTACCCTTTTGGAAAGAACGAATTGATGTACCCATTGCTGCGCCCGCTGCTGTTCACCCTCGACCCCGAAACCGCCCACCATGCCACGCTGGATGCGCTGAAAAAAGCGCACAAGCTCGGCCTGCTCTGCGCCAAACATCCCGCAGACAATCCGCGCACCGTGATGGGTCTGGCCTTCCCCAACCCGGTCGGACTGGCCGCAGGCCTCGACAAGAACGGCGAATACATAGACGCGCTGGCCGCACTCGGTTTCGGCTTCATCGAGATCGGCACCGTCACGCCGCGTCCGCAGCCCGGCAATCCCAAGCCGCGCATGTTCCGCCTGCCTGAAGCGCAGGGCATCATCAACCGCATGGGCTTCAACAACCTCGGCGTGGATGCGCTGATCGAAAATGTGCAGCGCGCAAAACACACCGGCATCCTCGGCATCAACATCGGCAAGAATGCCGACACGCCGATCGAAAAAGCAGCCGACGATTATCTAATTGGGCTGCGCAAGGTGTATGCGCACGCCAGCTACGTCGCCATCAACATCTCCTCGCCCAACACCAAGAACCTGCGCCAGTTGCAGGGCGGCGATGAACTCGACGCTTTACTTGCGCAACTCAAGGCGGAACAGGAGAAACTCGCCGAGCAGCACGGCAAATATGTGCCGCTGGCGGTGAAGATCGCGCCCGATCTCGATGGCGAACAGATCAAACAGATCGCCGCGCTACTGATGCGCCATCACATCGATGGCGTGATCGCCACCAACACCACTCTGTCGCGTGCAGGCGTGGAAAACCTGCAACACGGCAAGGAAATGGGCGGCTTGAGCGGCGCCCCCGTGCGCGAAAAATCCACCGCCGTCATCCGCCAGCTTGCCGCCGAATTGCAAGGCGCACTGCCCATCATCGGCGTTGGCGGCATACTCAGCGGCGCGGATGCCGTGGGAAAAATTCAGGCGGGTGCCGCGCTGGTACAGATATACAGCGGCATGATTTATCGCGGGCCGGATCTGGTGGGCGAGTCCATAGCAGCGTTGGCGTCGTAGGATGGGTGAAGCGTAGCGCAACCCATCCTACAAATCTATTGAGCACGAAGGAGTAGCCATGCGCATCGGCATCCCGAAGGAAATCAAAGACCACGAATTTCGCGTCGGGGTTACGCCGCAAGGTGTGACAGCACTGCGCGCCGCAGGCCACGATGTCGTCGTCGAAACCGGTGCCGCTTCCGCGATTGGCTTTTCCGATGCGCTGTACGCGGAAGCAGGTGCGCTCATCGCCACTACGCCGCAGGAAATCTGGGCCTGCGACATGGTGATCAAGGTGAAGGAACCGCAACCCGCTGAAGTGCCATTGCTCCATGAAGGCCTGATCCTGTTCTGTTACTTGCATTTGGCCGCTGCGCGCGAACTCACCGAACAACTCCTGCGCAGCAAGGTCATTGGCATCGCCTACGAAACCGTACTCGACGCGCAAGGCGGCCTGCCGCTGCTCACGCCGATGTCGGCGGTGGCGGGGAGGTTGTCGGTGCAGATGGGTGCATGGGCGTTGACCATGGTCAATGGCGGTCGCGGCGTGCTGCTCTCGGGCGTGCCCGGTGTGGCGCCCGGCAAAGTAGCCATACTCGGTGGCGGCGTGGTGGGAAGCAATGCCGCGCGTATCGCCATCGGCATGGGCGCGGATGTCACGCTACTGGAAAAAAACCCGGCGCGGCTGCGCGCACTCGAAGAACAATTCGGCGCAAACCTGAAGACGCGCCATTCCGATTCCGCCGCGATCGAGCAATGCGTGCGCGGCTCCGATCTGGTCATCGGCGCAGTGCTGGTGCCGGGCAAGCATGCGCCCCGACTCATCAGCCGCGAACTCGTGCGCTCCATGCGTCCCGGCTCGGCCATCGTGGACATCGCCATCGACCAGGGCGGCTGCGCCGAAACCTCGCGCCCCACCACCCACAGCAATCCGATCTACGTCGAGGAAGGCGTGGTGCACTACTGCGTCGCCAACCTCCCCGCCGCCACCGCGCTCACCTCCACCGAAGCGCTCACTCACGCCACGTTGCCCTACGCACTGGCCCTCGCCAACCAAGGCGTGGCGCGCGCGATGCTGGAAGATGCGGGACTCAGGGGCGGCCTCAACCTGTGCGCCGGACGCATCACGCACGGTAGTCTGGCAGAGGATCTGGGTTATCCGGCGCTTGCACCGGAGCACGCGCTGGCGGAGATTTGAGAGAACCAATTATTCATGGCACTTCGCCCTGAGCTTGTCGAAGGGCCTGGTATGTGGTTCGACAAGCTCACCACGAACGGCAGGATGGGTGCGTGGTTAATGAAGAGTCAGCAAAAATATATTCTCCTGCAACCGGCTCAAGCCGCGTTGCTGGAAGCGCGGATTTTGCGGTAGCACATCGAGTTGCGCCAGCAGGCGCACCTCGGCGTATTCGCGGTAGAGCGCTTCCACTTCATCAACGGAAACCGCGAACGGCGGCCCCGGCATTTCTTCCTGCGGATAGTCGAAGGTGATGAGCAGTATTTGCGTGGCGGGCGGCAGGATGCTCGCGAGATGGCGGGTATAGCGTTCGCGCATCTCCGGTGGCAATGCGACCAGCGAAGCGCGGTCGTACACGACGCTGACCAGCGCCAGCCCATCCTTATCCAGATCGAAGAAATCGCCGCACAGGATACGAATGCCATCCGCTGTGCAGCTCTCGAATTTTCCGGCGGCGGCATGATGCGGGATACGGCCGTTCTCCTCAAAAAACGCGTGTACTGCAATCGGGCTCAGCTCCACGCCCAGCACTGGATGCCCTTGCCCGCGCAGCCACAGCATATCGCGGCTCTTGCCGCACAGCGGCACGAACACCAGGCCATCGGCATGCAATTCCTGCCAGTAGCGTTCCAGATAAGGATTGATCTCATCCTGATGGAAGCCTATCTCCTGCCGCTCCCAGCGCTCCAGCCAAAACTCTTTTTCCATTTCATATCACCCAGCGGCACCAGGACGTGCCGCGAAATATCCCAGATCAACCGAACGGATCGGCAAAAATCTCGCCCATGGAAGCACCCGCCAGAAAGGTCTGCTGTTGTGCGGCTTTCACCATATCCGGGTTGCCGCACAGGAATACGCGCCAGCCGGAAAGATCGGGATGGCCTTCCAGCGCAACGTCCAGCACCATGCCATATGCATAGCCTTGCGGCGCGGCCCCTTCGGACACACAGGGAACATAGCTGAAGTTGGCATGAGCCTGCGCGAGCTTGCGCAATTCATCGACCAGGTAAAGCCCTTCCGTGTTGTAACTGCCGTGGTACAGACTGATTTTGCCCTTGTGCCCATTGCGCAACGCATCGCGTATGATGCCATACAGCGGCGCGAGTCCGGAGCCGGTGCCAACCAGCAGGATGTTCTGCTCCGGTTTTCCCGCGAGATAAAAACAATCGCCCGCCGCTTCGGAAATAGTGATGGCGTCGCCCGCCTTGAGGCTCTCGAACATCCAGCCGCTCACCTGGCCGCCGGGAACCTTGCGCACATGCAGACTCAGCTCATCGTCGATGCCGGGGACACTGGCCAGCGAGTAGCAGCGCACAGTGTCCGCATCCTTGAAGAAGTTGATGAATTGCCCAGCGCGATATTCAAACGGCTGCGACGGTTTGAGACGGATGCCGAGTATGTCGGCATTGAGATATTCAACCTTCGTGACCATGGCTTGCTGCTTGTCCAGACCATCGGCGGCGAGAACCGCCTCGATGTCTTGCTCCGGATAGCAGGTGCAGGCCAGAAAATAATTCTGTGCAACGAGCGCGTCCTTCAATCCGGCCTGCGCTTTTGCCGGCACTGCGCCGCTGACCGCGCGCATCATACAGGTCTGGCACAAACCGGAGTGGCAGGAAGAAGGAATGGAAACACCTTGGGCAGTCAGGCACTCGAGCACGGATTTCCCCGCGCTCTCGTATGACTGCCCGCCATAAACGACCTTGGGCATGGGTGTATTTCCTATCGGTTCAGAACGTCTTTGCGTGTGCTTTCCGCGATGGCCGCAGCCTGTGCGATCAAGTGGCCGGGAACATTGAGCTCGGTAAGCGTAGCGCCGAGATTTTCCATCACTGCGTCGAAATGCGAATCGTTCAACCCCTTCAGGTGCGCATGTCCTTTACGCATGTCTTCGCCGGTATAGTTGTTGGGGCCGCCCAGCGCCAGGGTCAGGAAGGCCTTCTGTTTGGCCGCTTGCTTGACCATATCCAGACCATCGAAATAATGTTTGATGCGATCGTCTTTCAGTACTTTGCGATAGAACACATCCACCGCTGCATTGATGGCGGCTTCCCCACCGATTTCGTCGTACAAGCTCATGGCACTTTCCTTTCGTGATGATAAACCGGCCGCCGGGACATTCCGGCGATTGTGCAACACCTGCTCAGGATGTATATTCGGACTGTTTTTATCAGGGTGCCCATAAAATGCATCCGGACTACATGTTATTGTTCGATGTATCCCCTGTCAAGGACGGAACACAAACTCTGGAAAGTGCGAAATGCGCCTGACCCTGTATACAGATTACTCGCTACGCGTCCTGCTTTATCTTGCCTACAAAAAGGACGAGACCGTGACCATCAGCGAGCTGGCAGACTTCTACAAGATTTCACGCAATCATCTGGTCAAGGTGGTGCACAACCTCGGCCTCAAGAACTACATTCATACCACACGCGGGAAAAACGGCGGGCTCCGGCTTGCACGCCCTGCCTCTGAAATCATAATCGGCCACGTGGTACGCGCCATGGAACCGGACTTCGACCTGCTCGAATGCTTCAACCCGAAGGAAGACCATTGCGTCATCACCCGCGCGTGCAGCTTGAAGTTCGTGCTATTCGAGGCTCGCGATATATTCCTCGAGGAACTCGACAAATACACGCTGGCCGACGCGGTCAAGACCGCCCCCAAATCTTCGCCCGCATTCAAGGCCATCCCGGTCGTACACAACTGAAGCCATCCCGTAGTCTGACCACTCTCGCTGAAGTGTGGATCGCCTGACTTTTTACAGCTTTTTTATTTGCGGACTGGAATAATCTCTACGCATGAGATGCCTCATGCCATTCCCTGTACTGCACACCATCCAGCTTCGAAACGGGAGGCATGCATGACCGCCATACCCCCTGAGCCACGCAGCATAAACTCCAGCCTGATATGGGCGATTGCCGCCTGCCTGCTGGTCACGCTGCCGCTACTACCTCTGCACAACTATCTCGACCCGGCCAATATCGCCATGCTCTACCTGCTTGCCGTAACAATGGTCGCCGTGCAGGCAGGAAAGCGAGCCGCCATCCTCGCCGCGTGCCTCAACGTCGTGCTGCTGGATTTCTTTTTCATCCAGCCCAGATTTTCCTTTGCCATTGGCGATGTGCAATATGGCGTCACGCTGGCCGTCATGTTGGCGGTGGCGCTCATCATCAGCAAACTGACCACTGGCCTGCAAAGCCAGGCCACCGACGCAATCGAGCGCGAACGCCAGTCGCGCGCCCTGTATGAACTCGCCAGCAAACTTGCCGGGGCAACATCGCTGGAGCAAATGGCGGCAGCGACGCGCAATTTTCTGCACCGTTCACAAGGCTGTCGCGGCGTGCTGCTGGTGCGCCGCAGCGACATGCTGCAACCCGTCGAACCCGAACATCACCTGGACTCGGAACTGCAATCCGCAGCCGCATATACCGCCATGCAACTGGCACAAGTGCGCAATCTGCTGGAAGGAAACCAATACTGGATGTTTCTGCCATTGCACGGCTCGACCTACGTCCGTGGCGTACTCGCCATCGATTTCAGCGCGACGCCGCAAGCGACGATCAACGCGCGGCAGGCGCTGTACGCAGCCGTTGCTTCGCTGGCCGCTATCGCCGTCGAGCGCCTGCACTTCGTCGAAGTGGCGCAGCGCGTGCAACTGCAAATGACCGACGAGCGCCTGCGCAGCGCCATCCTTGCCGCGCTGTCGCACGACATCCGCACCCCGCTTACCGCAATCTACGGCATGGCCGACACGCTGGCGCTGATGCAATTGCCGCAACCGGCGCGCGACAGCGCAGAGGCGATGCGCGAGCAGGCGTTGTGGCTGAACAGCATGGTGGAAAATCTGCTGGACATGGCGAAACTGAACGCCGGAAGCATCCGGCTCAACCAGGAATGGCAACCGGTCGAAGAGGTGATCGGTGCCAGCATCAAATTGCTGGGCGCGGCGCTGGAACATCATCCGGTGAAAGTGATGCTGCCGCCGGATTTCCCGCTGCTGAAATTCGACGCGGTGCTGATGGAGCGCGTGCTGTGCAACCTGCTGGAGAACGCCGCCAAATATTCCCCGCCGGACATCCCGGTCAGCGTCAACGCACAGCTCGCGGGCGACAAGGCAAAAATATCGGTGTGCGACAGCGGCCCCGGCTTCCCGCCGGACAAGCTGGACAAGGTGTTCGAGTTGTTCGAGCGGGGAGACACTGAATCCAGCGTTCCCGGCGTTGGGTTGGGCCTGGCTATCTGCCGCAGCATCGTCGAGGCTCACGGCGGCAAGATCCACGCCAGCAACCGCGATGGCGCCTGCGTGACGTTCACCTTGCCTTTGGACACACCTCCCGTCATCGAGACTGAAGACGATGAATGAGCCAGCCGTCATCCTGCTGATCGAAGACGAAATCCAGATCCGGCGTTTCGTGCGCTCCGCGCTGGAAGATGAGGGCCATCAGGTGCTGGAATGCGGAACCCTGAAGCCAAGCATGGCGCATGTACACGCAGCGAAACCGCAACTCGCCATCCTCGATCTCGGCCTGCCCGACGGCGATGGCATCGACTTCATCCGCGAGTTGCACACGCACTCGGAGATGCCGGTGCTGGTGCTGTCCGCGCGCTCGAGCGAAGGGGACAAGATACGCGCGCTCGACGCCGGCGCGGACGATTATTTGACCAAGCCGTTTTCCATCGGCGAATTGCTGGCGCGCGTGCGCGCCCTGCTGCGGCGCAACAAAGCCGCGCCGGCAGAGCTGATGTTCAGATTCGGCGAGGTCGCGGTTGATCTCGTGCAGCGGCTGGTCACGCGCAACGGCGATGTCGTCCATCTCACGCCCATCGAATATCGTTTGCTGTGCGCCATGCTCGCGAACGTCGGCAAGGTGATGACGTATCGCCACCTGCTGCGTGCGGTGTGGGGCAACTCCCACATTGAGAGCAACCATTACCTGCGCATCTACGTAAGCCATTTGCGGCAGAAACTGGAAAACGATCCGACGCAGCCGAAACATTTCCTGACCGAAACTGGCGTCGGCTACCGCTTCAACATTTAGGGAACCTCATGGATCAGACTCATAAAAAATCCTCCACCGGAATGCTGGCTCTGGCTGCCCTCGGCGTGGTCTACGGCGACATCGGCACCAGCCCGCTGTATGCCTTCAAGGAAGCCTTCGCCCACGGCATGACGCCCACCGAACCCAACGTGCTCGCCGCGCTGTCGGCTTTGTTCTGGGCGATGACGCTGATCATCTCGATCAAATATGTGTGGGTCGTGCTGAAGTTCGACAACGAGGGCGAAGGCGGCGTGCTCGCGCTGGCTGCGCTGGCGAACCGCTCGACACGCGGCACCGCGCACCGCACGCTGTTGATCGCCACGGGCGGCATCTTCGCCGCCGCGCTGTTCTACGGCGATGCGCTGATCACACCGGCGATCTCGGTGCTGTCTGCCGTCGAGGGGCTCAGCATCGCCACCCCCGCTTTCGAAAAATTCATCATCCCGATCACCGTCGGCGTCATCGCCGGATTGTTCATGATCCAGCGGCGTGGCACGGGCAGCGTGGGCAAATTGTTCGGCCCGGTCACGCTGCTGTGGTTCGCCGCGCTGGCGGTGCTCGGCGCACTCAGCATTGCGCAAACGCCAACCGTATTGCAGGCCATGAATCCGATGTACGCCATCAACTTTGCTATTGAACATCCTTCCGCCATGTTCCTGCTGTTGTCGGCGGTATTCCTCGCGCTCACTGGCGGAGAAGCGCTGTATGCGGACATGGGGCACTTCGGCGCCAAGCCAGTGCGGCTGGCTTGGTACGGACTAGTGTGTCCGGCGCTGCTCCTCAATTATTTCGGCCAAGGTGCGCTGGTGCTGCGTTCGGCGGATGCGATCCAGAATCCGTTCTACCTGCTGGCGCCGGACTGGTTCACACTGCCGCTGGTCGCGCTCGCTACCGCCGCAACGGTGATAGCTTCGCAGGCGACGATTTCCGGAGCCTACTCGATGACGCTGCAAGCGATGCGCATGGGTTATCTGCCGCGCTTGTACATCCTGAACACTTCCGATTCGCAACGCGGGCAGATTTATATTCCGTCCGTGAACTGGGCCATGCTGACCGGCGTGATCATTCTCGTGTTCCAGTTCGGCTCTTCCAGCGCGCTGGCTGCGGCTTACGGCATCGCCGTATCCGGCACCATGATCATCACCACTTTGCTGACTATCTTCGTCACGCTGATGTTGCCGGGGCGCACAAGAATCTTCTTGCTGCTGGCGTTGGCTACATTCGGTCTGCTAGAGCTTCTGTTCTTCAGTTCCAACCTGACCAAGGTCGCCAGTGGCGGCTGGATGCCCTTGGCGCTCGGCCTGATCCTGTTCGTCATGCTCTCCACCTGGAAGCGCGGCAGCGTCCTCATCGCCGAGCAACGGCGCAAGATCGACATTCCGATGTCCGCCTTCATCTCGGGAGCAATGCCCGAAGTACCGCGCGTGCCGGGCACTGCGGTCTATCTGACCGCCGATCCGAGCATGGTGCCCAGCGCGCTGTTCCACAACCTGAAACACTTCAAGGTGCTGCATGAACGCACCCTATTCCTGCATGTGGTGACCGCCGACGTTCCATACATTCCGCAAGAGCAGCGGCTGGAAGTAAAACAGCTCGCTCCCGGCATGATCGATGTTGCCGTGCATTTCGGTTTCCGCCAGGAAACGGACATCCCCGCCGCACTGCAAGGACTGGCCGCGCACGGGCTAGAACTCGAGCCGATGACCACGACTTTTTTCATCGCGCGCTCGAACGTCGTGGACGGCCCCGGCGGCATGGCCGCATGGCGCTGCGCCCTGTTCTCGTGGATGACCCGCCAGTCCGAAGGCGCTGCCAGCTTCTTCAACCTGCCTGCCAACCAGGTGGTGGAGCTGGGAACAAAGGTGATGCTGTAATTTTACTTTTGTAGGTCGGGCTTTGCCCGACGCGGCGAGCGAAGCCCGCCCTACGATCCGCCCTCGTTGAAGCAGCAGGTGAATGCGGTGATAATCAGAGAACCATGCTGGCCCCGCTGACAGAACAAATAAACGACATCCTGCCGCAGACCCAATGCGGCAAGTGCGGCTATCCCGGCTGCCGGCCTTACGCCGAGGCCATTGCCAACAAGGAAGCGGACATCAATAAATGCCCGCCCGGCGGCGAAGAAGGCATACACGAACTGGCGGCTCTGCTCGGCGTCCCATTCAAATCATTTGAAGCAGGCGTGGTACTCAAGCCCAAGTCCGTCGCCTTCATCGACGAAAACATCTGCATAGGCTGCACGCTGTGCCTGCAAGCCTGTCCAGTGGATGCGATTGCCGGCGCGTCCAAGCTGATGCACACCATCATCGCCTCGCTCTGCACCGGCTGCGAGCTGTGCGTCGCACCCTGCCCGGTCGATTGCATCAGCATGCTGCCGTTGTCGCAGCAGACAGTAACGCGCGAGGAAAAACATGCCGCCGCAAATGCCGCAAGGGCACGCTACGAATTTCGCCTGGAGCGCATGGCGCGCGACAAACGCGAGAAGGCCGAGCGGCTCGCGCAAAAGACCGCCGCATTGGCGCAGCAAGCCGCCGCTCCCACCGACGAACAAACCATCATCCGGGCCGCGATCGCGCGCGCAAGAATGCAAGCCTCCGCAGTCAAACCGCAGAACACCGAGAAGCTGACGCCCGAACAACAGGCGCAGATCGCCGCATCCGATGCGCGCCGCGCGCAGGCACACGCGCCGTCGAACCCGGATGCGAAGGACAAGGAATGATGGGATTGTCAGCAGCGCAAGGCAAAAGGCAAGACCTCAATTCCGGCCTCGTAGGCTGGGGGGAGCTTGCGAACCCCAGCATGGGGCAACCTTGAAGCGCTGGGGTGCGTTCCTTACCCCAGCCTACCGCGCTCCGCAGCCTCGGAACGGGGAAGTCCCTTTCGTTCGTTAGAGGGCAATCAATGGTCTATGCAGTTAGTGACGACTTTAGTGCCAATGCGTGCAAACACTGCGCGCCGATGTTCATCATTCAACAGCATGTCAACATGGCACCTACTGCAAACGATCCGAGCGCAACTCTAACGTTCATTCGGTTTCGAGGCCGGACGTTTGGCGTCACCTGCAAGCATGTCGTAGAGTCACTGCGGAACGACATAAAAGTGTCCGGCAATCAGTTCTCTCATACTTTCTTCATCGCCCTAAAGAAGCATCATATGGTTCAAGATCGCTTCGTTATTCCTGCGGGAGACTGGATAACACCAGAACCGGACATTGCTATTCGGGAGCTTCATCCAGACTTTCCAGAGCATGTCGGTAAATCTGCCCTAGATATAGAGGCGTGTGTCGTGCCACCTCTTTCAGAGATTGCTTTTGCCATTGCGGTTGGATTTCCAGACCGCATGAAAGAGCAAATTCAAGAGGGGTTAGGTTATCGCTTGTCTATGCCATGCGTCCATGCGGTAGCAGATAACCGATCAGATCAAGGGCACTCGTTCACTCTCTTTAGCGAGCTTGAATCAACGCCGGCGATCAGAGACTTGAGCGGCCTAAGTGGCGGGCCAATCTACTGGAGCAACGGAAGTAACTATGGACTTCTCGGAATAACCTACGAATCATCTCCGCTAGAGGGTGCTTTGGCTGGCAGTGCTGCAATTCATATCAAGGGTCACCTAGCCGACATTGCCACAATTGAGGGGTGGGCCAGCCAAGTGCCTAAGTTATATGCCCTCTAACCTAACGTTCGAGAGTTCGGGGTCAAGAGTTCGGGGTCAGATGCCTTTTGCCCCCCCCTGTTATTCAGTACAAAATCTCGAAGCCGGTATAAACACCTTCCGCCGCTTCGCTGTCCACCTGCATCACCTGCGCGAACTCCGGGCCGCGATGCGCCCAGCGCACGATTGCTTCCATAGCATCGGCCTCGCCCTGCACCACGGCTTCGACTGTACCGTCGCTGCGATTGCGCACCCAACCCGCCACGCCCAGCTTTTGCGCTTCGCGCCGCATCGAGTCGCGGAAATACACGCCTTGCACGCGGCCATGGATGATGAGGTGCAGCGTTGTTTGTGCAGACATGTCAAACCACCTTGCGACTGCTGACCGCAGTGAGTATGCCTTGCAGGATAGCGATGGGCGCAGGCGGACAGCCGGGTACCGCGACATCCACGGGGATCACGTTGGCAATCCTGCCGCGACTCGCGTAACTCTCGCCGAAGATACCGCCGTCGCAACCGCAGTCGCCGAGAGCCACCACCAGCTTGGGATCGGGCGTGGCGTCGTAAGTGCGCTTGAGCGCGATTTCCATGTGCCGCGACACCGGGCCGGTGACCAGCAGCATGTCCGCATGGCGCGGACTGGCGACGAAGTGTATGCCCAGCCCTTCGATGTTGTAATAGGCGTTGTTGAGGCAGTGGATTTCCAGCTCGCAAGCATTGCAGGAACCGGCGTCCACGTGACGGATGGCGAGCGCGCGACCGACGTGATGCAGGATCTGTGCGTTGATCTGCTGCATCTCGTGGCGCAACGCATCGTCGGGCTGCGGTGGCGCTTCGGTCTTGATGCCGGTACGCAGGATTTGTTTAATGATCTGATGCATTAAAGGTCCACTCCGCTGTAACTCAGGTTGAACGATTTATTAATCAGCGGGAAATCCGGCACGATGTTGTCCATGATGGCGTGCTCCAGCACCGGCCAGTTCTGCCACGAGGGATCGTGCGCATGCAGGCGCTGGATGGAATTATTTTTTCCAGTGTGCAGTGCGACCAGTATCTCGCCGCGCCAGCCTTCCACCCAGCCGATGCCCAGAACTCCTTCCTGCGCATCGGCCAGGGGCGCGATCAAGTCGTCCCCTACCGGCATCCGTTCCAGCATCAGGCGGATCAGGCGCATGGATTCGGCGATCTCCTCGAAGCGCACGATGACGCGCGCCGCCACGTCGCCGTTGCGGTGAGTCGCCATGCGCACGTCGAGCTGGTCGTAAGGCACGCAAGGAAATTGCGCGCGCGCATCCCACGCCTGCCCGCTGGCGCGTCCGGCCATGCCGGTCAATCCGAGTCTGGCGGCAAGTTCGGGCATCACGCGCCCGGTAGTCAGGAAGCGATCCTGCACCCCGGCGTGTTCGTCGTAGATGTCTTTCAGGATAGCTATCTCGTGTTCGATGTGGTTCAGCGTTGCGGTGATGCGCGCAAGTCCCGCCTCGTCGAGATCGCACGCCACACCGCCCGGAATGATGCGATCCATCAGGTAGCGATGGCCGAACACTTCGCCGTTCATGCGCAACAGATCTTCTTTCAATATCCAGAACTGCGCAAAACCGAAGACCAGCGCCGCGTCGTTGCCAAGATAGCCGAGATCGCCGAGATGATTGTGCATGCGTTCGAGTTCCAGCAGCAGCGCGCGCAGCCATAGCGCGCGTCTGGGCGGCGTGCAGCCAGTCACGCTCTCGACCGCCTGCGCGTAGGCCCAGGCATAGGCAACCGTGGAATCGCCGGAGATGCGCCCGGCGAGTTTCGCGCCTTGTTGCAGCGTCATGTCCTCGAAGCGTTTTTCTATGCCCTTGTGTTTGTAGCCCAGGCGTTCTTCAAGGCGCAGCACGCGCTCGCCGACGACGGAGAAGCGGAAGTGCCCCGGTTCAATGGTGCCCGCGTGTACCGGGCCGACCGCGATCTCATGCACGCCATTGCCGGTTACCGGCACAAAAGCATAGCCATCTTCTTCGAGCGGAAAACTGCCCGCGCTGTCGAACGCTTTGCGCAGCGGATACAGCTTGCCCGGCCATGCCGCATGCCGCAGCCACTTGCGCTGGTCGCTCGCGCCCACGGGATGCAGTCCGAGCATGTCCGTCACGCTGCGCTGCATACGGTTCGCTGCCGGAAATAAATCGCTGAGGTCGGGGAAGGCAGGCTTCTCGTGGTCTATCGGCAAGCTCAGCACCAGCATGCCGGGAGCCGCGACCAGCGCGACATGCAGTGCATAATGCGCATTCGCTTGCGTCTCGTCACTGCCCCACAACGCCACCAGTTTGCCACCGCCGTGCAGCACCTGCTCGCACAATGCACGCAGATCTTCCGCGCTCACGCTGCCGTGCCACACCGGCATCGCGCCGGGCAGCCTGGGGAAGGTTGAGGTGAAATCGTCCAGTTTCATAAGGGAATCTGCTCAGCGTACCGGATACCGCCCATGGGCTTCATAATTCATTCGCGGCGAATCTTCACGGAAAATTGGCCAGGATGTTGTCAGCCCAGCCCAGAATGCGGGAAGTATATGAAACCGCCTGCTCCGGCGTCACCAGAGGCATGGGTTCATCGTCATAACGGAATTCGACGGCATATGGCGTCAGGCGGCGCAGCTCTTCATTTTCCAGCGGAATGACAACACCCGCGTCCATCAACCTGCCCGCCAGTTCCTCCAGATCATGCGTGCGCTGGAATTCCAGCCTGTGCAGAAACATGATGGCCTTCAATGCCTTCTCGACCGCCTGCTGGGCGTGAAAACAGGCCACGGAAAAATCCACCGATGGGGTCGCCAGTAATGCGCGGAATGCAGCTTCATCGCGGCGCGCAAGACGCAGGAAACGTTCGGCTTCTTCACGCTGCGGCGTCATACAACACCTTGCCTTCCTTGCTAACCCAGTACGGAACCGTGCCCGGCACCTGGCTGCGGCGCTCGAACTCCGCCTCCGAATACAGCAGCAAATCCACGCCCACGCCCATGCGTCCGATGGCCGCCTTCAGGCGCAGGTATTCCGCCGCTTTGTCCGGCAACTCCCGCTCGATGACCATCAAATCAAGGTCTGACTTGCTATCGGTATTGCCGCGTGCCTGCGAGCCAAACAGGATCACACGTGCAGGCGAACACGCGCTTGCGGCGATACGCGCCACGGCGGATTGCAGTTTCTCCGGCGTCAATAACGTTAGTTTTTCCATGAATGTTAGCCTTATCGAACATATTCAATGCACGCCAGAATAACATGCATCATCTCATCCTATCAGCGCCGTCGCCTGCCGATACCACGCGGCCAGATAAGGCGGTATATACAAGCCCAACAGCAGCACCAGCCCCAGATGCACGAACACCGGGATCAGCGCGGGCGGATGCGGCAGGCGCACTCCACTGGTTTCGCCGAACACCATGAGTTGCACGCGCCCGAAGATGGAAGCAAATGCCACGCCGAGCGCGATCAGCAGGAAGGGCATGGTCCACGGGTAGCTGTGCATGGCGGTGGTGAGGATCATGAATTCGCTGGTGAACACGCCGAACGGCGGCATGCCGAGTATCGCCAGCGCACCCAGCGCCAGCCCCCAGCCTATGGTGGGATTGGTCTTGATCAGGCCGCGTATGCCCTCCATGAGTTGCGTGCCGGATTTCTGTGCGGCATGACCGACGGCGAAGAATATGGCGGACTTGGTCAGCGAGTGCACGGTCATGTGCAGCAAGCCGGCGAAGGTCGCCACCGGCCCGCCCATGCCGAAGGCGAAAGTCATCAGCCCCATGTGTTCGATGGAGGAGTAGGCGAACATGCGCTTCACGTCTTTCTGCCGCGACAGGAAGAATGCCGCCATCACCACGGAAAGCAGGCCGAAGCCCATCATGAAGTTGCCCGCGAAGTGCGAACCCAGTGCGCCGTCCACCAGCACCTTGGAACGCACCACGGCATACAGCGCGACATTGAGCAGCAGGCCGGAGAGCACCGCCGACACTGGCGTCGGGCCTTCGGCGTGCGCGTCCGGCAACCAGTTGTGCAAGGGTGCCAAACCCACCTTGGTGCCATAACCGACCAGCAGGAACACGAAAGACAGCGACAGCACGGTCGGTTCGAGTTGCGCCTTCACTTCATTCAAGTGCGTCCACAGCAGCGCGTTGCCGCCCGCGCCGAGGATTTTTTCGGCAGCGAAATACAGCAGGATGGTGCCGAACAATGCCTGCGCGAGACCCACGCCGCACAGGATGAAATATTTCCACGCGGCTTCGATGCTGGCCGGGGTGCGGTACAGCGACACCAGCAGCACCGTGGTCAGCGTGGCCGCTTCCATCGCCACCCACAGGATGCCCATGTTGTTGGTGAGCAGCGCCAGCAGCATGGTAAAACTGAACAACTGGTACATGCTATAGTACAGGCGCAGCATGTTGACGGTGAGTTTACCGTGATGCTGTTCGATGCGCATGTAGGGGCGCGAGAACAGCGAGGTGGTGAAGCCGACGAAAGCGGTCAGCGCGACCAGAAACACGTTGAATGCATCCACGAAAAACTGTTCATCCCACACGCTGAACGAACCGCTGGAAATCACGCGCACGGTGAGCGCAACGGCGGCAGCGAAAGTGCAGAAGCTCATCGCCGAGTTGAGTTCCGGCGCATACGACCGCGTGCCGAACGCGGCAAGCATGAGGCCGCCGAGCAAAGGGATAAGCAATACCAGAAAAATCTCCACCTCAATCCTCTTTCAATTTTTCCATGTGCTTCAGGTCCAGGCTGTCGAACGCGACGCGTATCTGGAAGAAGAAAATCCCGAGTATGAACATACCTACCAGCACGTCGAGCGCGATGCCGAGTTCCACCACCAGCGGCATGCCATAAGTGGCTGAGGTCGCAGCGAAGAACAGCCCGTTTTCCATGGCGAGGAAACCCACCACCTGCGGCACCGCCTTGCTGCGCGTGATCATCATCAGGAAGGACAGCAGCACGCTGGCCATGGCGATGCCCAGAGTGCTCTTGGTGACGGTACCCGCCATCTGCGAAATCGGGGCGGCAAGGTTGAACGCGAACACCACCAGCGCCAGGCCGATCAACATGATGGTGGGAATGTTGAACATGGTCTCCACGTCCCACTTGATGTTCAGCTTGCGAATGAGGCGATGCAATATCAATGGCAGCACAATGACCTTCAGCAGCAAGGTCAGCGCCGCCGAGGTGTACAAATGATGCTGGCTGGTAGTGTAGGCGACGACGGCGGTGCTGAAAGAAAGTATCAGCCCCTGCAAGGCGAACAGGTTGATCAAGGACAGGATGCGGCGCTGCGACAGCATGGCGAACGCAATCAGCAGCAGCAATGCCGCGCACATATTGATCAACTGAGCGGTGAACGGAATGTTCATTCTGTAAAAACCACCATCAAATGGTTTGTAGGCTGGGGTGAGGCACGAACCCCGGCTTCTGATGTTTTAAAACATGCCGGGGTTCGTACCTGATGGAACACCTAGCCATTCCACTAAGCAATCTAAAAACGATTGCGAAGTGGCTGGTTATCACCACCAGCCTACGGCACAGGATATTCATGTTGTCGTCTCCAGCAGGAAGTGCGTCAGCAGCCCCAACACCGCCAACAGGAAAGCCGTGCCCATGAATTCCGGCACGCGGAAGATACGCATCTTGGCGCTCAAGGTCTCCATCAGTGCGAGTCCGGCGCCGCCTAGCAGCAGCTTGCTGAACAGCAGCAGCAGCGCCAGCGGCAACGCGCCCCAATCGCCGCTCTCCGCAATGCCCCAGGGCGCAAACAGTGCGATGCCTATGGTCATGTAAGCGAGCAGTTTCAGTGCGCTGGCCCATTCCACCAGCGCCAGATGGCGCGCGGAATATTCGAGGATCATCGCCTCGTGGATCATGGTGAGTTCGAGATGGGTGGAAGGGTTGTCCACCGGGATGCGCGCGTTCTCGGCGAGCAGCACCATGAGAAATGCGACGGCGGCGAAGGCCATGCTGGGATACAGCACAAACTGCTTGTGCGCCAGCGTCTCGACGATGGTGATGAGTGAAGTGGACTGGCTGATGGTGGAAGCCGTGAACAGCACCATCAGCAGCGCCGGTTCGGCGAGGAAGCCCACCAACATTTCGCGCCGCGCGCCGAGCGAGCCGAAGGCGGTGCCGATGTCCATCGCGGCCAGCGAGATGAACACGCGCGCCAGCGCGAAAATGCCTACCAGCGCGATCACGTCCACCGCAGGCGACAGCGGCAGGTCGGTAGCCAGCACCGGCACCAGCGCCGCCGCCAGCCACATGCAGGAGAACAGGATATAGGGCGTGGCGCGGAACAACGGCGAGGCGTTGTGCGCCAGCACGGCGTCCTTATGGAATAACTTGATCAGGTTGCGGCAGGGTTGCAGCACGCCGGCACCCGTGCGGTTCTGCAACCACGCGCGGCACTGGGTAATCCAGCCGAGCAGCAATGGCGCTGCCAGCAGCACCAGCACATTCTGTACGGCCTGGAACAATAGCGCGGTATAGCTCATGGATAAGCGTAATTCATTGGATAAACGCCAGCAAGGCCAACAGCGTGACGAAGCTATAGAGCAGGTAAACATGGATGCGCCCATGTTGCAGCTTGCCCACCTGGCTGCCGACCATCTCGTTCACGCGCTTGATCGGCGCATAGAAAATATTCCACAGCAGGTCGTGCGTCTCGGAATGGAAATGCGGATGCAGATCGAACGGCGTGGGCATTTGCCTGACCACGCCCATGAACCATTCGAATATCTGCCGTATCGGCTGGCCGAAACCCTCCGCCGTGTCCTGCATGCGCGCAGTCTGCGCGGGGAAGCCGCAATCCCAGGCCGGGCCGCGACGCAAACGTCCATGATAGAATTTTTTCACTACCAGCGAAGTGGCCAGTCCGCCGATGACGATGATGCACAGCAGGATCAATGGCCCGTAACTGGCACGTTCGGCCTGGATAGGCGTGAGCATCAGCCACCCATGTTGCAGCGCGCTGCCGCCAAGCGCGTGGTGCACCAGCATTTCGGTGACGAGGTCGAGTTGCAGGATGATGAAGGTGGGGAACACGCCCAGCGCGATACAGGCAACGACCATGCACAGCATGCCGATGCGTTCCCAGATGCCGATGTCATGCACCTCGATTATCTTTTCATCGCGCGGCTGGCCCAGAAAAATCACGCCGTAGAATTTCACCATCACATAGCCGGCCAGGGCTGCGGCCAACGCCAGCGCCGCCGCCGCGAGCGGTACCAGCATATTGAGGTAAGGCTGCGGCAAACCGGGCGACAACAGGAAGGCCTGTAGCAGCAACCATTCGGACACGAAACCATTCAACGGCGGCAACCCGGCGATGGCCAGCGTGCCCACCAGCATCAGCAAAGCCAGTTTGGGCATCTTGTGAATCAGGCCGCCGAGCTTGCCGAGCTGGCGTTCGCCGGTGGCATGCAGCACCGAGCCGGTGCCGAGGAACAACAGGCTTTTCATGAAAGCATGATTGAGCGCGTGATACAGCGTCGCGGTGAGCGCCAGCGCCGCCAGCGCATCTTTGTGGAAAGCATGGAAGATCAGCGTAAGGCCGATGCCGACCAGGATGATGCCGATATTCTCGATGGACGAATAAGCCAGCAGCCGTTTCATGTCGCTCTGCACGGCGGCGAAAATCACGCCGAATAGCGCGGTGAGCAAACCCAGCGTCAGCGCCAACACGCCCCACCACCACAATTGCGTATCGAGCAGATCGAAGGACACGCGCAGGATACCGTAGACAGCGGTCTTCAGCATGATGCCGCTCATCATCGCGGACACCGGCGAAGGTGCTGCCGGATGCGCCTCCGGCAACCAGGCGTGCAGCGGCAGCACACCGGCCTTGGCGCCGAAGCCGAACAGCGCCAGCAGGAAAGTGACGGTGGCCCAGAACGTGGACAGATGCGTGTGGCGCATGGAGTCAAAGGTGTAATCGCCCTGGCCGCCCTGCATCACGCCGAAGCCCATCAGGATGGCGATGGCGCCGACGTGCGCGATGAGCAGGTAGAGAAAACCGGCGCGGCGCACTTCCCCCTGTTCGTGGTCGGTGGTGACGAGCAAATAGGACGACAGCGCCATGCTCTCCCACGCCACCATGAACATGTAAGCATCGTCGGCCATGAACACGAGCGCCATGGCCGCCATGAACACGTGGTATTCGAGGCTGAGCAGCGCCAATGCATCGTCGGCCATGCTGCGAAAATATCCTGCCGAGAACAGCGAAATACCGACGCTCGCGCCGCCCAGCAACAACAGGAAAAAGGATGAGAGCGCATCCATGCGCAAATGGAACGGCAGGTCGGGCAAACCTAGCGGCAGGATGGCGACGCTGGTTTCGCTCAGGCCGGCGAGGCCGGCAGCGGCCAGTACGAGGGAACACAGGGCTCCGGCGGGGAAAATGAACTGCGTGATGATCCGGGTGTTTTGCAGCAGCAGCCCGGCGATACCGAGTACCAGCCACGCCACAACCACGCCCAAGGCTACATCAATGGGCAACAACCCGAATTGATCGAACACTGTCTCTTAGACCTCCCGAAGGCGCGAATTATAGTCCTGTTGCAGGCAGAGTGAAAACAACTCCCTGCGCCCTGCATCGCGCCACATCATGCAGCAGCAGACCCGATGCGCGCTTGCAACGCTTCGACAGCGATCTTGTCGCTGCTGTAAATATTATGTTCGCCTAGGGTAGCGATGAGTCCGGTGCGCTCCATCACTTCCTGCACCTGCATCTTGAGGCCGCTGAACACCAGCGTGATGCCGCTTTCATGCAGATGGCGCGCGAGGCTGAAAATGATTTCCGCACCAGAGCCATCCAGATGATTGATGCTGTGTCCGGCAACCAAGATGTATTGCACTTCCGGCTTATCCTGTATCAGTTTCAATATCGCATTCTCGAAATAGGCGACGTTGAAAAACAGCAGCGACGAGTCGAAGCGCAACGCGCCGATCTGCGGCGGCAGCATGGGCAGGCCGAAGCGCGCCGCATCGCGCAGCGTGCCATCCGGATGCAAACCGGGTGCGACGATGATGCGCGGGCGCATGCGCCGGTACAGGTACAGCACCAGCGACAGGATGATGCCGGTGAGTATGCCGTCCTGGATATTGGGCGCGAACATCAGCGTGGCGCAGAAGGTGGCGATGGCGGCGACCCCGTCATCCTTGCTCGCCTGCCATGCATGCCGGATGCTCTTGAAGTTCACCAGATTGGCCACCGCCATCATGATCATCGCGGCCAGCACGGGCTTGGGCAGGTGATACAGCGCGCCGGTGAAGAACATCAGCGTGACGAACACAAAGCCGGCACTGATGATGGACGATAGGCCGGTGCGGGCATGGGCGGCGAGGTTCAGCGCCGAGCGTGAGAACGAGCCGCTGACCGGCATGGATTGGCAGAATGCAGCGGCGACCTTGGCCAGCCCCTGCCCGACCAGTTCCTGATTCTCATCCCAGCGCGAGCGCGTCTTCATGGCGATCACCTTGCAACTCGACATGGCTTCCACGAAGCTGATCAGCGCCACCACGAAGGCCGCAGGCAGCAGGTCGCGGATCGCCGCCCAGTCGAAGGACGGGACGCTCAGGCTCGGAAGCCCGCTCGGAATCTCACCCACGACCCGCCCGCCGTGTTCGGCGAACCCGGTCGCGTAACTGATCCAGGTGAACAGGCTCACGGTGATCAGCACGCCCGGAAGTTTGGGCAGGAATTTTTTGAACGCGAACAGCAGCGTGATCGCACCCAGACCGAATGCCAGGGACATGCCGTGCAGCGCATCGAAATTTGCCAACACATTCCAGGTATCCAGCAGCAGATGTTTGCTCTGCTTCACGGAGATGCCGAGGAACGCGGGTATCTGCGAAATGGCGATGATGAGCGCGGCGGCATTGATAAAGCCCATCAGCACCGGATGCGACAGGAAATTCAGCAGCACGCCCATGCGCGCCAGACCGAACCCTATCTGAATCATTCCGGAGAGCAACGCGAGCAGAATCGCATAAGCATAAAACTGATCCGATCCCGCTGCCGCCAGCGGCGCGATGCTGGCGGCCGTGAGCAACGAGGTCATCGCCACCGGGCCGGTGGACAGGATGGCCGAGGAGCCGAACAGCACACCGATGATGGTGGGGATGAAGGCCGCATACAGCCCATAGTAAGGCGATACGCCCGCGAGCTGCGCATACGCCAGCGCTTGCGGGATGGCCACGAGCGAAACCGTGACGCCCGCGATGAGGTCTTCCCTGAGGCTCTTTGCCGTGCAGCGCTGCCAGCCGAGAAAAGGAAAGAGGCGCAGAAAGAGATTCGATCCCGATTGCGCGGGGTTGTCCGTTGAAGTTTTATTCACAGCTTATTCAGTATCGAGCCGGTCTCCCGGCTGCGTGACGGCGAAAGCACCGCTACGCATTGTCCCGAACGGAGCGGGGTTTATCAAGCAACGCTTGTGCGCCTTCCACATCCCCAGCCTCGCTCAGCACGATGGCTAGCTGAGTCTTGTCCAGCTCCGAAGAAAAAGTGCGCAGCACGCGACGCAGCCGAGCAAACCGTGACTCACGCACTTGCCGAGGAGTACTCATACTGCCAGTTGCTGTCGAAGAAGTTTTCATTTCGCTTGCCGGGACAAGATGCACGGAGCAATCTTGCGCATTTGCTATGGCTGCGATGTTACGACAGGCCGCGTCAGGAATACGTCAACGCTGCGTCAAGGGAACGTCAAGGAGTTGCCGCTGAACACGAGACGCGCAGAAGTGCCACGCCCCTCCGTGCTTCCGAGAATTATTTCCCAGCCGTAGCGGTCGCAGATGCGCTTGACCAGCGACAGGCCGATACCCGATCCGGTGCTGGCTGCGCCCTTGAAGTGCTGCTGGAACACCTTGCCCATCTCGTCTCCGCGTATGCCGGTGCCGGTATCGCTGACGATGAGCTCATTCTCGTCCACCGTGATCGAGACGGTGCCAGATGGCGTGTGCGTGAAGGCGTTGCGGATCAGGTTGGCGACAACTATACCGAGCAGAGTGCGTTCCGCGCCGATGTGGGGTTGCGCACGACAAACGATATCCAGCGCGGTTTGTTCGCTCAGTAGATGGCGGTTCATTTCGATGGCGACGCCGACAATTTCGCATACGTCGCAAACCTGCGCGACCATCTCATCCGTATTTTCCCTGGCCATCAGCAGCAAGGCATTGGTCAGGTCAGACATCTCTCGGTTGGCGCGGCTTATCCGTGCGATGCGCTCCTGCCGTTTGCCTGTTTCCTGTCTTTCGTCTTCCATCAGCTCCACCACGCCTTGCACGATGGCCAGCGGCGTGCGCAATTCGTGGCTAACATCGCTGGTGAAATTGCGCTCGCGCTCGATGAAGGCGCGCATGCGCCCAAGATAAGAGGAAAACACTTGCGCGAGCTGGCCGATCTCGTCGTTCTGGAAGCCGGCGGCTACGTTGCTGGCATCCTGTTCCGGACTGGCGCGAAGTACGCGGCGCGCGAGTTCTTCGATCGGCGCGACCACGCGGCCGGCCAGCCACCAGCCCGCCCATGCCGAAACCAGAATCATGATGAGCGCGCCCGACACCAGATAAACGATGAAGGTCTCCTCGCGATGGTTCTGGCGATTCTCGTTGAACAGCATGAAATAGCGATCATCGTCCTTGTCCGCCACGACGATCCGGTACGGCGTGCCACTCAGCGTCAGTTGATAGGTTCCCGCAGGCAATGTGCGCAACTCAGGCGGGATGTTCTCGTTGCCCGATCTTGGCGTCAGCAGATAGCCGTGTATGCTGACTGTCGCCGGAGGCAGCGAATTCGGATTGCGCGCGCGCCGGAAAATATAGTCGTCTATTTCCGCGCGCAGCGTCTCGTCCATCAGGCGCACGCCCAAACTGTGCGCGGTAAAGAACAGGCCCAGCGACAAGAGCAGACTGATCATCGCGCCGAAGAGCGCAAAGGTCAGCGCCAGCTTGAACCTGAGACTATGCAGTACGCTACTGCTCATTGCTGATCTGGTAACCGATGCCGCGCAAGGTTTTGATCAACGGCTGATCGGATTTCTTGTCCACTGCGTTACGCAGGATATGCAGATGCGCGCGCAAGGCATCGCTGTCCGGCGGCGAATCGCCCCAGATGGCGCGCTCCACTTCTTCGCGCGGCATCACGCGCGGCGAATGGCGCATGAGTACTTCCAGCAGCTTCAGCGGGATCGGCGGCAGCTCGATCACACGTTCGCCGCGCCGCACCTTGAGCGTGCCGGTATTGAAAGACAGGTCGCCGACCTGCAAGGTGCTTGTGCCTTCGCGCACCTGCGCGCGCCGGATCAGCGCCTGCAAACGTGCTTCCACTTCGCGCAACGCAAACGGCTTGACCACGTAATCGTCGGCGCCTGCTTCCAGACCCGCGATCTTGTCATTCAGCGAATCGAGGGCAGTAAGCATCAGCACCGGCGTGTAGCGTCCTGCGTCGCGCAGGCGACGGCACAGCGTCAGGCCGTCCATGCCAGGCAACATCAGGTCCAGCACGATCACGTCGTATTGATTCGCGGAAGCGAAATGCAGGCCGCTGATGCCGTCATGGGCAATATCCATGGTGTGCCCGCGCAGCTCGAAATAATCGAACAGATTGCTGGCGAGATCGCGGTTATCTTCGATCAGGAGGAGATTCATGAACGTGCCATCTCAGGCAAGTACACCATGCTTACTTGATGCGCATCCCCGGCTGCGCACCGCTATCCGGCGACAGGATGAACAATCCCGGCGTCTCGCCCGATGCCGCCAGCACCATGCCTTCCGACAGGCCGAACTTCATCTTGCGCGGCGCGAGGTTGGCGACCATCACCGTCATGCGCCCCTTGAGCTTTTCCGGATCGTAGGCCGACTTGATGCCGGCGAACACCGTGCGCGGTTGCGCTTCACCGATGTCGAGCGTGAGCTTGAGCAGCTTCTCTGCGCCTTCGACGTGCTCGGCGTTGGCGATGCGCGCGACGCGCAGGTCCACCTTCATAAAGTCGTCGATGCTGATGGTTTCGGCGATAGGGGCGATGGCATGTTGCTGGTGTTCGGCGTGACGTGTTTCGGAATGCGATTCGGTCATGGGTTTCAGGCTTTCCTGGTTGGCAGCGACCATGGCTTCGATGAGCTTGGGGTCGAGGCGGGTTGCAAGGTGTTTATATTCGTTGATTACATGACCTGCCGGAAGCTTAGAAGTGATGTCGTCCCAAGCCAATGGCGCAATATTCAAGAACGATTCGACTTCAGCAGCCAGTTTAGGCAAGACCGGCTTAAGCATCGCGGTTAATTGCTTGAACAATATAAGCGCCATTGAGCATACAAGATGAAGCTCATAATCCTTGCCCTCTTGCTTGGCCAACTCCCAGGGTTTCTTATCGTTAACAAATACGTTCGCTTTGTCAGCGAACCACATAATCTCTCTTAATGCCCGAGAATAATCACGCTGCTCATATCCCTGCGCAATTGCTTTGCTTTGGCTCTCAAACGCTGAGGTAAGTCCAATTTCAAAACCAATACATTGCATAGCGCTTTCCGAATTAAGATCGGCAAGCACTCCTTGAAATCGCTTAGTAATAAACCCCGCGCACCGACTCGCAATATTGATGTACTTCCCAATCAAATCGCTATTCACCTTCGCCACGAAATCCTCAAGGTTCAAGTCGAGGTCTTCCATCGTGCCGTTGAGTTTGGAAGCATAGTAGTAGCGCAGATACTCGGTGTTCTTGATGTGATCCGCATAGCTGCGCGCGGTGATGAAGGTGCCGCGCGACTTGCTCATCTTCTCGCCGTTGACGGTGAGGAAGCCGTGCGCGAACAGTTTGGTCGGCGTGCGGAAGCCGGCGTGTTGCAGCATGGCGGGCCAGAACAGCGCGTGGAAATATAAAATATCTTTGCCGATGAAGTGGTACAGCTCGGCATCGGAGCCCTGTTTCCAGTAGTCGTCGAAATTGAGGTCGCTCTTTCCGCACAGTTGCCGGAAGCTGCCCATGTAGCCCACCGGCGCATCCAGCCACACATAAAAATACTTGCCCGGCGCATCAGGTATCTCGAAGCCGAAGTAAGGCGCGTCGCGCGAGATGTCCCAGTCCGACAACTTGTTTTCGCCCTCAGCCCCAAGCCATTCCTGCATCTTGTTCGATGCTTCGGTTTGCAGCGTGTCGCTCTTCGTCCACTGGCGCAGGAATTCCTGGCAGCGTTTGTCGGAGAGCTTGAAGAAGTAGTGATCCGAGTTGCGCAGTTCCGGTTTCGCGCCAGACACGGCGGAAAAGGGTTCGATCAAATCGGTGGGCGCATAGGCCGCGCCGCAGGCTTCGCAGTTGTCGCCATATTGGTCCTTGGCGTGGCACTTCGGGCATTCGCCCTTGATGAAGCGGTCCGGCAGGAACATGTTCTTGACCGGGTCGTAGAACTGTTCGATGGAGCGCACTTCGATCAGGCCCGCTTCCTTGAGCTTGCGATAGATGCCCTGCGCATATTCTTTGGTCTCGTTCGAATTGGTCGAGCCGTAGTTGTCGAATTGCACATGGAACGCGGTGAAATCGTCGTAGTGTTCCTGCCACACGCGCGAAATCAATTGTTCCGGCGTGATGCCTTCCTTCTCGGCGCGTAACATTATCGGCGTGCCGTGGGTATCGTCGGCACAGACGTAGTGACATTCGTTGCCCTGCATTTTCTGGAAGCGCACCCAGATGTCGGTCTGGATATATTCGACCAGGTGGCCCAGATGGATACTGCCGTTGGCATAGGGCAGCGCGGAGGTGACGAGAATTTTGCGGCTCATGGTTGTGTATGTACCTTATTCAAGGGGCGGATTGTAGCAAATGCCGCACGGGGCTGCGGAATTGGGTAAAATTGCACCCCCGCAGGTCGGGCCCGACATGGCGGGCAAAGCCCGCCCTACGGTTAAGATATTTTTAGGAACGAGGAAATCATGGCATTTACCGAAACGGACGTGCAGTCCGCAATGAAACAACTGACCGACCCCAACACGAAAAAAGATTTCGTGGCGGGCAAATCGGTGAAGAACATCAAGGTCAGCGGCAACGATGTGACGCTCGACATTCTGCTCGGCTATCCCGCGAAAAGCGTGTGGGGCGAGATCAGGACGCTGGTGGAAAACCATCTGCGCGCCGCCCTGCCGGGTGCCGTTAAAGTCGAAGCCAACGTGAGCAGCAAAGTGGTGCCGCATGGCGTGCAGCGCGGCGTAAAACTCGTGGATGGCGTGAAGAACATCATCGCGGTGGCGAGCGGAAAGGGTGGTGTAGGGAAATCCACGACTGCCGTGAATCTCGCGCTGGCGCTGGCCGCAGAAGGTGCGAAAGTCGGCATGCTGGACGCCGACATCTACGGCCCGTCGCAGCCCACCATGCTGGGCATCAGCGGCCAGCCCCAGTCGGCTGACGGCCAATCCATACAGCCGATGGAAGGCCATGGGCTGCAAGCCATGTCCATCGGCTTCATGCTCGACGCGGATGATGCGCCCATGATCTGGCGCGGCCCGATGGCGACGCAGGCACTCGATCAGCTCTTGCGCCAGACGCGCTGGGAAGGCCTGGATTACCTGATAGTGGACCTGCCGCCGGGCACCGGCGACATCCAGCTCACGCTGGCGCAGAAGGTGCCGGTGACCGGCGCGGTGATCGTAACCACGCCGCAGGACATCGCGTTGATGGATGCGAAAAAAGGACTGAAAATGTTCGAGAAGGTGGACATCAAAATCCTCGGCATCGTGGAAAACATGAGCACGCACATCTGCTCCAAGTGCGGCCATGAAGAGCACATCTTCGGCGCAGGCGGCGGCGAAAAGATGTGCGCCGACTACGGCACCGAATTCCTGGGCAGTCTGCCGCTGGACATCCGCATCCGCGAGCAAGCCGACTCCGGCAAGCCCACCGTGGTCGCCGACCCGGACGGCAAGATCGCCAAAGAGTACAAACAAATCGCGCGCCGCATCGCGGTGAAAGTGGCGGAAATGGCGCAGGATCACAGCGCAGTGTTTCCGAAAATCGTGGTGCAGAACACATAAAAAATCCATTCGCCCCGAGTCCGAGCTTGCCGAAGGATAGAAGGGCGGTCACCCATTCATGGTTCGACAAACTCGCCACGAACGGACTGGATTTATAGTGATACGCAAGGGAAAAGCATGAGCATCAAGTCAGACAAATGGATACGCCGCATGGCGGAGCAGCACGGCATGATAGAACCGTTTTCGCCCAATCAGGTGAAGGAGGAAAACGGCCAGAAGATCGTGTCTTACGGCACGTCAAGCTACGGTTACGACATCCGCTGCTCGCGCGAATTCAAGCTGTTTACCAATATCAACAGCACGATAGTCGACCCGAAGAATTTCGATCCGAATTCTTTTGTGAAAGTGGAGGCGGACTACTGCGTGATCCCGCCGAATTCGTTCGCGCTCGCGCGCACTGTGGAATATTTCCGCATCCCGCGCAACGTGCTGACCATCTGCCTCGGCAAGAGCACTTACGCGCGCTGCGGGATTATTGTAAATGTGACTCCTTTTGAGCCAGAGTGGGAAGGCTATGTGACGCTGGAGTTCTCCAACACCACGCCGCTGCCCGCCAAGATCTACGCCAACGAAGGCGTGGCACAGGTGCTGTTCTTCGAAAGCGACGAGGTGTGCGAAACTTCGTACAAGGATCGCGGCGGAAAATATCAGGGACAGGTCGGCGTGACGCTGCCAAAAATATGATGTAGGTCGGGCTTTGCCCGACATGGCGGGCAGAACCCGACCTACCCATACATTCACACAAATCCCATAATAAATCTGCGACAATCCGCGCCTCGTTGCCCGCCCTTCAGGAGCACATCATGAAATTCAACTTCCCTATCATCATCATCGACGAGGATTTCCGCTCGGAGAACGCAAGCGGCCTCGGCATACGCGCATTGGCGGACGCGCTCGAAAAAGAAGGCGTGGGCGTGCTGGGCGTGACCAGCTACGGCGACCTGACTTCGTTCGCGCAGCAACAGAGCCGCGCTTCGGCATTCCTGCTTTCGATAGACGATGAGGAATTCGGTGGCGGCAGCAAGGAAGAGACCGAGGCCGCATTGAGAAGCCTGCGCGCTTTCGTGGAAGAGATTCGTTTCAAGAACGCCGACATCCCGATCTATTTGTACGGCGAGACACGCACTTCGCGCCACATCCCGAACGACATCCTGCGCGAACTGCACGGCTTCATCCATATGCACGAGGACACGCCGGAGTTCGTGGCGCGCCACATCATCCGCGAGGCGAAATCCTATCTCGATTCGCTCGCGCCGCCGTTCTTCCGCGCGCTGGTGCATTACGCGCAGGACGGCTCCTATTCCTGGCACTGTCCCGGACACTCGGGCGGCGTGGCATTCCTGAAATCGCCGGTAGGCCAGATGTTCCACCAGTTCTTCGGCGAAAACATGCTGCGTGCCGACGTGTGCAACGCGGTGGATGAACTGGGCCAGTTGCTCGACCATACCGGACCGGTGGCGGCGTCAGAACGCAATGCCGCGCGCATATTCAATTCAGACCATCTGTTCTTTGTCACCAACGGCACTTCGACCTCGAACAAGATCGTGTGGCATTCGACGGTCGCGCCCGACGACATCGTGGTGGTGGATCGCAACTGCCACAAGTCCATCCTGCATTCCATCATGATGACCGGCGCGGTGCCGGTGTTCCTGACACCGACGCGCAACCATTACGGCATCATCGGGCCGATCCCGAAATCCGAGTTCGAGATGGAGAACATCCAGAAGAAGATCAACGCCAATCCTTTCATCAAGGACAAAACCAAGAAGCCGCGCATCCTGACCATCACGCAGAGCACCTACGATGGCGTGGTGTACAACGTGGAGACCTTGAAGCAGATGCTGGACGGCAAGATCGATACGCTGCACTTCGACGAGGCGTGGCTGCCGCACGCGGCGTTCCACGATTTTTACAATGACATGCACGCCATCGGCAAGAACCGTCCGCGCGCACAGGAGTCCATGATCTTCGCCACGCAGTCCACGCACAAACTGCTGGCCGGTCTGTCGCAGGCTTCACAGATACTGGTGCGCGAATCGCAGACGCGCAAACTGAACAGCCATACCTTCAACGAAGCCTATCTGATGCACACCTCGACCAGCCCGCAGTACGCCATCATCGCCTCCTGCGACGTGGCTGCCGCGATGATGGAGCCGCCGGGCGGCACTGCGCTGGTGGAAGAGTCCATCGCCGAGGCACTCGACTTCCGCCGCGCCATGCGCAAGGTGGACGAAGAGTTCGGCAAGGACTGGTGGTTCAAGGTGTGGGGGCCTTCGATGATCGCCGAAGAAGGCATAGGCTCGCGCGAAGACTGGGTGCTGAAGAGCGGCGACAAGTGGCACGGCTTCGGCAAGCTGGCATCCGGCTTCAACATGCTCGACCCGATCAAGGCTACCGTCATCACGCCGGGGCTGAACCTCAACGGCAACTTCGATGACTCCGGCATCCCAGCCGCGATGGTGACCAAGTATCTGGCCGAGCACGGCGTGATCGTGGAGAAGTGCGGCCTGTATTCCTTCTTCATCATGTTTACCATCGGGATTACGAAGGGCCGCTGGAACACGCTGCTCACCGCCTTGCAGCAATTCAAGGACGACTACGACAAGAACGCGCCGCTGTGGCGCATCCTGCCCGAATTTGCGGCCAAGCATCCGCAGTACGAGCGCGTCGGCCTGTGCGACCTGTGCCAGCAGATACACGACACTTACAAGGCGCACAACGTCGCGAAGATGACCACCGAGATGTATCTGTCCGACATGCAGCCCGCGATGAAACCTTCGGACGCTTTCGCCAAAATGGCGCACGACGAGATAGACCGCGTGCCGATTGATGAGCTCGAAGGCCGCATCACCGCCGTGCTGCTCACGCCCTATCCGCCGGGCATCCCGCTGTTGATCCCCGGCGAGCGTTTCAACAAGACCATCGTGGACTACCTCAAGTTCGCGCGTGAGTTCAACAACAAATTCCCCGGCTTCGAGACCGACATCCACGGCCTGGTCGCCGAGAAGACCAACGGCGAACGGGTGTATTACGTGGACTGCGTAAGACAGGATTAAGGATGCAGCATCCGGCATGACCAGCGACAAACTGCGCATAGATAAATGGCTGTGGGCTGCGCGTTTCTTCAAGACGCGCAGCCTCGCCGTAGATGCGCTGGAAAACGGCAGGGTGCTGATCAACGACGTGCGCGTCAAGCCGGCCAAGGCTGTCGCTATCGGCGACATGCTGGAAATACGCGCCGGGAAATTCCGCTACGAGGTCGAGGTGCTCGAACTATCCGACAAGCGCGGCCCCGCACCGCAAGCCCAGAAACTCTACCGCGAAACGGACGACAGCCGCACCCGGCGCGAGGCGCTGGCCGCCCAACTCCGGGCGCAACCGCAACCCCTGTTCAAGGGCAGGCCGACCAAGCGCGACCGGCGCGAGATCGAAAGCTTCGAATCCGGCGGCAAGAAAGGCGCATGGGGAGATTTCGAGTAAGATGGATACCTGCGCAATTCAAAGGATGGCATCAGCCATTGCTTTTGCCCCCGATCCGGATTGCGCAGTTGGCTGTCCAATAGTTCTTTGTGCATGCATATATCCAGGAGCACTTACATGAGCCTGACATGGAGAGAGCAACTCAGCGTTGGCAATGATGTGATCGACTCGGATCACAAGCATCTGATCGAAATCATCAATAGTGTGGGCCACAATCTGGGGACGAAGAATCGTACCGACTTGTTTGCGGATATCGACCATCTTCTTCAATACTCCAGAGAACACTTCCTCCGTGAGGAGAAGATCGCTTATGCGGCAGGGTATACGCAAATCCTGCAATTGAAGCACTCGCATGAGCTGCTATGCGATCAACTGTTCCGGGTGAAACAGGAACTGGAATCCATGACCGAGGGTTGGTCCGAAGATGCGGCAGACCATTTCACCCAGTTGATGCGGGACTGGCTGATGGATCACGTCATCAAGGAAGACCTGCCGCTGAAACAGGTGCTGCAGAAACATCCGCCCGGCTTCAACCCCGCTTGAGTTTCCTTCCACCCGGATGGATAAATTCCGGCCGGCTATCATGAATAAGGCTTGCGCCTTACCGGCATATTGCTAGTATGCGACCATGTTTCCTGAAACGCACAGAAGAGGATATTCATGTCGAAACATCCGGAACACGAAGGAAAAACTGCGGCACACGACAAACCGCATGACAACAGGGCCGAAGAAGCAACGCCAGCACCACCACCAGCTCCCCCCTCAAAGCTGAAGCGTATCGCGCATTACGCGCTGCTGGGTTTCGCTCCGGCCATGTCTATCCTAGCCCTGCTTGTCGCGGTGACCGCTTTTAACCACAGCCAATCCAGCCAGGAGCAATTCAGCAAAATCGCCAGCCAGTCAGAGAGCCTGAACGCAACTCTCGCCACATACAAAAGCGAACTGGAGAGACTCAATGTTGCCATGGCACAGCTAAAAGACTCACAGCAGGATGAACGCAGGAAGCGGGAGATGCAGGTGGCGGAAATAATCCAGAGCGTAACCCGGATGCAGACAAAGATGAAAATCTTCCCTACGCTGGAAGATGTGCTGTATGTGCCTCCCGCCCCTGCTGCCGCAAACGGCAATGACAATGACAAGAAACCGGCAGCTCCGTCCATGGGTGCCAAGTAAGAGGCCGAATCCGCCTCCGGATCATTTCGGCATCGCATGCCGCGCGGATGAAAAATCACCGGCGCCACCGATGGCGGCGGGCTCTTCAGGATGTGTTTCTTTCGGGTCCGACATGCAGCGCACTTACTTCCGGCTATAGGTAACGAAGTGATAGTCCAGCGGTTGCGTCTCACTCTGGCTGCGCTGCTCACGCGCGATTTCCTGCCAGGCATTCCTGTCGAAATTGGGGAAGTGCGCATCGCCTGCCACATCCTGCTGTATCTCGGTAAGGTAGAGCGTATCCGTCAATGGCAAGGCCAGCGCGTAAAGCTCCGCGCCGCCAACGATAAATATCTCGTTGTCTCCCGCACAGGCCGCGATCGCATCCTGCAGCGTATGCACGACGATGCAACCCTCGACCTTCAGTTCACGGTTGCGCGTGACGATCACCGTGGTGCGCCCCGGCAGCGGCTTGCCGATGGAATCGAAAGTCTTGCGTCCCATGATCATGTGGTGCCCCATGGTGAGCGCCTTGAAGTGCTTGAGGTCTTCCGGGATGCGCCAGGGCAAGGCGTTGTTTACGCCTATAGTGCGGTTGTGCGCCATGGCGACGACGATGGCGAGACTCATACCGCTACGGGTGCCTTGATCGCCGGATGCGGATCATAACCCTCGAGTGTGAAATCCTCAAACTTGAAGCTGAAGATGTCCGTCACTGCGGGGTTGATCTTCATGGTCGGTAGCGCGCGCGGTTCGCGCGACAATTGCAATGTGGTCTGTTCCATATGGTTGAGATACAGATGCGCGTCACCGAAGGTGTGCACGAAATCGCCCGGCTTGAGTCCGCACACCTGCGCCATCATCAGCGTGAGCAGTGCATAGCTTGCGATATTGAAAGGCACGCCGAGAAAAATGTCCGCGCTGCGCTGGTAGAGCTGGCACGAGAGCTTGCCGTCGGCGACATAGAACTGGAAAAACGCGTGGCAGGGCGCGAGCGCCATCTGGTTCAGTTCGCCCACGTTCCACGCCGAGACGATGAGGCGGCGCGAGTCCGGATTCTTTTTGATCTGCTCCACCACTTCGGCTATCTGGTCCACCGCACGGCCGTCTGCCGTGGCCCACGAGCGCCATTGTTTGCCATACACCGGGCCGAGATTACCGTACTCGTCCGCCCATTCGTCCCAGATGCTGATGCCGCTCTCCTTGAGGTAGCGGATATTGGTGTCGCCCTGCAAAAACCACAGCAGTTCATGCACGATGGACTTCATGTGGCACTTCTTGGTGGTAACCAGCGGGAAGCCCTGCGCAAGATCGAAGCGCATCTGATAGCCAAACACGCTGACGGTACCGGTGCCGGTGCGGTCGGATTTTTTCGTGCCGTGATCCAGCACGTGCTGCATGAGGTCGAGGTAGGCGCGCATCAAGAATTGAAAAAGAATTTCTCTATCAGTTCGAAAACAATAAACAGCACTACGGCAAAAGCGATCAGTTTCAATTTTTTCGTGCGGCCGGATGAAATATCCGACAAGGCTCCGGATTGTTCTAGGTCGGCCCGGATCCGCAAGCTATCCGAGCAAGCCCGCAACGCCTCTTCCAGCTCCCTGGCATTCTGATAGCGATCTTCCGGCTTCTTGGCCAGGCATTTGAAAATTATCGCATCGAGCGCTTGCGGAATATCGGGGCTCAATGAGCTCGGGGTGCGCGGCGCCTCGTTCACTATCTGGTACATGACCGCATGCGCATTCTCGCCCGAGAACGGAAACTGCCCGGTCAGCATCCGGAACAGCAATATCCCCAAAGAAAAAATATCCGAGCGGGTATCGACATTATGACTGCGCACCTGTTCGGGTGACATGTACAACGGCGATCCCAGCACCTTGCCGGTTTGCGTGCTCAACAACGAGGTATCCATACGCGCGATGCCGAAATCGGCGATCTTGGCCTGCCCGCCTTCCAGCACCATGATGTTGGAAGGTTTGACGTCGCGATGGATGATGCCGTGTTCATGCGCATAAGCCAAACCTGCCGCCACCTGGATCGCGATACTCAATGCATCTTCGAGCGGCAGGCTTTTCCCATCCTCGAGCAGGTTCTGCAACTCGCTGCCCTGCATCAACTCCATGGCGATGTAGGCGATGCCGTCATTCTCGCCGAGATCATGGATGGTGACGATGTTGGGGTGGTTCAAGCGTCCGGCGGCCCTGGCCTCCTGATAGAAGCGGGCCTCGTATTCCGTCCTCTCGTCCTTTGCCAGATTTTGCAGGTTGATGGTCTTGATCGCGACCATGCGATCGATCAATGGATCTTTCGCCTTGTAAACGACTCCCATGGCGCCGCGCCCGATCTCTTCGACGACTTCATAGCGGCCAAGATTTTGGATCATCGCATTCCTATAACCAGTTCGTGCCGCAGGCATTATGTCGCTATGTATAATGCGCCAAACACCCATTTCGAGGACGCAATGCTAGCACAACTCACCCTGTCCCAGACCCTGCCGAGCACCATGCATCTGCTGGTGCTGCTACCCAGAGACAAGACATTACCCAAAAATGTTCCGCACGGCGATCTGCTTGCTGCCGTGCTCAAACGCCGCGAGATGAAAACCGACGAACTGGCGAAATCGCCGGTCAGCGCCAATGCCGGAAATGGCGCGCTGGTGGCATGGGCGATGCTGGACTTCGACAAGAATACTTTCGCCTTGCAGGCCCAGGTGCGCAAGGCCTTGCAGTTGCTGCTGGAGGAAAAACCCGGGGACATCGCCATCGCGGTGCTGGGCGATGCAGCGCAGCGCAAGCGCGCCGCCGAACTCGCGGTATACGGCGCCTGGGTGAACGGCACACCGCTGCCGGTGCACAAGAAAAAAGATGAGCGCAAGCCGCTGCAAAAAATCGAGCTTTACGGTTATGCCGACAAAAAAGCATTCGACGGGCTCAGGGCGCAGGCGGCGGGAAACCTGCTGTGCCGCGAGCTGACCGTGTTGCCGCCGAACGAACTGACGCCGGGGATGTACCGCGAGCGGATAAAAAATCTGGCGCGCGATAATGGGTGGAAGTATGCAGAGTTCAACCTGAAAAAATTACGCAAGCTGGGTGCGGGCGCGTTCGTCGCCGTGGCGCAGGGCAGCGAAACGGAAGACGCCGCCATCGTGCATCTGGGCTACAGGCATCCCAAGGCGAAACAGACCGTGGCGCTGGTCGGCAAGGGCATCTGCTTCGACACCGGCGGCCACAACCTCAAGCCCTCGCGCTACATGCACAACATGCACGAAGACATGAACGGCTCGGCGGTCGCGCTCGGCATCCTGCTTGCCGCAACACAAAGCAAGTTGCCGGTGAATATAGATTGCTGGCTGGCGCTGGCGCAGAACCATATCAGCCCCAAGGCCTACAAGCAGAACGACATCGTGACCGCACTCAACGGCACCACTATCGAGGTGATGCACACCGACGCTGAAGGCCGCATGGTGCTGGCCGACACGCTGACTCTCGCCTCACGCGCCAAACCCGAATTGATGCTGGATTTCGCCACGCTCACCGGCAGCATGGCAACCGCGCTGGGCGCGCGCTACTCGGGCGTACTGGGCAACCGCGACGAGCTGCTGCAACGCGCGGTGAACATTGGCAAACAATGCGGCGAGCGCCTGTGCGCTTTCCCGCTCGACGAAGACTATGAGGTCGCCCTCGATTCCAAAGTCGCCGACATCAAGCAATGCACACTGGAAGGCGAGGCCGATCACATCCTCGCCACGCGCTTTCTCAAGCGCTTCGTCGAGCACGATGTGCCCTGGCTGCATGTCGACCTCTCCGCCAGCCGCTGCGAGGGCGGACTGGGCATCGTCGCCAGCGAGGTGACGGGTTTCGGTGTGGCATGGGGGCTGGGGATGCTGCGTTCCTGACTTATGTGCAAGCCTTCGTAGGGCGGGCTTTGCCCGCCGCGTCGGGCGTAGCCCGACCTACATACTACGAACTGACGGCGTAAGCGACCACCCAGTAACGTGCAAATTTTCCGATTGCCATGAACAGCGCGGCGTACCACAGGTTCAGCCGCAGCCATCCGGCGGCCAGGCACAGCGCATCGCCGATCAGCGGCGCCCAGGCCAGCAGCAAGACCGGCGTGCCGTAGCGCCGCACCTTTTCCACATGTTTGAGTTGCTTTGTCTGTGGCAGCAGCCAGCCCATGCCGAACGAAGTCATGCCGCCCAGCGTGTTGCCCAGCGTGCCGAGCAATAATGCGGGCCAGAAAGATTCCGGGTGCAGTTTCAATATGCCGACCAGCACGGCCTCCGAACCGCCGGGCAGCAAGGTGGCGGCGAGGAAGCTGCTGACGAAAAAGGAGAGCAGGCTGGCGGTTTCGCTCACGGCTTGCGGATTATTTTCCGAGCAGGGCGGAAAATACTTTTTTGGCGAGACTTCCGGTCGCTTCGAGCGGATTCGCGCGTATGGCTTTCTCCTGCTCGGCCATCATCACGAATAAACCGTCGAGCGCTTTGCGCGTGATGTAGTCGTCGAGCCTGGCATCGCGTTCTTCCACCAGGCCGAATTTCGCGCCCTTGCCTGCGAACTGGTCGTACTTCTCGGCCAGTTTCACTTTCAGCATGGACTTGGCGACGATGGGTTTGAACTTGCCCGCGAGCGCGGTCTCGGTGTTCTTGCGAAAATACTGCGTCGCGGCATCGTCGCCGCCGGTGAGGATGGCTTTCGCATCCTCCACCGTCATCTTCTTCACTGCACCAACCAGCAGCGTCTTCGCTTCCGGCACGGCGGCTTCGGCGGCGCGGTTCATCGAGGTGACGAGGTCGTCGGAATATTTCCCCAGCCCCACCTTGCGCATCAGTCCGTCGACTTTCTTCAAACTATCCGGCAGCGGGATGCGCACCTTGTCGTTGCCAAGGTAACCGTTCTCCTTTGCCAGATCCTTCACTGCGGTTTCTGCGCCCTGAGTCAGGGCCTGCTTCAGGCTGCCGATCTGATCCTTGTTGCTGAATATGGACAGATCGGTACTGGAGGGCTTGGGTTGTTCGGCAGGTTTCGTTGCGGCGTCCTGCGCGGGCGCTTTGCCGAGATTGCCGAGTTGTTCCTTCAGTCCGCCGAGATCAAACGCGCTCGTCTGAATGGAAACGGCCAGCAGGGATATACTCAATACACAGCGCAGATTCAGCATAGGGCTCCTTATTTTTTGCGTGGCGGCATAAGATCGGTGATGCTGCCTTCCGCCATCTCGGCGGCGAAGCACAGCGTTTCGGATAAGGTCGGATGCGGATGGATGGTGAGGCTGAGGTCTTCCATGTCCGCGCCCATCTCCAGCGCAAGCACACTCTCTGCGATGAGCTCGCCCGCATTCACGCCGACGATGCCGATGCCGAGTATGCGGCGCGTCTTTGGATCAAGCAGCACTTTGGTGGAGCCTTCTTCGCGCGCGATGGACAGCGCACGCCCCGATGCGGCCCACGGAAACGCGGCCTTCTCGTACTCCATGTTCTGCGCCTTGGCCTGCGTCTCGGTCAGGCCCATCCAGGCAATCTCGGGATCGGTGTAGGCCACGGACGGGATCGTCAGCGGCTCGAAGTAAGCCTTGTGTCCGGCGATGACTTCCGCCGCGACCTTGCCTTCGTGTGCGGCCTTGTGCGCCAGCATCGGGTCGCCCACGATGTCGCCGATGGCAAAGATGTGCGGCACATTCGTGCGTTGTTGTTTATCGACGGGGATGAAGCCGCGCTCGTTCACATGCAGACCCGCCGCTTCCGCGCCGATCTCGTGCCCGTTGGGGCGGCGGCCCACGGCCATCAGCACGCGGTCGTACCGTTGCGGCTCAGGTGCCTGCTCGCCTTCGAAGCTGACTTTCAATCCGTCCTTCTGCGCTTCTATTTTTGTAACCTTGGTCTTCAGCATGATGGCTTCGTAGCGCTTCTCGATGCGCTTGTGCAGCGGCTTGACCAAGTCCCTGTCCGCGCCGGGGATCAGTCCGTCGGCAAGTTCGACCACGGAGATTTTCGAGCCGAGCGCATCGTACACCGTCGCCATCTCCAGCCCGATGATGCCGCCGCCGATGATGAGCATGCGCCTGGGCACATCCTGAAGTTGCAACGCGCCCGTGGAATCGATCAGGCGCGGGTCGTCATAAGGCAAGCCGGGGATGCGCGCCACGCTGGAACCAGCAGCGACGATGGCGCTATCGAACGTGATTGTTTTCTCGCCTTCCGGCGTCTGCACTGCGACGCTGTTGGGCGAAGTGAACTTCGCTGTGCCCTGCACCACCTGCACCTTGCGTTGCTTTGCGAGTCCCGCGAGTCCGCCCGTAAGTTTGGCGACCACGCTCTCTTTCCATGCGCGTATCTTGTCGATGTCTATTTGCGGTTTGCCGAAGGTCACGCCCTGATGCGCGACCTCTTCCGCTTCGGTGATGACCTTGGCCACATGCAGCAGCGCCTTGGACGGAATGCAGCCAACGTTCAGGCACACACCGCCCAGCGCCACATGCCTCTCGATCAGCACCACCTGTTTGCCCAAGTCGGCGGCACGGAATGCAGCGGTGTAGCCGCCGGGGCCGGCGCCGAGGACGACGATTTCGGCGTGGATTGTTTCAGCCTGCGTGTCCGCTTGTACCTGGTTCATGTAGCTCTTTCCTGAATGGATAAAACCCTTATCCACAGATTACGCAGATGTTCATGGCCGTTAAGAAATCTGTGAGAATCTGCGTAATCTGTGGACGGCTTGTTCTGGCTTTTAGACTCTTACCTGCCCGTTGCCGAGTACGACGAATTTCTGCGAGGTCAATCCCTCCAGCCCGACCGGGCCGCGCGCGTGTAGCTTGTCGGTGGAGATACCGATCTCCGCACCCAGGCCATACTCAAAACCGTCGGCGAAGCGCGTCGAGGCATTCACCATCACGCTGGAAGAATCCACTTCGCGCAGAAAGCGCATGGCCTTGGTGTAGTTCTCGGTCACGATGCTGTCCGTGTGCTGGGAGCTATAGGTGTTGATGTGTTCTATGGCAGCATCCAGCCCGGCGACCACGCGCACGCTCAGAATGGGCGCGAGATATTCGGTGCGCCAGTCTTCTTCGGTAGCGGCTTTCATCTGCGACACCAAGGAGCGCGCGGCATCGTCGCCGCGCAGCTCCACCCCCTTATCGAGATATATTTTGCACAGCGGCGGCAACACTTTGGCCGCCACGCTTTGCGCGACCAGCAGCGTTTCCATCGCGTTGCACACGCCGTAGCGATGCGTCTTGGCGTTGTCGGCGATGACGATGGCTTTGTCGAGATCGGCTTCGTCGTCTATGTACACATGGCAGATGCCGTCGAGATGCTTGATGACCGGGATGGTCGCGCCTTCCGCGATGCGTTCGATCAGGCTCTTGCCGCCGCGCGGCACGATCACGTCCACATATTCTTTCATGGTGATGAGCTCGCCCACGGCAGCGCGGTCGGTAGTATTCACGACTTGCACCGCCGTTTCCGGCAACCCGGCAGCGCGCAGGCCAGCGTGGACACAAGAAGCAATCGCCTGATTGGAATGTATCGCTTCCGAACCGCCGCGCAGGATGGCAGCGTTGCCCGATTTCAGACACAGTCCTGCGGCGTCCGCCGTGACGTTGGGCCGCGATTCGTAAATAATGCCGATCACGCCCAGCGGCACGCGCATCTTGCCCACCTGGATGCCGGTTGGACGATATTTCATCTCGCTGATTTCGCCGATCAGGTCGGGCAGTTGCGCGATCTGGCGCAGGCCATCGGCCATGCTGCGCACGGTCTTCTCGGTCAGCGTGAGACGGTCCACCGATGCCGCATCGAGACCGTTCTGTTTCGCGGCAGCAACGTCTTTCGCATTCTCCGCGATGAGCTGCGCACTGCCGTCCACTATGGCCTGGGCAATAGCTTCGAGCGCGCAATTTTTCGCGGCAGTGTCGGCCAGCGCCATCCGGCGCGACGCGGCGCGCGCCTGCTGCCCGATCTGCTGCATATAGGTTTTGATATTTTCCATCGTGCTGGTCTCACATGAAACGGTCGTGCATTCTACCGCAAGCCGCGAGCTATCAGGCATTCCCCTCGCCGTGTTCGGGTTTCACGCTGGTCACCAGCCAGATCGCGATCAGGGTCGAAGTGCAGGCCAGATAACCCACGAGGTTGTAGTGTTCGATCAGACCCTGCGGGTTGCGCGTAATTATGTGGCCCGCAAGCAATGAAGCGATGGCCGCACCTGCCGATTGCACGGCGGAGTTCATGCTCATGAACGTGCCACGCAAGCTCGGGATGCAGGCCGAAGTGATCACGGCCATGCCCGGCACAAAGCGTCCGCTCACCAGTATGAAAAACCAGGTGGTGATGAACAGCAATCCCCACATGGGCAGCGCGGGCGTGTTGGTGATGGCGAGGATGGGCAGCAGCGAGCACAACGCAATGATACGGAACACGCGCGCCTTGCCATACTTGTCGGCAAGATGGCCGAAATAGCGCCCGGTAAATATGGTGCATGCGCCCCCCGCCAGATACAGCACCGACAAGTAGTTCTCCGGATAACCCAGGTTGGTCGTGCTGTACAACGCGATGAAAGGAATGACCGTAAAGCCGCCCATCATCATCAGCAGCATGAAGCCGTAGGCACGCCAGTGGTTGGGAAAGGTGAGCACTTTCAGCATCGGCGCCAGCATGCGGCTCAAGCGCCGGTCGGCGAGCCGCGTCGGGATGGAGGGAATCGCGCGGTAGGCCAGCCCCCAGAAGATCAGACCGAGGAAGGCGGCAAACAAAAACGGCGCGCGCCAGCCCAGCGCCGGGATCTGATGCACGAATAACAAGCCGAGCGGAACGCCAAACACGGTGGAAGCCGAGAACGCCGACATCACGATACCGGTGGCCTTGCCCCGGCGCTCGTACGGGATCGTATCGCCGACGAAAGTCAATATCATCGCGCCCAGCACGCCGCCGAATGCGCCTGCCATGCTGCGCGCGATGAGCAGCAGCGCATAGCTGGGCGCGGCGGCGCACAACGCGGTGGCGACGATGAAAGCCGCATAACTGAACAGAATCACGTGGCGGCGATTGAAGCGCTCGATCACTGTCGCCGTGAGTATGGCCGATGCTGCGGCGGTGAACGTATAGACCGACACCAGCAACCCGAACTGTCCGGTGGTCAGGTCGAATGCGCGCATCAGCATCGGCCCCAGCGGCATGATGATCATGAAATCCAGAATGTGGGTGAACTGAATGCCGGCCAGCGTCAGCAGCAGGCGGTTCTCGTCTTTGGTGGAAAGCGTCAGATGATGGGACATATCAAGGTATTTCCGCATCCCCCATGCGCCCCCAGATGATCGCGGTCTTGCGCATCAAGCCTTTGGCCTCGCGGTGCGTATCATAGTAGCGCGGGTTGGGCACCATGGCGGCGAGTTTGGCGGCCTGCTCCGCCGAGAGTTGCGCGGCGCTGATGCCGTAATAATGCCGCGCCGCCGCTTCCGCGCCGAAGATGCCGTTGCCCCATTCGATCACGTTCAGATAAATTTCGAAGATACGCTGCTTGTCCATCATCTGCTCCAGCATCACCGTGATCAACGCCTCCTCGACCTTGCGCCAGGGCGTGCGCCTGCCGGAGAGGAACAGGTTCTTCGCGAGTTGCTGGCTGATGGTGGAACCGCCCGCGACGATCTTGCCCTTCTTCAAGTTTTTTTCATAAGCTTTCTCGATGCCGTCCCAGTCGAAGCCTTCGTGATCAACGAACTTGGCATCCTCGGAAGCGATGAGCGCCTGCTTGAGATTGTCTGAAATATTCTTGTATGGCACCCAGCGATGCTGCAACTCGGCCTTGGGATTCTTGCCCTGCATGGCTTCCAGCCTGTCGTCCATGAACGCGCTGGTGGCCGGATTGTGGCCCACCCACCACCAGACATGCGCGGCGATCCACCCCTGATACAACAGCAGCAATGTGAACAGCAGCACGACGATGCGCCAGAACAATTTCATGGAATACGCCGCAGCTCTTCAAGAACGGCTTGAGTGTCCGGGCGCACACCGCGCCATTTGTTGAAGGCTTCTGCGGCCTGCTCGGCGAGCATGCCCAAACCATCCGCAAGCCGCTCCGCGCCCTGCTCCTGCGCAAACTTGAGAAACGGCGTCTGCTTGCCGTACATCATGTCATAAGCCAGGGCATGCGGAACAAAGATGCCGCAAGGCAGCGGCGGTAGCGCATCCGACAAGCTGCTCGACGTGGCGTTGATCACCACGTCGAACTGCTTGCCCGCGAGCGCTTCGTAGCTGCTGGCGAACACGGTGCCGTAGCTGGCGAATTCGGCGGCCAGTTGCTGCGCCTTGTCCACAGTGCGATTGGCAACGACGATGCTTGCGCCCGCATTGAACAACTGCCAGATCACGCCATGCGCCGCGCCGCCCGCGCCCATCAGCAGCACTTTCCTGAACAGCAATTTGCAACCCAGGTTCTGTTCGATGTCGGCGATCAGTCCCGCGCCGTCGGTGTTGTCGCCGAGTATCTTGCCGTCCTCGAACAGCAGCGTGTTCACCGCGTGTGCGGCGCTTGCGCGCCCGGTGAGCTGGTTGCAAAGCTGGAACGCCTCGAACTTGAACGGCACGGTAACGTTGCAGCCTTTATAGCCTTCCGCGCGCAGCCGCTCTATGGTCGCGGCGAAACCGCCCAGCGGCGCTTCGACCGCGACATAGCTCATGTCCTGCCCGGTCTGCTGCGCGAACATCCTGTGGATCAGCGGCGATTTGCTGTGCGTGATGGGGTTGCCGATGACGGCGTATTGGTCGGTCATGCTTGCGCTGGAAATTTTCTGAACGCGGCAATTATAGAACAGTCTATCTGTGCAAATATGCTAAGCGCATTTTCCCTGGCTTTGCAGAGCCCTCCGGCAGCACCGCTTCGGCAAACCGGCATAATGGATGAGGAAAAGCTGGTAGCATACAGGCCAACTGAAACAGGGCGGGAAGCTCGAATGCCGCAAAACTCCAGGCACATCACCCAAATACAGCAACTGTTTGCACAGGCATTATCCATGCATCAGAACGCTCGCTACCCTCAGGCCCAAGCGTTATGCAGGCAGATACTCCAGATCCAGCCAGGACATTTCGACGCATTGCACCTGATGGGCGTCATCGCAATCCAGACGAAGGATCCAGCGCGCGCGATCGAGCTGATCGGCAAAGCGATAGAAACCAATCCGCAAGATGCAGACGCTTACTGCAATCTGGGCGCGGCACTGCGCGACCTCCGGCAGAACCAGGCAGCGCTGGAAAGTTACGATAAAGCCATCGCACTGCGGCCCGACCATGCCAACGTCTATTACAACCGGGGCAATGCATTGCAGGATCTCAAGCGGTACCAGGCCGCACTGGAAAGTTACGACAAGGCTATCGCCTTGCGACCCGGCCATGCCAACACCTATGACAATCGTGGCAATACGTTACGCGATCTCAAACAGTATCAGGCCGCGCTGAAGAGTTACGACCGGGCCATCGCCTTGCGGCCCGACCACGCAAATGCCTATAACAACCGGGGCAACACATTGCGGGATCTCAGGCAGCATCAGGCCGCGCTGGAGAGCTATGAAAAAGCCATCGCCCTGAAACCCGACTTTGCCGACGCCTGCAATAACCGTGGCGCCCTGTTGCAGGATCTCAGACAGTACCAGGCCGCACTGAAGAGTTACGACAAGGCCATCGCATTAAAACCCGACCATGCGGAAGCCCACAGCAATCGTGGCGATGTGCTGAGGGAACTCAAACAGTATCCGTCCGCCCTGAAAAGCTACGACAAGGCCATCGCCCTGCTGCCCGGCCTCGATTCCTTGCGGGGAATGCGCTTGTACACACAGATGCATATCTGCGACTGGGATGGGCTGGAAGACCGGTGCAAGAAGATTACAGAAAAAATCGGGGACGGCGAGTTGGCAGCCCCTCCGTTCCCGCTTCTGGCGATGAGCGATTCCCCCGCCCTGCAAAGGAAAGCCGCGGAGCTTTATGTGCGGGACAAATATCCCGCGAGTCTTGCGCTTCCGGAAATTCATAAACACTCCGGACACGACAAGATCCGCATAGGATATTTCTCTGCGGATTACCATAACCATGCGACATCCTATCTGATGGCGGAGTTGTTCGAGATACACGACAAAACCCGGTTCGAGCTGATCGCATTCTCGTTCGGCCCGAGCAAGAGCGACGAGATGAGAGCCCGGGTGGCGGCGGCATTCGACCAGTTCATTGACGTGCAGGCCCGCTCCGACGAGGAAGTGGCGCAACTCTCCAGGAACCTGGAAATCGATATCGCTATCGACCTGAAAGGCTACACCCAGGATCACCGCGCCGGGATATTCGCCGCGCGGGCCGCTCCGGTGCAGGTCAACTACCTGGGCTATCCCGGCACGATGGGAGCGCCATACATGGATTATCTGATCGCGGATCGTACGCTCGTTCCGGAAACCGGCACACAGGACTACTCGGAAAAAATCGTTTATCTGCCCAACAGCTACCAGGTCAACGATTCCAGCCGCCGGATTGCCGACCGGCAATACACTCGCGCAGAACTCGGCTTGCCGCAAACGGGCTTTGTGTTCTGCTGCTTCAACAACAACTTCAAGATCACTCCGGACATCTTCGATGCCTGGATGCGAATATTGGGACAGGTCGAGAACAGCGTACTCTGGCTGTTTGAGGACAACCCCTGGGTCGCCGGCAATCTGCGCGGGGAGGCGACGCGACGAGGTATCGATGCGGAGAGGCTGGTGTTTGCCGCGCGCATGCCGCTGCCCGAGCATCTGGCCCGGCATCGGCTGGCAGACCTGTTCCTCGATACCCTGCCTTATAACGCCCACACGACGGCCAGCGATGCGCTGTGGGTCGGCCTGCCGGTGCTGACGTGCATGGATGCAACCTTCGCCGGCAGAGTGGCCGCAAGCCTGCTCAATGCACTGCATCTGCCCGAACTCATTACCACCTCCCGCACAGAGTACGAGACGCTTGCCATAACACTGGCAAGCGATCCGGCAAGGCTGGGCGCGCTCAGGGAAAAACTGGCGCGCAACCTGTCCGCCACGCCCCTGTTTGACGCCCGGCTCTTTGCCCGACATATCGAAGCCGCATACATAGCGATGTATCAGCGGTGCCAAGCCGACCTGCCGCCCGAGCACATATACGTGCCGGCTTGACCGGGATACCGTACTCCCTTTCCCCGCCCGCACCAGAAATCCCGAACGTGATCCGCCAGCGCGTTTGGCTGTTCCGTCAATCAAGGTGAGGCCCTGCGCGCAAGGGTGATGTTCACGCACCCCGTGGTATTTGCTTATTCCAATGCCGTTAATAAGCAATGCGTTTTTTCTTGGTTCTACTTATCTGTCGGGATAAATAGACTGCGCTCCGTCGTTGCACATTTGAAAACTTTTGACGGAGAACCTCATGAAAAAACCCTTGTTGCTTACCGCCCTGCTATCCACACTGCTCGCCGCTCCCGCCTTTGCGGGCGAGGTGACGCTGCTGAACGTTTCCTACGATCCAACGCGCGAGTTGTATCAGGATTACAACGCCGCCTTTTCCAGATACTGGCAAGCCAAGACCGGCGACACCGTCACCGTGAAGCAATCGCACGGCGGTTCCGGCAAACAGGCGCGCGCGATCATAGACGGGCTGGAAGCCGACGTGGCCACGCTGGCGCTGGCTGCCGACATTGACGCGCTGGCGAAGAACGGCAATCTGGTTCCGGATAACTGGCAAAGCCGGTTGCCGCACAACAGCTCGCCCTACACCTCCACCATTGTGCTGCTGGTGCGCAAGGGCAATCCGAAAAATATCCATGACTGGAGCGACCTGATCAAACCCGGCGTCGCCGTCATCACGCCCAACCCCAAGACTTCCGGCGGCGCGCGCTGGAATTATCTGGCGGCGTGGGGCTACGCGCTGAAACAGAACGGCAACGACCAGGCCAAGGCCAAGGAATTCGTCGCCAGGCTGTACGCCAATGTGCCGGTGCTGGATTCCGGCGCACGCGGTTCCACCACCACCTTTGCCGAACGCGGCATCGGCGACGTGCTGATCACCTGGGAGAACGAGGCTTTCCTGGCATTCAAGGAATTCGGCGCTGACAAGTTCGAGATCGTGGCACCCAGGCAGAGCATCCTGGCCGAACCGCCCGTGACCGTAGTAGACAAGTTTGCCGACAAGCACGGCACGCGCAAGGTCGCGGAAGCCTATCTGGACTATCTCTACACGCCGGAAGGCCAGGAGATCGCAGCGAAGAACTACTACCGTCCGACCGATCCGAAAGTGGCCGCGAAGTATGCCAAACAGTTCCCCAAGCTGAACCTGATCACCATAGATGAAGTGTTCGGTGGCTGGACCAAGGCGCAGAAGGAACACTTTGCCGACGGCGGCGTGTTCGACCAGATCTACGCGAAAAAGTAAGACCTTCAAACAAACGAACTCAATGGAGACCCTCATGCAAAACAAAATCATCCCGCTGGCCATGGCAGCAGCGATAGCCATACCTGAACTCATCGCCGCAGTGATCCCGGCTCCGGCCTATGCCGACACCACCAACGCCAACGCGAACATCTATGGCATAGCCAATGTATCGTTCGATTCCGTGAACAGTGGCAGCTTCGGCGCCACATCGGGTGCCACCAACACCAAGGTGTCGAGCAACGCCTCGCGCCTCGGCTTCAAGGGAACGGAAGATCTGGGCGATGGCGTGAAAGCGCTGTGGCAGATAGAGAGTCTGATCAACGTTGACAGCAGCGCGGGCACCTCCATCGGCACCCGCAACACTTACGCCGGATTGAACAGCGAGAATCTGGGAACGGTACTGCTGGGCTATCAGGACACACCATACAAGCTTGCCACCCGCAAACTGGATGTGTTCGCGGACACGCTGGGAGACAACCGCTCCCTGTTGGGCAGCGTAAAGGGCACCAACGCGCTGGTCGCCTTCGATGGCCGCCAGAGCGATGCGCTGGCTTACATTAGTCCGGTGTTCAACGGCATTACCGTTGCGGCAGCTTATGTCGCGGGAGCGGAAACAGCGGTTGCCAACGACACCAAAGGCAGCGCATGGTCGCTGGCGGGTTGGTACGATGCGGCTCCGTTCTACGGCAGCCTGGCATATGAAGTCCACGACATCGGTTCCACCAATAGCGGCGATCTGGCCGGGGCATCCAACACGGCCACCGTCTATGCTCATGCGGGCTCAAAGGAATCCGCATGGAAGCTGGGGGCTGGCTACAAACTGGATGCAGTTGATCTCAGCTTCGCCTATGAAAAGACCACCGACAATCTGGGCGGAACCGGCGCACCTCCGGGCGACCCCTCGCTGGTCGCCGGCGCCAACGTTTTCGGTCACAGCGCTTATTACATTGCGGGCAAATACAACATAGGCAGCAATGCCGTGAAAGTGGCGTACGCTCATGCGGGCAATCTCGCGGGTGCGGCGTCCGGCAAGGACACCAGTGCCAGCCAGTTCACTGCAGGTTACGACCGCAGCCTCAGCAAACTCACCACGGTTTATGTGCTCTATACCAAACTCAACAATGGCGCGAATGTGAAATATGCGCTGTCGAGCGCATCGACTGCAACAGGCACTACCGCAGCAAGCGTGGCAGGAGCCTCACCTTCGGCATGGTCGTTGGGCTTGAAGCACGCGTTCTGACTTCGAGAAATGTTTCTTTCCCTCCAGATGCAAAGTCTGGTTTACCGGGGCGGGCAACCGCCCCGTTTTTTATTTGCCGCCTCCGCGTGCCACAATATCCATCATCCTGACTTTGGCCCCGCACATGACCATCCCCATTCCTCCCGCATACACCACCTTGCAAGACATGGCCCCCGAACTGCGCCGGCGCGGTTACGCCGTATTGTCGGCGCAGGATCTGCCCAGCCTGCTGCAATGCCAGCAGGCCGAACTGGACGCGCTGAAAGGTGGCTGGGACGAACTGCCGCCCGATAACTACCTGAAGGACGGCGGACATTATCGCCGTCGACGGCATTCCTGCTTTACGCTGGAAGCGGGTGCGCTAAAACAAACTCCGCACCGCGCGCATTACCAGCCGCTGGAATACAACGCGCTGCACGGTGGCATGCAGCGTCTGTTCGAGCCAGTGCCGCTGCAAACGGTGAACCTGGCGCCCTGGACGCGGCTGCTGCTTGCCATCGGCGGCATTTGCTCGCAGGTCAAACCCGTGCAACGCTGGTACGTGGAAGCGCACCAGTTCCGCATAGACACCACGGGCGGAATCGGCCGCCCCACGCCGGAAGGCGCGCACCGTGACGGCGTGGATTTCGTCTCCATCCTGCTGGTGGATCGCGCCAACATCAAGGGTGGCGAAAGCCGCATCTTTGAAGCCGAAGGCCCCAATGGCATGCGCTTCATGTTGACGGAGCCGTGGACGCTGCTGATTCTCGACGACACGCGCGTCATCCACGAGACCACGCCCATCCAGCCACTAGCGGAAGGCGGGCATCGCGACACATTGGTGTTGACCTGGCGGGGCGGAGGTTTCCTGGAAGCGGCTGCAGGGTAGTCCGGCAGAACAGCGCTTATTCACTTTCTTCATATGCAAATCAATATTTATTACTTATGCAAATAAGTAACGTTCTATAAACTTCTTATCGGTTTTATTGATAAGGGAACTCCGATGCCGCAGTTCAAGGCGCACAGCGTGCTGCCAGGTTTCAACCTGGCGCTGGGCTACACGCTGCTCTATCTCTCGCTGATCGTGCTGATCCCGCTGTCCGCGCTGTTCTTCAAGACGGCGACACTGGGCTGGGGCGGATTTTATGATCTGGCTACAGGAGACCGCGTGCTGGCTTCCCTGCGCGTGACCTTTCTGACTTCCTTTGCAGCGGCGCTGCTGAACGCGTTCTTCGGGCTGATGGTGGCGTGGGTGCTGGTGCGCTACCGCTTCCCCGGCAAGCGCATCGTCGACGCGCTGGTGGACTTGCCGTTCGCGCTGCCCACTGCGGTGGCAGGCATCACGCTGGCGGCACTGTATGCGCCCAATGGCTGGATCGGCCAATATTTTGCGGCGCATGACGTCAAGGTGGCGTACACGCCGCTGGGCATCGTGGTGGCGCTGACTTTCATCGGGCTGCCATTCGTGGTGCGCACGGTACAGCCAGTGCTGGCCGACGTTGAAGCGGAAGTGGAAGAAGCTGCGGCGAGTCTCGGAGCCGGGCGCTGGGATGTGTTCCGCCGCGTGATTTTCCCGGCGGTCTATCCGGCGCTGCTGACCGGTTTCGCGCTGGCCTTCGCGCGCGCCATCGGCGAATACGGTTCGGTGATTTTCATCGCGGGAAATATGCCGTACATCTCGGAGATTGCGCCGCTGCTGATCGTCGCCAAGCTGGAGCAATACGATTATGCGGGGGCAACGGCGATCGCCGTGCTGATGCTGCTGATCTCGTTTGCGCTGCTGTTCGCCATCAACGGCTTGCAGTGGTGGAGTAGCAGAAGGGGAGCGAAATAATGATCTCTTCGTCATTCCTGCACAAGCGGAAATCCAGCGCATATCGTAGGTCGGGCTCTGCCCGACATCTGAAAATAACGGCGGGCGTAGCCCGCCCTACAACTGCAACTGATTTAGCAACGGAATAACCATGCCTCAAGTTTCATTAACCAGAAGAATTTCCACGCACGAATCCCAAAGCGTGACCCTGCTGCTGATCGCCGTGGCGCTGAGCTATCTCGTGCTGTTCCTCGGCCTGCCGCTGTACGCGGTGTTCTATCAGGCATTGAGCAAGGGTTGGAAACTGTACTGGGAAGCACTCAAGGAGCCGGATGCCTTATCGGCGATCAAACTTACGCTGCTTACCGCAGCAATTGCGGTGCCGGCTAACCTGGTATTCGGCGTCGCGGCGGCGTGGGCCATCGCCAAGTTCGAGTTCAAGGGCAAAAGCGCACTGATTACCCTGATCGATCTGCCGTTCGCGGTGAGTCCGGTGGTGTCCGGCCTGATCTATGTGCTGCTGTTCGGCGCGCAGGGCTGGTTCGGACCGTGGTTGCAGGCGCACGACATCAAGCTGATTTTTGCGGTGCCAGGCATCGTGCTGGCGACCATCTTCGTCACTTTCCCGTTCATCGCGCGCGAGCTGATTCCGCTGATGCAGGCACAGGGCAAGGAGGAAGAAGAGGCTGCAATCTCGCTCGGCGCATCCGGCTGGCAGACCTTCTGGCGCGTGACCTTGCCCAACATCAAGTGGGGGCTGCTGTACGGCGTGATCCTGTGCAATGCGCGCGCGATGGGCGAGTTCGGCGCGGTGTCGGTGGTGTCCGGCCACATACGCGGCATGACCAATACCATGCCGCTGCACGTCGAGATTCTTTACAACGAATACAACTTCGTCGCCGCGTTCAGCGTGGCTTCGTTGCTGGCTTTGTTAGCGCTGGTCACATTGGTGATCAAGTCGCTGGTTGAATGGCGGGCAAAATCTAACGGCAATCCTTTGCATTGATGTAGGGCTCTGCCCGCCATGTCGGGCGAAGCCCGACCTACGAAATATGGAGCGTAACAATGAGCATCACGATTGAAAATCTGAACAAACAATTCGGCAGCCACAAGGCGCTGGACGACATCAATCTGGAAGTGAACAGCGGCGAACTGCTGGCGCTGCTCGGCCCGTCCGGCTGCGGCAAGACTTCGCTGCTGCGCATCATCGGCGGGCTGGATGTGGCGGATGCGGGCAAGTTGCTGTTCCACGGCGAGGATGTGGAGCAGCGCGATGCGCGCGAGCGCAACGTCGGTTTCGTGTTCCAGCATTACGCGCTGTTCCGCCACATGACGGTGTTCGAGAACGTGGCGTTCGGCTTGCGCGTAAAGCCAAAAAAAGAACGTCACAACGAAGCCGAGATCAAGCGCCGCGTGCATGAGTTATTGAATCTGGTACAACTCGATTGGTTGCATGACCGTTATCCCGCGCAGCTTTCCGGCGGACAGCGCCAACGCATCGCACTAGCGCGCGCCCTCGCGGTCGAGCCGAAAATATTGCTGCTGGACGAGCCGTTCGGCGCGCTCGACGCGCAGGTGCGCAAGGAATTGCGCCGCTGGCTGCGCCGCCTGCACGACGAGTTGCACATCACCAGCATCTTCGTCACGCACGACCAGGAAGAAGCGCTCGAAGTGGCCGACCGCGTGGTGGTGATGAACAAGGGCAGGATCGAACAGATCGGTACGCCGGACGAGGTGTATGCTGCACCGGCCACTCCGTTCGTGTACCAGTTCATCGGCAATGTTAATTTGTTCCACAGCCGCGATCACGCGCCGTGGACGGAACAGCATGGCGACGCGGTGGCCTATGTGCGCCCGCACGACATCGACATCAACCGCACGCCGCAGGACGACACGGCGCTGCAAGTGGAAGTTAAACTGGTTCGCACCATCGGCTCGGTGGTGCGTGTGGAAGTGGCGGCGGACGGCAGCGGCGAGCTCATCGAAATCGAACTCAGCCGTGAACGCTACGATGCCACACCGCTGGCGAACGGCGACAAAGTATTCATTCGTCCGCGCCAGTTCCGGGTGTTCGACACAGGAGTGAAAAATGAACTTTCAGCAGCTTAGAATCATCCGCGAAACGGTACGCCAGAATTTCAACCTCACCGAGGTGGCCAATGCGCTCTATACCTCGCAATCCGGCGTGTCCAAGCACATCAAGGATCTGGAAGATGAGCTCGGCGTGGAACTGTTCGTGCGCAAGGGCAAGCGCCTGCTGGGCCTGACTGACCCGGGGCGCGAGCTGGTGGTGTTCGTCGAACGCATGCTGCTCGACGCGAAGAACATCAAGAGTCTGGCCGACCAGTACAGCAACCGCGAACAGGGCCAGCTCACCGTCGCCACCACGCACACCCAGGCGCGCTACGTGCTGCCGCAGGTGATCGCGCAGTTCAAGCGCGACTATCCGAAAGTTCACCTGAAGCTGCATCAGGCCAGTCCCACCGAAATCGTCGCCATGTTGCTCGACGGCCAGACGGACATCGGCATTGCCACCGAGGCATTGTCTGATGTGCCGGAACTCGCCAGTTTCCCCTATCACACCTGGCATCACTCGGTCATCGTCCCCGCCGGTCATGCGCTGGAACAGGTGCAGCCGCTGACGCTGGAAGCCATTGCCGAATACCCGGTCATCACCTATCACGAAGGCATTACCGGGCGCGCACGCATAGACCAGACCTTCGGCGAGGAAGGTCTGGCACCCGACATCGTAATGTCGGCGCTTGATGCCGACGTAATCAAGACCTATGTGGAACTGGGGCTGGGCATAGGCATCATCGCTTCCATCGCCTTCGATCCCTCGCGCGACACCAATCTGCGCCTGCTCGGCACGCCTAACCTGTTCGACAGGAATACCACGCTGATCGCGCTGCGCCGAGGACATTACCTGCGCGGCTATGCTTATCGTTTCATCGAATTATGCGCTCCTGCCTTGACCGAGAACGCGGTGCGCGATGCGCTTGCCCCAGCCAGGGAGGCCGAGTTCGATGCCTGAATTAATGTCGCAGTAAAATTTAACGGCTCAATCCGATAGCTTTCCCGGCTTGAATTTGCCCAGCAGGCTGGCTGCGACGATGCCCAGCGCAAACAGGGTGAAGGCAAGCAGAAACACCAGCTGCACGGCAGAGATCACCAAATATGCGAACAGGTATTTCATTTGCCCCTCCCCTGCCCGTTCCAGGCAACAAGAGAAAACGCCCTTAACTTGTATTTCGGCAGCAAGCGCACATAACTTTAGTGCAACGCCACCCGTTTTGTGGGCTGGTGGATTCAGCCTGCGGCGGCAAACAAAAACCGGTAAAATGCGCGCTTTGCAAATCACGCTGGTTCTTACATGCACACATTTGGCTCCGACATCGCATCCGCTTGCGGACGTGAGTCTTCGTCCAAACCTGATCAAGGATCAAGTTTTGGCTCCGACATCGCATCCGCAAGCGGACGTGAGTCTTCGTCCAAACCTGATCAAGGATCAAGTTTTGGCTCCGACATCGCATCCGCAAGCGGACGTGAGTCTGCACCGAAACTCAGCCAAGGGCTGAGTTTTCAGCAAATCATCCTGACGCTGCAAAACTTCTGGGACAAGCAGGGCTGCGCGCTGCTGCAACCCTACGACATGGAAGTCGGCGCGGGCACTTCGCATACCGCCACGTTCCTGCGCGCCATCGGCCCGGAGCCGTGGAAGGCCGCCTACGTGCAGCCTTCGCGCCGCCCCAAGGATGGGCGCTACGGCGAGAATCCGAATCGCTTGCAGCATTACTACCAATATCAGGTGGTGCTGAAACCCGCCCCGGAAAATATTCTGGAACTGTATCTGGGCTCGCTCGAAGCGCTGGGTTTCGATCTGAAGAAGAACGACATCCGCTTCGTCGAAGACGACTGGGAGAACCCCACGCTGGGCGCATGGGGGCTGGGCTGGGAAGTGTGGCTGAACGGCATGGAAGTCACGCAGTTCACCTATTTCCAGCAGGTCGGCGGCATCAACTGCAAACCCATCACCGGCGAAATCACCTATGGCCTGGAGCGTCTCGCCATGTATCTGCAAGGCGTGGACAACGTGTTCGATCTGGTCTGGGCAGACGGACTGACTTACCGCGATGTGTATCACCAGAACGAAGTGGAACAATCCACTTACAACTTCGAGCACAGCGATGTGGAATTCCTGTTGTCCGCATTTTCCGCGCACGAGAAGCAGGCAAAATGCCTGATGGAGCAGCAGCTCGCCTTGCCCGCCTACGAGCAAGTGCTGAAAGCCGCGCACACTTTCAACCTGCTGGACGCGCGCGGCGCGATCTCGGTCACCGAGCGTGCCGCTTACATCGGCCGCATCCGCAATCTCGCCAGAAGTGTGGCGCAGAGCTACCTCGACAGCCGCGCGCGCCTGGGCTTCCCCATGGCGCCGAGGGCGTGGGCAGATGAAGTGCTGGCACAACTCGAAAAGAAGCCTGTCCTGAGCAAAGTCGAAGGAGCTGCAGCATGACGACAAAGAATTTGCTGGTCGAACTGTTCGTCGAAGAACTGCCGCCGAAAGCGTTGAAGAAGCTCGGTGAGAGTTTCGCCTCCGTGCTCACAGACAATCTCAAGGCGCAGGGTTTGATTTCCGCTGAAAGCGTAATCACGGCATATGCTTCACCGCGCCGTCTTGCGCTACAGGTGGGCAGCGTCGTCGCCAAGGCCGACGACAAACCCGTGTCGCAAAAATTGATGCCGGCTTCCGTCGGACTGGATGCCGATGGCAATGCCACCCCGGCATTGTTGAAGAAACTTGCAGCATTGGGCGTGGGCGCTGAAGTCGTGGCGCATTTGCGGCGTGAAGGCGAAGGCAAGGCCGAGTCGCTGATCTACGACAGCAAGCAGTCCGGTGCGACATTGGCGGAAGGTTTACAGCAGGCATTGCAGGAAGCGCTGGCGAAGCTGCCCATCCCCAAAGTGATGACCTATCAACTCGCCGATGGCTGGAGCGATGTACAGTTCGTGCGCCCGGCGCACCGACTGGTGGCGTTGCACGGTGCGGACGTGGTGCCGGTCTCCGTGCTGGGCTTGCAGGCCGGACGCACCACGCAGGGCCACCGCTTCGAGGCCGCTGCCGCGACTCTCGATATCCGCGATGCCGACAGCTACGAAACGCAGATGGAAACCGAAGGCGCAGTGATCCCGTCTTTCGAGAATCGCCGTGCCGAGATCGCGCGCCAGTTAAGCGATGCGGCAGCGCAACAAGGATTGCAGCCCATCGAAGATGAGGCATTGCTGGACGAAGTGACCGGGCTGGTCGAACGCCCCAACGTGCTGCTGTGCCAGTTCGATGCACAGTTCCTCGAAGTGCCGCAGGAATGTCTGATCCTCACCATGAAGGCGAACCAGAAATATTTCCCGCTGCTGGATGAAGCGGGAAAACTCACTAACAAGTTCCTCGTCGTTTCCAACATCGCGCCTGCCGATCCTTCGGCCGTGATCGGCGGCAATGAGCGAGTCGTGCGCCCGCGCCTGGCCGATGCCAAATTTTTCTTCGATCAGGATCGCAAGAAGACGCTGGAATCGCGCGTCGAAAAGCTCGGCAATGTGGTGTATCACAACAAGCTGGGCACACAGTTGCAGCGCAGCGAACGCGTCACCACGCTGGCGGGCATCATCGCGCGCCTGCTGAATGCGGACAAGGCAAATGCCGAGCTCGCGGCGCGGTTGTCCAAGGCCGATCTGATCACCGACATGGTGGGTGAATTCCCCGAGCTGCAAGGCATCATGGGCCGCTATTACGCACTGCACGACGGCGAAAGTGCGGAAGTGGCGGATGCCATCGAGGCGCACTACCGCCCGCGTTTTGCCGGCGATACTTTGCCGCAGGGCGCCATCGCCTGCGCCGTGGCGCTGGCTGACAAGCTGGAGACTTTGCTGGGCATCTACGGCATAGGCCAGGTGCCAACCGGCGACAAAGACCCGTTCGGCCTGCGCCGCCACGCGCTGGGCATCCTGCGCATCCTGATCGAAACGCCGCTCGATCTGCCGCTGGGCGCATTGATCAAGACCGCCGCAGGAAACTTCCCCGCCGGATTGTTGAGCGCGACGGTGGCGGCCGATGTGGAAGGCTTCATGCTGGATCGCTTGCGCGGTTACCTGCGCGACCGCGACTTCGAAGGGCCGCACATCGAGGCCGTGCTGTACATGCTCGATGGACGCCTGCATGAAGCCATGCCGCGACTGGAAGGCGTGCGCACCTTCGCTGCGCTGAGCGTGGCAAAGGACCTGGCGGCGGCAAACAAGCGCGTGCAGAACATCATGCGCAAGAATCAGGAAGAGCTGGGGGCGGACATAGCGAACGCGGCGATCCAGACCGCGCTGTTCAAGGAAGATGCCGAGCGCGAGCTGTATCAGGCCATGCAGGACATCACGCCTATGGCGACGGGCTATCTGGAGCGCGGCGAATACGGCACCAACCTGAAAGCGCTGGTCACGCTCAAACCGTTCATCGACGACTTCTTCGACAAGGTCATGGTGATGTGCGAAGACCCTGCGTTGCGCAGGAACCGCGCCGTGCTGCTGCAGCAACTGGGCCGCTTGATGAATCAGGTAGCGGACATTTCCAAACTGGCGGTTTGATATGAACCTCATCATCCTCGACCGCGACGGTGTCATCAATTTCGACTCCGACCAGTTCATCAAGACCCCCGATGAGTGGAAACCCATACCCGGCAGCCTGGAGGCGATCGCACGCCTGTGCCAGGCGGACTATCGCGTGGTGGTGGCGACCAACCAGTCCGGCATCGGACGCGGCCTGTTCGACATGCACACCCTCAATGCCATTCACGACAAGATGCACAAGGCTGTGGCGCTGGCAGGCGGGCGCATCGATGCGATTTTTTATTGTCCGCATACGGCCGATTCCGATTGCCATTGCCGCAAGCCCAAGCCGGGCATGCTGGAAGATATCGCGGCGCGCTATAACATCAGCCTGCAAGGCGTGCCTGCGGTGGGCGACTCATTGCGCGACCTGACAGCCGCAGCAAAGATGGGGGCGCAGCCCATGCTGGTGCTCACGGGCAAGGGCGCCAAGACCCAGGCTGCGGGCGAACTGCCGGAAGGCACACTGATCTATCCCGATCTGGCGGCAGCAGTGGCGACATTGGTCTGACATGGCAGTTATCCGCTCGCTGATTTATTTCCTGCTGCAAGTCACCATCACGCCGCTGTATGCGCTGCTTGCGATCTTCACCTTTCCGTTCCACCCGCTCACCCGCTATCGCATCATCTCCGGCTGGGCGCACGTCATGTTATGGCTGTTGCGCATGGTGTGCGGCATACGCATGGAAGTGCGCGGCGCAGAAAATATCCCGCGCGAGCCATGCATCGTGCTGTGCAAACATCAGTCTGCGTGGGAGACCATCGCGCTGCAAATAGTTTTCCCGCCGCAGGTCTGGGTGCTCAAGCGCGAACTGCTGTGGCTGCCATTTTTCGGCTGGGGGCTGGCGATGACCAGCCCCATCGCCATCAATCGCAGCAACCGCAAGGCCGCAATGATGCAGTTGTTGAAGCAAGGCCAGGAAAGATTGAACATGGGATTCTGCATCGTCATCTTTCCCGAAGGCACGCGGATTCCCTACGGCCAGCGCGGCAAATACAAGATAGGCGGCGCCTTGTTGGGCGAACACTGCGGCGCGCCCGTGGTGCCGGTGGCGCACAACGCAGGCAAACTGTGGGGGCGCAATTCTTTCCTGAAACATCCCGGCATGATCACCATGAGCATAGGCGCACCGATAACTCCGGACGGGCTCAAGGCCGACGAGATCAACCGTCGCGCGGAAGACTGGATAGAGTCTGAATTGGAGAAGCTGGGCTGATGTTCACCACACTGCGCCGCCTGATCGAGCCGGGTACGCCACCGAGCGAGGAGCGGCGCAGCGTGGAATTGGCTGGCACGCAAGTCAGCTATACGCTCAAGCGCACGAGCAGACGCCGCAGCATCGGCCTGCGCATAGACGATCGCGGGCTCACCGTCACCATGCCGCCACGCGCCTCGGAAAAATGGCTGCGCAGTGTATTGCAGGAAAAAGCCGCATGGGTGGTGGAGAAGCTCGCGAGCTGGGAAGCGAAGAAGCCGGCTCCCCAGTTGTGGGTGGACGGCCAGCTCATCCGCTTCATGGGCGAGCCGCTCACCTTGCGCGTGATTAACAACCTGTTCGCTGCGCCGCCGTTACTGCAAGGCCGGCAGTTGTTTGTGCACACCACGAACAGTGCCGATCAAACCGCAATAGAACAAGCGGTGACGCAGTGGTACCAGCATCAGGCCGAGGTGCTGTTCCGGGAGCGCGTGGCACACTACGCATCAATCATGCACGTAGCACCGCGCGAGCTGAGGCTTTCTTCCGCGCGCACCCAGTGGGGCTGCTGCACCGCAAGCGGCAATGTGCGCTTAAACTGGCAACTCATCAAAATGCCGTTGCGGTTAATTGATTACGTGGTGGTGCATGAACTCGCGCACCTCGTCGAGTTGAATCATTCGGCAGCGTTCTGGAACGTGGTAGCAAACGCGTGCCCGGATTTTGCAAAGCGACGGGCCGAATTGCGGCGGCAAGGGCTGTAGGCGAGAATTTATCTCGCAAAGGTTCTCGCCGCCGGAGGGGGCGCATGGCCTGCAAGCCCGCTCAAAACACAACCGCCGCCCCACACCCTGCCCGCACCAGCTCAGCCAACTTCCCGAACAGTTCGCTTCCATCGCGCCGGCTGAACCACTGCCCATCCTGCAGCGCATAATGAAATCCGCCCGACCTGGCGGCGAGCCATATCTCCTGCGTTGGCGCGTGGCGATTGATGATGATTTGCGCGCCGTCGTCGAACTCCAGTTCCAGCACCGCGCCATTGAGACTGCACTCGATGTCTGCGCCGCTGGCATCCACCGCGCTCCCGATGCGGCTGAAAATCGCATCGGCCAATTCGTTGAATTCACTTTCCGTCATATAATCCCGCCTGTTTTGTTTATTTGAAAGCCCCCCCATGCGCATGATCGGCATTATGTTGCTGTTGGCCCTGTTGCTGCAAGGCTGCGGACACAAGGGGCCGCTGTTTTTGCCACAGGCACAGCCGCCGGCACAACCTTCAGAGCAACCTTCCACTCAAGACCAATAGTCATGTCCGAATACTTTAGTTACCAGAACGACCAACTTTGCGCCGAGCAGATGCCACTGACCGACATCGCCCTCCGTTTCGGCACGCCGTGTTATGTATATTCGCATGCGGCACTGACCGATGGCTACCGCCAATTCGAGGCCGCCTTTTCCGGGCGCGAGAGCCTGATCTGCTATGCAGTGAAAGCCAACTCCAACCTCGCCATCCTGCACCTGTTTGCCCGATTGGGAGCGGGATTCGATATCGTTTCCGGTGGCGAGTTGCAGCGCGTGCTGGCGGCCGGCGGCGCGGCGAGCAAGGTGGTGTTTTCCGGCGTGGGCAAGACCGTGGCGGAAATGCGTTTCGCTCTTGACGCGGAGATACTGTGTTTCAACGTGGAATCCGAAGCGGAATTGTTGCGCCTTAGCGAAGTGGCCGGCAGCATGGGCAAAGTCGCGGCTATAAGTCTGCGCGTAAATCCGGATGTGGATGCGAAGACCCATCCCTACATCTCCACCGGCCTGAAACAGAATAAATTCGGCGTGGCCTATTCCGATGCGCTGGCGCTGTATCGCAAAGCCGCATCGTTACCGCACCTGCGCGTAACCGGCATGGATTGCCACATCGGCTCGCAACTCACCGAGACCAGCCCGTTTATCGCTGCGGCAGAGAAAATACTGGCACTGGTAGAACAGCTCGCGGCCGACGGGATCAAACTGGAGCATCTCGATCTCGGCGGCGGCCTCGGCATCCGTTACGACGATGAGACACCGCCCTCGGTCAACGACTATGCGCATGCATTGCTGGGCGCACTGCGCGGACGCAGCGAAAAGATCATTGTCGAACCGGGGCGGGCCCTGGTCGGCAACGCGGGCTTGTTGCTGACACGCATCGAGTACCTCAAGTATGGCGAAGAAAAAAATTTCGCCATCGTGGATGCCGCGATGAACGACCTGATGCGGCCTGCTTTATATGATGCTTATCATCACATACAACAGGTGCGGCGCAACGCTGTTACTGCTCAGCAGTACGAGGTAGTGGGGCCGGTGTGCGAGACGGGCGACTTCCTCGGGCATGCACGCGAACTCAGCGTTGCGCAAGGTGACCTGCTTGCAGTGATGTCGGCGGGCGCATACGGTATGAGCATGAGCTCCAACTACAACACGCGACCGCGCGCAGCCGAAGTGATGGTGTCCGCGACGAATGCTCAAGCCATCCGCGAACGCGAAACAGTGCAACAGCTGCTCGCAGGCGAGAAAACTTTTTTGCGCTAAAACGCAAAAATCTGTTGCACTAAAATTTTAATCGCGCATAGAATGCGAACACCAAGCGCATCAGGGGATTGCGAGGTGTGCTTGGGAGTGCAGTGGTTGCACACAATGCAGCGCCTGGTTCGAGTCAAATAATTTTTACAAGGAATGAAAATGGCTACAGCAGATAGCAAAGCAAAAAGCACCACCACCAAGAAACCCGCAGCGAAAAAACCTGCTGCCAAAAAAGTCGCAGCCAAACCGGCAGCCAAAAAAGTTGCAGCCAAGCCAGCAGCCAAAAAGGTAGCCGCCAAAAAACCGGCAGCCAAGCCAGCAGCTAAAAAAGTAGCCGCCAAAAAACCGGCAGCCAAAAAAGTTGCAGCCAAGCCAGCAGCTAAAAAAGTAGCCGCCAAAAAACCGGCAGCCAAAAAAGTTGCAGCCAAGCCAGCAGCCAAAAAAGTAGCCGCCAAAAAACCGGCAGCAAAAAAGGTTGCAGCCAAACCAGCAGCCAAAAAGGTAGCCGCCAAAAAACCGGCAGCAAAACCGGCGGCAAAAGGCATACTCGGCGCCTGATCACCCGCAGATTGGGGCGGGCGCCGGATTGCGTTTCCGCCCTTTCTCGGGGCTGCACTTTTAACGTCGTCTTTGACGAAACTGCTTTTTTTACCCCTGGAGCTTGCTGAATACAAGCAACAGGCGGTTTGTTTTTCCCCCGCGTTCCCAAACGATTTCTTTGATGCTCAACCCGGTATGTAGCCCTGATTTCTGGCCGCCTGAATTCTGGGAGCGGTGTTTTCTCGCCGACGGATATCGTCAGCGGATCAGGAAGATCGTCGCCAGCCCGAGAAAAATAAAGAAGCCGCCGCTATCGGTAACGGCAGTAAGCATCACACTGGAGCCGATAGCCGGGTCGCGGCCAAAGCGCTGCATCAACAGCGGAATCATGATGCCCACCAGCGCACCGAGCAGCAGATTGAGCAACATCGCACTGGTCATCACCAGCCCCAGCGGCACGCTCTTGTACAGCATATAAGCAAACAATCCCGCCACGCCGCCCCACACCAGTCCGTTCAGCGCGGCGATGGCGAACTCCTTGGCTATCAGTCGCCGTGCATTGGCCGGGGTGATCTGCCCCAGCGCCAGCGCGCGGATGATGATGGTCGTGGTCTGGTTTGCCGAGTTGCCTGCTATGCCCGCGACGATGGGCATCAGCGTAGCGAGCGCAACGAATTTTTCGATGGTGTTCTCGAAGCCGCCAATCACCCGCGAGGCGAAGAATGCAGTGCACAGATTGAGCGCCAGCCACAACCAGCGGTTCTTCGCGCTCTTCCATACCGAAGCGAAAATATCTTCCTCTTCGCGCAAGCCGGCCAGATTCAGCACATCGCTTTCCGACTCGGCGCGGATGAAGTCCACCACGGTGTTCACCGTTACGCGGCCGACCAGCTTGCCCTCCTCGTCGACTACCGGGGCCGAGACCAGATCGTAGCGCTCGAATGCCTGCGCCGCCTGTTCCGCCTTGTCGTCCGGATGCAGGGTGATGGTGTCGACGATCATCAGCGCTACCACTTCGGTCTCCGGCTCGTTCACCAAGAGCAGATTGAGCGGCAGCACCCCTTTTAATCTGTCATCGCGATCCACCACGAACAACTGGTCGGTATGATCGGGCAGTTCGTCGAAGCGGCGCAGATAGCGCGATACCACTTCGAGGGTGACATCCTCGCGTATGGTCACCATGTCGAAATCCATCAGCGCGCCCACCGCATCTTCCGCGTAAGACATTGCGGCACGCAATTGTTCGCGCTCTTCGACAGATAGCGACTTGAACACATCGCGCATCACCGCCTGCGGCAGATCCGGCGCCAGGTCGGCGATCTCGTCGGTATCGAGTCGCTCTGCCGCCTCGACCAATTCGTTGCGGCTCATGCTGGCGATCAGCGATTCGCGCACCGCATCGGAAACTTCGATCAGGATCTCGCCGTCGCGCTCGGCCTTGACCAGCTCCCACACCAGCAAGCGCGGCTCTATGGGCAATGCCTCCAGGATGCAGGCAATGTCGGCAGGATGCAACGTGCCGAGTTTCTCGCGCAACTCATCCAGATGCCGCGCGCGCCCCAACTCATGACTCTGCGGCAGTTCCGGCTGATGCGTCATGCTTTCCATCAACGCATGCCCGTCCAGCAGGCGTTGTACCTGCTGGAGATGTTCCTGCACGTTTTCCGTGTAATGAGGTTCGTGGTTTTCCATCATGGCATGCGGCCTCTATTTAGCGCCGCAATTGTAAATAAATCGGGCCGCATGCGTACGAGAATAACCAAAAGAATGTGGGCTGGCAGACACATCTTGTGGATAGCAAATACTATCTAAACTGTATAATCGCGGCATGGTAAACGATCACCCCACCGAAAATCAGGACGGCCGGCAGACCGTGCTCCACTTGCTGGAGAAGCATAAACTTCTGGGCGACTTCGTCCACAAGCAGGATATGCCGCGCCACGACCTGGTTGAGTCACTGGTGCGCAAACAAAGTCTGGCAAAGCTGCAACAGGCACTTAATCAGGTGGCGCCCGCAGACGTTGCGAGTGTGCTGGAAGCACTGCCGCCTGATGATCAGTTGTTCGTGTGGGATCAACTTAATGATGAGCGCAAGGAGCTGGTCTTGCTGGATGTCCCGATCCACATCATTCAGGCATTGGGAAAGCGCGAATATCGGACGGAAAGATCCAGCCTCAAGGCGTTCGAACTGCATGACGGGCGCATGCGCGAAATCCCCATCAATACCCGTGAAGATCTGCTCAAGAGCAAACTGGTATGGATAGACATGGTCGGCCCCACATTCGAGGAACGCACCTGGGTCGGCGGCGTTTTCGGGATAGAACTCCCCGACCCGGACAAGTTGAACGACCTGGAGTCGAGCGCACGCTTCTATGTGGAAGAGAATGGCGAAGTCCACTTGCATTCGGATTTTCTGCTCGACAAGGAAGACGTATCCCGCAACGTCGCGGTCGCCTTCATCCTGTATAAAAATATTTTATTTACGGTGCGCAAGGAAGAATTGCCGGTGTTCCGTCTCCAGCGTTTGCGCGCGTTGACCCAGCCCAACTATGTTTCCGACTCCTGGGACGTATTGCTGGATCTGTATGCCGCCGATGTGGAGTATTCCGCAGATGCGCTGGAAGATGTCTATCGCGGCCTGGAGATCGCGGGCAAGCAGGTGCTCAGCAAACAGATGACCGACGAAGATGCCGCCAGGATGCTGTCCAACATTGCGCATGAAGAAGACCTGAATGGGCGGATACGCAGGAACGTGCTGGATACGCGCCGCGCGGTTTCATTCCTGATGCGCAGCAAATTCCTGGCCAAGTATCAGCTCGACGACGCCCAGCAAATTTTGCGCGACATCGAATCCCTCGACGGCCACACCTCCTTCCTGTTCGGCAAGATCAACTTCCTGATGGATGCCACGGTCGGTTTCATCAACATCAACCAGAACAAGGTCATCAAACGCCTGACGGTAATCAGCGTCATTTTCATGCCGCTCAATATTCTGGCTGGCGTCGGCGGCATGTCCGAGTATTCGATGATGACGCACGACGCGCTGTCCTGGCCTGTCGCTTATGGCCTGTTCTTTGTCGGACTGGTATGCGTCGGCTGGATCACTTATCTCTTTTTGCAGTTCCTGGAAAATCGCGAGAAGATCGGCCAGCTTCAGGACAAGAATTGAAGCTGAGCAGGATGGCCGCGCGACAAGGTCACGGCTGCAGCCATAACTTCAGGATGCCGTCAGCATGAATCCCGCCATCCGCCATGAAATTTTCGCACGCTTGCGCGCTGCCAATCCGCACCCCACTACCGAGCTGGAATACCGCACGCCGTTCGAGCTGCTGGTCGCGGTGATACTCTCGGCGCAGGCCACGGACGTCAGCGTCAATGCCGCCACACGGAATTTATTTCCGGTTGCCAACACGCCACAAGCCATGCTCAAACTCGGTGAAGAAAAATTGAGCGCGCATGTGCAGCGCATCGGCCTGTACCGGACCAAGTCCAGACATATCATCCAGACCTGCAAACTGCTGCTGGAGAAACATGGCGGCGAAGTACCGCAGACGCGCGAGGAACTGGAAGCCTTACCGGGCGTCGGCCGCAAGACCGCCAATGTGGTGCTCAACACCGCATTCGGCCAACCCACCATCGCGGTGGACACGCACATCTTCCGCGTCGCCAACCGCACGGGGATCGCGCGCGGCAAGGACGTGCTGGAAGTGGAAAAGAAGCTGCTCAAGTTCGTGCCGGATGAATTCAAGCACGACGCGCACCACTGGCTGATTCTGCACGGGCGTTACATTTGTCAGGCGCGCAAACCAAAATGCGGCGAGTGCATCATCGAGAATTTGTGCGAGTACAAAGAGAAGGTTTTCTGAGCTATTGGGCCTTACATAAATCATCACCCTTGAGTGAACATACCGTAGGGCGGGTTCTACTCGCCGCGTCGGGCGGAGCCCGACCTACGAAATGCGGATCCTCAATAATTCGCGCAGGTTTGGATGTCTGGCAGATTTCTGACAAAGTTCTATCGAGTTGGATTGTGGCTGCGATGTGCCCGACGCAGACTGTCACGTTGAATCGCCCAAACAACTCAATTTCGCTTGTTCATGCTATCGTGATACCTATAGCTTGATAGCAAATCGCCTAACAAAAAATCAGAAAGTCAGCTCGATGCCATCAAAATTGCTTCCGTCGTGGCCAACACTTCGTGGCCTTAGTTCGAATAGTGCCATTCGTTCTGCAAACATATGGGCGCTCATTGTACCTATCACTGCCAAGCTATTAGAAGATGTCGAGGAGGTTGTGAAAATTAAACTCTTTGAACATGAATACTCAATTCACCTGACCTTGCCTTTTAGTTGGAAAGTTCTATTTGTAGCAGCGATAGCTTTTCTTTTAGCCAATATATTCTTCGCGGTGTTTTGTCCAAAGTTAATTAAGGAGACAACATCTTTCCGCGATTTCGCCGAACAGAGGCGTAGCGGCACTGAACTGCAGAAGCAACTTGACGAACTCGAGCAAAATGGCAGCTTGGCCTACGCTGAAGTCATACAGTGGAAAAATTGGTTTGGTGCGCGTCAGGTTACCAACATGACTTTGACTCCAGCAAATGACGAACGCGGGTTCATTGAAGTCTACGCCATTATTGTGGATGCGCTGGCAACATCAAGTCAGCCAACGCGATTTATTACATCCGCTTTATATTCAGTTGGATTATTGGCCTTCGCAATCCTATTGATACAAAATATTTGCTTCGTCGCTAAGCATTGGTGATGCTTTCTGGAATCTTGAAAGACCGCTTCAGATCGAAAACCGACACCGCAAATTTAAATTTACCAATCAAATGTTCAATCCCTCTCGTGACCAGGCACGCAGCTTCCTGTTTGAGACCTGGCGCAAACGCCGTGCAGGCGAGCTGCTCACGCCACTCGAAGACCTGACGGCGCAACTGATAGCAAAGCATCCGGAATACCATGAACTGTTCGCCGACCCGCAACGCAATCAGGACAAGGACTATGCGCCGGATGGCAATGTGGTCAATCCCTTTCTGCATCTGATGATGCACCTCACTCTGGAGGAACAGATCTCCATCGGCCAGCCGCACGGCATACGCGCGCACTTCGAGCGCCTCACGCAAAAATACGAATCGGAACATGGGGCGCAACACGCGATGATGGAATGCCTGGGCGAGATAATCTGGCAGGCGCAGCGCAACGGCAGCGCGCCGGATGCGGCAATATATTTATCATGCCTGGAGAAGCAGTGATGGCAAATCGGCTGAGCAAGATTGTGACGCGCACGGGCGACGACGGCACCACCGGCCTGGCTGATGGCAGCCGCGTGGCGAAGGATAACCTGCGTATCCAGGCCATCGGCAGCGTGGATGAACTCAACAGCCATCTCGGCGTGCTGCTGGCCGAGACGCTGCCGCTGGACATAAGGAATTTGCTGCTAAGCGTGCAGAACGACCTGTTCGATCTCGGCGGCGCATTGGCTTATCCCGCTGCGCCATTCAATGAAGACAAGCTCACACGACTGGATGCGGCCATCGCGCATTTCAATGCCGACCTGCCGCCGCTCAAGGAATTCATCCTGCCCGGCGGCACTCGCCCGGCGGCGCTGTGCCATGTCGCGCGCAGCGTGGCGCGCCGCGCCGAGCGCGACCTCTTCGCGCTCACCCGTTCCGAGGCCGCACCCGACTATGCGCTGCCCTATATCAACCGACTGTCTGATCTGCTGTTCGTCCTGTGCCGCGCACTCAACCGGGCGGCTGAGCAAATGGAAAACTTCTGGGCGCGTATCTCTCCCGGCTGAGCCTTTACATTCCCACGCAGATTTATTCGGTCTTGTCGTTCCCGCGCAGGCGGGAACCCAGTTAAATGAAGGCACTGGATCCCCGCCTGCGCGGGGATGACGAATTAATCTGCATTTACCTAAAACAGTTCGATGTCATCGCCATGGTCTTCCTTCATCTTGACCATGAATTTTTCCAGCGCTTCCTCTACCGACATGCCGGCCAGCACGGCTTCAAACATTTCGATTTCCTCGCGCATCGTATATTTCGAGCGGATCTTTTCCTGTAGTGCGACCCATTCGCACGGATCGTACAAGCGCGTCCTGTCGCCGACCAGATCGGACAGCGAAGACAGGCTGTGATTCACGTGCGAGAGACGCTGCACCAGCTTGTCATAAAACTGGAAGGCGATGATGGCCTGATGCACCATGCCGGACACATGACTGGCGGCGCCCAGCAGATTGGCCTTTATTTCACCGGACTCGCCCTGTTCGGGCAGCGCAGCGACGCTCTCGCTGATCATGCCCATGTAACCCGCCATGGTAGTGAACACCTCGGTCAACACCTCGACCGAATTGCCGCTGTCTTTCATCGCAGCTTCGATCTGTCCGGCGGACAGCTCCATCATCAGCACGGTCTCGCGCACCTGGCTCCAGTCGAGGTCTGGTGCGTGCGCGCGCGTGCCGAGCGGCTTCCTGCTTTCATCTGTCATGACATCCTCCGAATGATGGGCACCTGCTATGCGCCCTGCTGCGCATAGTCCGGCATGAGCCAGATTATTTGTTCAGCAATCCTTTTATCGCCATCCCTGCGCTGACGGCTACTCCCCCGACTGCACCGATCGCGGCAGTCCTGGCCAGCGCCAACACCAGCTTGGCATTCAGTTCGCCGACGATGGCCCTGACCACTTGCGCCGAAGTCGCGCCACCGCTTTTTTTGCCTACATCGTGCAGCTCGATATCCGGCAGGGAAATGTCCATCAGGCCGTTATAGTTGACCCTGGCGTTACGGATGACAAAGGAATCTATGATCACCTTCTTGCCCGCGCCCCTCTCCACTTTCTTGTCTTTGTCCGACGCACCGAGGTATTGCTCGACGTTATGCTGGATGGCATCGAAGTTGGCACCGCCATCGCCTTTTTCATAGATGATGCGCGGTGCATCTATCAGTATCCTGTGGATGACGATCACGTCCTGCGCGATGCTGGCCGGTTCGATGGCAATCTCGACCGTGTCCGCCTTCAGCGCGTAAGCGGTCTTGTATCCTTTGGGATTGCCGAGCCACAAACCGGAGATCGCACCTTGCCCGTCGCTGGCGGAAATGACCACCTTGTTTACGCGCACGTCGGCCTGCGTCATTTTCGGGCCGAACTCCTCGACGGCCAACTTCACCAGCCTGCCGAGCGGATTGTTAAACAGGAAAAATACAGAAATTCCCGCGACGAGCAACACTGCCAGAAGCGCCAGAAGTTTTTTCATGGAGCCCTCCGTCTAATTCGTTGCCATCGCGGGAACGGGAAAGCGCGGCCCCGTCGCCGGGGCCGTGTGACTTACTTTGCGGTCAGCTTTTCAAACTTGGCCTGCAACTGCTCCTTGGATTCCGCGTGCGCAGGATCCTTCGGTATGCAATCCACCGGGCAAACTTCCACGCATTGCGGCGTGTCGTAGTGGCCGACGCATTCAGTGCACTTGGCGGGGTCGATCACATAAATGGAATCGCCTTGCGAAATGGCGTCGTTCGGGCATTCCGGTTCGCACACGTCGCAGTTGATGCATTCGTCGGTAATAATCAGGGCCATGCTGTTCTCCTAGTCAATCAAGTTAAAATTTCCCAACCAGTTTTTTCGCTACCAAGGGTGAAACGAACTTGCTCACGTCTCCGCCGAAGCGCGCGATCTCGCGCACCATGCTGGCGGAAATAAATGTGTATTGCTCCGCCGGCGTCAGGAATACGGTTTCGACATCGGGGTGCAGGCTGCGGTTCATCCCGGCCATCTGAAACTCGTATTCAAAATCCGACACCGCGCGCAAACCGCGCAACACCACGCGCGCTTGCTGCGCCCGCACATAATTCATCAACAGGTCGTTGAAGCCTTCCACGCGCACGTTGGCAAAGTCCGCAAAAGTTTCCTGCGCCAGCGCGACACGCTCATCCAGCGTGAACAGGGTCGCGCTACGACTCGCCGCCACGGCCACCACCACTTCACCGAATAGTCCGGCGGCACGGCGCACTACATCCTCATGGCCGCGCGTGATCGGATCGAAAGTGCCGGGGTAAATAACCTTAATCATTTTGTGCGCGCTTTAATAATTGATAAAACACTTTACCTGCTTTTGCGCGCTTCATCACCTGCCATGCCGCATCCGGCTCAAAGGCCTCCCCTGTCTCGACGTACACCAGTCCATCCTGCGTCAGCCTGCCCACCAGCAGTGGCAGCACTTTCGGCAGTGTATCGCTCTGGAATGGCGGATCGAGAAAGACCACATCAAAGTGCCCGTGCTCGCGTCGCGTGAATTCTATCCCATCTTCGCAACGTAGCGCTACATTGACGCAAGCCAATTTCCTGCTGTTTTCCTGCAAGGCGCGGAATACCGCACGGTTGCTTTCCACCAGCACCACTTCGTCCGCGCCGCGCGAAGCCGCCTCGAATCCCAATGCACCGCTGCCCGCGAACAGGTCCAGGCAACGCTTGCCGTACAGTGTCTGCCCCAGCCAGTTGAACAGCGTCTCGCGCACGCGATCCGGCGTCGGGCGCAAACCCTCCGCGTCGGGAAACTCAATCCAGCGGCTGCGGTATTCGCCGCCGATGATGCGTACGCGATTTATTTCCCGCCCTCCGCTTTCTCTTCGGGTGCGCCGACGACCACCGTCACCATCGCATCCGGGTTGATGTGCCGCTGGAAAGCATCGCGGACTTGCGCGACCGTGACCTTATCTATCTTGCCGACGAAATCGTCGAGATAGGTCAGTGGTAAATTGTAAAACCCGATCACGCCAAGATAGTCGAGTATCTTTTTGTTGCTGTCTATGCGTAGCGGGAAGCCCCCGATGATGTTGTCCTTGGCGGCTTTCAGATCTTTCTCGCTCGGCCCCCTGGCGATGAATTCGCGCAGGGTTGAACGCGCCAATTGCAGCGCCTCGTCGGCCTGGCTCTTCTTGGTTTGCAGCCCGATCTGGAAAGCGCCAGGCTGCTGCATCGGCACGAAATAGCTATACACGCTGTAGGCCAGGCCGCGCTTCTCGCGCACTTCCTCCATAAGGCGCGACACAAAACCGCCGCCGCCGAGTATGTAGTTGCCCACATAGAGCGGAAAATAGTCGGGGTCATTGCGCGCCACGCCCGGTGCGCCTATCAGGATATGGCTCTGCGTGGCGGGATGCGCGATGCGTTGCTCGCTGGCCTTGATCTGCATCTCCACCGGCGGGATAGCGGCCGACGCGCCACCGGGCGGCAATTGCTCGGTGAGTTGTTGCGCGATAGCTTCGGCCTCAGCATGCGTCACGTCGCCCATAATGGCGACCACTGCGCCTTTCGCGCCGTAATGCGTGTTATAGAAAGTCACAACGTCTGCGCGCAAGGAATCCGTCACGCCATCCACGTCGCCGGATGTCGGCAGACTGTAGGGATGGCTGCCGAATACGGCTTTGTCGAAAGCCTTGTCGGCGATGTTTTCTGGCTTGGTCTCGGCTTCCTTCAGCGCGGAGACCAGGCGCACTTTCTCGCGCGCCAGCACGCTCTCCGGGAACTGCGGGCTTTGCAGCACGCGCGCCAGTATGTCCAGCGCCTGCTCGCGCTCTGCCGTGCTGCTCAGCGTGCGCAGCGTCAGCCCGGCACGGTCATTATCGAAATGCCCGCCCATCTGTGCGCCGATATCAGCCAGCTTGCGCGAGATGTCGTCTTCACTCAGACCATCGGCCCCGAGGCTGAGCAGGCCATGTGTCAATCCGGCGAGGCCGGATTTTTCTGCCGTATCGAAGGCGCTGCCTGCGGAAAAATCCACGGCCACATCGAGCATCGGGATGTCATGGTCTTCCACGAAATACACGCGCGCGCCGCTGGCCGCCTGCCAGTGCTGGATATGCGGCGTGGCAAGCGCAGAGGTGGCGCTACAAACGAACAGGACTGCAATAGCGAAAAATTTAGCGTACATGGCTCGAAGCTCCGTGGCTGGCATGTTTGTGTTCTCCCGATATCGGCTGCGGATCAAGCACGGCGATGCTCAGATTGTCGTCCTGCAAAAATTCACGCGCCACATCCTGCACCTGCTGCGCCGTCACCGCCTGCAACTTCTGCAACATCAGCGGGATCGCCTTGCTGCCCAGCCCTATGCTTTCCAGTTGCCCGATCTGCATCGCCTGATAGAACACCGAATCGCGTTTGTAGACTTCGCTGGCGGTCACCTGCGCCTTGACGCGTTTCAGTTCGTCCTCGCTCACACCGTCCTTCACCAGTTGCGAGATCTGCGCGCGCAAGCCTGCTTCGAGATCTGCCACGCTCCGGCCTTCGCTGGGCGTACCATCCAGCACGAACATGCTCGGCCCGCGCGCAGTGGAGTCGTAACCCGCGCCCACTTCGCTGGCCAGCAACTGCTCGCGCACCAGCACCTTGTTCAGGCGCGCCGATTCATTGCCATCGAGTATGCCTGCCAGCACTTCCAGCGCGTAAGGCTTCCAGTCTTTTTCCGGATCGCGCAGCACGGGTGCGTGGTAAGCCATCACCAGATAGGGCAGTTCCGCCGGCGCTTTGACCACCATGCGTTTGATGCCAACCTGCGGCGGCTCGCTGAATTCCTTGCGTGCGCTCAGCTTGTGCGCCGGTATGGGGCCGTAATATTTCTGCGCGAGCTTGAACACCTCGTCCGCCTTCACATCGCCCGCCACCACCAGCGTCGCATTATTGGGGGCATACCAGCTCGCATACCATGCCCGCGCATCGGCTGCGCTGAGAGTCAGCAGATCATTCATCCAGCCTATCACCGGGTGTTGGTAGGGGTGCTCTTGATAAGCTGCAGCCATCAGTTTTTCATACAGCAGCGAATGCGGCTCATCATCGGTGCGCATGCGCCGCTCTTCCATCACCACCTTGATCTCCTTGCCAAACTCTTTATCCGACAGTTGCAGGTTGCGCATGCGGTCGGATTCGAGCTGCATGGCCAGCGGCAATCTGGATTTATGCAATTGCTGGAAATAGGCGGTGTAGTCGCTGCTGGTGAATGCGTTCTCGCGCCCGCCTGCTGCGGCGATGCGCCTAGAGAATTCGCCTGCAGGCACGGCCTTGGTTCCCTTGAACATCATGTGTTCCAGCACGTGCGCGACACCCGTAGTCCCCGTGCGCTCATCCATGCTGCCCGCGCGGTACCACACCTGCTGCACCACCACGGGCGCGCGGTGATCTTCCTTGACCACCACCTTGAGGCCGTTGCTCAACGTCTTCTCGAACACTTCTGCCTGCACGGGCGCGACGCTTATCAACGCCAGGGCCAGCAGATATTTCAGTAATCTGGAGTGCATGTATCCGTCCTGTTTTTGTAGCCCAAAGCGGGCATTCAGAATAAAATGACGGCGGCGGACGAATCCGCCGCGACAAGCGCGTATTATGCTTCATTTCCCTGCGTTCAGACTATTCACACCATGTTTGGTTTCCTGAAAAAATCCACTTCCAACAACACGGACAATACTGCCAGGATAGGCTGGCTCGGTCGCCTGAAAGCCGGGCTGGCGCGCACCGGCAACCAGTTGTCCGAACTGTTCGGGCGCGGCGGCAAAATAGATGACGACTTATATGAAGAGCTGGAGACCATATTGATCACCAGCGATGTCGGCATGGACGCGACGCGCTTCCTGCTCGCCGAACTGCGCCATCAGGTCAAAGAACTGCGCCTCACCGAGGCCGACCAGCTCAAGGAAGTTCTCGCACGTTGCCTGCTCAAGCTGCTCGCGCCGCTGGCCCAGCCGCTGGATGCCGGCGCGCACAGTCCCTTCGTCATCATGCTGGCCGGAGTGAATGGCGCGGGCAAAACCACGTCCATCGGCAAGCTGGCGAAATATCTGCAAGGCCAGGGCAAGTCGGTGCTGCTGGCTGCCGGCGACACCTTCCGCGCCGCCGCGCGCGAGCAACTCATGGAATGGGGTGCGCGCAACAATGTCACCGTCATCGCGCAGCAAGGCGGCGATCCCGCCGCCGTGATCTTCGATGCGGTGCAAGCGGCGCAGGCGCGCAAGATCGACGTGGTGCTGGCCGACACCGCCGGGCGCCTGACCACGCAAGCGCACCTGATGGACGAGATCAAGAAAGTAAAGCGCGTCATCGCCAAGGCCCTGCCCGGCGCTCCGCACGAAGTGTTGCTGGTGCTGGATGCCAACACCGGCCAGAACGCGCTGTCGCAGGTGAAAGCCTTCGACGATGCGCTGGATGTCACCGGCCTGGTGCTCACCAAGCTCGACGGCACCGCCAAGGGCGGCGTCATCGCCGCCATCGCCAGAGCGCATCCGATACCCGTGCGCTTCATCGGCGTGGGCGAAGGACTGGATGACCTGCGCCCGTTCGTGGCCGAAGACTTCATCGCCGCGCTGCTGGGGTTAGATGAGTGAGAAAAACATTTAACCACGGAAAATACGGAATATCCGGAAACACCCTCACCTCACGCAGGTACGGATTTTCTGCTTTTGCTTTTTCCGCGTCATCCGTGTTTTCCGTGGTTCCGGTTTGACCTCTGAAATGATCAGTTTCAATCAAGTCTGCAAGCGCTATCCCGGCGGCTACGAAGCCCTGAAGAACATCAGCTTCGACATCACCGAGGGCGAAATGGTATTCGTCACCGGCCATTCCGGCGCGGGCAAAAGCACGTTGCTCAATCTCATCGCCGCCATCGAGCGCCCCACGAGCGGCAGCGTGATCGTCAAGGGGCAGAACATCTCCACGCTCAAGGGCGGTGCCCTGCCATATCTGCGGCGCAATCTCGGCCTGGTATTCCAGGATCACAAATTGCTGTTCGACCGCAGCGTGTTCGACAACGTGATGCTGCCGCTGGACATCTGCGGCTTCGATCACCGCGAAAGTGCCAGCCGCGCGCGTGCTGCGCTCGACAAGGTCGGGCTGTTACCACGCGAAAAAACCACCCCCATTGCCCTATCCGGCGGCGAGCAGCAACGCTTGTGCATCGCACGCGCCATCGTGAATCGCCCCTCCATCCTGCTGGCGGATGAACCCACCGGCAACCTTGATGCGGAATACGCCAACGACATCATGGATATTTTCAAATCCTTCCATCAGGTCGGTGTCACGCTGCTGATCGCCACGCATGAAACGGGCGCTGGCGCACTGCTCGGCGCACGCACGCTGATACTGAAACAGGGCGAGTTGCAATCCACTGATGAAACCACTAGCCATTCGACCAAGCTGTCAAATATCGATAGCCAGGTCGCTGCATATCCGGCGGGCTCGGGACAAACATGATGAACTGGCTGACACAACATCTACGCGCCTTGCTATTCAGCCTGCGCCGCCTGCTTGCCACACCAGTGGCCAATCTGCTGAATGTGCTGGTCATCGGTCTCGCGCTTAGTCTGCCGATGGGGCTATATGTGCTATTACAGAATGTGCAGAGCCTGGCTGACCGGGCAGTCGGCACACCACAGCTCAGCGTATTCATGAACATGGGCGTTGGCAAGGACGACATCGCGCGCATCGGCAGGCAACTGAAGCAAAGCGAAGCCGTCGACCATATCGAGTTTGTGCCGCGCGAACAGGCGCTGGAACAACTCAAGCGCAGCACGGGACTGGCGGATGTGATCGGCGGGCTAACACAAAATCCGCTGCCCGACGCTTACGTCGTTTACCCCAAAAGAACCGATGCACAAACGCTGGAAACTCTGCGCGATGAAGTGCGCAAATGGCAAAAGGTCGAGCACGTGCAGCTCGATGCGGCCTGGGCGCATAAACTGGAATCCCTGCTCAAATTCGGGCGGGCAGCACTGCTGATCCTCGCTGTATTGCTCAGCATTGCACTGGTGGCGGTGACTTTCAACACCATCCGTTTACAAATCCTGACCCGGCGCGACGAGATCGAAATTTCCAGATTGATAGGGGCGACTAACGGTTTCATCCGCCGCCCTTTCCTGTATTTCGGCCTGTTGCAAGGCTTGCTTGGAGGCATCGCGGCATGGCTCATCATCAGCCTCAGCCTGCATCTGCTCAACGTCGGCTTGATTGAACTCGCACAACTTTACGCCAGCAACCTCGCCCTGTTCGCGCCCTCTGCGGGCGACGGCCTCGCACTGCTGCTATTCTCGGCCTGCCTTGGGTGGCTGGGGGCGTGGCTATCTGTAGTTCAGCACTTGTGGCGAATCGAATCCAAGTAGTCTGACACGCGAGTATCCGCCTGTTTGCAGCTACTTCAACCAACCTGAATACTGCGTCCAGATACCTGCCTGATCGACTATCCAGTGATTTTTCTTTCGCGGCGATAACACGAGTTCGAATCTCGTTGTTGGTGCCGTATAGAACAATGGCTTCGGAGCTTTAAGTCATTAAAAGTCTGGGATGTCGAATAAACCTTTTTCTGTTCTGGCACTCAAATCGCAGGAGTGCTAATATTTGCCTTAATCAAGGAGGTAATAACCATGGATCACAGTTTGACGTTACCCGTACCGTCGGCAGTGGGCAGCCTGGAAGGCTACATTCAGGCGGTGAATCGCTTCCCCATGCTGACGCATGAAGAAGAATTATCCTTAGCCCATCGCTTCCGCCGCGACGACGATCTGGATGCGGCACGCCAGCTTATCGTGTCGCATTTGCGTGTAGTGGTGAGTGTGGCGCGCGGGTATGCCGGATATGGCTTGCCGCAGGCTGACCTGATTCAGGAAGGAAATGTGGGCCTGATGAAGGCGGTCAAGCATTTCGACCCCGAGCGCGGTGTGCGTCTGGTTTCATTCGCGTTGCACTGGATACGCGCCGAGATGCACGAATACATCCTGCGCAACTGGCGGCTGGTGAAGATCGCTACCACCAAGGCGCAACGCAAGCTGTTCTTCAACCTGCGTAGCATGAAGCAAAGCCTGGAATCGCTTAAGCCACAGCAGGTAAAAGACATCGCCAGTGAACTCAACGTCAGCGAACAAGACGTAGTGGAAATGGAAGCTCGTTTCAACGGGCATGAAATGGCGCTGGAAGCGGATGCGGGCGATGAGGATGGTGCCTATGCTCCCATTTCCTATCTGGCGGCGCCCGCAGAAAACGAACCTTCCCGCCAACTTGAGCGGAAACAGCTTGAAACGTTGAAAAGCCGTGGCTTGGCGCGCGCCTTGGCTGGACTGGATGAGCGTAGCCGCCGCATCATCGAGTCACGCTGGCTGCGTGAAGGTGATGCCGCCACACTGCATGATCTGGCTGACGAGTTTGGTGTATCAGCCGAGCGCATACGCCAGATCGAACAAAAAGCCATGGCGAAGATGCAGGCTGCAATGACATCCGCAGTCTGAAACCTGATTGCAGCAACAAGAAAGCCGCAGAAAGATTCTGCGGCTTTTTTATTTCACCACTCTGAGGTGCGGTTTGTTCGGCGGAACCGGATTCCCGGACGGGGGCTCGCCACCGCCGGGAAATATGGGCGTCGACTCTTGCCCCTGAAACATCAGTCCTTGTCCAGTTTCCTTGGCGAAGATGCCGATCACCGCTGCCATCGGCACGAAAATCGCGTGCGGCACACCGCCAAAGCGGCCGCCACAGGTGATTTCGTCATTGCTGATGTGCAGGTTGCGCACTGCATCAACGCTCAGGTTAAGCACAATCTCCCCGTCCCTGACATAAGCCATCGGCACCTGCGTCTGCTCATCCACCCGCACCGCCAAATAAGCGGTCAGCCCACTGTCTGCGCACCAGTCGTAAATGGCGCGAACCAGATATGGCTTGGTGGAGACGGCGCCACTCACTTGCGCATTGCTTTTTCGGCAGGCGTCATCGCCTCGATGTAGGCGGGACGCGAAAACAGTCGCTCGGCGTACTTCATCAACGGCGCGGCTTCCTTGCCGAGCTGAATGCCATAAACATCCAGCCGCCACAACAACGGCGCAATCGCCACATCCAGCATGGAAAATTCGTCGCCCAGCATATATTTTTGCTTCATGAACACTGGTGCGATCTGCGTCAGGTTTTCGCGTATAGCCTGACGTGCCTTGTCAGCGGGCTTTTGCAAGCCGTGCTCAATGGCATCAATGTGGCAGAACAACTCGTTCTCAAAGCGGTGCAGGAACAGGCGCGCGCGCGCGCGCATCACCGGATCGGCCGGCATCAGTTGCGGATGCGGAAAGCGCTCATCAATATATTCGTTGATGATGTTGGCCTCATACAGGATCAGGTCGCGCTCCACCAGTACCGGGACCTTGTTGTACGGGTTGATCACGGCAAGGTCTTCCGGCCTGTTATACATATCCACGTCTATGACCTGGAAGTCCATGCCTTTTTCGAACAGCACGATGCGGCAGCGCTGGCTGAACGGGTCTATCGTCCCCGAATAAAGCGTCATCATGGCACTCACCCTTTGATCAACTGGTTACGGCGCATCGTCGTGCGCACCAGCATGTAGCCGGTAGTAACCAGTACGGCGCCGACGGCAACGACCATCAGCAACGGTATGGTGCCGGTGCCATTGATACCGGCGACCCAGATGTAACGTTCGAACAGCGTACCAAGGATGATACAGGCAGCCACGGCCACAGTCGCCTGCGGGTTATGGCGTGTCACCGGGAAGCACAGCGAAGCAAATGGAATGACAAATTTCAGCGCCACCATGGACCACCACAGCACGCTGTAATCACCGTTCTGCATGGCATCTATACGGTCGCGCTCGTCGCCGAGGTTGCCGTACCAGATGGTGAGGTATTGGGCGAAGAAGGTGTACATCCACAGCAGCGTAAAGGCCAACATCATCTGTGCGAGATAGTTGTAGATGTAATCTTCAACTTTCTTTACCAGCGCGCCGCGATTGTTCAACACATAGATCCAGATCAGCATGAAGGACAGGAACATGCCGAAGTTGCTGACCAGGTTCTGCATGCCGAAGATGGCGCTATGCCAGGCCGGACGCAAGGTCATCTCGAAGTCCCACGCCACCATGGTGGCATACAGCACGGTGAAGAACGGCACCCAGCAGGCAACGTGGTGGAACTTCGCGCGATCTACCTCGCTGCGATCAGCCACAGCCTGGCGTTTGATGAACATCCACCACACAACTATCACCGTCAGCATGCCGCTGACTTCGCGCGCGGCCAGCAGCGGCAGCGTGTACCAGCCCGGCATATGCACTTCTTCGCCGTGAGAGACGTGGCCTATCCACGGAAAGGTATGTTCACCGCCCGCCAGCAAAACCAGCAGCAGCACAAACGCCAGCGGGAACAAGGCAAACAGCGAAGTCGCCAGATTGCAAACCTGATGCCGCCATTTTGCTCCTACCAAATACAGCACCGCACACAGCGACACCCCGCTCAACGCGAGATAGGTCACGATCACGAAGCTGGCAGTCAGAACCGACCAATTGCTATAAGACATTTACGTTCTCCCTTGTTACTTGGCCGAGGACGCGGCTTGAGCTGCCGACGCTTTCTTCAGGCCTTTGCGTACATAATTGACCACATGCCAACGCTCGGTGGGGGATAGATCATATGCATAAGGTGGCATGATCGCGCCGCCAAAAGTCATCATGCCAAAGATGTGTCCATCGGGTTTTTCCGCCAACTGGTCTGACGTCAGGTCAAACGGCCGGAGTATCAGCTTGGCACCAACATAACCATCGCCAGTACCGGACTTGCCATGGCAGGGTACGCAGTAGATGTTGAACAACTGCGCTCCCTTGGCGATGGATTTTTCATCGGCGGGAATCGGATTCGCCATCTTGACCGCTGCCTCCATATCCTTGACTGCGACCGTAGTGCCGGGAACCGGAACCGAACGCTTGGGGAAGGACTGCGGCTCCGGATTGGCGGAATCGGGACTTTCCTGCGGCTTGACGCTGAGTTGATTTGCCATGTCCTGCGACCATGGCCATGCTTGCGCCAGCGCGGGCGTCAACAGCAATGCAACTGCCAGGGATAGTTTTTTCATTTGCCAGCCTCTTCCTGAATCTCCAATGCCTTGTGCTTGGTGAAAATACCTTTGAGTGTCGCTGCGGCGCTTTCCTCGGCATCCACCAGTATGCCAATCTGGTCTTCCGACACTTTGGCGCTATACAACGGCGAACGCTTGGCAGGCAAGCCAGCGCAGATCAAAAAGCCGAGTACCGTGATATACACGCCTCCAAGAATGAACATCTCATAGGTCAGCACGAAGTCCGGGGGGAACGGCACGATAGGTTTCCCGCCTTTCGACTGCGCGTAGAAGTTACCTTGCGCTCCCGCGATCAGGAAGAAAGCCAGCAAGCCCCCCGAGAGCGCCCCAACCAGAGTGAACCATTGTATGTTCACGGGTTTGTTGCCGAGGAATTCCTCCACTTCGGGATGTTCGATCGGCGACTTGATGATCAGATCATCGTTGACGTCGAATCCTTTGATCGTCGTCGTGCGCAACTCCTTGACGACGGCTTCAGCTTCGTCAAAGTTGTTGTACAGGGCAAGTATGCTGCGTTTGCTCATGTTAATGCCCCCCTTCCAGGCCGAGTTCTTCTTTCTTCTTTGCCAGGCTGCGGTGATAAACCATTTCCTTCACCTCATACATGGAGACAGACGGTACGATCTTGCAGAACACCATGAACAGCAGGGTGAACCAGCCGAAGCTGCCGAACACGATGCCCCACTGGATCAGGCTGGGCCACTGGTTGTGATCCCAGGTCCACGGATAATAACCGTGCGAGTAGGTCGGCGCCACGATCATCCAGCGCTCCAGCCACATGCCGACATTCAACAGCAGTGACACGGCGAACATCACCGGAATGCTGGTCTGCCATTTCTTCACCATCATGGCGAACGGCACCACGGAACCGCAGAAAATCATGCCCCAAAAGAACGGCGCATACGGCCCGGTCGCCTTCTGGATCAGCACGTCCTTGGCCACCTGGTCATGGCTGTACCACGTTGCGGTGAACTCGATGCAGTTCAGGTAAGTCCACACCATGGCAATCGCGAAGGTCAGGCGCACAGTCTTCTTCAGGATCGGCAGCGTCATGTACTCTTCAAACTTGAACACGTAACGCAGGATGATGAACAGCGTGATGATCGCCGCGCAGCCGGAATACAAAGCGCCGGCCACGAAGTACGGCGGGAACGAAGTCACATGCCAGCCCGGTTGTTGCGACATGGCGAAGTCCGAAGCCACGATGGAGTGCACCGACACCGCCAGCGGGATCAGAAAACATGCCACGGTCAGGTAGGTCACGCGGAAGTTGCGCCACTGGCGATCCGTACCCTCCCAGCCCAGCGCCAGAATGGAATACAACTTCTTGCGCCAGCCCGGATGAATATTGTCGCGCGCGATGGCGAAGTCGGGAATCGAACCGATGTACAGGAAAATAACCGACGAACTCAGGTAAGTAAAGATCGCCATCGCGTCCCACAACAGCGGCGACTGGAAGTTGGGCCAGGTCCAGCGCTCGCTCGGGTAGGGCACAGCGTAGTAGAACTGCCACAGACGGCCCAGATGCACCATCACGAACAGGCCCGCCGTCATCAGCGAAAACGTGGTCATCGCCTCGGCGAAGCGGTAGATCGGTTTGCGCCAGTCCGCATGCATCAAGTGCAGGATGGCTGACAACAAAGTGCCGGAGTGGCTCATGCCGATCCAGAAAATGAAGGTGGCGATATACAAGCCCCACATATGCGGGTTGTCCATGTTGGCTGCGCCCAGCCCCACGTTATACTGGTAAATCTCGCAGCCTACGCCTACGCTGAATACCAGCATGGCGGCAAACAGGATCACCCAATACAGTTTGCGCGGGTTCTCCAGGCTCTTGAGCACGTCATTGTTGATCTGTGCCCAGGCTATGTCTTCACGGATATCTTTTCCCATTTTTCTCTATTCCCTTTGTGCCTTACACCGCGCTCTCGCGCACCCGCTCCAGATACATGATCGAAGGATAGGGACGCAGTTCTTCCAGGATACGGTAACCGCGCAACTTGTTATCCGCCTTCTCATCCTTCTCCTGCTTTTCCTTGGCCAGATCGACTTGCTGCTGCTCCCATTGCTTGGCCACCCTGGCTTCCGGATCAACCAGGTTGCCGAAACTGATCGCATTGGTTGGGCAAGACTGCTGGCAGGCCGTCTGCACATCGCCGTCATGGACGGGGCGACCCTCGCTGCGCGCATTGTTGCGCGCGGTGTAAGTGCGCTGTTTGCAGAACGTACATTTCTCCATCACCCCCTTGGTGCGCACGGTCAGATCCGGATTGAGCTGCAACGGCAATGGCTCGGGCCAGGCATTCTCCTGTTCCGGATAGTTCCACCAATTGAAATAACGCACCTTGAACGGGCAGTTGGCCGAGCAATAACGCGAACCGATGCAGCGGTTGTATATCTGCGAGTTCAATCCGTCTTCGGTATGATTGGTCGCCCCTACCGGGCACACTGTCTCGCATGGCGCAGCCTCGCATTGCTGGCACAGCATAGGCAGGAATTGCGCGCCCTGGTCTGCCTGAAAATCCTGCTGAACCATGTCGAAATTCGAATTGGGGTCATATTCCTCTTTTACTTCGGTTTCGCCCCAATAGCGCTCGATGCGTATCCAGTGCATGGATTGTCCATGCGCGTATTTTTCCTTGCCCACCACCGGCAGGTTGTTCTCGGCATAGCACGCCACGCTGCACGCATTGCAGCCTATGCAGGTATCCAGATCAATGGTCATCGCCCACTTGATCTCCGCATGCGGCTTGTCGTTGATCGGGTGCTCGTGGCGGAACGTCGACCAGTTCTGCAACAGGTTGGAAACAGACATGCTTAAACCTCCTTGGAAAGGTCAACCTTGTCGGCTGACACCTTGACCGCTATTTTTTTCCGGCCAACCTGGCTGCCACGGGCTGGGCCTTCTTCCTTGACGATGATGATGCGCTCGCCGGTCTTGCTGATCTTCACGCTGGTTTCGTGGTAGGCCAGTTCGCCAGTCTCCTTGTCGTACACCGGATCGAGCATGGCAAATACATTAGCACCCACGCCCTTGGCGTAGCGCCCCATCGCCTGATGGCCGTAGCCCATGGGCACGGACACTGCATCAGGATGAATCCCGGGGAACAGGTAAGCCTGGGACTTGATCGAGCCGCTCTTTGAAGTCACCTCGACGATGTCACCTTCGCGGATGCCGAGCTGCGCGGCGGTCTTGGGATGAATCTCCACCCAGGAGTCCCACACAATGGTAGTCATGGGATCGGGAGATTCCTGCAGCCACGGCTCGTTGGCATTGCGTCCATCGCGCATGCTGTGCGAGATCGACGGGATCAGGCGCAAGGGATAGCTCGCATCGGCGGTGACCGGTGCAGGCAAGGCAAAGCCCGCGATCGCCGGTTTGGCAGAAATACTACCGGCCACCCCCTTCAACGGGAGAATGGCACTGCCCAGCGTATCGTTCCAGAACTTATCATCCGCACAATCCGCGCCGCCCAATGCCGCCTTGTTTTTCATGATGGCGCTTTGCAGGTAGGCATAAAAATCTTCGAAGCCTTTGTACTCGTCCGCCTTGCGCTGTTTAAGCAACGCAAGCAGGATGTCGCCCGCACCGCGCGTATCGGGATACAGGCGCCCCATCAACGGCTGGCGCACGCTCAGTTGGGCATAGCCGACATTGCCTTCCGGTGCGGCCATATACTCCGGCACCTCGGTCGCCCACTCTTCCATTGCAGAATCCAGCGGCAGCACCAGATCGGCAGCCAGCGCGGTTTCATCCAGATACTGTGCGAACGCCACCTTGAATCCAGCCTTGCTGAAGTTTTCGCTGAATTTTGATACGGCCGGCGCGCTATACACCGGATTGGCACCATAGGTGAACACCACCTTATATTTGCCCGAAGCTAATCCGTTGCCCAGCGCGGTCAAGGCAGAGCGGCTACCCGGGATCGGGGCGATCTGCGGAAATGGCACGCCAGCAGCAGCTTCCACGGTCTTGCCGACATTGCCCAGCACATGGTTAAGCAAGGCGATGGCCATGGCGTTCTGCGTGCCGTGCGCATAACCTTCTGCAGCGCCGCCGGCCAGTATCAGGCTGGGCGAGCGCTCCTTGAGCAACTTTGCCAGCCGGTTGATCTGCTCGAATGACACGCCGGTATCCAGACTAACGCGCTCGGGGGTGTAGTCTTTCACGACGGCGGTGACATCCGTAGGGATGCTCAAACCTGCCGTGCCCAAGGCGTTGATCAAGGCCAGTGCGAGCATACCTTCGGTACCGGGGCGAGCCGCTATCCAGCGATCCGCATTCGCGCCGGTCAACGACATCTTCGGCTCGATCTGCACCAGCACGCCGCGACCTTCCGGACGACTGCCCTTGCGGAACTGCGCATATTGCTGCGAGAAATTCACCGGGGAAATCCACGCGCCCAGAAAGTCAGCACCGAACGACAGCACCACTTTGGCTTTGTCTATGCGGTAACGCGGCATGGAGACGCCATACATTTTCTTGTTGGCGGCACGCTCTACTGCGGGCGAAACTGCTTCGTAGACGAAATGATTCTTGCTGCCCAGTGCATCCATATAGTTGCCCAGCAGGGCACGCACATGGCCGCTCATGGTGCCGGTGAGGAAAGCAACTTCTTCGCCCTTCACGCCGTTCAATTTCTCGGCTATCAACCCCAGAGCTTTGTCCCAGGTGATGGCTTCGCCCTTGAGCAGCGGCTGGCGCACGCGATCCGGGTTGTAATGCGCTTGCACCCCCGCCTGTCCCAGGCCACACAGCTTGCCGCGATTGACAGGCGAATTCGGATTGCCTTCCAGTTTGAGCACGCGGCCTTCGCGCACGCGGCCCATGATGTTGCAACCCGCATCGCACTGCGCGCAGGTTGAGTTGTAATACACGCCTATGCTGGGGATTTGATAGTCCGTCGGCTCGACATAAGAGACCACGGTCTCCTTGCCATTCTCGATTGAGGTGTTGCCACAACCGCTCAATGCAACCGCAGTACCGCCCCAGCCCAGCGTCTTCAGAAAATCCCGACGATTATAACCAGCCGCTTGCCCCTCGCTTTGCGGCTTAGCGGAATGGCTAGTAGTTTCATCAAAACCGTTTTCAATCATCACAGATACCTCTTTGAAATCTTTCATGGTCACGTACCGCTTACTTATGGCACGTGAAGCAATCGTTCGGGCCGTGACTGGTCTCCGACGACGATGCACTAACCAGGTGATCCTTCTGGTGGCAGCTTGCGCACCAGCCCATAGTGAGCGGCTTCTGACGACGCGCGACCGTCATGGTCTTGATGTCGCCATGGCAATAGCCGCAGGCTTCCTGCACGGGCCTGTTTTGCTGGAACACGAAACGCTGGACGTGACGCTCGTGATTGAAACGCACGAAGTCGGGCAGGTCATGCACCTTCTTCCAGGGAATGGCCTTCTTGGCTTCCCAGTATTCGAACAGCTTCTTGATGCGCGGTGTTTCTTTCACCGACTCTATACTCTGATGGCAACCGATGCACTTGCGCAACGGGGGAATGCCCGCCACCATGCTGCGACGCGCATAGGTATGGCAGTACATACAGTTGATTTCCATACCGCCTTTTGCCGGCTTGGATGGATCGGCATCATCAGCCGGATCATGCAAACCTGCATGACGGTTATGTGGGAATTCGATCGGTTGCTCGACCTGCGGCCCCAGATCATCCTCGGTGGTGATGGGCGGTGCCGTATCGGTGGCATAGCTGCCGACGGCAAAGAACATCCCGACGAGCAGAATGGATAAACGTAAAAAACGGTGCATCGTAAGTAACTCCCCAACAAACAATTAACCAGCCGGCCGGGACAACGCCGACATGTATTACTGCCAGTTACAACGGATTATTTAACGCGGTGAATCGCTTTATTTTTGTTTGATACAAGCCAGACCGCGAGGGATAGGCGCGACAACGCGACGCGAATGATGTCCAGTTTGAAAAATAAAGTCAACACTACAGCTAGAATGGGCAATTTGCAGGCCAAAAAATCGCTTGCCGAACAAAAAATTACAGCATTTAATTATATACATTTTCAACAAAACAGGGGACGCCTGAGGTTAGCCGATTTCTCAATTTCGGTCGCATGGAACAAATAAGATTTAGCTTGTCCAATTTCCGTTGCATCGTTCACATTACCATCAAGGTATTCTGCATTGACTTGGGACAGCAGCCTGTTTAGAGTAATTACCGCAATTCAAATAATAAGGAGACAACAATGAGCATTCGATATTTAGTGGCATTAGCGGCAGGCCTGGTTCTTTCAGGCACAGCATTCGCCGGGGACGGCGAAGCACTGGCAAAAAAGAGCAATTGCGTGACCTGCCACGCAATTGACAAAAAAGCTGTCGGCCCGGCCTTCAAAGATGTGGCCGCAAAATACAAGGACGACAAGGGCGCCGAAGCCACATTGGAAAAGAAGGTGCGCAGCGGTGGCGGCGGCAATTGGGGCAAGATGCCCATGCCCGCCACGGCCAAGACGGTCAGCGATGACGACATCAAGAGTATCGTACAGTGGATACTCTCGCTGAAATAAACCGCTTCTTGTGACGAGCAACAAACCAGGGCCAGCATCTTGCTGGCCTTGTTGTTTACGCAGGGGTTTAAAGCGCTTCGGCTTTTTCCTGCTTGGCTCGGTGCAGCAAGGGCATCGCATCAAAATATTCCTGACGCGTCACTTTTCCATCCTTGTTGGTGTCCACTTCATCGAAATACATGGACAGCATCGGCATATTTTTGGCTTCTTCCCGATCCAGACCGCCATCGTGATTTACGTCAGCCGCATTGAAACGCTCATCCAGATGTGTAGTGCCAGGCCCCATGGAGCCGCCGCTTGTTGTGCCATTTGCATTGCCCATGTGGCTGGCATGGTCACGCTGCAATTCTTCCTGGCTGAGCTTACCATCATGGTTGGCATCCATTTCCTTGAAGCGCTTGTCGTGGAAAGCACGAAACTCTGATTTTGAAATCATGCCATCGCCGTTGCTATCCATAATCCTGAACATCATTGCATCCGGCTGTCCGGACATGGCGCTGGACGTCATATCGTGACAGGCTTGTGGCTCGGCATGCGCCAGGGTAAAGCCCAGTGCGAGCGTGGGGACAATGGCCAGTCGGGTTATTTTTTTCATAGGGGCTCCTGATTAAATATGGGCTTGCGGGATAAAGTATAGTTGCTATACAGCGAAGCAGAGACAGACCGTTCGCAACGAAGTTCAAAATCCGCCTGGGGTATAATCGCGCCACTTTTTTTCACCGCCTCACAGATGAACATTTTTTACGAAGAAGACGGGGCTTTCAAGGCCGCGTCCATCCTGGCTGACAATACCACTTCCCTGCAAGTGGAAAACTTTCACGGCAAGCGCAGCAAGATCAAAGCGGCAAACGTGATGCTACGTTTTGCCCAGCCGGGACTGACCGAGTTCATAGCGCAGGCTGAACATTTCGCGGCAGGCATGGATGTGGAATTCCTGTGGGAATGCAGCCCGCAGGACGAATTTGGTTTTGATACGCTGGCCGCAGAGTATTTCGGCCATGTCCCCAATCCCATCGAGGCGGCGGGAACATTGATGCGCCTGCATTCCTCGCCGATGCATTTTTACAAGAAGGGCAAGGGCCGCTATAAGGCTGCCCCGCCAGAAGCGCTGAAAGCTGCGCTGGCCGGCGCGGAAAAGAAGCGCATCCAGACCGAATTGCAGACGCGCTATATCGAAGAGCTGGCGCGCTTTGCATTGCCTGCCGAGTTCGCCGGAAAATTGCCGCAATTGTTATACAAGCCCGACCGCAACACGCTGGAAGTGAAAGCGCTGGAAGCGGCCTGCGCCACCACACATCTTTCCCCCGCGCATCTGCTGCAACGTTGCGGCGCACTACCATCTACGCAGGATTACCATTTGCAGCACTTCCTGTTCGAACATTTCCCTCACGGCGCGGGTTTTCCGGAAGTCAGTGTTGACATGCATCCCGAATTGCCGCTGGCCGAAGCGCAGGCATTCAGCATAGACGATGCAACCACTACGGAGATCGACGACGCGTTCTCTATCGTGAAACTCGCCGATGGAAACTGGCGCATCGGTGTGCATATCGCCGCACCCGCGCTGACCATCGCGCCCGGCTCGCAGGTAGACGCCATCGCCGCACAACGCTTGTCTACCGTGTACATGCCGGGCGGCAAGATCACCATGCTGCCTGACAATGTGGTGCTGGCTTTCACGCTGTGCGAGGATAGCGTGTGCCCGGCGCTTTCGATGTATATCGACGTGGATGCGGCTACGCTGGAAGTGCGCAACACCGACAGCCGCATCGAGCGCATCCATATCGCCGCGAACTTGCGCCACGACACGCTGGAGCCGCTGTTCAACGAAGAGACGCTGGCGGCGGGCAAGCTGGATTATCCCTACGCTCCCGAGCTCAGGCTGCTATGGGATCTCGCGCAGAAGCTGGAAGCCGTGCGCGGCAAGCCTTCCGACAACAGCACGCAGCAGATGGATTACAACTTCTACGTGGAGAACGATCACATCACCATCGCCCCACGCTTGCGCGGCTCTCCCATAGACAAGGTGGTGTCGGAGCTGATGATCTTCGCCAACAGCACATGGGGCAAGCTGCTCGCCGACCACGACGTGGCAGGCATCTATCGCACGCAGAACAACGGCAAGGTGAAAATGAGCACCGTGCCCGCGCCGCATCAAGGATTGGGCGTGGCGCAATACTTGTGGTCCAGCTCGCCGCTACGCCGCTACGTGGACCTTATCAACCAGCGCCAGATCGTCAGCCTGTTGCGCAAGGAAGCTCCTGCTTACGCACAGAACGACACCGTGCTGTTCACCGTGATGCGTGATTTCGATACCGCCTATACGGCGTACAACGAATTCCAGCGCGCCATGGAACGTTACTGGTGCCTGCGCTGGCTAGAGCAGGAACACGTGCAGCAGATCGAGGGATTCGTGCTGCGCGAGAATCTGGTGCGGCTCACGCAAATCCCGCTGTTCGGGCGCATCCCTTCGCTGCCCGAGCTGCCGCCCAACACCCGCGTGATGCTGGAGATAGTCGGCACTGACCTGCTCGACCTGAATTTCAATGCGCGTTTCATTTCCGTCGTGGAGGCGCTGGAGTGAATTCCAGTTTGCTGAAGCGACCCATCTCGCGTGCTTTGGCCCTCTCGCTCTTGCTGCATATTTTCGTGCTGTTCGGCATCGGCTTCGCCATACCCGATCCACGCAAGACCGCCGACTTCTTGCAGCCGCTGGAAATAGTTTTAGTCAACAGCAAATCCCGCCAGCGCCCCGTGCAGGCCGAGGCGCTGGCGCAGCACAATCTCGACGGCGGCGGTAACACGCCGGAAAACCGTCGCGCGAGCACACCGCTACCCACATTGAGCGACGACAAACAATTCACACCGGAGCAATCCGCCCAGCGTGTGCAACAACTGGAGCAGGAAGCCCAACGCTTGTTGACGCAGACGCAGGGGACATACAGCGTAACGCCGGAAAACAACCGGCAACAACAGTTAGCGAATGAGCGTAACGGAGAAGACCTGATACAGCGCAGCCTGGAGATCGCGCGACTGGAAGCGCAGATCAACAAGGACATGAGCGCCTACCAGAAGCTGCCGCGCAAAAAATTCATCGGTGCACGCACTCAGGAATATCGCTTTGCGCAATACGTCGAAGATTGGCGCATCAAGGTAGAGCGCATCGGCAACCTGAATTATCCCGATATCGCGCGCCAGAAAAAGATCTATGGCAGCCTGCAACTCACCGTATCCATACGTGCCGATGGCAGCGTGGATAACGTAGAAGTCAGTCGCACCTCCGGCCAGCCCATCCTCGACGCTGCGGCGCAGCGCATTGTCAAACTAAGCGCACCGTTCTCGCCTTTCCCACCCGACATCCGCAGGGATACCGACATCCTCAGCATTACCCGCACCTGGACTTTCACCCAAACCGACAAACTGGAAAGCGAATAGACTTTTCTTTAACGCGATTCCCGGCAGTTCACACTGCCCGCAACCAGCAGCAGCTTCGCTGCTCGCGACAGATTTTTAATCTCCAGCTCGCGCCTCAGCGCGGCAGATTTGTCTGAACATTGCTCGACATGCAGCAGCTTCACTGGCGTGCGCCCGCGCGTGTACTTTGCGCCTTCACCCGCATTATGCGCGGCGAGGCGTTTGTCCAGATCGTTGCTGATGCCGCAGTACAGCGTGCCATCCGCGCATTGCAGCAAATAACACTGCCAGTTCATAGTCTGCGCAACCGCCACGCCATCGCCAGCATCACTGCGATCAACCCCAGCATCAGCGCATTGCCCCAGCGCACATAGGGCGTACTGCCTGTATAGCCCAGCACTTCGGCGGTGAGTACACCTTCCTCGTGCTGTGGCAGCATCTGCTGGATGCGGCCATTGCGGTCGATGACGGAGGTGACGCCGGTGTTGGTCGCGCGCAGCATCATGCGCCCACTCTCCAGCGCGCGCATTTGCGAGATCTGGTTGTGCTGTATCGCTGCATTCGAATTGCCATACCAGGCATCGTTGCTGACATTCACCAGCAGCGTCGCCTCGGGCAGTGCGCGCACGATCTCTTCGCCAAACACATCTTCGTAACAGATGTTCGCGGCAATTTTTTGCCCGGCCACTCTCAGCGGCGGCTGCGCAATTCCGCCACGCGCGAGATCGCCCATCGGAATATTCAGCACTTCATTAATGAACCAGCCCAGCGCAGAACGCCACGGAATGAATTCGCCGAATGGCACCAGATGGTTCTTGCGATAACTCTGGCTCTCCGCCGTGCCTAGCGTGAATACGCTGTTGTAATACTGTCCACGCTCGGTCTCGAACGCGCCTATGATGATGTCGCCACCATTCTGACGCACATGCTCGCGCAGGATAGCCACATAGTTCTCCGGCAATTCGCTGTGCAATATCGGCAACGCGGTTTCCGGCAACACGATCAGGCGCGCATCGCTTTGCTGCACCAGCCTGCGATAGGTTTCCAGTGTCTCGACGAGTTTCTCTTCGTGGAATTTCAGTTCTTGCGGAATGTTGCCCTGCACCAGACTGACCTTGAGCGGTTCACCTTGCGGCTGCGTCCATTCCACGGTACGCAGCGCCACGCCGAGTATCCACAACGTGGCAAGCAACGCCCAAGCCATCTTGCCATCCCTGCTCCAGCGTGCCATGAACAACAAGGCGAACAAGCCTGCGCTCACTGCCAGCATCAATGACACGCCGTACACGCCGAGCAGCGGCGCATAGCCCACCAGCGGACTGGCCGCCACTTGTGAATAGCCCAATGTCAGCCAGGGGAAACCCGTAAACGTCAAGCCGCGCAGCCATTCCATTAGCACCCACGATGCGGGCATCGTCAGCGCCACGCGCGCCCATGACGCCATGCGTAATCTCGCCTGCACATAGCCCGCTGCGGCAGGAAACGCAGCAAGGACTGCCGCAAATAGCAGGTCAGCCAGTAACGCCAAGGGAAACGGCATATCGCCGTAGTCATGCAGCGCAATATAAATCCAGCTCGCCCCGGCGCCGTATAAACCCAAGCCAAAAACGAAGCCCAGCCTGGCGGCTGCACGTGCGTCCTTGGCATGCAGCCACTGCACGAACAATATGGCAAGTGCGAACACAGGAAGCGGAAATAGCGAGAATGGTGCAAAGCCCGTAACCGCTAACAAGCCGACAAGAAATGCCAAAACGGCAGGATTCGAGCGTAGAAAATTCAATTGATCGCACCGGCAGATTAATGGTCGCGATTATCCTAGAAAAACTCATCGGCAGGTTTACAGGTGCGAATTTATTCACACACTACATGGTAAGCGTCCAGCCGCCCCACATTGAAGTGAGATACTTGATGTAGGAGCATAGTGTCCACCAATTTTTAGTGGACACTATCCATGACTACCGTTCTGCCTGCACGCAGCCGTCGCACCCATCCAATCGAATTCAAGAC
>JACQFX010000055.1 GCA_016199835.1 Nitrosomonadales bacterium | reverse complement strand
ATCGACCGCAACAGGGACGCGCGACGGCTTTATATGTGCGATTTTTGACTTCAAAGTAAAAATCCCCTCATGCCGTTAGACATAAGGGGATTTTACTCTACTTTGCCGCGATTCCCAACACGTTAACTAAACGGCTAGGACTTGCGTCGGCTTTTTTATTCGGTGCAAGCTGCTTACTTCTTGGCAGGCTCGCCAGCGGGGGCGGCAGGAGCCATTGCAGCAGGAGCCATTGCAGCAGCAGGAGCAGCAGCCGGTGCGGATGCGGCTTCAGGAGCGGCAGCCGGTGCAGCGGCAGGTGCTTCGGCAGGCTTTTGGCCACAAGCGGTCAAAGACAGAGCCAGCAGGGCGGCGATCAGGGCGGTAAGTTTCATTACATTTTCCTTTGCTTGAAGTTTCAATAAAAATTTACGGGGAGCTTGCTTGCTGTGGCAGGAGCCACAACTAAGGTGCGGTATTCTACCAACTTCCCGGAAAAATTCCAGATGATTTTGCTGGGAATTTATGGAAATTGCCTATAGTCCCAGTGTGGTTGCGGAGAGGGCCGGCCGGGATGCAGCCCACATTTCCGTGAAACGTGACTTCAGGATGCGCGCACCTTCGCCATCGTATTGCGCAAGAATGCCGCGCGAGTCATCGAAATGGAAGCGGCGTACATAATGGTTTTCGTCAGCCACAGCGAAGGCTTCGGTGACATGTTGCAGGTGTGGCGGCATGCGGTATATCTGCATGTTGTGGCTGAACTGGCGCAACAGCATCGTCATGCGCGGGCAGCGCTGTGCCAGGTAGTTTGTGTCGTGCGCCAGCAGATGCAGGCGGTTGTGGGAATTGGAGAGCAGAAAGCCGCGCAGGGTGTCGTAGCGCGCTTCCGAATTGAAACCGATGTCGGCAAAGTCTTTCTCGAAGATACACAGTTCGTGTTGTGCCAGGCCGCACATCGAGTCCAGTGCGGCGACGTAATCCGCCATTCCCTCGAGTGCAGTGTGTTGCAGCTCACCGTTCATGATCAGGCCTCATTGCTTGTGATGGGAACAATATAGCCATCAGCGTACCACTGGTAAAGCAGGTCGAGCACGTCGGGCGGAAGGTTGGGTGTGACCGCGATCCGGCGCGTGTCGGCGAGTCCGCGCAGCACGCGGTATGTTTCCTTGTCGACGCTGTGTGCGATGCCGTTGATGAACAGCGTGCCGTCGTGGCATAGCATTTGCGTCTTCAAATCGAGCGTCACGCCCTGCTTGTGCGCGGCCTGTGCAAAGCGTTTTGGGCTCAGCGGTTTCTCCGGTGCATCGAAAAAGATGTGTGGTTTGGGTTCGGAAAGATAGCAGCCGAGAAATCCGGCGATGTCGCGTTTATTCCACCGCACCCGTGCGATGGCCTGCTCCACCTGAAGCAGCATGTCCGCGCCGATCTCGGAGGGGTGGCGTTGCGTTTTGAGATCGGGGTCGGCATACATGCCCTGTACGCACACGCGATCCTGCATGTGCACCAGGAACTGTTCTGCGAGTTCCTGGTAAGACGGGGTACGGAAGCCGATGGAATAAGTCATGCACTCGTCTTCGGCGATGCCATTGTGCGCGCAGTGCGGCGGCAGGTAGAGCATGTCGCCCGGCGCCAGCACCCATTCCTGCTCCACCTTGAAATCTTTCAGGATGCGCAGCGGCGCACCGTCAATCAGCGTGCGGTCGGCTTGCGTGGAAATCTGCCAGCGGCGATGCCCCATGCCCTGTAACAGGAACACGTCATAGGAGTCGAAATGCGGCCCGACGCCGCCACCCTTGGGCGCGTAGCTCACCATCAGATCGTCGAGGCGCGCGTGTGGGATGAAGCTGAAATGTTTGAGCAGTTCTGCACCTTGTGGCAGGTAATGATTTACGCCCTGCAACAGCACGGTCCATTTTATTTTCTCCATGCCGGCGAAATCTTCCGGCTCGAACGGCGCCTGGTACAGTTCCCATTTGCCGCGCCGGTTCACCACCGCGCGTGCCTGCGCATCGGGGTCGCAAGCCAGTGATATCAATTGTTGCGGGTCTAGCAGTCCGCTGAAGTGGGGGAACGCATTGCGGATGAGCAGGGGTTTTTTCTGCCAGTAGTCGCGCAGGAATTTATTTACCGTCAGGCCGCCGAGCAGGGTGCTGGAATTTTTCATTGGCGGATTATAGCGTTGTAAACGGGGCGCAAAAATACTTTCGCAACGGATGAAATCAGTTAGAATCCTTCACGGATTATTTGCAGGAGAAGCGCAGATGTTATTGCAGGCGGGAATGGATGCACCGCAATTCGAATTGCCCGATGCTGACATGGAGACGTTCAGCCTGGAGGCGCAGCGAGGCAAGAAAAACATCGTCCTGTATTTCTATCCCAAGGACGATACGCCGGGTTGCACCATGGAGGCGAACGAGTTCAGCGATCTGGACGACAGCTTCATCCGCCTCGATACGCTGGTAGCCGGAATCAGCCGCGACGAATGTTTGAGTCATGCCGAATTCCGCGACAAATATGGCCTTTCCGTGCTGTTGTTGTCCGATGCGGAATCCAGGGTATGCAGGAAATATGGTGTGCTCTACGACAAGGAAGTAGACGGACACAAGAAGGTCGCGATCCAGCGCTCGACCTTCGTGATAGACAAGCAAGGCAAAGTGCGCCACGCCATGTATGGCGTTCACGCGCATGGACATGCCCATGAAATACTCAATCTGATAAAGGAAATGAAATGAAGATCGTCAAAGATACCGTTGTGTCCCTGAGCTATGAACTCACCGATTCGAATGGCGTCCTGCTGGAAAAAACCGATGACGCAGTCAGCTACCTGCATGGCGGCTACGACGGCATATTCCCCGTGGTCGAAGAAGAATTGCACGGCAAGGACGTGGGCGCAAAATTCAACATCACCATGGAACCGGATGATGCCTTCGGTGAATACGACCACGATCTGGTGCGCGTCGAGCCGCGCAATGCGTTCCCGGAAAATATCGAGATCGGCATGCAGTTCGAGGGCGGCGCCGAAGAGGACGACGACGAAGACTACATGCTCTATACCGTAGTGGATGTCACCGATGATGAAGTCACCGTGGACGGCAACCATCCGCTTGCAGGCAAGACGCTGAATTTCGTCGGCACCGTCACCGGCGTGCGTTCAGCTACTCCGGAAGAACTTGCGCACGGCCACACGCATGGCGAGGGCGGGCACCAGCACTGAGTAGCCGTGCCATCAGCAGATAAAACGGGCCGCAGCAATGCGGCCCGTTTATTTCTGCCGTTCAATCAGTCCGTAATTTCCCATCCACCAGCCTGAGCTGGCGCTGCATCCTGGCCGCGAGTTCGAGGTCGTGGGTGACGACGATGAAACTGGTGTGCAGGCGTTCATTGAGTTCCTGCATGAGTTCGAACAGCGCATGGGCGCTGGCCCGGTCAAGATTGCCGGTGGGCTCGTCGGCGAGCACGCAGGCGGGTTCGGTGACCAGCGCGCGCGCGACGGCGACACGCTGGCGTTCGCCGCCCGAGAGTTCGGCAGGCTGGTGCTGTATGCGTTGTGCCAGGCCGACCTGCTCCAGCATGGCGGCGGCCTTGGGATGGGCTTCTTCGTTTTTCATGCCGCGTATAAGTAACGGCATGGCGACGTTTTCCAGCGCGGTGAATTCCATCAGCAGATGATGGAACTGATAGACGAAGCCGAGCGAGCGGTTGCGCAGCTCGCCGCGCCGCACCTCGTTCATCGACTGCACGTCCTGCCCCAGTATGTTCACGCTGCCGCCACTCGCGTTGTCGAGTCCGCCCAGCAGGTGCAGCAGCGTGCTCTTGCCCGAGCCGGAAGCGCCGACGATGGCGAGTCGCTCGCCGCGCGTCACGTCGAGGTCGACGCCGGTGAGCACGGGCACGTTGAGTTTGCCCTGCGTGAACGTCTTGCGCAGGTCGCGGCAACTGATAACCAGTTTGTTCTCACTCATAGCGCAATGCCTCCGCCGGTTGCGTCTGCGCCGCGCGCCAGCTCGGATACAGCGTGGCGAGCAGGCTGATGAGGAAGGACATGGAGGCGACCACGAACACATCCGTGTGCTGCAAATCGGAAGGCAGTTCGCTGATGTAATAGAACTCCTTGGACAGGAATTGCACGCCGAACAGATGTTCGATGAATGGCACGAGAGTGCCGATGTTGAGTGCGACCAGCACGCCGCCGACCACGCCCAGCCCCATGCCGATGATGCCGATCAGCACGCCCTGCACCATGAATATTTTCATGATGCTGGCGGGCGAGGCGCCCAGCGTGCGCAGGATGGCGATGTCGGCCTGCTTGTCGGTCACGGCCATCACCAGCGTGGAGACGATGTTGAAGGCGGCGACCAGCACGATGAGCGAGAGGATGATGAACATCATTTTCTTTTCCATCGCGACCACGGCGAAGTAGCTGGCATTCTGCCGCGTCCAGTCGGTGGCGTAAGTGTTGGGCGGCAATCCGTCGGACAGTTCCGCCGCCACGCGCGGGGCGAGATCCATGTCTTTCAGATGCGCGCCTATGCCGCTCACCGAGTCGCCCATCTGGTAGAGCTTCTGCGCGTCGTTGAGATGGATCAGCGCCAGCGTGTTGTCATACGGCGCCATGCCGATCTCGAATATGCCCACCACACGGAATTGCTTGAGGCGCGGCAACATGCCGGCGGGCGTGATCTGTCCCTGCGGCGTGATGACCAGTATCTTGTCGTTCAGGTGCGCGCCCAGCGCGCGCGCCAGATCGGAGCCGATCACGATGCCGAACTCACCGGAGCGCAGGGCTTCCATCGAACCGGCTTTCATCTTGCCGGACAGGTCGGTCACGCGATTTTCGTCCTGCGGCAGGATGCCGCGCACCATCACGCCCTGCACGCTTTCATTCAGCGACACCATGCCCTGGCCGTTGATGTAAGGCGCGGCTGCCGTGATCTGCGGATGCGCCGACATCGTTTTCAGTATCGGTTGCCAGTCGTTCATGTGCTCGCCCTCCGCGCTGACTTGCAGGTGCGCGGTGACGCCGAGGATGCGCGCGCGTATCTCCTTCTGGAAGCCGTTCATCACCGACAGCACGATGATCAGTGCCGCCACGCCCAGCGCGATGCCCAGCATGGAAATCAGCGAAATGAAGGAGATGAAATGGTTGCGCCGCTTGGCGCGGGTGTAACGCAAACCGATGAAGAGTTCGTAGGGACGCAAGGTGAGAGCGGCTGAATTGATTGGGCGCTAGTTTGCCACAAGCGGGCGCGTAACGGGATGGTAAACTCGGCGCCATGAAAAACATCCATCTGCTTATCCCCGAACTGTTTCTGCCGCAGCCTGTCGCTGCCGAGGTTTGTGCCGGGCTGAAGCTGCCTGCGCTGGAGAAGTTGCTGGCGCGCGCACAGCCAGGGCCGCTGGCTGTGGACACGCTGGAAGACTGGCTGTGTGCGGCGTTCGGCGTGGCGGAGCAGGCCATCGCGCCGGTCACGTTGCGGGCGGATGGCGTAGATCCCGGTGCGGCGTACTGGTTGCGCGCCGATCCGGTATATCTGCAAATCCTGCGCAACGAGATGATCCTGCAATCGGATCTGGCGCTCAGTGCAGGCGAGGCGGCGCAGCTGTGCGCCAGCCTGAACGCGCATTTTGCCGCCGAGGGTTTGAGCTTCGTCGCACCCCATCCGCAACGCTGGTATCTGCGCACTGACACTGCGCCGGACATCACCACGCGCTTGCTGTCGAAAGTGGAAGGACAGGATGTGCATCAGCATCTGCCGCAAGGCGCGGATGCTTTGCGCTGGCATCGCACGCTCAACGAAGTGCAGATGCTGTTGTACGCGCACCCTGTGAACGAGGCACGCGAAGCGCGCGGTGTATTGCCTGCCAACAGCGTGTGGCTATGGGGCGGCGGACAGGCTCCGAAAAAACTGGAACAGCCTTATGCGGCAGTATGCGGCGATAGCGAACTGGCGATGGCCTTTGCCAGGGCAAGCGGCAGCGCATACGGGCATGACATGCAGCAGTGCATTGCGGCGGCTGATGGCGATGTACTCGTGGTATGGGATGGCTTGCGCCGCGCGGTTCAGCGCGGCGAGCTTGGGGCATGGCGCGATGCGTTGCAACAATTTGAACTGGACTGCGTAGCTCCTGTGCTGAACATGCTGCGTGCGGGGCAACTTGCAACGATCACGCTGGATGTCTTGCAGCCAAACGCATCGCGGCGTTTTGTGCTGACGCGGCGCGACCTGTGGAAATTCTGGCGTAAGGTGCGGCGGCTGGAGGCTTACCCGGCAGAGTAAGGCGGGACTTTACTCGTTGGAGTGATACTGCCCCGAATGGGCGGCATTTTCAAAGCGCGTGAATTCGCCCCGGAAGGTTAGGCCTATGGTGCCTATCGGGCCGTTACGCTGTTTGCCGATAATGATTTCCGCCGAGCCTTTTTCGGGCGTGTCGGGGTTATAGACTTCGTCGCGGTAGATGAACAGGATCAGGTCGGCATCCTGCTCGATGGCGCCGGATTCGCGCAGGTCGGACATGATGGGACGCTTGTTGGGGCGCTGCTCAAGGCTGCGGTTGAGCTGCGACAGGGCGATCACCGGCACTTGCAGTTCCTTGGCCAGTGCTTTCAGCGAGCGCGAGATTTCCGAAATTTCCGTGGCGCGGTTTTCGCCGCCCTTGCTTGATGTGGAAGACATCAACTGGATGTAGTCGATCACGATGAGGCCGAGGCCGCCATTCTGGCGGTGCAGGCGGCGCGCGCGCGAACGCAGTTCCAGCGAGTTCAGCGCGGCAGTCTCGTCGATGAAAATCGGCGCATCGTTCAATCGTCCCAGCGCATGCGTCATGCGCGACCAGTCATCGTCTTCGAGCTTGCCGGTGCGCAAGGTATGCTGGTTGAGCTTGCCGACCGAACCTATCATGCGCATGGCCAGTTGCGTGCCGCCCATTTCCATACTGAAGATCGCCACGGGTTTGCTGACTTCGAGCGCGACGTGTTCGGCGATGTTGATGGAGAAGGCGGTGTTGTGGGTCACAACATCCTGATCCGTGATGTAAAGCCGATCTGGATGGCTGACGGAGATGCACTGGCAAGGTGCCTCGCGCACAGGTTCAATGGAGAGTATGTTCAGGCGTTTTTGTCTGCGCCACGTGGCCGGTGCACGCAACTGTTTTTCCGACAGCATGAAAAGGCTGCGTGGTTCGGGATGGGAAATGTTGCATACATAGGCAGGCAAGCCGGGCATGCGCATTCCAGCTATATTGCGGAAGTGTGGCTGCTTTTTCGAGATCGAGCACCATCCTCCGAGAGAGCGCACCAGTGCCGCGACTTCCAGCGCCAGTCTGGCGCTGGAGGTAGAAAAGCGCACACTGCCCCAGCGCTCGACCCAACCATCGGTATCCAGCAGGCCGCGCAACAGATCCAGACGCGCCGGACGGCAAGCTTCCAGATACAGTTGAGGAATGAATTTCTGGTCGCTGGATAGCCCGGATAATTGTAATGCCTCCAGACCGACGCGCAACGGGTTGGGCTGAGCCCCCTGTAAACCGGGCTGGCGTCCGCGATCCCGGCGGATCAGGCGGTAATCGTAATTCTGTGCATGAGTCACCATCATTCCATGCTCTATCCGCTCTTCCATCAACGCCAGGATTTCAGGCGAGGCTGTGGAAAAGCGCACGCTGCCTGTCCCCGTCAGGTTGCCGTCACCAAGTAAAGCGCCCAACACCCAGGGGTCTATCGGCAATGGGTCGTGGTGGCCGAAATCCCCACTGGGGCGTTTGATCCAGATTCGCCCCTGATGGCGTTTTGATTGCAGTAGTCGCATCAATTCACGTGTTTCAAGCACACGCGCTGAATCCCAATGGCGCGAATGGACTCGCCATAAATGTTCTGCGCAGCATTCTGCAGAGCGCCCATCCGAAAACGTGATGCGATAGACTTGTTTGAGTCCTTGCGGGAAGACGCCGGTGACCATGGAAGGGCGGCCATCCACCGAGGCGAGGGCATCGCCTACTTCCAGTTTGCCCATCTGCTTCCAGCCATTCAGGGTGCGCACGTGCGAGTCCAGCGGCTGGGCCTTGCCCATACTCGGGCGTCCGGCCACGATGACGAGGTCGCCGGGTTGTAGGCCGGAGGTCATGCGATCCAGATCGGTGAAGCCGGTGGCGATGCCGGTCACGTCGCCGGCGTTGTCGCGGCCATACAGCGTCTCGATGCGTTGCACCACCTGGGTCAGCAAGGGCGGCATAGCGACGAATCCCTGTTTGCCGCGCTCGCCGGCTTCCGATATTTCGAATACCTTGCTTTCCGCCTCATCCAGCAACTGGCGGGCATCGCGCCCTGCCGGATTGTAGGCACTGGTGGAGATATCGCCGCCGACCTCGGCCAGCCTGCGCATGATGGAGCGTTCGCGCACGATCTCCGCATAGCGCCGGATGTTGGCGGCGGAGGGCACGTTGTGCGCCAGCGTGCCGAGGTAAGCCAGGCCGCCAGCCTTGTCGAGTTCGGCATTGCTTTCCAGCGCTTCCGCCACGGTGATCACGTCCACGGGTTTGGCCTGTTCGGTCAGGCGCGCGATGTGGCGCCAGATCAAACGATGCTCGAAGCGGTAGAAATCCTGTTCGCTGATGAGGTCGGCAATCTTGTCCCACGCGGTCGTATCCAGCAGAATGCCGCCCAGCACCGATTGCTCGGCCTCGACCGAATGGGGCGGGAGTTTGATTTCCGCGAGCTGGGGATCGGCTGCGGGAACGGAATAATTTTGCATGGTTGCGTGCTGGATAACGGCGAACAGAGCGGCGCATTTTACCACCGTTCTCGTCGCAGGACGGAATGCAGTGCGCAACCGGTATACTGGGAAAATGATGCAACAACAGGAATCCGCCCCACCCCGGCTGGAGGCGCGCCACAGCGTATCCGGCTTGAACTCCCGCTTTCAGGGCGGGCAATTGGCGTTCGCGGATTACATCGCGAGTTGCCGCGAAATGATCGCACGTGCGCATGCCGGGACGGATGCCGCCACGCAGCAAAAGATCGTGGACGGCAATGCGCCGTTCGAACTGGAGCCGACCATCGCGACGTCCCGCAAGCGAGGCATCCTGCTCACACATGGCTTGAGCGACTCTCCTTATTTCATGCGCCATCTGGCCGCGTTCTTTCAGACGCAGGGCTTTCGCGTCATGGCCGTGCTGTTGCCGGGTCACGGCACGCAGCCCGGCGACCTGCTCGACGTGACATGGCAGGAATGGGCGCGGACGGTGCAGTATGGCGCGGACAGGCTTGCCGCAGAAGTGGATGAACTCTATCTGGGCGGACTGTCCACAGGCGCTGCGTTGAGCGTGTACCACAGCCAGCACGACGAACGTGTGCGCGGCCTGTTCCTGTTTTCCCCTGCGCTGAAAATCACCGCGCGCGCGCGCTGGGCCAATCTGCACAAGCTCTATAGCTGGCTGATGCCGTCGGCGCAGTGGGTCGGCATCCTGCCCGACCGCGACCTGTATAAATACGAATCGTTTCCCAGGAACGCCGCCGCGCAGATGTACGCGCTGACGCAGGCGATCAAAGGGTGTGAGCCGAACATCCCGGTTTTCGCCGCCGCCAGTCTGGACGACGCCACGGTCGATGTGTCGGCGACGCTGGAATTCATGGCGCGCGCGCATCATGCGCGTAACAAACTGGTGCTGTATGCCAGCGCTGCGGCAGCACTGCCTGCAAATATTCCGGCAGCAAAACTGGAGTGGGTGAACAGCGCGCTGCCCGATAACAAGATACTCAGCTCCGCGCACACCGCCATCGTGCTGCCGCCGGAAGATACGCATTACGGGGCAGCGGGAGAGTACGTCAACTGCAACCACTATTACCCGCACGACCAGGAAAAATACGCAGCGTGTATCCAGCATCCGGACGCGGCATGGCAGGGCGAGATAACCCCGGCCAATCTTGAAGTCGGCATGTTGCGCCGCCTGATGTTCAACCCGAACTACGCGGCGCTGGAAGATTCCATGAAGCGGTTTGTGGAGAGCTTGCTGTAACCTTCAAATCTTCGGCATCAACCTGCGACAATGTGAGTCCGTTCAGGTTGTGCCGACGCAGGAGGCGCAACCTGTGCAGCCTTACTTGCTGTTTGCCTTGCATCCCCTTGAGTAAGCGGAGTAGGATTGCACTCAGTTTTTTGCGGGGGTCATCATGCATGCCACTTTCCAACTCAAACCGGAAGAATTGAACGAGAGCTTTCTTCTTGCCATCAAGAAACAATTCCAGAACAAGACAGTTGCGATCGAGGTCTCCGATCTGGCAGCGGAAGCTGAAGGCAACGAGCCGCGCAAGGCTGGCACACTCAAGGGGCGCATCAAAATGAGTGCAGACTTCAATGCGCCGCTGGATGATTTTGCCGCCTATCAGCCGTGAAGCTGCTGCTCGATACGCATATCCTGCTCTGGTATCTGGAAGGGCATCCGAGTCTGCCAGAAACACAACGTGCAAATTGAAGACCGCCGCAACCAGGTAGCGGTAAGCGCTGCCAGCCTGTGGGAAATGACTATCAAGATTTCCATAGGCAAGCTCATACTCATGGATGACCTCGCCACCATCGAAGCAACGCTGCTCCGGCAAGGCATATCCATCCTGCCGATCCAGACCGGACACCTGCAACGGTTGCTGGGTTTGCCGTTCCACCACCGCGACCCGTTTGACCGGCTCATCATCGCTCAGGCGCTCGTCGAAGAAATGACATTGGTGTCGGACGATGCCGCGTTTACGGCCTATCCCGTCCCGCTGTTTTCTGCTGCAAGTTAATTACCCTTGAAACCGCTGTCACCCCCTAACATCAGCACATCTATCTCCGGCTGAGGCAACACGTTCGCCGCCTGATGTTCAACCCGAACTACGCGGCGCTGGAAGATTCCATGACGCAGTTTTTGGAGTGTTTGCCGTGATCTGGAAGATCACAAACCCGGCTTTGTCTTGGTTGGCGTAATCCTGCTGCGTGCCTTCCCCGATGGTTTTTCCGGCAAGCCTTTCTCAGGTGCCTCTGAAAAAGGTCTATATATTTTTTTATTTAGCCAAGCAGGGGAGATTCGTTTTTGATAGATTGCGTTTGCCGCGCAAGGTCATAAGCCGCCAATCATAAAAATCCAAAGGGGATGCAAATGCATAGAAGCCGCCAAACAATCAATCAATCAATCAATCAATCAATCAATCAATCAATCAATCAATCAATCGAAAAGTTTTCGCCGCAATGTTCTCAATCAGGCCGTAGCAGTGGCTTGCCTGTCCATGGCCTCGGCCTCGGCTTCGGCTTTGGCTTCGGACCCAGCCCTGGATATTCCAAACACTACTATCCCTGGCGATATCACGAACCTCGGTGGCATCATCACTTCACCCAGCGCCACCTGTATCTATATACGAAGCAGTACAATTACGGGCAGCATCATCAATTCCGGCACCATCTCGGGAGGGTATGTCGGCATCCGTATTGATAATGGTAGTACCATCATGGGCGGAATCAATAATACTGGATCTATTATTGGCGGCGATGCGGGTGTTTTTGGATCGCTACGCAACATCAATAATTCCGGCATCTATCTTTCGGGTAACAGCACTATCGCTGCCAGTGTTTACAATGGCGGCACTATATCGGGTCACTTCAGCGGTATCTATCTTTCCGGCACCAGCACCATCACTGGTGGCATCAATAACAACGGCCTCATATCCGGCAACTCTGGCGGTGTTCGTTTGAGCAGCCACAGCACCATCGCCGGTGGCGTCACCAACTCTGGCACGATATCGGCTGACTATAACGGAATCTATCTTGGTACTCACAGCACTATCACTGGCGGTATAAATAACAGTGGCATGATCTCGGTTCAAGGGGGAACTCTTAGTGGCATCATCCCGGGGCAAGGAGGAATCATTAGTGGCATCGGCGGCATCGTGGGGGAGGCAATGGTGCTGGATTCTGCGGGTATCGGCTTGGTGAGCGGTAGTTTGATAACCGGGGGACTCACCAATAGCGGTACGATCTCAGCCAGGATCGGGGTCAATCTTATTAGCGGCGCTGTCACGGATGGCATCACCAATAGCGGCCTTATTTCGGGTGCGGTAGGGATCGATCTTGTTGGTAGCTCTGTCGCTAATGGCATCACCAATAGCGGCACCATTTCGGTAATCCCTGATTCACGGGGGCCTTTGTTGTTATGGGATAACGCTACGGCCATTTCTGTTGCCCAAGGCAGTGCGGTCATTGGCGACATCGTCAACAACGGCATTATCAATGCTAATGCTTCGGCATCATCGTATACATTCCGATTTGCCCATATTTATGGCGTTGCCGTCAACGGCAGCACGGTTACTGGCGATATTATTAACAACGGCGTCATTAGTGCACATGGCATAGCCAACTTGCCCGGTGTTTTGGATGCCAACCTCAACAGGATTGCCGGTGGCCTCACCGAAAGTATTGTTGGTGGCATATACGCTGATGGTATCTACATTGGCGACAGCATAATCTCTGGCAGCATCTCGAATGGTAGGGCCGGTACGATCTCGGCTGATATGGTCGGCATCGGCATCGGCACTCACAGTACCGTAGTTGGCGGTATCACCAACAGCGGCACCATCTCTGGCGGAACCAATTCGCTTTATCTGGACAACGCAAATGCTGCCTTCGCAGTGGAAAATACGGGCACGTTGAGCGGTGCAGTTTATCTGGGCATCAATACCCTCGACCTGAATGGCGATCATGGCCGTGTGATCGGCAATACAACCGCGACCGCCGTCAACGTCAACGGCACCTTCACCTCGGAAGGTTTGTTCAACGTGGAGTACTTCAACATCGCGGACGGCGGCAACTTCAATATGGCGCACGATGTCTCCGTGTCCGGTATATCTCCGCTGGAGAATGCCGGTATTCTGTCCGTTGCCGCAAGCGATAGCGTCAATCTGAATGGCGACTATGACCAGACAGCCACTGGTGTTTACAGTGTCGGAATAGGCAGCCTCGGCAACAACGACCACGGGTATTTGCAGATCAACGGAATTGCTATGCTTGCCAATAACACCGGCAATGTCGATGGCCACAACCTGTATGTCAATGTTGCGCCGCACACTGCTTTGGTCACTGGCGCTGTGGACAATGTTCTGTATGCGACCAATGGCATCACTCTGGGCAGCGGCGGACTGGTGGTTGCGGATAGCAGTTCCATCTGGAACTTCACCGCGACCACGTCGAACTCGGGGCACCAGATAGACCTGACAGCCAGTTTCGATCCTGCATTGGGAATTCCTTCCAATCCAGCAGGGGGAGGAAGTTATATCGCTGCCATAGGCGCGCTGCTGAATGGCGATCACTCCACGTATTCGCCCAGCATGCAGGCCTTGGTGGACTGGATCAACCAGCAAGGCAACAATATTCCGACACCATCACAGGTCAGGGAAAAACTGACTGAACTTGATTCCAGACTGGCGGGCAACGCGAACGCAGTGGGTTTGGCCGGAGCGGGTGGCGGCGCATCCGCGCTGCTGCACGATTACCTGCTCGGGCTCTCTTCGGGTGACGGTGTTGCCAAGGATCGCGCGTTCTGGGTCAAACCTTTTGCAGGCTATGCAACGCAGAGCACCAGCAACGCCATCGTGGGCTGGAAGACCAATAGCTACGGTGCGGCGCTCGGCATGGACAGCAAAGTGTCCGATACCTGGCGCATAGGCGGCGCGCTCTCCTATGCCAAGAGCAAAGTCGATGGCGATTCGGCTGTCACCATGGACAAACAGGATGCACACACGACGCAATTCAGTTTGTATGGCACAGGCAAACTGAATGCCGAGACGGATCTCAATCTGGTGCTGGGGCTGGGCAAGAACAGTAACACCACCAACCGTTGGTCGACTGCGGGTGGTACACCTGCCGGTACCGGCGAATGGAAGAGCAGCAGCTACACCAGCACGCACACCTATCTGAGCGCTGATATAGGGCATGCGTACAAGCTGTCTGACGTTACTACGCTGACAGCGGCGGGACGCTGGGAGTACACCCACGTCAGCAATGATGCGCATGCGGAAACGGGGGCCACCTTGGTAGATAGCCTGTCCTTCGGCAGCGGTGGCGCGACTTCCAATATTTTCTCGATCGGAATGCGGGTTGCACACAGCCTGGACACGGGCGTGAAACTGCTGGGCCATCTGGATGTCGGGCACGACACACAGGGTTCATCCAGCGTGACCGCGACCTTTGTTGGCGGCGGCCCGACTTATACCAGCCAGGGCATTACTCCGGCCTCGACGGTATTGCGCGGCGGGATCAGCGTGCAGGCGTTGCGTAGTAGCGGAACCGAGATCACGGCGAGCTACGATGTGGATACACGAACGAACTACAGCAACCAGTCTGCTTCCGTGAAATTCCGCTTCCCGTTCTAAGGCAGCGCTGATGTCGCTCCCGCGCAGGCGGGAGCCCAGTCAAGTCAACAAGCTGGATTTCCGCCTGCGCGGGAATGACGGCTGGTTCAAGGCATCGCTAATACGGCCGGGAATTTTCGCAGGTGCGGATCAGTGAAGGTATGACTGATCCGCGCCGGTGCGTGCCGGGGGCAACAGGGTTGCCGCGAGTCCGGGATTGGCGTTCAGCAGGCCGACTTCATCGCCGAGTATGTGCACAGCTTCGTCCAGCAATACATCCTTGGCATCCTTGTTCGCTTTTTCGATGGCCAGATCCGCAGCCAGATTGCGTTCGCTGGACTGCAGGCCATCATCCTCAAATGCGGCGGCGCGGGTTGCGGCAGATTCCTTGCCTGCGGCAGCGGAGCTTGTTTCGCCGGATTTTTCTTTTTCGCGCGATTTGATTCGGGCTTCTTCCATCCTGCGCTCTTTGCGGCGCTCGGCTTCATTGAGCGAGATCGTATTTTTCTTGCGCCTGGCGCTGAATTCGGAAATGTCCTCGAGCAAATACTGGAAGTCCTTGTCCTTGCTTACGCGCGCATTGTGGCTGGATGCCAGCAAGGGCACGATCCTGGTCAAATCGCCGAACGGCTTGTAGTCCGCCGCTTTTATCTGCATCCAGGGCAGGGCATTGTCGAAGCTGGACTCGCCGAAATCTTCTTCATCGGTGAACGACGGGAAGCGGATATCCGGCGTTACTCCGCGCAATTGGGTGGTGCCGCCATTGATGCGGAAAAACTGGGCGATGGTCATTTTGAGTTCGCCGAATTTCGGTTGCTCGTTCTTGGCCAGTTGATCCAGGCTAACCACCGTCTGGACGGTGCCCTTGCCGAAGCTCGGTTCACCGATCACCACGCCGCGTCCGTAATCCTGGATCGCGGCGGCAAAAATTTCGGAGGCTGATGCCGACGCGTGATTGATGAGCACTCCCATCGGCCCATCCCATGCCAGGCCGGCATCGGTGTCGCGTTCGACGGTCACGTCACCCTGGGAGTCGCGTTGTTGCACTACGGGGCCGGTATCGATGAACAGCCCCGTCAATTCGATGGCTTCGAGCAGCGAGCCGCCGCCGTTGTTGCGCAGGTCTATCAGCACGCTGTCCACTTTGTCTTTCTTCAGCTCATCCAGCAGGCGCGATACATCACGGGTCGCGCTTCTGAAATCCTTGTCGCCTTGTTGGCGGGCGGCGAAATCCTGATAGAACCCCGGCAAGGAGATCACGCCGATGTGGCGCGTCGTGCCCCCGTCTTTTACCTCGAGTATGGATTTCTGCGCAGCCTGTTTGTCCAGGCTGATTTTTTTGCGTATCAGCGAAACGAGCTTGTGCTTGCCGTCGGGGCCGGCTTCCGCCGGCAGCACATCGAGCAGCACGACGGTATCTTCCGTGCCGCGTATCAAAGCTACCGCGTCGTCTATGCGCCAACCCATCACATCGGTAATGGGGCTGTTTTCGCCCTGCCCGACACCGGTGATGCGGTCCCCGACTTTCAGCTTGCCTGACAAGGCCGCCGGGCCGCCGGACAGCAGCTCCCGGATGGTGGTGTATTCATCCTTGTCCTGGAGTACGGCGCCGATGCCGATCAGCGACAACTTCATCGAGATATCGAATTCATCCGAAGCGCGCAACCCGAAATAATCGGTGTGCGGATCGATGGTCATGGCATAGGCGCTCATGAAAACCTGGAAGGCATCGTCGCCCTTGACCCTGGATACGCTTTTGAGGAAATTGTCGTAGCGCTTCTCCAGAGTATCAACGATGCTTTTGGTATCCTTGCCGGCCAGTTTCAGGCGCAGCCAGTCATTCTTGACACGCTTGCGCCACAAGTCGTTCAACTCGTCTTCGGAGCGGGGCCATGGCGCATCCTTGCGGATATATTGATAGCTTTCCTGGCTGTCGAAATCAAAACCTTGTTTCAGCAGGGCGCGGGCGTAGCCGAAGCGCTCGGTTATGCGTTGCTGGTAAAGATTGAAAATGGCGAAAGGAGTGCTCAAGTCTTCCTTGCGGATGGCGTCGCCGAGCGAGGTTCGCGCATCGGCGAAACGGTCTATGTCAGCTTGCAGGAAGAATACCTTTTCGCCATCCAGCGCCTTCAGGTAGTTGCCGAATATTTTCGACGACAATGCCGCGTCGAGCGATATGCGTTTGTAGTGATATTTGGCCAGAATCTCGGCGGACAAGTGCGCTGCCTGAGACTGCTGCGGCAGTGGCATAAGTTGCTGGGCAGCTTGTGCCGCATTCAGGGCAAGCGCGGCAAATGCCAGCAAGACTTTCAGTAATATTTTTTTCATGTGCGATTCCAGAGTCATAGAGTTTCAGCTTCTTGAGGATTACATAATTGAAGACAGAGTCTCCGCATTTCGTAGGTCGGGCTACGCCCGACGCGGCGGGTAGAACCCGCCCTACGGTAGGTACACCCAAGCGATATGAATTATATAAGGCTCAATAATTCATCTGCTGCGGGAATAATTTTTCCAGCACTTCAAAGCGCAAGCCCGCGATTCTGGGCAAGCCGAATTTGGGATCGGCGGGGAAAGGCTTGATCTCGCCGGTGCGCCGGTAGCCGCGCCGCTCATAGTAGGCGATGAGTTCGTCGCGCAGCGTGATCACCTGCATCCGGATTTTTTCGATGTTCCATTCGGCGTGCGCCAGCTCTTCCGCCGCCTGCATGAATTGTCGGCCCAGGCCTCAATACTGTTCGGTTAGGAAAATTTAGGTTATGCTTTGACCATCATCCAAACGGGGGCGGAGATGGCACGAACCAAAGCAATCTTGGGAGCCGGAGCACGGTTGAGCGATTATCTGAGCGCCAGTCTTCTGGCTCGGGT
>JACQFX010000028.1 GCA_016199835.1 Nitrosomonadales bacterium | reverse complement strand
CGCGGTTGAACTGCCGGCCGGCACCGAGATGGTGATGCCAGGCGACAACGTATCGGTGACGGTTGCACTGATCGCCCCGATCGCGATGGAAGAAGGTCTGCGCTTCGCGATCCGCGAAGGTGGCCGTACCGTCGGCGCGGGCGTGGTAGCGAAGATCATCGAGTAAGGAAATGAGAAGGGATAAGGGGGAAGAGGGAAGGGTTAAACCCTTCTACCTTCTCTCTTCTCCCTTCCCCGATTTTAGGCCAGTAGCTCAATTGGTAGAGTATCGGTCTCCAAAACCGAGGGTTGGGGGTTCGAGACCCTCCTGGCCTGCCAGTTATGAAATGGACAGTCGCGCATGGTAGACAAGATTAAGTTGGGCGTGGCGTTCCTGCTGGTAGCAGCGGGGATCGCGGCGTTTTACGCGCTGCACGAAAGCGCTGCCGTGATCAGGCTCGCGGTGGTATTGCTGGGCTTGCTTGCTGCTGCGGGCGTGGTGTGGACGACTGCGCCAGGCAAGCTGCTGTTCATATTCAGTAAGGAATCTGTAGCTGAAGCCAAGCGTGTGGTTTGGCCGACGCGCAAGGAGACCATGCAGACCACGGGTGTGGTGATCGCCTTTGCGGTGATCATGGCGCTGTTCCTGTGGGCAGTGGATGCGAGTCTGATGATGGTAGTCAATAAACTGATGGGACGGAGTGAGTGATGTCCAAACGCTGGTATGTGGTGCATACGTACTCCCAGTTTGAAAAGAGCGTGCAACGTGCGCTGGTAGAGCGCATCGCGCGTGCCGGTATGGAAGATCAGTTCGGTCAGATACTGGTGCCGGTGGAAGAGGTTGTGGAGTTGAAGTCCGGACAGAAGAGCATCAGCGAACGCAAGTTCTTCCCGGGCTATGTGCTGGTCGAGATGGATATGACCGACGAGAGCTGGCATCTGGTGAAGAACACGCCCAAGGTGACCGGCTTCCTGGGTGGCTCGGCGATGAAGCCTACGCCCATCAGCCAGAAGGAAGTGGACAACATCATGCAGCAGATGCAGGCAGGGGTGGAAAAACCCAGGCCCAAAGTGCTGTTCGAGGTGGGCGAGGCGGTGCGTGTCAAGGAAGGTCCGTTCACCGATTTCCATGGTTCGGTGGAAGACGTCAATTACGACAAGAACAAACTGCGCGTGGCGGTGACCATATTCGGTCGCTCGACGCCGGTGGAACTGGATTTCGGCCAAGTCGAAAAGGCCTGAAAAGCGTAGGGCGGGCTGCGCCCGCCGTGTCGGGCAATAGCCCGACCTACGTTAGCTTCGTCGGAGTAGTAGTGTGTTTTTAACGGGGAGCGTGTCGGAGCAATTGCGATATGCGTTTAACCCACTTTAGAGGAGTAGCAACGTGGCAAAGAAAATAGTCGGCTATATCAAGCTGCAAGTGCCCGCTGGCAAGGCAAATCCCAGCCCACCCATCGGTCCCGCATTGGGCCAGCGTGGTTTGAATATCATGGAGTTCTGCAAGGCGTTCAACGCCCAGACCCAGGGCGTAGAGCCGGGTCTGCCGATTCCGGTGGTGATCACCGCGTTTGCGGACAAGAGCTTCACCTTCATCATGAAGACCCCGCCCGCGACCATTCTGATCAAGAAGGCCGCCGGTGTGCAGAAGGGCAGCAAGACGCCCCACACCGACAAGGTGGGCAAGCTGACCCGCAAGCAGGCGGAAGACATCGCAACAACCAAAATGCCTGACCTGACTGCGGCCGACATGGACGCGGCGGTGCGCACCATTGCTGGCAGCGCGCGCAGCATGGGCATCACCGTGGAAGGGGTGAAATAACATGGCACACATTTCCAAACGTTATAAGGCGCTGGCTACCAAGGTAGACCGCAACAAGCTGTATCCCTTGAACGATGCGCTGAACCTGGTGAAAGAAACCGCCAAGGCCAAGTTCGATGAATCGATCGACGTAGCCGTAAATCTCGGCATCGACGCCAAGAAATCCGATCAATTGGTGCGCGGCTCCGTCGTGCTGCCCAAAGGCACCGGCAAGACCATGCGCGTGGCTGTGTTCGCACAGGGCGCCAAGGCGGAAGAAGCCAAGGCTGCTGGTGCGGACATCGTCGGTTTCGACGATCTCGCAGAAAGCATCAAGGGCGGCAAGATGGATTTCGATGTGGTGATCGCTTCTCCGGACGCGATGCGTATCGTCGGCCAACTTGGCCAGATCCTCGGTCCGCGTGGCCTGATGCCTAACCCCAAGGTGGGCACGGTGACGGCCGATGTGGCGGGTGCGGTGAAGAACGCCAAGGCCGGCCAGGTGCAGTACCGCACAGACAAGAACGGTATCGTGCAATGTACTATCGGGCGTGCCTCGTTTACGCCGGAAGCATTGCGCGAAAACATGCTGGCATTGATTGATGCGCTGAACAAGGCCAGACCGGCCGCTGCCAAGGGCGTGTATCTGCGCAAGGTGTCCGTCTCCAGCACCATGGGTGTCGGCATCCGCATTGAACAGGCCAGCTTGACGGCTTAATTGTATTAAATTCGCGACATGGCGCGGGCGCCATGTCGCTTTTCGGCTTTGGTGGTGAAAAACCAGAATCGAAAACAGGCTTTGTACTGCTGGCTGGATAAGCAGCATCAAAGACCGTAGGTACCCGAGGCGCAGTCAGCCGACGGTTTAATTGGCGGGGCGACCCGTTGACCCACGCAGATGGTGTGCCCGCAAGCAGGAGAGTTGTTGTTTTCTTCCTGTCTTAAGGACGCTGTTATCAACCAAGGAATGCGCAAGTGTTCCGGTTTTAGATGGAGGAAGACTTTGGGTCTTAATCTGCAGGAAAAACAGGCAGTGGTAGCCGAAGTCAGCGCACAAGTGGCGCAGGCTCAGACTATCGTCCTGGCAGAGTACCGTGGCATAGCAGTGGCCGACATTACGAAATTGCGTGCCAATGCGCGCAATTCCGGAGTGTATTTCCACGTGTTGAAAAACACGCTGGCGCGCCGCGCGGTGCAAGGTACTCAGTTCGAAGCTTTGGCGGAAAAGATGGTTGGCCCGCTGGTGTATAGCATCAGTGCCGACGCTGTCGCAGCCGCGAAAGTGGTGTATGAATTTGCCAGAACGAACGACAAGCTGGTGGTCAAGGCGGGTGCTTACAACGGCAAGGTATTGGATGTGGCGGGCGTGAATGCGCTGGCTACCGTGCCTTCCAAGGAAGTGCTGCTGGCGCAACTGTGCGGCTTGTTGCAATCGCCGGTCTCCGGCCTGGCTCGCGTGCTGGTTGCCGTGGCTGAGAGCAAGACTGAAGCAGTGGCGGCTTAGTCACTATCACAACAACTTAAACTATTTAGGAAGAATACAAAATGGCATTCGATAAAGACGCATTTTTGGCAGCACTGGACGGCATGTCTGTGCTGGAATTGAACGAGCTGGTCAAGGCGATCGAAGAGAAGTTCGGCGTGTCCGCTGCTGCGATGGCTGCTCCTGCCGCTGGTGGCGCTGCGGGTGGCGGTGCTGCCGCTGCCGCTGAGCAGACCGAGTTCACCGTGGTTCTGAAGTCCGCAGGCGACGCCAAGGTCAACGTGATCAAGGTGGTACGTGCGATCACCGGCCTGGGCCTGAAGGAAGCCAAGGATCTGGTGGACGGCGCTCCGAAGAACGTCAAGGAAGGTGTTAACAAGGCTGATGCCGACTCCATCGCGAAGCAGCTCATCGAAGCTGGCGCGACTGCCGAAATCAAGTAAGCGCCTTGTATGTAAAAAGGCTGACGGTTTGCCGTCAGCCTTTTGCCGCTTTAAGAAGCCAGCGGTCAGCGAGTGTTAAGTACGCTTTCTGTCCCTTGTCTTTTACCCCAGTCGTGGAGATGTCATGAACTATTCGTTTACCGAAAAAAAACGTATCCGTAAAAGTTTCGCAAAACGCGTCGGCGCTTTGCCGGTGCCTTTTTTGCTGTCCACCCAACTGGAATCCTACATGGCCTTTTTGCAGGCCAACGTGGCGCCTGAACAGCGCAAGAACGATGGTTTGCAGGCTGCGTTCAATTCCATCTTCCCGATCGAGAGCCACAACAAATTCGCGCGCCTGGATTTCGTCAGCTATGCGCTGGGTACGCCACCGTTCGACGTGAAGGAATGCCAGCAACGCGGTCTGACCTATGCTTCGCCGTTGCGCGCGCGCGTGCGCCTGACGCTGCTGGACAAGGAAGCGTCCAAGCCGACCGTAAAGGAAGTGAAAGAGCAGGAAGTGTACATGGGCGAAATTCCGCTCATGACGCACACCGGCTCCTTCGTCATCAACGGCACCGAGCGCGTGATCGTGTCGCAATTGCACCGTTCGCCCGGCGTGTTCTTCGAGCATGATCGCGGCAAAACGCATAGCTCCGGCAAGCTGCTGTTCTCGGCGCGTATCATTCCCTATCGCGGCTCCTGGCTGGATTACGAATTCGATGCCAAGGACTATGTTTACTTCCGTATCGACCGCCGCCGTAAAATGCCGGTCACCATCCTGCTGAAGTCGCTGGGCTATACGCCAGAACAGATCCTCGCGGAATTCTTCGAGTTCGATACTTTCCATATGGGCAAGAAGGGCATCCAGTTTGAAGTGGTGCCGGAACGCATGCGCGGCGAGATCGCGCGCTTCGACATCGCCGGCAAGGCTGGCAAGGTGATCGTGGCTGCGGGCAAGCGCATCACCGTGCGTCATATTCGCGAGATGGAAGAAGCTGGGCTGGACAAGTTGGCGGTGACCGACGACTTCCTGCTGGGTCGCGTGCTGGCGCATAACGTGGTGGACAAGGACAGCGGCGAAATCATCGCCAATGCCAACGACGAAATCACCGAGACCCTGATCGGCAAGCTGCAAGCCGCAGGCGTGACCAGGGTCAATACGCTGTACACCAACGATCTTGATCAGGGCGCATACATCTCGCAGACGCTGCGCACCGACGAGACCACCGACCAGTGGACGGCGCGCGTTGCGATCTACCGCATGATGCGCCCCGGCGAGCCGCCCACCGAAGATGCGGTAGAGAGCCTGTTCAACGGTCTGTTCTTCTCGGAAGAGCGTTACGACCTGTCGGCCGTGGGCCGCATGAAATTCAACCGCCGCGTCGGGCGCGAAGAACTGGTGGGTGCAGGCACGCTGTCCAACGACGACATCGTGGCTGTGATCAGGATACTGGTTGAACTGCGCAACGGGCGCGGCGAGATCGACGACATCGACCACCTTGGCAATCGCCGTGTGCGCGCCGTGGGCGAGCTGGCAGAGAACCAGTTCCGTGCCGGGCTGGCGCGTGTCGAACGCGCGGTGAAGGAACGCCTCGGTCAGGCCGAAGCGGATAACCTGATGCCGCACGACCTGATCAACGCCAAACCGATCTCGGCAGCCGTGAAGGAATTCTTCGGTTCCTCGCAATTGTCGCAGTTCATGGACCAGACCAATCCGCTGTCGGAAGTCACGCACAAGCGCCGTATTTCGGCACTCGGCCCTGGTGGTCTGACGCGCGAACGCGCCGGTTTCGAAGTGCGCGACGTGCACCCGACGCACTATGGTCGCGTGTGTCCGATCGAGACGCCGGAAGGCCCGAACATCGGCCTGATCAACTCGCTGGCGTTGTATGCGCGCACCAACAACTATGGCTTCATCGAAACGCCTTATCGCAAAGTGAGCAAGAGCCGCGCGACCGACGAAGTGGAATATCTGTCGGCGATCGAGGAAGGCAAGTTCACCATCGCGCAGGCCAATGCCGAACTGGACAAGAAGGGACACTTCACCAACGATATCGTGTCTTCGCGCCAACACAACGAATTCGTGCTGGCGGTGCCGGACAAGATCGAATACATGGACGTGGCGCCCGCGCAGGTGGTGTCGGTCGCCGCTTCGCTGATCCCGTTTCTGGAGCACGATGACGCGAACCGCGCCTTGATGGGCGCCAACATGCAACGTCAGGCTGTGCCTTGTTTGCGTGCCGAAAAGGCGCTGGTTGGTACCGGCATCGAGCGCACCGTCGCGGTGGACTCGGGTACGACCGTGCAGGCATGGCGCGGTGGACGCGTGGACTATGTGGATGCGGGCCGGATTGTTATTCGCGTCAACGACGATGAAACCACGGCGGGCGAAGTCGGCGTGGACATCTACAACCTGACCAAGTACACGCGCTCCAACCAGAATACCAACATCAACCAGCGTCCGCTGGTGAAGGTGGGTGATGTCATTGCGCGCGGCGACGTGATCGCCGACGGTGCCTCCACCGACATGGGCGAACTGGCGCTGGGACAGAACATGCTGGTCGCGTTCATGCCGTGGAACGGCTACAACTACGAGGACTCGATCCTGATCTCGGAGCGCGTGGTGGCGGAAGACCGCTTCACCTCCATCCACATCGAGGAACTGACGGTGGTAGCGCGCGATACCAAGCTGGGCGCGGAAGAAATCACCCGCGATATCCCCAACCTGTCGGAAGGTCAGATGGGTCGCCTCGACGAGTGCGGCATTGTGCACATCGGCGCGGAAGTCGGCGTGGGCGACGTGCTGGTCGGCAAGGTCACGCCCAAGGGCGAGACGCAACTGACGCCGGAAGAGAAGCTGCTGCGCGCCATCTTCGGCGAGAAGGCATCCGATGTGAAAGACACCAGTTTGCGTGTGCCGGCTGGTATCTCCGGCACCGTGATCGACGTGCAGGTGTTCACACGCGAAGGTCTGCAACGCGACAAACGCGCGCAGCAGATCATCGACGATGAGCTGGGCCGCTACAAGAAAGATCTGGCTGACCAGATGCGCATCGTGGAAGGCGACGTGTATACGCGCCTGGAAAAACTGTTGCTGGGCAAGGTTGTCAACGGCGGGCCGAAGAAACTGGCCAAGGGCACCAAACTGACCAAGGATTACCTGTCCAGCCTGGAACATCACCAGTGGTTTGACATCCGCCTGGCCGATGACGAGCTGGCGACACAACTGGAGCAGGTGAAAGAAGGCCTGGCGCAGAAGCGTGTGGAATTCGATGCCGCGTTCGAACTCAAGAAGCGCAAGCTGACGCAGGGCGATGAGCTGCAAGCCGGTGTGCAGAAGATGGTCAAGGTGTATGTGGCGGTGAAGCGCCGTTTGCAGCCCGGCGACAAGATGGCCGGACGCCACGGTAACAAGGGTGTGGTATCGCGTATCGTGCCGGTGGAAGATATGCCGTACATGGCGGATGGTACGCCAGTGGACATCGTGTTGAATCCGCTGGGCGTGCCTTCGCGTATGAATATCGGCCAGGTGCTGGAAGTGCATCTGGGCTGGGCGGCAAAAGGTCTGGGCAAGAAGATTGGCATGATGCTGGAAACGCAAGCCAGGATTGCCGACGTGCGCAAGTTCCTCGACAAGATATACAACCACAACAACAAGGTGGTGGAGCTGGCCAGCTTCAGCGATGACGAGATCGTCGAGCTGTGCCGCAATCTGAAGCATGGCGTGCCGTTCGCGACACCGGTGTTCGACGGGGCCAGCGAAGAGGAAATCAAGTACATGCTGGAACTGGCTGACATGCCGGTTTCCGGTCAGATCACGCTGCACGACGGCCGCACCGGCGAGGCATTCGACCGCCCCGTGACCGTGGGTTACATGCACGTGCTGAAACTGCACCACCTGGTGGACGACAAGATGCATGCGCGTTCCACCGGCCCCTACTCGCTGGTGACGCAACAACCGCTGGGCGGCAAGGCGCAGTTCGGTGGTCAGCGTTTCGGTGAGATGGAAGTGTGGGCGCTGGAAGCGTACGGCGCGTCCTACACCTTGCAGGAAATGCTTACGGTCAAGTCGGACGACGTGTCCGGACGTACCAAGGTTTACGAGAGCATCGTCAAGGGCGACCACAAGATCGACGCCGGCATGCCGGAATCATTCAACGTGCTGACCAAGGAAATCCGCTCGTTGGGTATTGATATCGATCTGGAACGTCACTAAGGCTGTCGGGCATAAAGGCTAAAAGGAGTCACACATGAAAGCATTGCTGGATTTGTTCAAGCAGGTAACGCAAAAGGAAGAGTTCGACGCGATCAAGATCGGGTTGGCCTCGCCGGAAAAAATAAGATCGTGGTCCTACGGCGAAGTGAAGAAGCCGGAAACCATCAACTATCGTACTTTCAAGCCTGAGCGCGACGGCCTGTTCTGCGCCAAAATCTTCGGGCCGGTCAAGGACTACGAATGTCTGTGCGGCAAGTACAAGCGCCTCAAGCATCGCGGCGTGATCTGCGAGAAGTGCGGCGTGGAAGTGACGCTGTCCAAGGTGCGCCGCGAGCGCATGGGCCACATCGAACTGGCTTCGCCGGTTGCGCATATCTGGTTCCTCAAGTCGCTGCCGTCGCGTCTGGGCATGGTGCTGGACATGACGCTGCGCGACATCGAGCGTGTGCTGTATTTCGAAGCTTACGTGGTGACCGAGCCGGGCATGACCCCGCTCAATCGCGGCCAGTTGTTGTCGGAAGACGACTACCTTGCCAAGCTGGAAGAGTATGGCGACGAATTTTCCGCCTTGATGGGTGCTGAAGGTGTGCGCGCACTGCTGCGCGCGCTCGATGTTCCTGCTGAAGTGGAAAAGCTGCGCGCCGAACTGGAAGCGACCAGCTCCGAGACCAAGATCAAGAAATACGCCAAGCGCCTGAAGATACTCGAGGCGTTCATGGCTTCCGGCATCAAGCCGGAATGGATGGTTATGACCGTGCTGCCGGTGCTGCCGCCGGAACTGCGTCCGCTGGTGCCGCTGGATGGCGGCCGCTTTGCGACTTCTGATCTGAACGACCTGTATCGCCGCGTGATCAACCGTAACAACCGCCTGAAACGTCTGCTCGAACTCAAGGCGCCGGAAATCATCGTGCGCAACGAAAAGCGCATGTTGCAGGAGTCGGTGGACTCGTTGCTGGACAACGGCCGTCGCGGCAAAGCCATGACCGGCGCCAACAAGCGTCCGCTGAAATCGCTGGCCGACATGATCAAGGGCAAGGGTGGTCGCTTCCGCCAGAACCTGTTGGGCAAGCGCGTGGACTACTCCGGTCGTTCCGTGATCGTGGTCGGCCCGCAACTCAAGCTGCATCAGTGCGGCCTGCCCAAGAAGATGGCGCTGGAATTGTTCAAGCCGTTCATCTTCCACAAGCTGGAGATCCTCGGCCTGGCGACTACCATCAAGGCGGGCAAGCGCATGGTGGAAGCGGAAGAGCCGGTGGTGTGGGACATCCTGGAAGACGTGATCCGCGAACATCCGGTATTGCTGAACCGCGCGCCTACGCTGCACCGTCTCGGCATCCAGGCGTTCGAGCCTATCCTGATCGAAGGCAAGGCGATCCAGTTGCATCCGCTGGTGTGTTCCGCATTCAACGCCGACTTCGACGGCGACCAGATGGCTGTCCACGTTCCGCTGTCGCTCGAAGCGCAGATGGAAGCGCGCACGCTGATGCTGGCTTCCAACAACGTGCTGTCGCCCGCCAACGGCGAGCCCATCATTGTGCCGTCGCAGGACATCGTGCTGGGTCTGTATTACATGACGCGCGAAAAGATCGGCGCGCTGGGCGAAGGTTCGATGTTCGCCAACGTGTCGGAAGTGCTGCGCGCTTATGAATCACGCCACGTCGACCTGCAAGCCAAGGTGGTGGTGCGTATCAAGGAGATGCATGCGGGCACCGATGGCGCGCATGAAGAAAAACATACGCGCTATGAAACGACCGTGGGCCGTTCCATCCTGTCGGAGATACTGCCTGCGGGATTGCCGTTCAGTCTGATCAACAAGGCGCTCAAGAAGAAGGAAATCTCGCGCCTGATCAACACCAGCTTCCGTCGCTGCGGTCTGCGCGACACCGTGATCATGGCCGACAAGTTGATGACCACCGGCTTTACTTACGCGACCCGCGCCGGCATTTCGATCTGCCTGGACGATATGCTGGTGCCGCCGCAAAAGAACGATCTGATCGTTGCCGCCGAGAAGGAAGTGCACGAGATCGACACGCAATACACGTCGGGTCTGGTGACCCAGGGCGAGCGTTACAACAAGGTGGTGGACATCTGGGGCCGCACCGGCGACGTGGTGGCCAAGGCCATGATGGATCAACTCGGCAGCGAGCCGGTGATCGACCGCGTCACGGGCGAAGTGCGCACCGACAAGAAGGGCAAAGTGGTGATGCAGGAGTCGTTCAACTCCATCTATATGATGGCGGACTCCGGCGCACGCGGCTCGGCAGCGCAGATCCGCCAGTTGGCCGGTATGCGCGGACTGATGGCCAAGCCGGACGGCTCCATCATTGAAACGCCGATCACCGCCAACTTCCGCGAAGGCCTGAACATGTTGCAGTACTTCATCTCTACGCACGGTGCGCGTAAAGGTCTGGCCGATACCGCGTTGAAGACTGCGAACTCGGGTTACCTGACACGCCGTCTGGTGGACGTGACGCAGGATCTGGTGGTGATCGAGGACGATTGCGGCACTTCTTTGGGCGCGGGGTTCAAGGCGCTGGTGGAAGGCGGCGAGGTGATCGAGGCATTGCGCGAGCGCATATTGGGCCGTGTTGCCAGTCAGGATGTGGTCAATCCGGAAACCGGAGAGACGCTGTACGAAGCGGGCACGCTGCTCAACGAAGATATGGTGGAAACCATAGAGTCGCTGGGCATAGACGAAGTGTTCGTGCGCACCCCGTTGACCTGCGAGACGCGCTACGGCCTGTGCGCCAAGTGCTATGGCCGTGATCTGGGCCGTGGCGGTTTGGTGAACGTGGGTGAAGCGGTCGGCGTGATCGCCGCGCAGTCCATCGGCGAACCCGGCACGCAGTTGACCATGCGTACTTTCCACATCGGTGGCGCGGCATCGCGTACCGTGGTGGCCAGCCAGGTCGAAAGCAAGTCCAACGGCTTGATGAAATACAGCGCGAACATGCGCACCGTCAGCACCGCACGCGGCGAACTGGTAGTGGTGGCGCGCAGCGGCGAATTGATGGTGACCGATGATCACGGGCGTGAGCGCGAGCGCCACAAGGTGCCTTACGGTGCGATGCTGACCGTGCGCGAAGGCAGCACGGTGCGTGCCGGTGAAGTGCTGGCTACCTGGGATCCGCATACCCGTCCTATCGTTACCGAATACGCCGGTCGCGTGCGTTTCGAAAACGTGGAAGAGGGCGTGACCGTCGCTAAGCAGATAGACGAAGTGACCGGCCTGTCCACGCTGGTGGTGATCGATCCCAAGCGCGCGGGCACATCCGGCAAGGGAGCGCTGCGCCCTCTGGTGCGTCTGCTGGATGAAGAGGGGCGCGAGATCAAGATCGCCGGAACCGACTTGTCCATCTCCATTACCTTCCAGACCGGCTCCATCATCACGGTGGAAGACGGGCAGCATGTGGGTGTGGGCGATGTGCTGGCGCGTATCCCGCAAGAGTCTTCCAAGACCCGCGACATCACGGGCGGCCTGCCGCGCGTGGCGGAATTGTTCGAAGCGCGTTCGCCCAAGGATGCAGGCATGCTGGCCGAAGTTACCGGCACGGCCTCGTTCGGCAAGGACACCAAGGGCAAACAACGTCTGGTGATCACCGATGTGGACGGCGTGGCACACGAATTCCTGATACCCAAGGACAAGCACGTGCTGGTGCACGATGGTCAGGTGGTGAACCAGGGTGAAATGATCGTGGACGGCCCGGCCGACCCGCACGACATCCTGCGCCTGCTCGGCGTGCCGGCACTGGCGCGCTATATCACCGACGAAGTGCAGGACGTGTATCGCTTGCAGGGCGTGAAGATCAACGACAAACACATTGAAGTGATCGTGCGCCAGATGCTGCGCCGTGTGCAGATCAGGGATGCGGGTGACACCACGTTCATTCCGAAGGAGCAGGTCGAGCGCGCCGAGTTGTTGCAGGAGAACGAGCGTGTGCTGGGTGAGGGCAAGCAGGCAGCGACTTACGAATACATGCTGCTCGGTATCACCAAGGCTTCGCTGTCCACCGATTCGTTCATCTCCGCAGCTTCCTTCCAGGAAACCACGCGCGTGCTGACCGAGGCGGCGATCATGGGCAAGAAGGACGAGTTGCGCGGCCTGAAGGAAAACGTCATCGTTGGCCGCTTGATCCCGGCTGGTACAGGTCTGGCTTATCACACTACCCGTCGCAAGCAACGTCTGGGTCTGGATATGGCACAAGGCGCGGGGCTGGTGGAAGGCGGGGCGGACGGGGAAGCGCAGGACAACGAGCAGTTGGCTTGATGAAATGGCCGCGCCTTGCTTGACAGGCGTGGCATTCATCAATAGAATGCGCGGTCTTTTTAGCCGTCACGGCGGCAGATGTATCGTGTCGTGGCGGCTGTTGTTTTTGCAGTGTATTGATAGATAAAGAATTTTAGGGACATTGAAATGCCAACCATTAACCAGTTAGTGCGCAAGCCTCGTGCTGCCGAACAAGTCAAAAGCAAAGTCCCTGCCTTGGGCGGGAGTCCGCAAAAGCGCGGCGTGTGCACTCGCGTGTATACGACGACACCGAAGAAGCCTAACTCCGCTTTGCGTAAGGTCGCCAAGGTGCGCCTCACCAACGGCTTCGAGGTGATCTCTTACATCGGCGGTGAAGGCCACAACCTGCAAGAGCACAGCGTGGTGTTGATCCGTGGTGGTCGTGTGAAGGATCTGCCGGGTGTGCGTTATCACATGGTGCGCGGCAGCCTGGATACGGCTGGCGTTAAAGATCGAAAACAATCCCGTTCCAAGTATGGCGCGAAGCGCCCCAAGAAGGCTTAATTAAGAGGTATATATGCCAAGACGCAGAGAAGTTCCCAAGCGCGAAGTCCTGCCTGACCCGAAATTCGGCAGTCAGGATCTGTCCAAATTCGTTAACGTGCTGATGACTGCCGGCAAGAAGTCGGTGGCCGAGCGTATCCTTTATGGTGCGCTGGAGCAGGTGGCGAAGAAAAGTGGCAAGGATCCGATCGAAGTGTTCAATCAGGCTTTGTCCAATGCCAAGCCACAGGTTGAAGTGAAGAGCCGCCGTGTTGGTGGTGCCAACTACCAGGTTCCGGTCGAAGTGCGCCCTTCACGCCGTATGGCGCTGGCGATGCGCTGGGTGAAGGATTTTGCGCGCAAGCGTGGCGAGAAGTCCATGGGTTTGCGTCTGGCGGGTGAGTTGATGGATGCGGCCGAAGGTCGTGGCGGCGCGGTGAAGAAGCGCGAAGAAGTGCATCGTATGGCCGAGGCGAACAAGGCATTCTCGCATTTCCGTTTCTAAAAGTATAAAGACAAGGTTAGGTACACCGTGGCACGCAAAACACCCATCGAACGTTATCGCAACATCGGCATCAGTGCACACATTGATGCCGGCAAGACTACGACCACCGAACGCATCCTGTTCTATACAGGTGTAAGCCATAAGATCGGTGAGGTGCACGATGGTGCGGCTACGATGGACTGGATGGAGCAGGAGCAGGAGCGTGGCATCACCATCACTTCCGCTGCGACGACTTGTTTCTGGAAGGGTATGGATAACTCCTATCCCGAGCACCGTTTCAACATCATCGATACGCCGGGACACGTAGACTTCACTATTGAAGTTGAGCGTTCCATGCGTGTGCTGGATGGCGCATGTATGGTGTATTGCGCCGTGGGTGGTGTGCAGCCGCAATCCGAAACTGTGTGGCGTCAGGCCAACAAGTACAAGGTGCCGCGTCTGGCCTTCGTCAACAAGATGGACCGCACCGGTGCCAACTTCTTCAAGGTGGTCACGCAGATGGAGACCCGCCTGCGGGCTCGTCCGGTTCCTCTGGTGATTCCTATCGGCGCGGAAGAGGGCTTTGTCGGCGTTGTAGATCTGATCAAGATGAAGGCCATCATCTGGGATGAAGCATCCCAGGGGATGAAGTTTGACTATCAGGAAATCCCGGCTGAGTTGCTGGCGACTGCCAACGAATGGCGCGGGAAGATGGTCGAGACTGCTGCTGAGGCATCCGAGGACTTGATGAATCAATACCTCGAGAACGGCGATCTGACCGAAGAACAAATCATTCTGGGTATACGCACTCGCACCATTGCCTGCGAAATCCAGCCGATGTTGTGCGGCTCTGCGTTCAAGAACAAGGGCGTGCAGCGTATGCTCGACGCTGTGATTATGTTCTTGCCGTCGCCGGTTGATATTCCTGACGTGACTGGCGAGACCGAAGAGGGCGCTCCGGCTTCCCGCAAGGCTGATGATGGCGAGAGCTTCTCCGCGCTGGCATTCAAGCTGATGACCGACCCGTTTGTTGGCCAGCTCACTTTCGTGCGCGTCTATTCGGGCGTGCTGAAGAAGGGGGATACGGTTTACAACCCGATCCGTGGCAAGAAAGAGCGCATCGGACGTATCGTGCAGATGCACGCCAACGAGCGTAAAGAGGTCGATGAGATTCTGGCGGGCGATATCGCCGCTTGTATCGGCTTGAAAGATGTGACCACGGGCGAGTCGTTGTGCGATCCGAGCAAGGCGATCATTCTTGAGCGTATGGTATTCCCGGAGCCGGTGATACACGTTGCCGTCGAGCCGAAGACCAAGGTCGACCAGGAAAAAATGGGTATTGCGCTGGGTCGTCTGGCGGCAGAAGATCCTTCGTTCCGTGTGCGTACCGATGAAGAGTCCGGCCAGACCATCATGTCCGGCATGGGCGAATTGCACCTGGAAATTCTGGTAGACCGTATGAAGCGCGAATTCGGCGTGGAAGCGAATGTGGGCGCACCGCAGGTGGCCTACCGCGAAGCGATCCGCAAATCCGTGGAAATCGAAGGCAAGTACGCCAAGCAGACCGGTGGTCGCGGCCAGTACGGGCATGTGTGGATCAAGATGGAGCCGAATGAGGCGGGCAAAGGTTTTGAGTTCGTTGATGCGATCAAGGGCGGCACTGTTCCGCGCGAGTTCATCCCGGCTGTCGAAAAAGGTTTGCGCGAATCATTGCCTAGTGGTGTGCTGGCCGGTTTCCCGGTGGTGGATGTGAAGATCACCCTGTTCGACGGCTCCTACCACGACGTGGACTCCAATGAGAATGCGTTCAAGATGGCAGCGTCGATGGCGTTCAAGGATGGCATGCGCAAGGCTAATCCGGTGCTGCTGGAGCCAATGATGTCGGTGGAAGTGGAAACACCGGAAGACTACACCGGTACGGTAATGGGTGACTTGTCTTCTCGTCGCGGCATGGTGCAGGGTATGGATGACATGATCGGCGGTGGCAAGACGGTGAAAGCCGAAGTGCCTTTGTCCGAGATGTTCGGTTACTCGACCTCGTTGCGTTCGGCGACTCAGGGACGTGCAACCTATACGATGGAATTCAAGCACTACACCGAAGCGCCCAAGAATGTCGCTGAAGCGGTGATGACCAGCCGCAAGTAATTTTTAGACAACCATAAATTCAAATAAACCAGGAACTTTAAATCATGGCAAAGAGTAAATTTGAACGTACGAAGCCCCACGTGAACGTGGGCACCATCGGTCACGTGGACCATGGCAAGACGACATTGACTGCGGCGATCACGACCGTGCTGTCGAAGAAGTTTGGCGGTGAAGCGAAGGCGTATGACCAGATCGACGCGGCGCCGGAAGAGAAAGCGCGCGGCATCACGATCAACACGGCACACGTGGAATACGAGACAGCGAACCGCCACTACGCGCACGTTGACTGCCCGGGCCACGCCGACTACGTGAAGAACATGATCACGGGTGCAGCGCAGATGGACGGCGCGATTCTGGTGGTGTCGGCAGCCGACGGCCCGATGCCGCAGACGCGCGAGCACATCCTGCTGGCGCGCCAGGTTGGCGTGCCTTACATCATCGTGTTCATGAACAAGTGCGACATGGTGGACGACGCCGAGCTGCTGGAGCTGGTCGAAATGGAAGTGCGCGAGCTGCTGTCGAAGTACGACTTTCCGGGCGACGACATCCCCATCATCAAGGGTTCTGCCCTGAAGGCGGTTGAGGGCGATACAGGCGACCTGGGCGAGCAGGCGATTTTCCGTCTGGCCGAAGCGCTGGACAGCTACATCCCTCAGCCCGAGCGCGCACTGGACGGTACGTTCCTGATGCCGGTGGAAGACGTATTCTCCATCTCCGGTCGCGGCACGGTTGTTACCGGTCGTATCGAGCGCGGCATCATCAAGGTCGGCGAAGAAATCGAGATCGTGGGCTTGAAGCCAACGCTGAAGACCACCTGCACCGGCGTGGAAATGTTCCGCAAGCTGCTGGATCAGGGTCAGGCAGGCGACAACGTGGGCGTGCTGCTGCGCGGCACGAAGCGCGAAGAAGTGGAGCGCGGCCAGGTGTTGGCCAAGCCCGGTTCGATCACGCCGCACACGAAGTTCACGGCCGAGATCTCGCGGTTGAACTGCCGGCCGGCACCGAGATGGTGATGCCAGGCGACAACGTATCGGTGACGGTTGCACTGATCGCCCCGATCGCGATGGAAGAAGGTCTGCGCTTCGCGATCCGCGAAGGTGGCCGTACCGTCGGCGCGGGTGTGGTAGCGAAGATCATCGAGTAATCGAGTAAGAAATGTAGCCCGGATCCCGCTGCACTTTATCCGGGCTGCACAATTTGTTTACCAGGCGCGGTGTTTTGTGATAGAGTCCGCGCCCTTCGTTCTTTAACTGGCAGCCAGTCTGCCAAAATGGCAAGAGAGAAATTATGCAAAGTCAGAAAATCCGCATTCGCCTGAAGGCGTTTGATTATCGTCTGATAGACCAGTCTGCGCTGCGTATCGTCGATACCGCCAAGCGTACTGGTGCCGTGGTCAAGGGGCCGGTGCCTCTGCCCACCAAGATCGAGCGCTTTGATGTACTGCGTTCGCCGCACGTAAACAAGACTTCGCGCGATCAGTTCGAGATCCGCACACACCTGCGCCTGATGGACATTGTGGATCCTACAGAAAAGACTGTGGATGCGCTGATGAAGCTGGATCTGCCGGCTGGCGTGGATGTAGAGATCAAGTTGCAGTAAATATAGTTGTAAGTTTGCAGTACGAATCGGCTGGCCAATTGAAGTCAGCCCCTTAAACAAGAGGAAAAGATAATGAGTCTAGGACTTGTCGGTCGCAAGATTGGCATGACCCGCATTTTTACCGACGACGGAGTATCGTTGCCGGTGACTGTGCTGGACGTGTCCAACAATCGCGTCACCCAAATCAAATCCGCTGCAACCGACGGCTACAGCGCCGTGCAGGTGGCTTATGGCACACGCCGTGCCAGCCGCGTCGTCAAGGCTGCGGCAGGACACTACGCCAAAGCGGGCGTGGAAGCGGGTAGCGTACTGAAAGAATTCACCGCCACCCCGGAAGAACTGAGCAGCCTGCAAGCAGGCGGCACGATCGGTGTGGATCTGTTCAAGGTTGGCCAGAAGGTGGACGTTACCGGTGTGACCATCGGTAAGGGCTACGCGGGTACCATCAAGCGTTACCACTTCAAGTCGGGTCGCGCTACGCACGGTAACTCCAAGTCGCACAACGTACCTGGCTCCATCGGTATGGCGCAGGATCCCGGTCGTGTGTTTCCCGGCAAGCGCATGACAGGTCATCTGGGTGACGTGCAGCGCACTGTGCAGAATCTCGAAATCGCTCGTATTGATGCTGACCGCCAGCTGTTGCTGGTCATCGGCGCCGTTCCCGGTTCCAAGGGGGGCGACGTGGTTGTGCGTCCGGCAGTGAAGGCAGGTGCATAATGGAATTGAAAGTCATTAACGATAAAGGCCAGGCGGCAGCGAGCATCTCCGCTTCGGACGATCTGTTCGGTCGCGAATATAACGAGGCGCTGGTGCATCAACTGGTAACTGCTTACCAGGCTAACGCGCGCTCCGCCAACAGCAAGCAAAAGGGCCGCAGCGAGATCGCCAAGTCCACGCGCAAGCCGTTCGCGCAAAAAGGTACGGGTCGCGCTCGTGCCGGTATGGCGTCCAGCCCGTTGTGGCGCGGCGGCGGCAAGATATTCCCGAATTCGCCCGACCAGAATTACACGCAAAAGATCAACCGCAAGATGTATCGCGCGGGTCTGGCGTCGATCTTCTCGCAACTGGTGCGCGAAGATCGCCTGGCAGTGGTGGATAGTCTGACGATAGATGCGCCCAAGACCAAATTGCTGGCGCAGAAGATGAAGGGCATGGGTCTGGACTCCAGCCGCGTGCTGATCATCACCGACAGCATCGATGAGAACCTGTACCTGTCCTCGCGCAACCTGCCCAACGTGCTGGTGCTGGAAGCCCATCAAGCCGACCCGGTCAGTCTGGTGCGTTTCTCCAAGGTGCTGGTAACGCGCGGTGCGATGGCGAAAATTGAGGAGATACTGGCATGAGCGCACAGAACTTTAGTCAGGAGCGTTTGATGAACGTATTGCTCGCTCCGCAGATTTCCGAAAAGGCGACTTATGTTGCCGAAAAGGATGAGCAGGTGATTTTCCGTGTGGTCTCTGATGCGACCAAGCCGGAGATCAAGGCTGCGGTTGAGCTGATGTTCAAGGTGAATGTCCAGAGCGTGCAGGTGGCCAACGTCAAAGGCAAGAACAAGCGCTTCGGCAGATCCCTGGGACGCCGCAAGGACTGGAAGAAGGCATACGTGTGCCTCGCGTCCGGCCAGGAAATCAATTTTGCCGCAGGCGAGCAAGGATAAATATCATGGCACTGATCAAACTCAAACCAACATCTCCCGGTCGCCGCGCCGTCGTGCGAGTGGTCAATCCCGATCTGCACAAGGGCAAGCCGCATGCCGCGCTGGTCGAGAGGAAGAACCGCACTGCCGGCCGCAACCATAACGGCCATATTACTACCCGTCACATGGGTGGTGGGCACAAGAAGAACTACCGCGTGGTGGATTTCAAACGCGACAAGGATGGCATCCCAGCCACGGTCGAACGCCTGGAATATGACCCGAACCGTACTGCGCATCTGGCGTTGTTGTGCTATGCCGACGGTGAGCGCCGCTACATCATCGCCCCCAGGGGGGTGGCAGTGGGCGCGCAATTGCTGAGCGGCCCGGAAGCGCCGATCAAGGCAGGCAATGCCTTGCCGTTGCGCAACATTCCGGTGGGTTCGACCATCCATTGCATCGAGATGCTGGCGGGCAAAGGCGCGCAACTGGCGCGTTCCGCAGGCACCTCGGTTCAGTTGCTGGCCCGTGAAGGCGCTTACGCGCAACTGCGTTTGCGCTCTGGCGAGATTCGCAAGGTGCACGTGGATTGCCGCGCAACCATCGGTGAAGTGGGCAATGGCGAACATTCCCTGCGTTCCATCGGCAAGGCTGGTGCGATGCGCTGGCGCGGTGTGCGTCCGACCGTGCGCGGTGTGGCGATGAACCCGGTCGACCACCCGCATGGTGGTGGTGAAGGCAAGACCGCCGCCGGCCGCAATCCGGTCAGCCCATGGGGCGTACCGGCCAAGGGCTTCCGTACTCGTCGCAACAAGCGCACCAGCGGCATGATCGTCCGCCGCCGCTTTCAGGTTTAAGGGGTAACAAGATATGGCACGTTCCATTAAAAAAGGTCCATTCGTTGATGCGCACTTGATGAAAAAGGTCGAGACAGTGCGCGCGACCAGTGACAAGCGTCCGGTGAAAACCTGGTCGCGCCGTTCCACTGTGTTGCCGGATTTCGTCGGCCTGACCATCGCCGTGCATAACGGCAAGACCCATATTCCGGTGTATATCTCCGAGAACATGGTAGGTCACAAGCTGGGCGAGTTTTCTCTGACCCGCACATTCAAGGGACATGCTGCCGATAAAAAAGCAGCGGTCAAGAAATAGGAGGCATGATGAGCACAACCGCAGTATTGAGAGGTGTTCGCCTGTCGGCACAGAAGGGGCGTCTGGTGGCAGATCAGGTTCGCGGCCTGCCGGTGGACAAGGCGCTTAACCTGTTGGCATTCAGCCCGAAGAAGGGTGCCGTAATCATCAAGAAGGTGCTGGAATCCGCGATCGCCAATGCCGAACATAATGACGGCGCTGACATCGACGAGCTGAAAGTGACCACGATCTATGTGGACAAGGGCGCTTCGCTGAAACGCATGATCGCGCGCGCCAAAGGGCGTGGCACTGGCATCGAGAAGCAGACCTGCCACATTACGATAACCGTCGGGAACTGAGGAAAGCCATGGGACAGAAAATTCATCCAATCGGTTTCCGCTTGAGTGTACAGAAAAACTGGACTTCCAAGTGGTACGCCAACAGCAAAAACTTTGCTGACATGCTGCACAAGGATATCGAGGTGCGCGACTACCTGAAGAAGAAGCTGGCCAATGCCGGCGTCTCCAGGATCGTCATCGAGCGTCCGGCCAAGAATGCCAAGATTACGATCTATACTGCGCGTCCTGGCGTGGTGATCGGCAAGAAGGGCGAAGACATCGAAACCTTGCGCGCAGAATTGCGCAAGCGCATGGCTCTGCCAGACGTGGCTCTGAACATCGAAGAAGTGCGCAAGCCGGAAATCGATGCGCAACTGATCGCCGACAGCATTACCTCGCAACTCGAGAAGCGCATCATGTTCCGCCGCGCCATGAAGCGCGCCATGCAGAATGCCATGCGCCTGGGCGCGCAAGGTATCAAGATCATGAGCGCCGGTCGTCTGAACGGTATCGAAATCGCGCGTACCGAGTGGTATCGCGAAGGTCGTGTGCCATTGCATACTCTGCGTGCCGATATCGATTATGGTTTCTCCGAGGCCAAGACCACCTACGGCATCATCGGTGTCAAGGTGTGGGTGTACAAGGGCGAACACAGTGCCACGGAAGAGCAGGCTACCCCGGTGGCGGCTGAACCAGAAAAAAGAGTAAGAAAGTCGGGAGCGAAACATGCTACAGCCAGCTAGAAGGAAATACCGCAAGGAGCAGAAGGGCCGTAACACCGGCATCGCGACGCGCGGCAATAAAGTCAGTTTCGGCGAGTTCGGCCTCAAGGCTGTCGCGCGCGGGCGTTTGACGGCGCGTCAGATCGAAGCGGCCCGTCGTGCCATGACGCGTCACATCAAGCGCGGTGGTCGTATCTGGATCCGTATTTTCCCGGATAAGCCGATTTCGCAGAAGCCGGCCGAAGTGCGTATGGGTAACGGTAAGGGTAACCCGGAGTACTACGTTGCCGAGATTCAACCCGGCAAGATGCTGTATGAAATGGACGGCGTGGACGAGACGCTGGCACGCGAGGCATTCCGCCTGGCTTCTGCCAAGTTGCCCATTGCTACTACATTCGTGATCAGACAGGTAGGAGCGTAAGCATGAAGGCGAGTGAACTGAGAACAAAATCCGCGACGGAGCTGGAGCAGGAGCTGCTGTCTCTGGGGCGCGCGCAATTCAGCCTGCGTATGCAGGTGGCAACCCAGCAGCTTAGCAACAACAGCGAGCTGGGCAAGGTGCGTCGTGATATTGCCCGCGTGAAAACCATATTGAAAGAAAAGGGTGCGCAGCAATGAGTGCAACGAATCTGAAACGTACGCTGACCGGCACGGTGGTGAGCGACAAGATGAACAAGACCGTTACCGTACTGGTCGAGCGCAAGGTCAAGCATGCGACGCTGGGCAAGATTGTCAGCGTATCGAAAAAATACCATGCGCATGACGAGAACGATGAGTTCAATCAGGGCGATGTGGTCATGATCGAAGAGTGCCGCCCTATCGCCAAGACCAAGAGCTGGCGCGTGAGCAAATTGCTCGAAAAAGCACAAGCGGAATAAGTTAGTAATTAAAGTTGCATTTACCCCTTGCGCTTCGGCTCAAGTTTAAATAGAATGCGCGGCTTCGTTTCACCGCCGTTTGCGGCGGCCTGACCCGTACGGGTTCCAAAACTAGCCGCCGCAGGCGGATAAAGTTGGAGATTGACAAATGATACAAATGCAATCGGTTTTGAATGTGGCCGACAATACCGGCGCGCGTTCCGTCATGTGCATCAAGGTGCTGGGCGGATCCAAGCGTCGCTATGCGGCCATCGGCGACGTGATCAAGGTCAGCATCAGGGATGCTGCTCCGCGTGCCCGTGTGAAGAAGGGTGAAGTTTATAGTGCCGTCGTGGTGCGTACTGCCAAAGGTGTGCGTCGTCCGGACGGTTCGCTGGTCAAGTTCGACGGCAATGCGGCAGTGTTGCTGAACAACAAGCTGGAGCCGATCGGCACCCGTATTTTCGGGCCGGTGACGCGCGAGTTGCGCACCGAGCGTTTCATGAAGATCGTTTCGCTGGCGCCCGAAGTGTTGTAAGCGGCCAGGAAAAAAATCCGCAGTCAAGGAAAAATCATGCGCAAGATCAGAAAAAATGATGATGTCATCGTCATTGCCGGAAAAGATAAAGGCAGTCGCGGTAACGTGTTGAGCGTGTTGGATGATCGTTTGGTAGTAAGCGGCATCAACAAGGTCAAGAAACACCAGAAGCCGAATCCCATGAAAGGGCTGGCTGGCGGCATCGTGGAAATGGAAGCGTCGATACATGTTTCCAACGTGGCCATATACAACGCGACAGCGAAGAAGGCTGATCGTGTGGGTACCAAGACGCTGGATGATGGACGCAAAGTGCGCGTTTTCAAGTCCAGCGGTGAAGTGATAGACGCTTAAGGAGTGTGTGAGCATGGCTCGTCTGTTTGATTATTACAAGGATAGCGTGGCGCCTGAGCTGATGAAAAAGTTCGGCTACAAGTCTGTCATGGAAGTGCCGCGTATCGAAAAGATCACCCTGAACATGGGTGTGGGCGAAGCGGTTGCGGACAAGAAGGTGATGGAATTTGCGGTGGGCGACATGCAGAAGATCGCAGGCCAGAAGCCGGTGGTGACCAAGTCCAAGAAATCCATCGCGGGTTTCAAGATACGCGAGAATTATCCGGTGGGTTGCAAGGTGACCTTGCGCAAAGAGCGCATGTACGAATTCCTGGATCGTCTGGTGACTATTGCCATCCCGCGTATCCGCGACTTCCGTGGTATTTCCGGCAAGGCGTTCGACGGTCGTGGCAACTACAACATGGGTGTCAGGGAACAGATCATTTTCCCGGAAATCGAGTACGACAAGATTGATGCGTTGCGTGGCATGAACATCACCATCACCACCAGCGCGAAGACCGACGAAGAGGCGAAAGCACTTCTGTTGGCATTCAAATTTCCATTGAAGAACTGAGGGCGAAATGGCCAAGACTGCTGTCATTAACCGTGATCTCAAGCGTCGCGAAACAGTAAAGAAATACGCTGCAAAGCGTGCTGAATTGCTGGCGATCATTGCCAACGTCAAGCTGAGCGATGAAGAGCGTTATGTTGCGCGCCAGAAGTTTCAAGCGCTGCCGCGCAATTCCAGTCCGGTGCGTTTGCGCAACCGTTGTGCGTTGACCGGCCGCCCGCGCGGCACGTTCAGCAAGTTCGGCCTGGGCCGCACCAAGTTGCGTGAATACGCAATGCGCGGCGAAATCCCCGGTGTAGTCAAGGCAAGCTGGTAAGGGTGAATCTATGAGTATGAGTGATCCGATCGCCGACATGCTGACGCGTATTCGTAACGCGCAGATGGCGGAAAAAGTAACAGTAGTGATGCCTTCTTCCAAGCTCAAGGTGGCGATTGCCAAGGTGCTGCAGGATGAAGGTTATGTGGACGGTTTCAAGGTCGCGCAGAATGACGGCAAGCCGCTGCTGGAGATTGGCTTGAAGTACTATGCTGGTCGCCCCGTGATCGAAAAGGTCCAGCGCGTCAGCCGTCCTGGACTGCGTGTATACAAGGGTAGCGAAGATATACCCAAGGTGATGAACGGCCTGGGTATCGCTATCGTGTCGACCTCCAAAGGGTTGATGACAGATCACAAGGCACGCGCCAACGGTATCGGCGGCGAAGTTCTGTGCATCGTCGCGTAACGGAGGGAACATGTCCAGAGTTGCTAAAAATCCTATAGCGTTGCCTGCTGGTGTCGAAGTGATGCTGGCTGCCAACGAAATTTCCATGAAGGGGCCGCTGGGCGCCTTGACGCAGGCGTTGAATGGCGATGTTGCCGTGCAGCGCGTAGGCGAGCAGTTGCAGTGCAGCGCCACCAATGACTCCCAGCAGGCGAATGCCATGTCGGGTACGGTGCGCGCGTTGCTGGCCAACATGGTGTTGGGCGTGAGCAAGGGCTTCGAGCGCAAGCTGACCTTGGTCGGCGTGGGTTATCGCGCACAGGCTGCTGGTGATACGTTGAATCTGACGCTCGGTTTCTCTCACCCGGTCGCTTACAAGATGCCCAAGGGCGTGAAGGTGGAAACCCCGACTCAGACTGAAATAGTGCTGAAGGGTGCAGACAAGCAGCAAGTCGGCCAGGTCGCCGCCGAGATTCGCGCGTTCCGCGAACCCGAACCCTACAAGGGTAAAGGTGTGCGCTACGCCGATGAAGTGGTGATCCTGAAAGAAACCAAGAAGAAATAATCGAGGCGGATATGGCAAACAAGAATGAAACGCGTCAGCGCAGAGCACGTAAAACCCGTGCACGCATTGCTGAGCAAAAGACGAATCGCCTGGCGATTCACCGCACCAACCTGCATATCTATGCGCAAGTGATCTCGGCTTGCGGCAGCAAGATACTTGCCAGCGCCTCCAGTCTGGAAGCTGACGTGCGCAAGGATCTGGCCAATGGTGGCAACACCAAGGCGGCAGAGGTAGTGGGCAAGCGCATTGCCGAAAAGGCCAAGAGCGCCGGTATAGAGGCCGTGGCATTCGACCGTTCCGGTTTCAAATATCATGGTCGTGTAAAGGCGCTGGCTGAAGCCGCGCGCGAACATGGCTTGAAGTTCTGAGTGGAGTAAATGATGGCTAAGGCGCAAGGTAAAGCACAGCAAGCAGAAGATCGTGGCGACGGCATGATCGAGAAAATGATCTCGATCAACCGCGTGACCAAGGTAGTGAAGGGTGGCCGCATACTCGGTTTTGCCGCGCTGACCGTGGTAGGTGACGGTGATGGACGCGTTGGCATGGGCAAGGGCAAATCCAAGGAAGTGCCGGTGGCCGTGCAGAAGGCGATGGATGAAGCGCGCCGCAAGTTGACCAAGGTCAATCTGAAGAATGGCACGCTGCATCATGCGGTGATCGGCCGCCATGGCGCCGCCAAGGTGTACATGCAGCCGGCATCGGAAGGTACCGGGATTATTGCGGGTGGCGCGATGCGTGCGGTGTTCGAGGCCGTGGGTGTGCACAACATTCTGGCCAAGTGCATAGGTTCCAGCAATCCCTACAACGTGGTGCGTGCGACCCTGAACGGATTGCAGGCGCTTAACTCTCCTGCCGAGATCGCTGCGAAGCGCGGCAAGAGCGTAGAAGAAATTACGGGGTAAGACATGGCACAGAAGCTTAAAGTAACGCTGGTGAAAAGTCCGATTGGCACCAAGGAATCCCATCGCGCATGCGTGCGCGGTCTGGGCCTGCGCCGCATGCATCACACGGTGGAAGTGGAAGACACTCCGGCAGTGCGCGGCATGATCAACAAAGTGTATTACCTGGTTAAGTGCGAGGCATAAATGCAACTCAATAAAATCAAACCCGCAGAAGGTGCCACCCATTCCAAGCGTCGCGTTGGGCGCGGCATCGGTTGCGGTCTGGGCAAGACTTGCGGTCGCGGCCATAAAGGGCAGAAGTCCCGTTCCGGCGGTTTCCACAAGGTGGGCTTCGAGGGCGGTCAGATGCCGCTGCAGCGCCGTTTGCCCAAGCGTGGTTTCGTTTCGCTGACTCGTTATGACAATGCACAAGTTCGTTTGTCCGACCTGGAAAAGATGCCGGTGGACGAGATTGATCTGCTGGCATTGAAGCAGGCGGGCGTGGTGCCGGCGCATACGCTGTCTGCCAAAGTGATTCTGTGCGGCGAGCTCAAGCGCGCGGTCAAGCTGCAAGGCTTGTTGCTGACCAAGGGTGCACGCGCCGCAGTGGAAGCTGCCGGCGGCAGCATCGCGGAGTAAGGGCAGTCTTGAGCACAGCGATCAAGAACGGCGCGAGCAAAGGCAAGTACGGCGACTTGAGTACTCGCCTGTGGTTCCTGCTGGGCGCGCTGGTGGTCTATCGTATCGGGGCGCATATCCCGGTGCCGGGTATAGATCCGGTGGTGCTGGCGGATTTGTTCAAGTCGCAGAAGAACGGGATTTTGGGCATGTTCAACATGTTCTCCGGCGGCGCGTTGTCGCGCTTTACGATCTTTGCGCTGGGGATCATGCCATACATCTCTGCTTCCATCATCATGCAGCTGGGGGCGATTGCGGTGCCGCAACTGGAGCAGTTGAAGAAGGAAGGCGACGCGGGGCGCAGGAAGATTACGCAGTACACGCGTTACGGCACCCTGGTGCTGGCGTTGTTCCAGTCGTTTGGTATTGCCGTGGCGTTGCAGTCACAGCAAGGCTTGGTGCCGCATCCGGGCATGATGTTCCAGATGACTACGGTCATCACGCTGGTGTCGGGTACGATGTTTTTGATGTGGTTGGGTGAGCAGATCACCGAGCGTGGTTTGGGTAATGGCATCTCGCTGATCATTTTTGCGGGTATTGCCGCAGGGTTGCCGCGCGCAATCGGTAGCACGCTGGAAATGGCGCGCACCGGGGCGTTCTCGATCCCGCTGGTGTTGTTGCTGTTCTTCGGTGCGATCGGGATTACGGCGCTGGTGGTATTCGTCGAGCGCGGGCAGCGCAAGATACTGGTGAATTATGCCAAGCGTCAGGTGGGTAACAAGGTGTATGGCGGGCAGAGTTCGCATCTGCCGTTGAAGCTGAACATGTCGGGCGTAATTCCGCCGATCTTCGCTTCCAGCATTATTCTGTTTCCGGCGACGCTGGCAGGCTGGTTTGGCAGCGGTGTCGGTGCGAACTGGCTGAAGGACATCAGCGACAAGTTGTCGCCGGGCCAGCCGATTTATGTGTTGCTGTATGCATCGGCGATTGTGTTTTTCTGTTTCTTCTACACGGCGCTGGTGTTCAGCCCGAAAGATACGGCGGAAAACCTGAAGAAGAGCGGCGCATTCTTGCCTGGTATACGGCCTGGCGAACAGACTGCGCGCTATGTTGAGAAGATCATGATGCGCCTGACGTTGATAGGTGCGGTGTATGTGACACTGGTGTGTTTGCTGCCGGAATTTCTGGTGGTGAAGTGGAATGTGCCGTTTTATTTTGGCGGTACTTCGCTGCTGATTCTGGTGGTGGTGACGATGGACTTCATGGCGCAAGTGCAGTCTTACATGATGTCGCACCAGTATGAGAGCCTGCTGAAGAAGGCCAATTTCAAGGGCGGGTTAGCGCGCTGATGGCCAAGGAAGATGTGATTCAAATGCAGGGGGAGATCGAGGAGTCCCTCCCCAATGCGACCTTCCGGGTAAAGCTGGAAAATGGACATTCGGTGCTGGGGCACATTTCCGGCAAGATGCGCATGCATTACATCCGCATTTTACCGGGTGACAAAGTGACGGTTGAATTGACGCCGTATGATTTGACCAAGGGGCGCATCGTATTCCGCGCCAAGTAGTAGTTGATCGGTAAGCAAGGAGAAGCAAATGAAAGTACAAGCATCCGTGAAGAAAGTTTGTCGCAACTGCAAGATCGTGCGGCGCAACCGCGTGGTGCGCGTGATTTGCAGCAGCGATCCGCGTCACAAACAACGCCAGGGTTGATTAGAGCCAGGTGTCGATTGAATCAAGTCGCATCTGGATGGTATAATTTTTGTCTTTTTTAACGATAGGGTAGCTGCATGGCTCGTATTGCAGGGGTAAACATCCCAAATCACCAACACGCTGTGATCGCGTTGACCGCGATCTATGGTATCGGTCGCACCCGCGCGCAAGGCATCTGTGTCGCTGCGGGCATTGCCACTTCCACCAAGATGAAAGACCTGAATGACGCAGAGATGGACAAGCTGCGCGATGAGGTAGCCAAGTTTACGGTGGAAGGCGATCTGCGCCGTGAGATTTCCATGAATATCAAGCGACTGATGGACTTGGGTTGCTATCGCGGCCTGCGCCATCGTCGCGGCTTGCCGGTTCGCGGCCAGCGCACCCGCACCAATGCCCGTACCCGCAAGGGGCCGCGCAAAGCCATCGCCGGCGCCAAGAAGTAATACAACTGAGGATTAGAGAACATGGTTAAAGCTGCCAGCACGCGAGTGCGCAAAAAAGTCAAAAAGAATGTAGCCGAAGGCATCGCCCACGTGCACGCATCTTTTAATAACACCATCGTGACGATCACCGATCGTCAGGGCAATGCACTGGCATGGTCCACCAGCGGTGGCAACGGCTTCAAGGGCTCGCGCAAGAGCACTCCGTTTGCGGCTCAGATCGCTGCGGAAGTGGCTGGCAAGGCAGCGCAGGAATGTGGCGTGAAGAATCTGGAAGTGCGCATCAAGGGCCCCGGCCCTGGCCGCGAGTCGGCAGTGCGCGCGTTGAATGCTGCGGGTTTCAAGATCACCAGCATTTCCGACATCACGCCGGTGCCGCACAACGGTTGCCGCCCACCGAAAAAGCGTCGTATCTAATTTTAGGAGATAGCCTTGGCTAGAAATCTTGACCCAAAGTGCCGTCAGTGCCGCCGCGAAGGCGAGAAGCTGTTTCTGAAGGGCGAAAAATGTTTTACCGATAAGTGCGCGGTTGAACGCCGTGCCTATCCGCCCGGCCAGCACGGACAAAAGAAAAACCAGCGCGTGTCTGACTATGGTGGTCAGCTGCGCGAAAAGCAAAAGCTGCGCCGCATCTATGGCGTGCTCGAGAAGCAGTTCCGCTTGACCTACAAGGCAGCCGAACAACAGCGCGGCATCACCGGCGAGAGCCTGTTGCAATTGCTTGAATCGCGTCTGGACAACGTTTCCTACCGCATGGGTTTTGGCGCATCGCGTTCCGAAGCGCGTCAGGTGGTGCGTCACAACGGCGTCATGGTGAACGGCAAGCGCGTCAATATCCCGTCTTACCAGGTGCGTCCGGGCGATGTGGTCGAAGTGGCCGACAAGTCCAAAGCGCAACTGCGCGTCAAGGCCGCAGTGGAAGCTGCCGAGCAACGCGGTTTCCCGGAATGGATCGAAGTCGACGTGAAGGGGCTGAAGGGTACGTTCAAGGCCAAGCCGCAACGTGCAGAATTGCCTGCCACGATCAACGAACATCTCGTGGTCGAGTTGTATTCCAAGTAATCCACGCGGAGTAGGTTATGCAAAAAAATGATTTTCTGAAGCCCCGCATCATCGATGTGCAGCGCTATTCCCCAACCCAGGCCAGGGTGGTGATGGAGCCGTTCGAGCGCGGTTACGGGCATACGCTGGGCAACGCTCTGCGCCGCATCCTGCTGTCTTCGATGCCGGGCTATGCGCCTACTGAAGTCAAGATCGCAGGCGTGTTGCATGAGTACTCGTCGATAGATGGCGTGCAGGAAGACGTCGTCGAGATCCTGCTGAACCTGAAGGGTTTGGTGCTCAAGCTGCACAACTCCAGCGAGGCTGTGCTGACGATCAAGAAGGAAGGCGAAGGCGTAGTCACTGCCGGCGACATCATTCTTGGTGCTGACACTGAAGTCGTCAATCCTGCCCACGTCGTCGCGCACCTGACCGCAGGTGGCAAGCTGGACATGGAGATCAAGGTCGAGCAGGGTCGCGGCTATGTTTCCGCAATTGCGCGCCAGACTCCCGGCGAAACACGTGCCGTCGGCCATATCGCGCTGGACTCTTCGTTCAGCCCGGTGCGCCGCGTCAGCTATCTGGTGGAGAGCGCGCGTGTGGAACAGCGCACCGACCTCGACAAGCTGGTGATGGATATCGAAACCAATGGTGCGATCGATCCGGAAGAAGCCATCCGTTATGCCGCGCGCATTCTGGTTGAGCAATTCTCGGTGTTTGCCGCGCTGGAAGGCACGCCTGCGCCGGAAGAAAAGCCGCAAGCGCCGAAGGTCGACCCGATGTTGTTGCGTCCGGTGGATGATCTGGAGCTGACTCCGCGTTCTTCCAACTGTCTCAAGGCACAAAGCATCCATTACATCGGCGACCTGATTCAGTACACCGAAACCGATTTGTTGCGCACGCCTAATCTGGGCCGCAAGTCGCTGAACGAAATCAAGCAAGTGCTGGCCGAACACGGTCTGTCGCTGGGCATGAAACTGGAAAACTGGCCTGCGCCGGTTGAGAAGTAAGAGAGAGGATAATCATGCGTCACCGTTTAGGACTTAGAAAACTCAACCGCACCAGCAGCCATCGTTTGGCCATGTTGCGCAATATGACTGTGTCGCTGTTGCGCCACGAAGTCATCAAGACCACCTTGCCCAAGGCCAAGGAACTGCGCCGCGTGGCGGAGCCTATTCTGACGCTGGGCAAGAAGCCCAGCCTGGCCAACCGCCGCCTGGCATTCAGCCGCCTGCGCGATCGTGAAATGGTTACCAAGCTGTTCGACGAACTCGGCCCGCGTTATGCTGCCCGCAACGGTGGTTACTCGCGTATCCTCAAGTTTGGTTTCCGCAAGGGCGACAATGCGCCGATGGCGCTGGTCGAATTGATGGATCGTCCGGCTGAAGCACAACCGGTTGAAGTCGGCGAATAAGCCGTCATCACCTCAACTGAAAAAGCCGGACTTGTCCGGCTTTTTTGTTGTGCAGGGATTAAGTCAGGAAAACCAGCGCAGGAAAGCGGCTGCCGTAAGTGCGATGGCGGCGAGGGATGAAGACATCAGCCAGGCGCCGTTCATTTTCCCGACTGTCCAGTCTGCACTCCGCAACAGGTAAACCGCCAGCAACAGGAAACCGGCGATTACGCACGCCATCTTGATCATCAATGCCACGGTCGCAATTCCGGCGATGTCCGGAAACTGGTGATAGAAATAATAGCTCACCGCACCGAAAGCCGCGCCGCTTATTGCCTGCGTTCCCCATCCCGCAAGCGCAAGCCAGGCCAGCTTGCGGCGCGTATCCACACCGCGAAAGCTGACTGCGGCGAGCGAGCTACCGACCGCAGCAATCGCACCGAAATTATGGACAGTCTGGACTACTGCGTAGGCCAGATTTTGCCTGTCACTCATTTCGAGATGACGTCTATGCACTGCTCTACGCCGGTCGCAACATGTCCCCTGGTGTTTATCGAAAGGCAGATACGGTGTTTGCCGGGATCCAGCATGCCGACATCGGCCTTGCCTTTCATCGGATGCAACACATCTATGCGTTTGTCATCGAGGTAGAGATGCAGATGGTCGCCATCGGGGCCGGGTACGGCCTCATAGCTCAACTCAACATTGTCGTTCTGACTGACTGTTGCATTGTTTGCCGGTGAGGTGATGGTGATTTTTCCCGGAGCGGCCTGCGCGCTGGTCACGCCGAGCAGGAATGCAAAAAGAAGCGGAACCAGAATCCTGATGTCCATGATAGCCTCCTTGCGAAGTTGAATTACCTGAGTATTACTATTGCACTCTAGCAATACCATAGTGAATATGTCAAGAAATTACGTACCAACGACCTGAAATTTACCGGTCAGCAGACTCCCCACACATGCGCTGGAATCCACATTCGACATGGTGCGGCAACCTTCCGGCCAAGTGCCGGGAAATGGTACCATTGCGCGATAATTTTTAAGGGGACGCGACACATGGCAGGCCATAGCAAATGGGCGAACATCCAGCACCGCAAAGGCAAGCAGGACGCCAAGCGCGGCAAGATATTTACGCGTCTGATCCGGGAGATCACTGTTGCGGCCAAGCTGGGTGACAGCGACCCGACCAGCAATCCGCGTCTGCGCCTGGCGATGGAAAAGGCGTATGAGCACAACATGCCCAAGGACAACGTCGAGCGCGCGATCAAGCGCGGCGCAGGCGAGCTCGAGGGCGTGGACTACATGGAGTTGCGCTACGAGGGCTACGGCATCAACGGCGCGGCAGTGATGGTGGACTGCATGACCGACAACAAGACGCGCACCGTGGCCGACGTGCGCCACGCCTTCACCAAATACGGCGGCAATCTCGGTACAGACGGCTCGGTGTCGTTCCTGTTCAAGCATTGCGGCCAGATGATATTCGCGCCCGGCACCGACGAGAACGCGCTGATGGAAGTGGCGCTGAATGCCGGTGCGGAAGACATCATCAATAACGACGACGGCAGCATAGAAGTGATTACCGCGCCGCATGATTTTGCGGAAGTGAAGCAGCGCCTGGAAGCGGCAGGCTTCAAACCCGAAATGGGCGAAGTCGTCATGAAGCCCGAGAACGAAGTGGAGTTTACGGGCGACGATGCAGTGCGCATGCAGAAACTGCTCGACGCGCTCGAAGACCTGGACGATGTGCAGGAAGTCTATACCAACGCGGTGATCGAGGAGTAATGCGCATTCTTGGCATCGATCCCGGCCTGCGTATCACCGGGTTTGGTGTGCTCGAGAAAGAAGGCCAGCAGTTGAGTTACATCGCCAGCGGCTGCATCAAGACGCCGGATGGCGAGTTGCCGGAGCGCCTGAAAGTCATACTCGACTCACTGCGCGAGGTGATCGCGCAGCATCAGCCGCAGCAAGTGGCGGTGGAAAAAGTATTCGTCAACGTCAATCCGCAATCTACCCTGTTGCTCGGACAGGCACGCGGTGCGGCCATTTGCGCGGCGGTGATGGAAAATCTGCCGGTGGCGGAATATACCGCCTTGCAAGTGAAACAGGCCGTGGTGGGCAACGGTCATGCGAAGAAAGAACAAGTGCAGGAGATGGTAAAGCGCCTGCTTACTTTGTCCGGTACGCCCAGCCCGGATGCAGCGGATGCGCTGGCTTGCGCCATCTGCCATGCACATGCGGGCATGGGCTTGGGCGCATTGGCCACGAAAGGCTTGCGAATGCGTAACGGCAGATTGATTTAATGTAAAACTCGCATAGCGAGTCCTTGTCCCCCTCGCCCGCTTGCGGGAGAGGGCTGGGGAGAAGGAGGCGGGCAGGCGAGCCTTTTTTATCAGGGGTGGCATGAGCCACGCCCGTTAAGGAAATTTATGATTGGTCGTTTATCTGGATTCCTGCTCGAAAAGAATCCGCCGCAAATTCTGCTCGACGTGCAGGGCGTCGGCTACGAAGTGGACGTGCCGATGAGCACGTTCTACAACCTGCCCGCGCTGCATGAAAAAGTCGTGCTGCACACGCACCTCATCGTGCGTGAAGACGCGCATCTGCTCTATGGTTTTGCCACCGATGACGAGCGGCTCGCCTTCCGCCAGTTGCTGAAGATCAGCGGCGTCGGCCCCAAGTTGGCGCTCTCCGTATTGTCCGGTCTGAGCCTGAGCGATCTCGCCGCTGCGGTGGCAAACAAGGATGCCGGGCGGCTGACCAGGATACCCGGCGTGGGCAAGAAGACTGCCGAGCGTCTGCTGCTGGAGTTACAGGGCAAGTTCAGTGTGACTGTGTCGGGCGGCACCAGGAGCGGTGCGACCACGCAGAGCAGCGATGTGCTGAATGCACTGCTGGCGCTGGGTTATAGCGAGAAAGAAGCGGATTGGGCCGCGAAACAATTGCCCGCCGATGTCGGCGTGTCCGATGGCATACGCCAGGCTCTCAAGCTCTTATCAAAATCTTAACGCGGTCTGAGTTATTATCCAGAACATGATTCAAAACGACGACCTTAGCGCTGCGCGTATTATTTCTCCGGCCCCTGCTTCGCAACAGGAGGAAGCGCTGGAGCGCGCGCTACGCCCCAAGCTGCTGGACGAATACGTCGGCCAGGAAAAAATACGCGGGCAACTGGAAATCTTCATCGAGGCCGCGCGCAAAAGAAAAGAGCCATTGGATCACGTGCTGCTGTTCGGCCCGCCGGGCCTGGGCAAGACCACGCTGGCGCACATTATCGCGCGCGAGATGGGGGTCAACCTGCGCCACACTTCCGGGCCGGTGCTGGAACGCGCGGGCGATCTCGCGGCGCTTCTGACCAACCTCGAACCCAACGACGTGCTGTTCATCGACGAGATCCATCGGCTTTCTCCCGTAGTTGAGGAAATCCTCTATCCCGCGCTGGAGGATTACCAGATAGACATCATGATAGGCGAAGGCCCGGCGGCGCGTTCGGTGAAACTCGACTTGCCGCCATTCACGCTGGTAGGCGCGACCACGCGCGCGGGCATGCTGACCAATCCGCTGCGCGACCGCTTCGGCATAGTGGCGCGACTGGAGTTTTATAACACCAGCGAATTACAGCGCATCGTCACGCGCTCCTCCGGTTTGCTGGAATTGCCGATTGATCCTGAAGGCGCGATGGAAATCGCCAGGCGTTCGCGCGGGACGCCGCGCATCGCAAACCGGCTGTTGCGCCGCGTGCGCGATTACGCAGAGGTGCGCGCGGAAGGCCACGCCACGCGCGAAGTGGCCGACGCCGCGCTGACCATGCTCGACGTGGATGCGCAGGGGCTGGACGTGATGGACAGAAAACTGCTGCTGACCGTGATCGAGAAATTTTCCGGCGGGCCGGTGGGCGTGGACAATCTCGCCTCCGCGATAGGCGAGGAGCGCGACACCATCGAGGACGTGATCGAGCCGTATCTGATCCAGCAGGGCTATCTGCAACGCACCACGCGCGGCAGAGTCGCCACGGCGAATGCCTACCAGCACTTCGGCCTGGCGCAGCCGCGCAATGCGCACAACAAAGAGTTGTGGGATGAGCCGGGAGTTGCTGGATGAGCAGGCAAACGCAAGTCTATACCCTGCCTATCCGCGTCTACTTTCAGGATACCGATGCTGGCGGTGTCATGTATCACGCCAGTTACGTGAACTTTATGGAGCGGGCGCGGACTGAGTGGTTGCGCGAACGTTGCGGTTACAGCAATGGCGGGCTGATGAAAGAGTTCGGCGTGGTGTTCGTGGTGCGCTCGCTCAAGCTGGATTACCTCAGGCCTGCGCTGCTGGATGATCTGCTGAGCGTGAGCGCAGAGGTCAAGGAAACCGGGCGCAGCCGGGTGTTGCTGGAGCAGGTAGTGATGCGCGGCGAGGAAGTGTTGGCGAAGGGGGAAATCCATTTGGTGTGCGTGACGCTGGATGGGTTCAAGCCGGTGTCGGTGCCGGATGTGTTGCGTGAACAATGGAAAGAGTGAAATGGAAGTCTTGCAGGATTTATCTTTTATCAACCTGATCACGCATGCCAGTGTGCTGGTGCAGCTGGTGATGGGGCTGCTGCTGCTGGTTTCGCTGATGTCGTGGTGGTACATCTTCCTCAAGATGTTTGCCATCCGGGCGGAAAAGAAGCTGAGCGAGGAATTTGAAGAGTTATTCTGGAGCCAGTCCGATCTGGGCAAGCTGTATCAGAACGGTACCGTGGCCAGTGGCGAGGCGGGATGCATGGCGCGCATTTTCTCCGCCGGGTTCGCCGAGTTCGCCAAACAGAAAAGAAAACCCGGCGCCGATAACATCGCGGTGATGGAAAGCGTGCGCCGCGCCATGCGCGCCACCTACCAGCGCGAGATGGATAATCTGGAATCGCACCTTTCCTTTCTGGCGACGGTCGGTTCGGTGAGTCCCTATGTTGGCCTGTTCGGCACGGTGTGGGGCATCATGAATGCATTTCGCGGCCTGTCCAACGTTGGGCAGGCGACGCTGGCGCATGTCGCGCCGGGCATCGCCGAGGCGCTGGTCGCCACCGCGATGGGCTTGTTCGCCGCGATCCCGGCGGTGGTGGCGTACAACCGTTATGCGCATGACGTCACGCGGCTGTCGTCGCGCTTCGAGAGTTTCATGGAAGAGTTTTCCAACGTGTTGCAGAGGCAGTCATGACACGGTGCGCGATAGCGATGGGTGCGGGAATGACTGCATTGCACCTCCTCCCGCAATCGGCTGGCTATGCCAGTAACGTGTCGGAGGTGCAGTCATGAGCTCCCGCCGCTCCCCATTAGCTCCGATGAGCCAGATCAACGTCGTGCCGTACATCGACGTGATGCTGGTGCTGCTGGTGATTTTCATGATCACTGCGCCGCTGATGAATCCGGGAACGATAGACTTGCCCAGCGTGGGCAAGTCGCTGGTGCCGCCACAGGCGCCGCTGGAAGTCATCCTCAAAAAGGATGCCACGCTGGCATTGCGTGATCTTGGTACAGCAGACAATGAGCAGGATGTATCACGCGAGGAATTGGCCGCGCTCATTCGTGCGAAGCAGGCGTTGAATGCGAATCAGCCCGTGGTGATCTCCGCCGACAAGAACGTGCGCTACGAAGAAGTGATCAACGTGATGGATATGTTGCAGCAACAGCAGATCAGGAAAGTCGGATTGCTGGCGCAGACCAAAGGCAAATGAGCGCGCTTGCCTATTCGTATTCCGAGTCTTACAGATTGCCTGCCGGTGCGCTGGCGCTGGGCGTGCACCTCATGTTTTTTGCGTTGCTGTATTTTGGTGTCACCTGGCGCACCGAGCCGCCGCAGGGCATGGTGGTGGACATTTGGCAAAGCTTGCCTGAACCGCAGCCCGCGCCTGTCAGCATCGCGCCTCCGCCAGTGGAGCCGCCCAAACCGATTGAGCAACTCAAACCTGTCGAACCGCCGAAAGCGGACATCGAACTGACGGAAAAAAATAAGCCGAAAATAAAACCTGTCGAAATCAGGAAGCCGGTCGAGATCAAGCCAGTCCAACCGAAACAGGTTGAGCCAGTGCAGGTGGACCAGAAGGCGCTGGCGCAACAGGCCGCGCAAGCAGAACAGGCGCGCGCGCGCGCCGCGCAACAAGCGGCAGCGGCTGCCGCCATTACCAGCGAAATCGGGAAATATACCGGCTTGATCCGCGCCAAAATAAAACGCAATATCGTGATGCCTGCGGATGTGCAGGATAGTATGCAGGTGGAGTTCGATGTGACCCTGTTGCCCGGTGGTTCGGTATTGAGCGCCAGGCGAACCCGGTCGAGCGGAAGTACGGCTTATGACGAGGCGGTGGAGCGCGCCATCATGAAAGCGCAGCCTTTGCCCTTGCCGCAGGATGTGTCGCTATTCAAGTATTTCCGTGAATTGCATCTCACCTTTACGCCGAAGGAAGAGTAAATGAGAGGATCGAAGTTGCTGCGTTTTATTGGTTTGCTGATTTTGTTGGGCGCGGCACTGCCTGCGCGCGCGGCTCTGAATATCGAAATCACCGGGGCGGGCGAGCATCAGATACCGATCGCCATCGTGCCGTTCGCGGGCGAGGAGAAGCTGGCGCTAAACATCAGCGGCATCGTGTCGGACGATCTCGTGCGCAGCGGATTGTTCCGGCTGGTATCTACTGCGGGGAAGACGCCACACGAGCCGCGCGATGTGGTGTATGCCGACTGGACCGGGACGGATGCGCTGGCCATAGGCAGCGTCGAGGATCAGGGCAATGGGCGGGTCGCGGTCAAGTTCCGCTTGCTGGATTCCGTCAGGCAAACGGAGTTGCTCGGTCAGGCCGTGTCGGCCAGGAGCGACCAGTTGCGCGCTATCGCACATCGCATCGCGGATGCGATCTTTGAGAAACTGACGGGCGATGCGGGCGTGTTCAGCACGCGCATCGCCTACGTAAATCGGCAGGGGAAGAATCACCGCCTGGTGGTGGCGGACAGCGATGGTTATGGCGAGCAAACGATATTGTCGGCTAACGAACCCATCATGTCGCCCGCCTGGTCGCCGGACGGCAGCCACCTCGCCTACGTGAGTTTCGAGCATGGCCATGCGGCGGTGTATGTGCAGTCGCTGCTCACCAATCAGCGCAAACTCGTGGCGGATTTTCGCGGCAGCAACAGCGCACCCGCCTGGTCGCCGGATGGCAGGCAGCTTGCCATCGTGCTGACGCGCGACGGCGGCTCGCACATCTATCTGGTGCGTCCGGACGGCAGCGATTTGCGCCGCATCACTTTCAGCGGCGTGATAGATACCGAGCCGAATTTTTCGCCGGATGGACAATACCTTCTGTTCACTTCGGATCGCGGCGGCTCCCCGCAAATCTACCGCATGTCCGTGGATGGCGGCGCGGCGGTGCGCCTGACTTTCGAAAGGGGCAATAACTTTTCGCCGCGTTACAGTCCGGACGGCAAGGGCTTCGTTTTTGCGCATCTGGAAGGCGGACGTTTTTACATTGCCGAGCAGGATTTTGAAACCAGACAAATGCAGTTGCTGACTAACGGCGGCTGGGAAAAGAAGCCGAGCTTTGCACCCAATGGCAAGCTGATCCTGTTCGCCACCGAGGCGCAGGGGCGTGGTATATTGGCCACCGTGTCCAGCGATGGCAGGGTCAAGCAAAAAATGTTTCCACAGGCCGGAGATATACGCGAGCCGACGTGGGGACCTTTCCTGAAATAATAATCTTGAGAAAAGGACCAGTCATGAAAAAACTTTTGATCAGTGCATTATTAACGAGCTTGCTGGCCGCGTGCGCCAGCCAGAAACCTGCCGTCGTGGAAAACCAGCCGGCTCCGATTGTCGAGCCGCCTAAAGCTGTAGAAGTGGTGCCTGCACCCGCGCCCGCAGTACCCGCCGCCCCGGCGCCCGCTCCTGTGATCGCGATCGATCCCTTGAATGACCCGCACAGCATACTGGCAAAGCGCAGCGTGTATTACCCGTTTGATGTGTCTGTCGTGCAGGATGCCGACAAGCCCATAGTGGAGGCGCACGCCCAGTACCTGAGCAGTCATACCGCTCGCAAAGTGCGTCTGGAAGGTAATTGCGATGAGCGCGGCAGCGACGAATACAACCTCGCGCTGGGGCAGCGCCGCGCCGATGGCGTGAAGAAAATGCTGGAGGCGGGTGGCGTCAATGACAGCCAGGTTGAAGCGATCAGTTATGGCGAAGAGAAATCCAGGGCGACCGGGCATGACGAAGCATCGTGGGCGCAGAATCGTCGCACCGATCTGAACTACGGCCAGTAACGGACATAGAAATACTGCATCAGATGATAAATAGCGATGCCCGTTCCCATCTCCCCATCCCTCTCCCGAAGGGCGAGGGGGACAGAGTCTCGCTACGCGAGTTTCACGTTAATGTGAAACTGCGCGCCTTGTTGTTTGCGGGAATGTGTGTCGCCGGGGGGCAGGCCCATGCAGGCCTGTTCAGCGACGACGAGGCACGTCAACAAGTCCAGCAAGTCGGAGCGCGCGTTTCCAGCCTGGAAGAAGCCGGCAAGCAACAGGCCGAGATTAATCGGCAGCAGCTAGACCTCAATCAGCAGCAGACAGAAACCGACAAGCAGCAGACACACACGCTGCTCGACCTGCAATCGCAGATCGATGCGCAGAATGCGGAGTTGCGCAATCTGCGCGGCCAGAATGAAGAGCTGGTGCACAATCTGCAGGATGCGGAAAAGCGGCAGAAGGATTTCTACATAGATCTGGACACGCGTTTGCGCCATTTCGAGTCGGCAGAAGCGGCGGCCCCAGCGGCACCCGCGCCCAAGATGGATAAAGTTTCCGATGTCGTCAGCGCCCCGGCTGTGGAAGATGAAGTCGTAATGGAAAACCGCGCGTATGAAGCGGCACACGGCCTGTTCAAGGCAGGCAAACATCAGGAGGCCGTCGCGGCATTGCAGGAATTCCTGAAAAAATTTCCCGACTCGGTATATGCGCCCAATGCCAGTTATGAAATGGGCAGCGCTTACTTTGCATTGAAGGATTACCAGAGCGCGCTGCCTGCTTATCAACTGCTGGCGGACAAGTATGCATTCAGCCCCAGAGCGCCCGATGCGATGCTGGGGGTTGCGAATTGCCAGCAGGAACTCAAGGCGGTGAATACAGCCAGGAAGACCCTCAACAAGATCATCGCCAAATACCCCGGCAGCGAAGCGGCCGCCGAAGCCAGGAAGCGTCTGGCTACTCCCCAGTAGTAGTGCTATATGCATGACGAGTCAGTTGGCGCGCTGCGCATCAGCGAAATATTTTATTCCCTGCAAGGTGAGACCAGCCGCGTCGGTTTGCCTACGGTATTCATACGCCTGACCGGCTGCCCGCTGCGCTGCACCTATTGCGACACCGCTTACGCTTTCAGCGGCGGGCAGAACATGACGCTTCCTGAAATACTTGCTGAAGTCGCGCGCCATCGCGCACACTACGTGACCGTCACCGGCGGCGAACCGCTGGCGCAGAAAGACTGCCTGCTCCTGCTGCAAGCCTTGTGCGATGCGGGTTACGAGGTGTCGCTGGAAACCGGCGGCGCGCTGGACGTGAGCGGGGTGGACGCGCACGTGATGAAAGTGCTGGACATCAAGACGCCTGCGTCCGGCGAGATGGAAAAAAATCTGTGGGGCAATCTTGCTGTGCTGAATGCGCACGACGAAATAAAATTCGTGCTGTGCGATGAGGCAGATTACGTCTGGGCAAAACAAGTGATGAGCGAGCACGCGCTGGATAAAAAATGCGCCGTGTTATTTGCCCCCGTACAGGGGAAATTGTCGCCGACGGATCTGGCGGACTGGATATTGCGCGATCATTTGCCGGTGCGCATGCAAGTGCAGTTGCATAAATTGTTATGGGGCGAGCAGCGCGGAAAATGAAGAATGCAGTAGTTCTGTTATCCGGCGGACTGGATTCCGCGACGGTACTGGCGCTGGCGCGCAGCCAAGGCTATGTCTGCCATGCCTTGAGTGTGGATTACGGCCAGCGCCACCATGCCGAACTGGCAGCGGCACAGCGTGTCGCGCGCGAGCTGGGGGCGCTCGAGCACCGCGTGATCCACATTGATCTCACGGCCTTCGGCGGGTCCGCACTCACCGATCCCGATATTGCCGTGCCGCAGCAGCCGGGCGAGGGTATTCCGCTCACCTATGTTCCCGCGCGCAACACCATCATGCTGTCGCTGGCGCTGGCCTGGGCGGAGGTGCTGCATGCGCAGGATATTTTCATCGGCGTGAACGCGGTGGACTACTCAGGCTATCCTGATTGCCGTCCGGAATTCATCGCTGCATACGAGCAGATGGCCAATCTTGCCACCAAGGCGGCGGTCGAAGGCAAGCGCCTTACGCTGCATGCCCCCTTGCTGCATCTGTCCAAGGCGGACATCGTCAAACTCGGCGTGCAACTCGGTGTGGATTACGGCTCGACGGTATCCTGTTATCAAGCCGATGAAGAAGGCCGGGCCTGCGGTGTGTGCGATTCATGCCGCCTGCGACGTGCAGGCTTTGAGGCCGCAGGGCTGGCTGATCCCACGCACTATCGCTGCCTCTAAGACGCCCCATTGCGTTGACACTGCAAGGTAAATCCGTATAATGCGCCCTTCCTTTTAGGAATGTGGGACGTTAGCTCAGCCGGTAGAGCAGCGGACTTTTAATCCGTTGGTCGCCAGTTCGAATCTGGCACGTCCTACCAAAAAACATATGGTTAGCGTACTCCGCTAACCTTTTTGTTTTTCATCTTGTTGTAAGCGCGCGCGCAATTTGGCACTGATTTGCGAAGTATTTGGCACAGTGTAAAGGCAATTTTAACGTCCAACCCCGAACATACCGTTAACCCCACTCCGCATCAGTTAACGGCTCTCAATCAGCTGGCCGTTGTTGTTGGCCACTCCTCTTTTTCAGTTAAATCCCAACCAGTCAGCAGCTTCAGCTCGGACGGATTCTGCGCCGCCTGGATTGCGTTATCGAGAGCATCCAGGGTGATCTGGATGGAGGCAGCCGGAGTCACGTTGATGGCGTTTTTTATTTGAGCGCCGGTAGATAGGCAGCGCGTACTATAAGTGATGGATGTCGGCACCGCTGGCGCACCGTTCTTGTCCAGGAAAGACACCGTGATGTAGGCGCTGGTTTTTTCATTGACTATATCCATTACATAACCCTCTTGAATTGCATTGAGCGAGCCTGCTGCTGATAGGCGGCTGATCGCGCAAGCCTGGAAAAACTACACACTCTCTTGGCCTGCAAGAATCTCAATTTCCTGGTGCCCACTAGAGTGATCATTTTCGCACCCTAAACGAAAACTCCATTGCTCGGGCGGAATATGCGAACGCGATCTTAACTATCCGAGTTACCGCAGCTACTACGCTTAATGCCCAAGACCCGACACTGAACGATGTGGAACTGAACGAGCCGTCATCAAACATTACGCACCTCTCCACTTATTCCCCGCTGACCCATCCCCGAGTACCGCTGCCCCAGAAGTGGCTCCGCTTGGTTGGACAGTATTTTCCATTTTTTAAGTGGACGCCTTGCGGTTAATCCCTACGCTGCTTTTTGCATTGCAGGCAGGTTGTCGTAGTAGAACTCATCCGGCGTTTTGTCGTCAAGCGCCGAGT